>CAWFVR010000010.1:0-182502 GCA_963819315.1 uncultured Rubrobacteraceae bacterium
TATTCGGAAGCAAGCACCAGCGAACAGCCGATCTCACACGGGTGAGACGGGGTGGTGGTGTGGAACGACTTTCTTTATGAGAGTGAAACACGTCCCGCAGATATCCTGCCTGCTTACCAGGACCACGTCCGGGCTTCATAGGCAGGGCGATGCTGGAGGGCAGCGTCTTTGGATAGCGGGGGACTCGGACGGCTGCACCAGCCGTCCGTCCCGAGGTTTGCTGTGCGGATCCGGCTGATGCGTCGTCCGCCTTGCTTCCGGCGGCGGCGCCACGGCGAGCATGGCGAGGCGACCGCGCCGAGGCTGAGGAGGCGTAGTCGGTTTAGGGACCGGGCGTCGTGCTCGGGACGGGATCGACCAGGAGGAGCTGTTGAGCGCCGACGCTTTCGATGCCCGTGCCGGCGGGCGGTAGAAGCGACGAAGGTCACGTCGGCCAGCGTCGGAGTGGTGTCGATCCCGGCGAAGCGAGGGAGATGAGGCTGCCGTCGGAGCCGAGCATCTCGGGACGGCGCACCGTGCTCGAGAGAGCCGCCGAGCTCCAGGCCGAGGAAGCGAACGGATACCCCCCGGAGTCCTAGAACAGATCGTTGTCGCTCAGTGTCGGATTCTGACCGGGCCGTGTGGAAGCCGATGTCTCCCAGGAACCCGGATCGAGTGGTCCCGGCGCGGCCACCTGCAACTCGAGGCACCGACTCAATGTACGATGTTCCAGCGGTATGCGTTCGGCCCCAACTGATGATCGGAGAACCACCAGCCGTCGTCAATCGAGCGTGCCGCGCTGCCTCGCCGCCCGGCAACGCGGCCAGCCCCCACGACCCCATCACCCTTCATCGCTCGCGTCGCATGGCCCCTTCCGTCCATCTGAATCTCTACCGCCTACGAAAGCCAGTGAGGAACAACGGAGGCCCGTCCCGGCGGCCGATTGGCCCATCGCCGGCGCCGGGTCCGCATACTTCCCATCGGCCCCAGGCCGCCATATTACAGGCGAAGGATGCGGTATTCGCTGCCCAGGGGACGACGACGGGGGGCGAGGGGCGGGAGACGACGGGGAATTCGCCGGGACACCCGGGGAGCCGCACGCGGGCGGTGTAGGTCCGGTCAGGGGGATCGCGCTGCCGCTGAGCGTCGGACAGGTGCCCTAATCGGCTCAGCGTGCCGCCAGGAACTCGCCGCGCGAAAGTCGAGCCAGCCGCGGCCACCGCGGACGGCGGCATGCAGTATTGGTGTCTCTGACGGCTTCTCCTCGGGTTTCAGAACGCCGCCGGCGAAGGATTTTCTCATAAAGAGGTTGGCTTGCTGCTTTCCATGATGTAATCGGCGACGTGATGGTCGGCTTCGAGTACCTTTCCAGTCGCCGCGCTGGATGGCGCGGAAGGCGGCGCGGACGACGCTCTTCCTCCGTGCGCGTGGGATCCCCGGCACGGCCTGCGGCAGGGTGAAGCCCGCAGAGTGCGATGAGGAGCCGTCGTTTGTGATTACGCATGCCTGTTTTCCCCCTCCCGCTATTCGCCTCCCGTCCCCGAACCCCGGGGGGCGTGCCGCTTGCAAAGAAGATTTTGGCGGCGGGAGTGACAACTGGAGGGCGAGAGAGCTCGATCCCGCCCTTTCGGGGGCTGTGAAAGGATTGTGGGGCCGACCTTCCGGTCGGCCATGCCGCCCGGGGCGACCCGCAGCCGTCCCCCAAGAAGCACGACGACGGGGCGGCGTGCCGCCGCAGGCCGGGCGGAAGCCCGGCCCCACGGCATTCTCTCTTTCACAGCCCCTTCGGGGCTGGGGGATTGGGCGGGGTGATGCTGCGCGAGCGGCACGCCTACAGTTCGCCCCTTCGGAGTTCCACGGGCGAATTCGATGAATGGCGCGGACGTTTGCCGGAGTGCGGCCTTCAGGCCGCGTCTCCGGCAGCGGCCTGAAGGCCGCACTCCGGCAAACGCGCGAGGCTTCGTGCGCGGCGGGAGACAGGGTGTCCGCGAATTCGCCCGCGGGATCCGTCAGGGCTGGGAGACGGGACGATGCGGCTGGATGGGAAGGTGGGCCGGTGACTGGCGGGACGGGGATCGGGAGGGCGATCGCGCTGGAGATGGCCCGGGGAAGGGGGCAGCGGTGGCGCACAGCCATTCTCCAGGGTACTCACAGAGTGGAAGGTATCCGAAGTTCAGGTTTTACGCTCTGGGCAAGATTCTCCTTACCCCCGCGCAGACACACACCTCTGCTCAGGGTATCTCCCAAAGCCCTGGAGGTCTTCCCGTCCTCACCTCACAATCGGCCTTGAGGCTTTCTATGACCACCTCCCGCTGAGTCTCGTCTTCCCAGAGGTCCCGGAAGATCTGTTCCTCCTCTGGTTGTTCTCTCCTATCCTCTGCAGGCACTCTCATCCAGTGCCAGCCTGAAGTAGAGAAGCCCACAGTCTAAGGAAATTCTTTGTGCTAATTTCGATTAATATTGTATAATATTGACTAATAGAGCACGTTGCTCTACCCTACGACGATATGGAGGTAGATGTGCACAAACTGAAGGCTTTGAGGGAAGAGAAGGTCCTCTCCCAGAGGGAGCTCGCCCGCATGGCAAACCTCGCTCAGGGGACCGTCTGGAGGATTGAGAAGGGCTTCTCGGAGGTCCACCCCCAGACCATCCGCAAGCTGGCGGGGGTCTTGGGTGTGGAGCCTAAAGAGTTAGTGAAAAGAGAGGAGTAGAGGATGGCGAAGAAGAACGGCAACGGTGAAGGCAGTCGCCCACGGAAGAGACCGGATGGGCGTTGGGAGGCGCGTTATACGATCCACACTTCCAAAGGACCAAAGCGCAAGACTGTGTACGGTAGGACCCGGCTGGAGGTAGCAGAGAAACTGGCGCGTGCCCTCAGTGACCGTGCGCAAGGGTTGACCTTCGAGGCGGGTAGCCTGAAGCTAGGTGAATACCTCGACCGCTGGCTGCCGGACATACATCACACGGTCAGGCAGCGGACCTGGGAGCGCTACGAGCAGATCGTTAGGGTACACATCAAACCAGTATTGGGGCGCGTCAAGCTCAAGGATCTGACCGCTACCCACGCGCGTGGTTTATACCGCGAGAAGCTCGAGAGCGGCTCCAGTCCCAGGACCGTACAGTACATCCACACCACGCTGCACAAGGCTCTGAGGGATGCCGTGTCAGACGGGCTAATCCCTCGCAACGCCGCCGATGGCATCAAGGCTCCGAGGCCCAAGAAGAAAGAGATCAACCCCCTCTCCCCCGAGCAGACACGGGCTTTCCTCAAAGCCGTGCACGGGGACCGTCTCGAAGCTCTTTATGTTCTGGCCGTACATCGTGGTCTGAGGCAGGGCGAGTTGTTGGGGTTACGCTGGGAAGACATAGACTTGGAGGCAGGCGTGCTGCAGATCCGGCGCACACTCTCCTTGACCAGAGACGGGCACGTATTCGAGCCTCCCAAGAACGGTAAGGGGCGATCTGTAGAGCTCACCCAGGATGCCTCGGACGCCCTCAGACGTCACCTTTCGCGGCAGCTAGAGGAGATAGAAACGCTGGGTGACAATTACCTAGATCAGGGTCTCGTATTCCCCGGAGAGCGGGGTCAACCCATGCGCCGTAATACAGTGAATGGCAAGCTCGAAAGAATCCTGAAGCGTGTAGATCTACCTAAGATACGTTTCCACGATCTTCGGCACACTTGCGCCACGCTCTTACTCTCAAAGGGCGTACACCCGAAGTTCGTTCAGGAGCTTCTGGGTCACGCAACGATCTCGATCACTTTGGATCTGTATAGCCACGTCATACCCGCCATGGGAGATCAGACGAGGAAGGCCATGGAAGAGGTGCTTTCCTAAACTGCCTTTGGGTTGTCGTCAGGTTGTCGTCAAAGGAGCTCCGGCGCGGTGCCGGAGCTCCTAAATTTTTAGCGGTTTTGCAGGGCTTTATCTCAGTAGGGGCGGTGGGACTCGAACCCACACTCCTTCTCAGGACCCGGATTTTAAGTCCGGTGCGTCTGCCGATTCCGCCACGCCCCCAGTGTCGGTCCGGGAGTATACCAGTTAGCCGTCCGGGCGTCCTCTGCGGTACAGCAGCGAGTCTTCCGGGTAGGGGTTCTCGAGGCGCTGGAGGGTCCATTCGGCTACGGGGTTGGGGATGGCGCCGGAGACGTGGAGGGCGGTGAAAGCGTGGAGGCACTTCACGCTGCCCGCTGGCCTCCTCGCGGACGCCGGCGACGCGGCGTCCCGTAGCGGGAGAGGTGTTCGTCGTGGATCTCCTCTACAGCATCTTCGCCGACCGCTTCCCGGGCCTCCCGGACGCCGCCTGTGGACTCCACGCGCGAGATAGCGGCGACGAGGCTGGGGCAGGTAACCCAGAAGCTCGTCGGCATCTCGCGCGTCCGCTCGTTCTCGATCACGCTCGGCAGCCCGAAAGGGCAACGGGCCGCGACGCGGAAAGGCCGCGGCTCGCGCCCGAGCTGCCGTGCAACAGCGTCGAAGTCTCTGGAGGCTTCAGGCTTCAGGCTTACAGGCATCAGGTTCCATGACCTGAGTGCTCCGGCTTTACAACGAAGGTCCACCTTGAACGCGTGGCTTCCCACTGAACGGTTCCTCCCAGCTGATTTCCTGAAGCACTGATGCCTACTCTCCGAAGGACTATATACACCTTCTCGCCGGGCCTGATCATGCCGTAGTGCTCGCGGGCGGCGCGCTCGATGCCGGCGGGGGTTTGCAGCTCTTTTATGAGCGCGTTCCTTCGCGGTGTTTTGCGTCTCGGCCTTCTGGAGTCTCTGTTCGAGGACGGGGATCTCGGCCCGGTTGTGCAGTATGTCCTGGAGGGGTGGGACGTAGGAGGCGAGGAGGAGTGCCGAGGAAGGCCGCGTAGAGCACGACCACCAGCGGCCTCAGTCTCCTGGGTACGCTCACCCCTGTTTCACCATGCTCCTTCTATACGTCCTCGCCCACGGTGGAAACCTCGACGACGTTCGTCGAGCCGGGCACGGACCCCGCCGTCCCGCCGGTCAGGATGATCTCGTCGCCGTCCTTGAGGTGACCCGCCCTCCCTCGCGGCCTCGACGGCCCCCTGGAAGCGGTCCTCCAGCGAGCCAGCCTGCTCCCCGCGGATGGAGGTGACGCCCCACACGAGCGCGAGCATCCTGACCGTGTGCTCGATGGGGCTTATGGCCAGAATCTTGTTCGGCGGCCTGAAGCGGGCGACCCTTATGCAGGAGAGCCCCGTCTGGGTCGAGGTCAGGATGGCCTCGGCCTCGAGGTCTTCGGCCAGCTCGCAGGCGGCGTGGGTGACGGCGTCGTAGCGGTCGCCGCGGCCCCAGGAGGCCGAGGCGGGGATGTCCCGCCCGTAGTTGATAGCGCCTTCGGCGGCGCGGCAGATCCGCTCCATCTCCTGCACGCTCTGCTTCCGGGTAGCGCCCGACGGCCGTCTCACCCGAGAGCATAACCGCGTCGGCCCGATCGAAGATCGCGTTCGCCACGTCCGAGACCTCGGCGCGCGTCGGCCGGGGGTTCCGGATCATGGAGTCGAGCATCTGGGTGGCGACGATGACGGGTTTGCCCAGGCGCCTGCAACGCGCGATCATGCGCTTCTGCTCTATGGGGACCCTCTCGGCGGAGAGCTCGACCGCGAGGTCCCCGCGGGCGACCATGATGCCGTCGGAGGCCGCGATGATGTCCTCGATGTTGTCTATGCGCCTCGTGCTTCTCGATCTTGGAGATGACGGGCGCGTTGCCGCCGAACTCTTTTATCCGCTCCTTGACCTCCCTGACCTCGTCCGCCGTGCGCACGAAGGACATGGCCACCCAGTCAGGGTGGAGCTCCTCCATCCCGAAACGCAGGTCCTCGACGTCCTTCGGCGTGAGGCCCCTGATGGAGAGCGTGGAGTCAGGGAAGTTCAGCCCCTTGTGGGAGGAGACGGGGCCGCCTTCGAGGACCTCGCAGACGACCTCGCCGTCCTCGACGCTCTCGACGCGCAGGCCGATGAGGCCGTCGTCGATGAGCAGGCGGTGGCCGGGGCGCACGTCGTCGGCCAGGTTCTCGTAGGAGGTGGAGAGCCGGCTCGCGTCCCCGATGAAGTCTCCGGCGGCGATGAACGACCCGGCTTCCCTCCACCAGCTCCGTCCCTTCCTCGACCTCGCCGGTCCGGATCTTGGGCCCCTGCACGTCCTGCAAGATGGCGACGTTGCGCCCCGTGCTCCTCGGCGATGCCGGCGCACGATCTCGGCGTTCTTCAGGTGCATGCTGTGCTCGCCGTGGGAGAAGTTGAACCTCGTAACGTCGACCCCGGCCCGGATGAGGGACCTCGATGGCCTCCTCGGAGGAGGTCGCGGGCCCTAGCGTCGCTACTATCTTCGTCCTGCGCAACTTCAGACCCCTCTTCCCGGCTCACCCTCGGGTTGAAAGCCGCCCGGCCAGGGTAGAAGGCCGAGCTCTCCGAGGGCCTCCTCAATCCGGAGGAGCTGGTTGTACTTGGCGACGCGCTCGTCCGCGGGCGGGCGCGCCGGTCTTGATCTGACCGGCGTTCACGGCCACGGCGAGGTCGGAGATCGTCGCGTCCTCCGTCTCCCCGCTACGGTGGCTGATCATCGTCGTGTAGCCGGACTTGTGCGCGAGCTCCATCGTCTCGAACGTCTCGGTGAGCGTGCCGATCTGGTTGACCTTTATGAGGATGGAGTTGCCGACGCCCTCCTCGATGCCGCGGGCGAGTATCTTCGGGTTCGTCACGAAGAGGTCGTCGCCGACGAGCTGGACCCTGCTCCCCAGCCGCTCGGTGATCATGGCCCACCCCTCCCAGTCGTCTTCGGCGAGGCCGTCCTCGATGCTGAGGATGGGATACTCGTCGCACAGCCCGACGTAGTAGTCCACCATCTCCTCCCGGGAGAGCTTCTTGCCCTCGCCGGCCAGGTCGTACTCGCCGTTCTCGTAGAACTCGGAGGCCGCGGGGTCGAGCGCGAAGGCGATCTGGTCCCCCAAAGAGTATCCGCTCCTCTCGACGGCCTCGGCGATGAGCCCGAGCGCCGCGCCGTTGCTCTCCAGGTCAGGGGCGAACCCGCCCTCGTCGCCGATGCCGCCGGAGAGGCCCCGCTCGGCCGAGCAGCTTCTTGAGCCCTGGTAGACCTCGCGCCACCGAACGCAGCGCCTCGTGGTAGGTCTCGAAACCTAGGGGCACGACCATGAACTCCTGGAAGTCCACGTTGTTGGCCGCGTGGGCGCCACCGTTCATGATGTTGGCGCAGGGAACGGGAAGGGTGTAAGCCCCGGCCCCGCCGAGGTAACGGTAAGAGGGAGCGCGGCGGCCTCCGCCGACGGCCTTCGCCGCGGCCAGAGAGACGCCGAGGATCGCGTTCGCCCCGAGGCGGCCCTTGTTCTCGGTGCCGTCGGCCTCGATCATGGCAAGATCCAGGGTCCTCTGGTCGGCCGCGTCCAGGCCGACGACGACCTGCGCCAGCTCGGTCGTCCACGTTCGCGACGGCGTTCGAGACGCCCTTGCCGCCGTAGCGGTCCTTCTCCCCATCCCTGCAGCTCGACGGCCTCGTTCTGGCCGGTCGAGGCCCCCGAGGGGACCGAGGCCCGGCCGACGAAGCCGCTCACCGTGGCCAGCTCGACCTCGACCGTAGGGTTCCCCCTGGAGTCCAGGATCTCACGCCCGTGGACAGCGACGATCTCCGTCATCATCCTCCCTCTTTGAGCTATCAGGTCTCAGGCATCAGGTTTCAGGTTTGACGGGTTACTTACCGGCTCCGCATACCTGAATACCGGTCCTTATCTTATCTGATCATGGCCGTCTCTCGCAACCTTCTGTCGTAACTGCTACGCGCTTACCCGATGCGGCGCCACCGACTACCTGCAGCCTGTAGCCGGAGTGAGGCCTGTCTACGCGGGCGGCTTGTACCCTTGCAGGTACTTGACGTTGCGCTGCTTTTTCTGCTTTCCAGCCACTTGTGAACGCCTGGGACTGCTGCCTCGGTGGTGAGCTGGGACCTTATCTGCGCCTCGACCTCGTGAGAGGGGCGGGTCTGCTCGGCTTCTTATCTCCGTGACCTCCAGGAGGTGGTAACCGAACTCGGTCTCGACCGGACCGACGATCTCACCCTGCTCGGCGCCGAAGGCCGCCTCCTCGAAGTTGGCGGACGGTCTCGCCCTTGCCGAGACAGCCGAGGTCGCCGCCCTTCTCGGCGCTACCCGGGTCCTGGGAGTACTCCTTGGCGAGCTCCGCGAAGTCCCCGCCGTTCTCGAGCTGCTGCTTGACGTCCTCGGCCTTCTCTTTCTGGTCTTTGTTGAAGAGGATGTGCCTGACGCAGCGCTGCTCGGGGGTCGTGAACTGGGCCTCTTTGTTCTGCTCGTAGTACTTCTGGATCTCTTCGTCGCGAAGGCTCCGCGTCGCCCGCAACCCTCTCCTGTACTTTCTGGACAGGGAGGTTCTCGCGGATGTCCTCGCGTAGCTGCTCCTCGGTGATGTTGTTCTGCTTGCAAGGCCTGCTCGTAGGCCTCCTGGTTGCTCAGGTCCTGCCCCAGGAGCGGGCCTGGTCGCCGACCTGGTCCTTGATCTTCTCGATCTCCTGGTCGACCTCCTGCGTCCGAGACCGTTATGTTGTGCTCCTCGCGTAGGCCTTGGCTATCTCGATAGCTGACGAGCTGGGGCATGATCTGCTGCGATGGCCGCCTCGTACTGCGGAGTCGGCGAAAGCTCGCCCAAACCACTCTGCTGGGCGAACTCGTCAACTCTCCCTGCGTGACGCTCTCCGCCCTCGAAGGTCGCGATCTTCTTGGCCTGGGAGTCGATGTTGGCGAGCGGCTCGGCCGCGCTGCAACCCGCGGCGACGAACACAACCACCCCGACGAAACACGCAGACGTACAACATCCTGTTCACCAAAAACTTGCCCAAGACGACGAAGAACCTCGCTGTTCGTATGCCAAAAACCGCCCGGGATTATAGCACGCAGGCATGGCCAGCCGTAGCGGTCAGCGTTCAGCTCGTTTGCTGCATGCTGACGCTGAGGCGCGCTGCAGGATGTACTCTCGCAAGCGCTCTAGCGGAGCGCACCAGCGCGCGCAGGGTTTCCTCGGCGAGGGTGAGGGGGTCGGTTCGGGGGCGCGGACGGATATCCTGCCCGTCCTCGTCGTGACGGTGCCGCCGGTCGCCTTTCTTATGAGGGCGGGGGCGCGCGGAACCCGCGGTGGCGCCCGTGACGGTGAGGTTCCCGAGCGGTAGGTGACGGAGCTCGCGCCCGCCTCCCGCGCGAGGAGCTTGACCCGCGAGAGGCCGAGCAGGTTCCTGCGCTGGCTCCGGAAGTTCCCCGAAGCGGTCGACGAGCTCCTCGGCCAGGTCCTCCACCTCGGCGAGGGAGCCGAGACCCGAGGCCCTGCGGTAGAGGTCGACGCGTTCGATCTCGTCCATCACGTACCCGGGCGGCAGGTAGGCGTCGAGCGTGAGCTCCACGATAACGGGCCGCTCCTCGCGCGCGCTCCTGCGGCTCGCCCCTCGCGGCCGCGACGGCCTCTTCCAGAAGGGTCAGGTACATCTCGAAGCCGACGGCCGCTATGTGGCCGGACTGCTCGGCGCCGAGCAGGTTGCCCGCGCCCCGGATCTCCAGGTCCCGCATGGCGATGGCGAACCCGCTGCCAAGCTCGGTGAAGTCCATCAGCGCTTCGAGCCGCTTCTGCGACTCGACCGTCGCGCCCAGAGGGGCGAAGAGGTAAGCGTAGGCCTGCTCGGTGGAGCGCCCGATCCTGCCCCGCAAGCTGGTAGAGCTGGGCGAGACCCATCGCGTCCGAGCGGTCCACGATCAGGGTGTTCGCCGTCGCCACGTCGAGCCCGCTCTCCACGATGGTCGTGGTGACGAGGACGTCGGCCTCGCCCGTCGAGGAAGTGCTGCATGACTCCTTCGAGCGCCCGCTCCGGCATCTGCCCGTGCGCCGTCAACGAAGCGCACCCCGGGCACGAGCTCGCGCAGCCTCTCCGCCACCTCGTCTATGCTCTCGACGCGGTTGTGGACGAAGAAGGTCTGTCCCCCGCGGGCGACCTCCCGCTCGATGGCCTGCTTGACGAGGTCCTCCTCGTAGGGGCCGACGTGCGTGAGGATGCTGCGGCGCCCGGCGGGGGGAGTCTCGATCACGCTTATGTCGCGCAGGGAGGCGAGGCCCATCTGCATGGTGCGTGGGATCGGGGTCGCCGTCAGCGTGAGCACGTCCACGGAGGTCTTGTACTCCTTGATGCGCTCCTTGTGCCTGACGCCGAAGCGCTGCTCCTCGTCCACCACGACGAGCCCGAGGTCTTTGGGCGTGATCTCCGACCCGAGCAGCGCGTGCGTCCCGACGAGCACGTCTACCTCCCCGGCCTGCGAAGTCGGCGCAGGATTCCTGCGCCTGTCGGCGGGCGACGTGAAGCGCGAGAGGCTCTCGACCCTGACGGCGTAAGGTGCCGAGCCGCTCCCTGAAGGTCCGCTCGTGCTGCTGCACGAGGATGGTCGTCGGGGCGAGCATCATGGTCTGTTTGCCGCGCGAGCGCGGCCTTGAAGGCGGCCCGCACGGACGACCTCGGTCTTGCCGAAGCCGACGTCACCGCAGACGAGGCGGTCCATCGGGTGGGGCCTCTGCATGTCCGTCTTGACGGCGGTGATGGCGGCTTCCTGGTCGGGGGTCTCCTGGTAGGGGAAGCCCTCCTCGAGCTCCCTCTCCCACTCCCCGTCCTCGGGGAAGGCGAAGCCGGGGGCCGAGGCCCTCTGCGGCGTGCAGCCGCAGGAGCTCGCCGGCGAGCGCCTTGACCCTGCTTCCTGACCCTGTCCGTGACCTGCGCCCACGTCGCGCCACCGAGCCTGTCGAGGCGGGCACCCTCGCCGCCGACGTACTTGTGCAGCAGCTCCATCTGCTCGTAGGGAACGAAGAGCGTGTCGCCGCCGCGGTAGCTCGACCTGCATGTAGTCGCGGGTGGCGCCGAGGACCTCCTGCGCCACGAGCCCCTCGAAGCGCCCGATCCCCTGCATCGCGTGCACGACCAGGTCCCCGACCTTCAGGTCAGCGAAGGAGGCCAGAGAACGCGCCCCCCGAACGGCGGCGCGCCTCGCGCCTGCGGCCGAAGCAGCGAGTCCCTGCGGAAGACGGCGATCCCACCGTCGGGGTAGGTGAACCCCTCCTCGACCTCCCCCGGCACCGCGTAGAGGCCCGGCGGCAAGCGTCGCGTCGACCCGCTCGGCCTCGCGCATCGCGCGGTTGATCTCCCCGAACGCGTAAACCGTCCGCCTCGCCTCCCCGACGCGAGGAGCAGGCGACGAAGACCGCGAGCCCATCCTCTACGAGCGAGTCGAGGCTGCGGGCCGCCTCCCTCAGGGTGTCGGAGAACGCCGCGACCGGCGGGGCCGAGACGGCCTCTCCCTCTTCGCCGGGTGTGAACTCGACGTCGGGCTCCGGCGTCCCTGTCGTAGAGCTCGCGGACGAGCCCGTCCACGTCGTCAGGGACGTCTTCCTGCGGCTCCTCGCGCCAGACCTCGACGCCCTCGGGGAGCAGCCCGCGCGGGGAGACGGGGTTCAGGCCGAGCAGGAGCCGGTCAAGGCCGGGGACGCGCACGCCGCGGCGGGCTTCCTCGGGGAGGTCCTCATCCGTGGCCGCGAGGCCGCGAGGTCGCCTTCGCGGGCGGCGTAGACCGTGACGGCCTCCAGCTCGCGCACGACGCGCTGGGTAGCCAGTGAGACCGCGCGGACGCTCTCGATCTCATCCCCCCACCACTCCACCCTGACGGGCGAGCGGCGGGTGCTCGGGAACACGTCGACGATCCCACCGCGCACCGCGAACTCCCCCGGGCTCGAGACCCTGTCCACCCGCTCGTAGCCGAGGGCGACCAGCCGCTCCAGCGTCGCGTCGAGCTCTATCTCCGTCCCCGCGGCGAGCTCCATCGGCTCGTAGAGCGGCGTCCGCTCCATGAAAGCGAGCGGCCCTGCTACCACCACGCGGGCCGAACGGAGTGAACGCAGCGCCCTCTGCCGCCGCCCGACGCGGGTAACGGCCGGGTCGAACACGTCGCCGTAAGGGACGCCGCGGGAGGGCAGGTGGACGACGGGACCGTCGGTGAAGACGGCGGCCTCGCGGGCGTACCGCTCGGCCGCCTCCTCGCTCGCGGCGAGCAGGAGTGAGGGGCGTTCGGCGTTCGCCGCCAGGTAGGCGCGTACCCTGCGCGGGGCACTGGAGGGATCTCGTTTGCGTCCTTTCGCTCACCGGTAGATTTTACCGCTAGAGGGTTCGAGATTCTCAGTAGTAAGGACAAGAGGCTCAGGCACGACGCTGAGCACGTACATGCCTCTGGGATAATCTCCGAGTCATAACACGAACCCTGGAGGATCTTCGTATGTCCATCCTCGACGAGTTGAACAAGCGGGGCATCGGGACCCTGCCCGGTCTCATCGGGCTCGAGATAATGGAGGCCGAGGAGGGACGGATCTCCGGCCGCCTCGACCTTCGCGACGAGCTCATGGCTCCGAACGGCTACCTGCACGCGGCGACGGTGATAGCCCTCGCCGATACCTCGTGCGGCTACGGGACCTTCGTAAACCTGCCCGACGGCGCCGAGAGCTTCACCACCATAGAGCTCAAGAGCAACTTCGTCGGCACCAAACGAGGCGGCGCGATCGCCTGCGGGCACGAACTCGTCCACGGCGGCCGCACGACGCAGGTGTGGGACGCAACCGTCTCCGACGAAGAGAGCGGCAAGCCCATAGCCCTCTTCCGCTGCACGCAGCTGATCCTCTACCCCCGCTGAGAACCGAGAGCCGTTCAGCTCTCAGCTATCGTTCTTGGCCTTGCTGGCCGCTCTTCGGTGAGATCCCGGTGATGAGCACGACGCTCGAGAGGATGAGGACGAGTCCCGCGAGCGTGCCCAATCCGAAGGGCTCGTCGAGGAGCAGGACGCCGAACAGGAGCCCGAAGAGCGGGCACGAGCAGCGTGACTGTCGAGGTGCTGGTCGGCCCGACGTTCTGCGATCAGGCGGAAGTAGAGCATGTAAGCCACGGCCGTCGAGGGCAGAGCGAGCCCGAGCACGCGAGAGGACCACGATCGTGACGGGCTCTGCTCTGGAACGCTCACGGCGGCAAGGGGCAGCAGGAGCGCCGTGGCCGCCGTCAGCTGGCCGATGGCGATCCCAGCGGCGGGAGCCCGAGAACGTCCGCTTGGCGTAGATGGAGCCCAGCGCGTACGAGAGCGAGGCGACGAGCATCGCCGCCACCGAAAGCAGGACGGCCCAGTTCATGGGCGATGGGATCCCAGCCGACGAGAACCGTGACCCCGACTATCCCGAGCACTACCCGACGAGCTTCCTCGCCGTCAGGGCGTCGCCCATCCACACCGCCGCCACCATCGCCGTGAACATCACGGTCGTGGAGTTCAGGATGGCCGCGAGAGAGGCCGTCAGATTTATCTCCGCGGCGCTTATGAGGCAGAAGGGTATCGCCGACGTTCACGGCTCCGAGAAGCACGAACTGCCTCCAGCGCCTCCGCAGCTTCGGCAGACGCCCCAGGAGCGCGCGCGCAGAGCGGCGAGTGCCACGGCGGCGAGGCCCACGCGCAGCTCCACGAGGACGAAAGGTCCGAGAGCGGGCACGGCGACGCGGATATAGATGAAGGACGCACCCCAGAGCGCGCTGAGGAGTAGCAGCGCCCCCAGGTCGCGCGTACCCATCTAAGCAGCCACCACGGGACGGCACACCTTGCAGGGCCGGTAACCCGCCGCGGTAGCCTCCCTGGCGCTGCGGAAGGCGCGGCGGTTCTCAGGCTGTATCCTCTTCGCGTTGCGGCAGGTAGCGTGGCATACGATGCCGGTCGTAGGCGTCGCGACGTAGGGCGAGCCGGAGATCTCCTCCGGCGATACACCCTCGGCCCTCAACAACCTCACCTTCTCTCCCGCGCCGAACGCATAGCTCCCCGTGCTCCCGTCGTTGCGGACGACCCGGTGACAGGGGACGAGCAGCGGCACGGGGTTGTTCGCCATGACGTTGCCGACGGCCCGCGAAGCGCCTGGAGACCCCGCCTCGCCGGCAACCCAGACGTAGGGGCGCACCTCGCCGCGGCTTATGCCCCTCACGACCTCGAGCACCCGCCGCTGGAACGGCGTAGCCCGGCTCAAGTCCAGCGGCACCTCCACCCGCTCCCCGGCGAGCGCCGCAGCGGTCTTCTCCGCGAGTTCCGCCACCTCATTCCCCTGAGCCGGCGAGACGAACCGGCCGAAGCGCTCGCGGTAGCGGCGGGCGAACGCCTCCTCCGAATCGGCGGGAGCCAGATACCGAACGCCCTCAGGCCCCGCCGCCACGTACACCGGCCCGAGCGGCGACTCCACGCCGAAGAAGGAGTCGGTCACCCCGGCCACCACGCCTCCTATCAGCACGGCCAGCTCCCTGGCCGGCGCGATGCGCGCCGCAGTCTCGCGCAGCGACGCGGTCACGAGTTCGCCGTCGCGCTCATTGAATCTCTCGTTCATCCCCGTCCACCACCTTCCGGTTCCTCGACCATCGACCTCCGGAGGCGCATCAGACCCCTCCGGACCAGCGTTTTGGCGGTCCCTTCGGGCCACCCGGTTACGCCGGAGATCTCCGCGTACGGCATGTCCTGCAAGTAGCGCAGCGTCACCGCCACCCGCTGTCTCTCGGGCAGCTCTCCCAGCGCGGCCAGCACGTCCATAACTGCCTCCCGGTCCTGGTCGCTCGCCGCGCCGCCGGCTTCGGAGGGCTCCTCGACCGGAATCTCGCGTCTCCGCCTCAGACGATTGCGCGCGACGTTCAGGGTGATCTTGTACATCCACGGGCGCAGCCTCATGGCACGGAGCCGCTCCTCAGAGTACCGTCCGAGCGCCGAGAAGGCGCGCTCGAAAGCGTCCTGCACGGCGTCCTCGGCGGAGCGCTCCTCGCGCAGCACCGAGAAGGCGTAGCGGTACAGCTCGCGGTAGTGCCGCTCCACCAGGGCTTTAGGCGCCAGAGGGTCCCCGTCCGCCAGCCGCGCCGCGAGCGGGTCGAGTCCCGCCGCCCATTCCTGTCGCCGCGTCCTCGTCTTCATACCCGTTACAACAATCTAGCGGCCCGGAAAGTTTCGTACGTCGCTCACGCGTCCCGTCCGGCCAGGACCTCGTAGTGCTCGACAGCCGGCTCGAAGCCGAGCAGAAATTCTTCGTCTTCCGGATAGTATCTGGCTCTCTCCGGATCAGGACCCGCGAAACCTTTTATCGCCTCCATTGATTCCCAAAAAGACACCGTCAGGAAATGCGCCTGTTCGCCCTCGATCCTACGCAGGACGTAGACGCCCCGGTTCCCCTGCGTCGCCCGGTAATCGGGGACGCCGGTCTGCTCGAGGTAGTCGAGGTACTCGTCGGACTTTGCAGCCGCGGTTATTCCGTGCCAGATCCTCGCTATCATGGTTCCTCCCGACTATCTCTCATGTCAGACAAAGGCTCGGGCCAGCGCGGTGCTAACGGCGGCGAGGGCGACAGCGAGCAGCACGGGCGCCCGCAGCGCGAGAGCGACGGCGGCGACACCCACCCCCACGGCCCTCTCGTCGAGCACGAGATGCTGGTCCTCACCGAAGGTCTCTGTTACCACAAGGGACGCAAGGAGCGCGGGCGCGAGCAGAGCGATCACCGAGAGCGCGCGTGGAGGTAGCTCCCTTCCACCGACCAGCACGGGTCCTGCGGCCTTGATGGTCGCGCTGGCCACGGCGACGGCGACGATTGCGATCCAGAGCGTCGTCATGACCGCCTCAGCCCGAGAAGAGCCGCAGCGCAGGCGGCGATCACCGGCACGCCCGGGGGAGCGAACGGCACGAGAGCGAGCGCCAGCGCGGCGGCTATGATCGCCACCGCGACCGCCCGCCCGCCGCGCAGCTCCTCCGCGAGCAGGGCGAGGAAGAAAGCGGGGAAGATGACATCCAGCCCCAGCCGCTCGGGGTCGCCGATGAAATTCCCGCCCAAAGCCCCGATGGCGGTGCCGGCGATCCAGGCCACACCCTGCGGAACCGTGGCGCCGATCATGAACTCCCGGTCGAAGCGGCCCTCGCCGCGGCTGGCCAACGCCCACGACGCGTCGACTACCGCCTGCCCCTCCAGCGCACGTCTGAAGGGCCCACCTTTGAGGTAAGGGGCGACGGCGACGCCCATCGGCCCGAAGCGGGCGTTGAGCAGGACGGCGGCCACGATCGCCGCGACAGCACCGCCCCCGCCACCAAGTACCGCGGCGACCGCGAACTGGGCCGAGCCGGAGAAGGCGATCACGGAGAAGACTATGGGAGCGACGATTCCCCAGCCCAGAGAGCGGGCGAGCACCCCGAAGGAGATCCCCAGCACCAGCGTGGCCAGCGCGAACGGCACCGACGCCCGCGCACCGGCCAGGTAAGGGCCGGCATTCCTCACTCCTTTGCCCTCCATCACGTCCATCACCGATGGTCGCACAATATCTTCCTCATGCCAGAGTGTCTTTCCCGTTCGCTTCAATCTCTATGCGACCTCCCTCACGCTACTTCCTGGCCGAGAAAGCACTGAAGAACGGTATGGCGGTAACGCCAAACAACTTCCGCCATCTGCCCGCGGCAGGCTCTTGACGGTCCTCAGGGGCCCGCGTCACGTCAAGCCGCCACTCCCGACGTCCCCGCCTGCTGTACCCGGCCTCGCGCGGGTAGTCCGCGTGCGGGAATGGACGCGCTATCACCTCGCCGACGCCCATCTCCCGCGCCAGCTTCCCCGCCCCGGCGTAGAGCGCCACGGCCAGCGACCGCTCCTCGGCCCACGGGTCGGAGATCAGGAGCCCCAGCAACAGCCGCTTGGGCTCCGTCCGGTAGCGCAACGCAGCCAGCATCTCACCGTCCCTCTCAGCCACCACGTACCGCTCCTCGAACGCCACCCAGCGCGGCATCCCGTTAAGCTGCAGAAGGTCAGCTATCTTCGCCTCGTCCTCCAGTAGACCCCACCGGACCTCGATCCCCTCCGGCACCTCGTCCCGGCTCTGCTCACGATTCGCCCGGCCCTCACGCACCCTGCGCACCAGCCGCGCCCGCTCAGCCTCCCGTAATAGCTCCTCGTGATGGTCCTCCCAGGCCGCAAACTCCGCCCAACTGTGCACCGCTCACCTCCATACTCGCCGGTGCGCTATAATTGCCCTACTGGGCTAGGACAATTATAATTGACATAGAGTCATAGGACAATAGGATAATCTGATGGATCTACAAATAAACTCGAAGAGTCACGTACCGGTACACGTACAGTTGGAGGAGCAGATCAAGCACCTCATCCTGACCGGGAGCTTCGAGGCGGGTGACAGGTTGCCGAGCATCCGGGCGTTGGCTGGATTCTTGCGGGTGAACCGGAACACGGTGGCGCGCGTGATCTCCGACCTCGAGCGCGAGGGCTTCGTGGAGAGCCGGCGCGGTAGCGGGGTTTACGTAGTCGAGCCGCCGGTGAACGAGGAGCAGTCGAAGCGCCAGGAGGTTCTGGAGAGGGTAATGGACCTGGCGGCGGCGCAGGGCGTCTCGGTGGAGGAGCTCGGGAACGCGCTGCTGGCGCGTTCGGGTGTCAGGCCGCAGGAGAAGGTACCGATACTATTCGTCGAGTGCACGGGGGAGGAGCTGGATCTGCTCTCGGACGAGCTCGAGGAGCAGCTCCCTGTCGAGGTCGAGAGGGTTCTGCTCGCTGATCTGGGATCCAGGCTATCTGAGGAGGAGAAGCCGCCGTGGCGGATGGCGGTCACGACCTTCTTCCACGTCCACGAGGTGCAAGAGTTGGTTGAGCCTTTCGGGATAGAGACGGTCGCTCTGCTCGCCGAGGCCAACATCGAGAGCCTGCAGCGCCTCACGGAGTTGCCTGCGGGAACCCCCGTCGGGGTAGTCGGCTGGGGCCGGACGTGCATGGAGAACCTCTCGCGCTCGCTGGAGGGCGCGGGTCTGGAGCACCTCGATTTCCGCTCTGTCTACATCGACCAGAGCAGCACGGAGGAGGTTCTGGGCACCCTTGATGGGGTAAGGGCGGTGGCGTGCGCTACTATCACGGCGAAGAAGCTGCGTGAGCTGGGCGTCCCGGAAGAGCTGGAGATCATCGAGGAGGATCGCACCCTCGACAAGGGCGGCATCGAGATGCTCGGCCGCATGATCCGGCAGCTGCCCCGCTACTGACGCCGTCCATCCGCTAGCGTAGGGGCGATTGCGAATCGCCCCTACGCGCGAAGCGCGCCTACTTCGCAGACCGGACGTTGAAGCGGTTCATCGCGGCCTCGGGGCCTTCCCCGACGACGGCCTCGACCGCGTCCGCCGCCACGGGCACGGCGTCACGGACCGTGGAGTTCATCTTGCCCAGGACGTAATCCGTCACGCCCATGCCTACCGGCGGGCGTCCGATGCCAATGCGAACCCTGACGAAGTCAGGTCCCAGGCGCCCTATCAAGGAGCGGAGACCGTTGTGGCCGCCCGCGCCACCTCCCACCTTCACCCGCACGTCGCCTTCGGGCAGGTCCAGGTCGTCGTGGACTACGATGAGGTTGTCCGCTTCGTAGCCGGCCAGGGCTGTGCCGGAGTTGTTCATGAACGTAGCTGGTTTCAGGAGCGTGACATCTTCGAAGCCGAGGTGGATCGGGGCCGCCTCGGCCTTCTTCCTCTTGCGCCAGGAGCCGCCGTGCCGGCGGGCGAGCTCGTCGGCTACGAGGAAGCCGACGTTGTGGCGGGTGCGCTCGTAGGAGCGGCCGGGGTTGCCCAGGCCAACGACGACGGAGGACCCTGAAGATCCCCCGTCGCCTCGTCCGGCAAGCCTGTCGAAGATCGAGCGTATGGGTTCCTACGCCTGCTGGTTCTCGTCCTCGGGCTCCTCGCCCTCCTCGGGCTCCTCTTCGCCCTCGGCCGCTTCGAGGGCTTCCTCGCCCTCCTCGACGCCCTCCTCCGGCTCCTCCTCGACGACGCCGGCGGCCTCGAGGTCCTCCTCGGTTATCTCCGTTGGTGCCGTGATTATGGCGGCGACCTCCTCGGGGTCGGAGACGAGGGTAATGCCCTCGGGGAGCCTCAGGTCCGCCAGGGTGAGGTTCTCGTTCATCCCCAGGGAGGAGACGTCGAGGGTGAGCTCCTGCGGTATGTCGCCGGGGAGCGTCTCGATCTGGACCTCGTAGGCGACCTGCTGCAGCACGCCGCCCTCCTCCGTGCCTGGCGCCTCGCCAACGACGTGGAGCGGCACGGTGACCTCGATCCGCTGCTGCATGTCAACAGGGGCGAAGTCCACGTGGAGGAGGACGGCCCGACACCGGGTCGCGCTGCACGTCCACGATGCGCGCCGTCGAGCCGCCCGCCCCGAGATCTATGTCGTAGAGCGCGTTGTCCCCAATGTGGTGGAGGGTATAGTCCACGACCCTGTCAGGGACGGCGAGCGCCGTGCTCACTCCGTCCCCGTCGCCGTAGAGGACGGCGGGGAGCATTCCGGAAGCCCTCAAGCGCCGGGCTGCGTTCTTGCCGCGCTCCTCGCGTGGTCTTGCCTGCAGGTCTACGTTGTCTGCCATCTTCCTATCTCCCAGAGAGTCTTGCTAGAAAAGCTGGTTCTCGCCCATGAAGACCGCGCTCACCGATTCGTCCGTAAAGACGTTCCTTATCGTGCTCGCGAGTATCGGCGCGATCGTAAGCGTGCGGATTTTAGACCGCGGCTCGTCCTCCTTCAAGGGCAACGAGTCGGTGACGACGACCTCCTTGAGGGGTGAGGCTTCGATCCGCTTGTAGGCCGGACCCGAGAATACCGCGTGCGTAGCAGCCGCGTAGACCTCCGTCGCGCCCTCCTCTATCAGCTTCTCCGCCGCGTTGCATAGAGTTCCGGCGGTGTCTATCAGGTCGTCTATCATGATCACACGCTTGTCCCTCACGTCGCCGATAACGTGGGTGACCTCGGACTGCTGGACCTCGCGGCGCATCTTGTTCACGATGGCCCACGGCAGCCCAAGGTGGTCCGCCAGCCTTTTCGCCACCTTCACCTCGCCGGTGTCGGGCGCGACGACCACGGCGTCGTCGGCATCGCGGAAGCCCTCCTCGACGAAGTGGTCGACGAAAGTGTGCATGGCGGTCAGGTGGTCCACAGGGAAGCTGAAGAAACCCTCGATCTGGCCGACGTGCAGGTCCATCGTCATCACCCGCTCTGCGCCTGCGACCTCGATCATGTTCGCCACAAGACGCGCCGTTATGGGCTCACGCGGCTTGGTCTTCCTGTCCTGGCGAGAGTACGCGTACCACGGGATGACCGCCGTGATCCTCTTGGCCGAGGCCCTCTTGGCCGCGTCGATCATGACGAGGAGCTGCATCAGGTTGCGATTAACCGGCTGGCCCAGAGACTGCACGATAAACACGTCAGCGCCCCGCACGGAGTCGAGGTAGCGGGCGTACACCTCACCGGCGGAGAACTGCCTCAGCTCCACGCCACCGAGCTCTATGTCCAGCCGGTCGGCTATCCGGTCGGCGAGATCGGGGTAGCCCTCTCCTGAGAAGAGCATTAGCCGCTTCTCGTTTATCTGTGTCAGGTGGCCGTTTCGCGTCGCCAAAACTCTAGCCCTCCGTCTCGTCGCGTGGCCCTTCCTTCGTCCTGCCGGGAGCGTCCCGGATCACGCGCGCCGGCATCCCGACTGCTAGCTTGCCCGGCGGGATGTCCTTGTTGACGACGCTCGCGGCTCCCAGGTATGCGCCATCCCCTATTGTAACCGGCGCGATAAGGTTCGTGTTCACGCCGGTGAACGCCGCATCCCCTATGGTTGTCCTGTGCTTGTTTACGCCGTCGTAGTTGGCGGTGATGGTGCCGGCACCCAGGTTCGCGTCCTCCCCGATCTCCGCGTCGCCGACGTAGGAGAGGTGGGGGACCTTGCTCCCCCTCCCTACACGCGTGTTCTTGACCTCGCAGTACGCGCCCACTTTGGCATCAGGACCAAGCACCGTTCCAGGCCGCAAGAAAGCGTAGGGTCCGACGGTCGCCCCCTCTCCAACCTCGGCGCCCCGGCCTACCGAGTGCTCGAAGCGCGCCCCGTCGCCCACCCGTGTGTCCAGGAGGTCGGCGGAGGGTCCTATCACGCAGTCCGAGCCTATCTTCGTGGTTCCGCGCAAGAAGCTGCCGGGCAGAATCACCGTGTCGCGCCCGATCTGTACGCTAGCCTCGATATGTGTACTCACCGGGTCCCGCACCGTGACCCCTTCTCTCATGTGGGCATCCAGGATGCGGCGCCTCAGGATCTCCTCCGCCCGCGCGAGCTGCGAGCGGTCGTTGACCAGGTTCGCCTCCTCCAGGTCCTTGAGCCTGTAGGTCACGGCCCGGCTCCTGCGACCGATGATCTCCAGCACGTCCGTAAGGTACAGCTCGCCCTGGCCGTTGTCCGCGCCCACCCTCCCTATGGCGTCCCGGATCTCCGAGAGCTCGAACGCGTAGAGGCCCAGGTTGACCAGTCTTATGGCCCGCTCCTCCTCGGTCGCGTCGCGCTCCTCGACGATCCTCACCACGCCGGCGTCCTCTACGACCCGCCCCAGGCCCCGGGGGTCCTCGAGCTCCGCGACCAGCACGGTCGCCCCCACCCCAGCAGACCGGTGCCTCTCGAGCAGCTCTCCCAACGTCATCTCCGAGATGAGCGGCCCGTCGCCGTTGACCACGAGGAGCACGCCCTCCTCCTCGCCTTCGAGAGCCTCCAGTGCTACGCGCACCGCGTCCCCCGTGCCGAGCTGCTCGCGCTGGAGGACCGCCTCCGCGTCTCCGGGGAGCACCCCCCTGACGAGGTCGGCCTGGTGGCCCACGACGACGATGAGCCTCTCCGGCGCCAGGGACTTCAGTGCCTCTATCACGTAGTTGACCATCGGGACGCCGCACAGCGTGTGCAGCACCTTCGCCCGGTTCGACTTCATCCTGGTACCCTTGCCGGCCGCAAGGACCATGGCGAAGGTCCGCGGCAGGGTTTCTGCATGGGACATGGGCTCTTAGGGTCTCCTTGGGATAGCTTCGCTCACGCCTGCGGGCTGGGGCGGCAGGATTCGAACCTGCGATCCCGGGACCAAAACCCGGTGCCTTGCCACTTGGCCACGCCCCAATATCGTCTCATGCCCGCGCCGCCGCGATTATACCGGAGGCTCCCACGACTATCAGGTCTGCGAAACCATCCGATGGATCAGCCAGTTGCCGTCCCGCGTCCGAAAGATGGCGTAGCTGCCTTCCAGCCGCTCCCCGCGCAAGACGACGACTATCTCGTCTTCCGAGAACGTCTCTCTCCAGTCTCAGGTCGAAGTGGTGGCTCGTCGCGTAATGTTCCTGGATCACGTAGCGCGGCAACGGTTACGGCCCTCCATCGGGCGAAGCCCCTTCTCGAGCGGGCTCGAGCCTCAGGGTGGTCGGCAGGGTGTCGGGCTGCACCATCGCCCGGGTCGAGCCCGGCGAGGTACGCCCGTACTTCTCCCGGTAGGCCTCGCTAACCGCCGCGATAGTCGCATCATCCGTCACCGGAACAGCGCGCACTGGGATGCGGTCGTCGCCAACGTGCAGCGCGGCCGCCGGATTCGCCGACACCTCTCTGTACCAGCGACCCTTCCCGCCGCGTACCGACCGCACGAAGACGGACCCGTCCATGGTCACCACCCAGATCGTCGTGCGGTGCGCTGGGGCGTCCTCGTCCCGGCTGGTCTCGATCCGGACCTCCCTGGCCCCGTCGATCAGCCGCAAGGTATCGGAGTCGAACGAGCCGTTCACCGCAGGCCTCCTTTTCCGGCGCTCTTTTGTTCCATCCTATTCTACCGCCGCCGATACCGGGAGCTACGAGCACCCGCGGTTCGGCTAGAGCCTTATTACCCCGGCCCCGGCGGGCTCGAACACACCCAGGAAAGGAGCGCGGAGCGACGCTACGGCGGCCGGGGAATCCCCACTCTCGGCGTCGAAGATCCCGTATACGGCGGTGCCTGTGCCCGTCATCGCGGCGCCGAGCGCCCCCGCTCGCAGCATCTCGTGCTTGTGAGCTGCCACCTCGGGCACGAGCCTCGTGGTGACCGGCTCGAGATCGTTGCCGACGGCCCCGGCGAGCTCTGTGAGGCCGCCCGAACGGAGCGCCGCAACGACCTGATCGGCGGAGGCGATTCCTGCGTCGCGCTCGTCGTAGGCGCGGTAGATCCCACCCGTATCCGCGCCCCGTTCGGGCTTGGCGATCATGAGGCGGTGTGCTGGCGGCGCGGGCAGTGGGGTCAGGATCTCCCCTACCCCCTTCGCAAGAGCGGTGCCGCCGGAGAGGCAGAAAGGAACGTCGGCCCCGATCCTTGCCCCGATCGTCCGCAGCTGCTCGGCGTCCAGCCCCAGGTCGAAAAGCTCGTTCATGCCTACCAGAACCGCCGCCGCGTCCGCGGATCCGCCACCCAGACCCGCCCCCGCGGGTATCTTCTTGTGAAGCCGTATCCTCGTCGGGAGCTCGTGGCCGGAGGTCTCCCAGAGCAACGCCCAGGCCTTGTAGACGGTGTTCTCCTCGACGGGCCCGATCTCCACGCCCTCCGGCTCGAAGGAAAGCTCGAAGCCTCCCCTGGAGCGCTCGATCTCCAGCTCGTCGGCGAGCGAGACGCTCTGTAACACGCTCGAGATCTCGTGGTACCCGTCCCCCCGCAAGCCACGCACCTCGAGGGCGTAGTTCACCTTGGCGCAGGCTCGCAGGAGCACACCCACCATCAGATCGCCTCCGCGAGCATCCGGCGCAGCGCCACGAAGTCGTCCGGCGAGAGCTCCTCCGCCCGCGCGTCAGGCCCGAAACCAAGAGAGATGAGGACGCGAGTCGCGCCTTCCCTCAGGTCGCCAGGCAGGTTGTTCACCAGCCGCTTGCGGCGGCTCTTGAACGCGGCGAGCACGAGCTCCTTGACCGCCTGGTACTCGGCGGGCTCCAGATCCGGTCTTCGTCGTCGCATCTCCACGACGGCGGAGTATACCCGCGGCGGCGGGTCGAAGACGTGCGGCGAGACCCTGTGGGCCATTCTCGCTTCAGCGAGGAGCTGGACCAGGACCGCGTAAGCACCATAGTCCTTGGTGCCCGGAGAGGCCGCCATGCGCCGCGCTACTTCGAGTTGCACCATGAAACGCAACGACTCGAGGCTCCGCACCTCCTCCAGCAGCCTCAGGACAAGAGGAGAGGCGACGTTGTAGGGCAGGTTGGCGACAAGCTTGTTGGGCGCGGGATCCAGAGCCCCGTAGTCGAAGCGGAGGGCGTCGCCCTCGTGGATGACGACGTTGTCAAAGGCTCGCACAGCCCGGCGCAGGTCGGGGAGCACGTCAGGGTCGAGCTCGACGGCGTGCACCAGCCTCGCTCTTTGCGCGAGGACGGCGGTGAGGAAGCCCCGCCCCGGTCCGACCTCGAGGACTATGTCATCCTCCGTGACTCCCTCTGCAACTATGCGGGCTGTGTTGGGGTCCTTGAGAAAGTGCTGGCCGAGACGTTTCTTCGGGGGATTCGCGGGGGAGGACAACGAAGAGCTTCAGACCTCGAGTGGCAGGCCGAACAGGTTGCGGGCGTTGCGGGTGGTCAGGGTCGCGAGCTCCTCGTACTCCATTCCGAGCCGCTCGGCGACGAAGCGGGCCGTGTGGACCACGTTCCTCGGCACGTTCCTCTCGCCGCGCACGGGGCGTGGGCTCAGGTAGGGCGCGTCCGTCTCGACGAGGAGCCTGTCTTGGTCCACGAGGCGGAGAACCTCCGCGGTCTTGCTGTTCTTGTACGTGACGTTGCCGGCCAGGCCGACGTAGTAGCCCCGTTCCCTCGCTTCGTTAACCTCGCGCTCACCGCCCTCGAAGCAGTGGAGGACGACGGAGACTCGGGCGCTGCCGAGCAGGGCCATCGTGTCGGGGAACGCCTCGCGGGAGTGGATCACCAGTGGCAAACGGGTGTCGTTGGCGAGGGAGATCACATCCTCGAAGAGCGCCTTCTGCGCCTCGGGCGTCGCGTATCCCCGGTAGTAGTCGAGCCCGACCTCTCCCAGAGCCACTACGCCAGGCGACTCAGAGAGCTCCGCGAGCGCTTCGAGACTGGCCGCCGTGTAGGCTCCAGCGTTGTGGGGGTGTATACCCGCCGCCGTGTACACGTTGGGTAAGACAGCCGCGAGCTCCGCACCCCGCTGCGAGTCCTCAACGTCTGTCCCGATGTTGACCACGGCCCCGACCCCTGCCTCTGCAGCCTCCCTCACCGCCTCCTCCGGCGAAACGTCCAGCCGCAAAAGGTGGGTGTGCGAGTCTACGAGCATATGGGTCTGCCTCTCCCCCGAGAGCCACCAGCGGGAGCATTATACAGAGCACCGATACCAGCGGCTCATTCTCGCGCCCCGCGATAGTCTGGAGGCTCGTCTCCGGGTCGCGCTGGTCGCATCGCCATCACGTGGCGCCACGGGAAGAACACGGACCCTCCACCCGGGTCCACCCCTTCCCCGCTCAGCACGACGCCCCAGTCGTTGATCCCTTCGAGCCGCACGATGACCTGATAAACGCGTCCACCCAGTACCTCCACCAGCACCTGCTGGCCGATCCAATCCTCGGGTGACTTCCCTGATGCAGGCAAATTGCTCCCTTCTCTACGACCAGGACTTCCACAAGCCGGGCGTAGATCTCCCCCTTCTTCCGGCCCGACTCCCGCGCAGCCCGCGCCGCCGCGCGCGACGGACTCTCGCCTTCCTCAACGTACCCCCGCGCCAGTTCCACAGCCTGCTCGACGCTCCCGGGACCGGCGGCGGTCCCGCCACGGACGACGAGCACGATCTCTCCCTTCGTCCCCTCGGAGAAACGCCGCGCCGCCTCCGCGGCCGTCCCCCTGAAGACCTCCTCGTGCAGCTTCGTGAGCTCGCGACATACCGCGACCGGCGTCTCGGGCGGAAGATCTCCGAGCGTCTTCCCCAGCCTGTGCGGAGACTCGAAGACGATGAAGGTTGACCTCTCTTTAGAGATACGCGCGAGCAGCTCGGTGCGTTCCCTGCCCTTGCGAGGCAGGAAACCGAGGAACACGACCACGTCCGCGGGCAGCCCGGACGCGACGAGGGCCGTGATCGGGGCCGATGGACCCGGCAGCACCTCGACATCGACGCCCTTCTCGATGCACGCCGAGACCAGGCGGTAGCCGGGGTCCGAGACGAGCGGCATGCCCGCGTCGGAGGCGAGCGCGATCTCCTGCGTGCGCGCCCTCTCGGCGAGCTCGGGGGCCAGGCGCTCCTCGTTGTGCTCGTGGTAGGAGACCAGATCGTTCTTGATGCCGTGGTGGGCGAGCAGGCGGCCGGTGCGCCGGGTGTCCTCGCAGGCGACGAGGTCCGCCTCGCTCAAGACGCGCAGAGCCCTGAGGGTGATGTCTTCGAGGTTGCCGATCGGGGTCGGCACGACTACGAGTACCACGCTCTAGCTCTCCAGCACGTACTCTCCGGAGGAGGGGTCGCGGGCGAGCGCCGCGGCCCCGAGCACACCAGACTTCGGGCCGAGCGTCGCCTCCTTGATCTGGACCAGGTCGCGAGAAGGCGGGCGGGCGCGCAGACGCACCTCCTCGCGGGCGGCCTCGAGGATTAGCTCTCCCGCCGCCATGACGCCGCCGCCGACGGCGATCACCTCCGGGTTGAAGACGTTGACGAAGCCGGCGAGCCCGACGCCTAGCCACCGCCCTGCTTCCTCAAGAACGGCGACGGCGACCCCGTCACCCTCGCGGGCGAGGCGAGTCACGTCCTCGCCGAGCACTTTCCGGTCGGCTGCGAGGCGGCCGAGGGCGGAGCCGGGATTTTCGCTGGCCAGCTCGCGGGCGCGGCGGCGTATGGCTGTGCCGGAGGCGAGGGCCTCGAGGCAACCGTGGTTGCCGCAGGCGCAGCGTGGGCCGGTGGCCTGGATGGTGACGTGTCCGAGCTCGCCAGCGGAGCCCTGAGCGCCGCGCACGAGCATTCTGTGCGAGATCACACCCCCTCCTATCCCGGTGCCGAGCGCGACGAAGACCAGGTGGTCAACTTCGCTTCCCGCGCCAAAGCGGAACTCGCCCCAGGTGGCGGCGTTGGCGTCGTTTTCGAGCGTGAGGGGGAGGCCGATCCTCGGCTCCAGCTTGTCTTTCAGGGGGATGCCCTCTACGGCGTGCAGATTTGGGGAGAAGATCACCTTGTTTTCTTCCGCGAGGACGAGGCCAGCGACGGCCAGGCACACCCCGTCGACCTCGAACCCATTCTTCACCTCGAGGACGGCCCTGGCGATGCTCTCCAGAAGGCGTACGGGCGAAGCCGGCGTCGGATAGCGCGTCTCCTTGAGGATCCTACCTTCCGGCGTGACCACACCGGCGGCGATCTTGGTTCCCCCTACGTCCACCCCTATTGCGTTCAGCCCACCCTCCAGTCCACGACCTCGAGCTCGGCCTGCCCCGAGTACCTGCTGCGGTAGACGGTGTATGCCGCGTCGAAAGGACCTTCGGGCAACTCATCCGCCTCTCCGGCCATCTTCGCCCTGAGCCCACCCTCGAGCCTGAGGAGGTTCATTCCCTCCCAGATCTGGCGCGAACCCACGATCTTCAAGCCTCCGGTGACGAAGACCGGGCGGTAGTTGCCGCTCCCGAACGGCGCCAGTCTCTCGTGCCAGTCGAGCAGGCCGTTGGAGATCTCGGACAACGGGATCTCGGCGTCCACCTCTATGGCCGGGACGAAGACCTCCGGGTTCGCCGCGTGCTGCGCCCTGACCGCCTCGTTCACGCCGGCGACGAAGGCGTCGAAGTTGCCGGGATTCACCGAGAGGCCTGCGGCATTGCGGTGTCCGCCCCACTCTCCCATAAGGTGCCTCACCGTGAAGAGCGCGCCGTAGAGGTCCACGTTGGTCTCCCCAGCGCGGGCGGAACCGCCGTAGGACCCGTCGGCCCTGCGGTTGAGGATAGCCGCCGGGCGTCCCGTGGCGCCCGCGACCCTGCCCGCGATCAGGCCCGCAAGCCCTCCGGCTTCCTCCGTCACGACGACCTTGAAGTCCTGATCCGGGTCCACCGCTCCCATCGCCTCCTCGACGGCGTACCTGGTCCGGCGCTGGCGCTCGGAGTTGAGCTGGTTGAGGAGGTAGGCTATCCGCAAGGCTTCCCGTCTGTCGTCGGTGAGTAGAAGCTCCAGCGCCGGACGTGGGTTCTTGATCCGGCCTATGGAATTGATGCGCGGCCCGAGCCTCCACCCGAGGTCATCCTCGGTCAGCTCCCCCCTTACCCCCGCGGCCTTGACGATCGCCTCTATGCCGGGGCGGGCTCTGCCGGTCGCCAGCATCTTGTTCATGTGCTTGAGGCCCATCGAGGCAAGCGCCCGGTTATCCCCGACGAGCGGCGCGATGTCCACGACGGTCCCCACGCTTACCAGGTCCAGGAGACGCCCCAGTCTTTTCGGACCGTCGGGGTCCTCGAGCTCGCGGGCTACCGCCCAGGCGAACTTCCAGGCCACACCCACCCCGGCGAGCGGGTCGTCCGGGTCCCACAGCTTCGGGTCGAGGACCGCGACCGCCGGCGGAGCCTCGGGCGGGTCTTCGGGCGGGATGTGGTGGTCGGTAACGATGACCTCCATCCCCAGCTCGCCCGCCAGCGCCACCTCGTTCCTGTTGGAGATGCCGCAGTCGGCGGTCACCAGGAGATCGACACCCTCGGCGAACAGGTCGCGCACGTAGGGCTCCAGCAGGCTGTACCCCACCTGCCGGATCGGGAGTTGCACGACCACGTTGTCCGTGTAGTGCGAAAGCGCGAGGTAGAGCACGGCGGCCGATGTGATGCCGTCTGCGTCGTAGTCCCCGAAGACGCCTATGCGCTCCCCGTCCCTGACCGCCCGCGCGACCCGGCGGGCAGCCACTCGCCACGCCTCCTCTTCGGGCGCGCGCAGGGTCTTCAGCGACGGCGAGAGGAAGCCCAGAGCGCCCTCGGGAAAGACGCCCCGGTTCGCCAGCACGCGGGCGCACAGCGGGTCAACCCCCGCCTCCTGAGCGATCCCGGAGACGAGATCCTTCTCCGGCTCCATAAACCGCCACCGCGCCAAACAAGCCCTCCCCGACGCAAACAGACTATGCTTCGTCATTATACAGCGGACACCGGTGTAATCGGACCGATCGCGACGGCGCTAAACTCGGCTTACGCCGTCTCCTTGCCGGCCTTCGCCATGTGAGACCCTCCGGATGGCCGTAGCGCGTTGTCCGGCGGTATATCCCCACCTCAGACGAGCGGGCCTAGAGTGGCCAGTACCCGCTCGACGACCTTGGCCGGGAGGGGACGCTTCTCCCACTCTTCGAGCGTGAGCTCGCTAGCGTTGGTCTTGTCCAGCTCGAACATCTGCTCCATCCGGGCGGCGAAGCGTCTCGAGTAGACCTCGAGGTTTATCTCGTAGTTCCCCAGCAAGCTGTAGCGGTCTATGTTCGCAGAGCCTATCGTGGACCAGACGCCATCTATTGTGGCCGTCTTGGAGTGGATCATGATGTGTTTGTAGCGGAAGATCCTCACGCCCGCGGAGAGCAACTCGTGGTAGTGGCGCCTGCCGAGCCAGTCCGCCGTGACGTGGTTGGAGAGTTCCGGCACGAGGACCTGTACGTCCACGCCACGCCTTGCCGCCTCGACGAGGCAGGCGCGCATAGCACGGTCCGGGATGAAGTAGGCGTGGGTGAGGTAGACGTGCTCGTTTGCCCGGTCTATGGCCTCAAGGTACATCGCCCGGATCGGAAAGATCCTCATGTACGGGTCGTTGCGGTGGAACACGGCCGCCGGGTCCCACGAGCGCTCTCCTGCCGCCTCCAGCTCCGGCAGGTCCGCCGGGCGGTGGGCGTTCCAGAAGTCTACGAAGTCGTTTTCGACCTCGCGGGCGCCCGGGCCCGTGACCCTGACGTGGGTGTCGCGCCAGCCAGCCGCGTAGAGGGAGCCGATGTTATAGCCGCCGAGGAAGGCGACCCGCCCGTCCACTGCCATAAGGTGTTTGTGATACCTGAAGAGGTTGCGCGGGTTCGCGAGGTTCTCCGGCCCCCACAGCGGCCGGAAGTGCAGCGTATGTATCTCCTCGGGGAACCGCTTGAACGAGGGAGGGACGACGACGTTAGCGAGGCCATCGAAGATCACACACACCATCACCCCCTCGCGGGCCTTCCTCGCCAGCGCCTCCACGAATCGGCGCCCGACCTCATCACCCTTCCAGATGAACGTGCCGACCAAGATCCTCTCCTCGGCGCCATAGATCTCCTCGAGCATCGCCTCGTAGAGAGGGACGCCGTAGGAGTAGACCTTGAGCCGGCTCTCTCCCGACTCCAGCTCTACCTCGGGCTGGTCAACCCACGGGAACCCCTCGCGCGGCCCCTGCCGGCGCTTCCTCAGCTCGGCCATCGCCACCAGCACGCCGACAAGAAAGACCTGCAACGCCGTGAGCGCCGCGACGGCCCTGAGGCCCAGCTTCCGCAGGTTCGAGAACGTGAACATGCGGACGATTATAAAAGCGTAGAGGGGCTGTTCGCGTCTCCGCCCCTACGACGCTCTAGCGGCGGCGGAGGCGCGAGGCAAAGGCTTTGCCCTCCTCGACGGCGCGGCGCTGGATCTCGGCCATCTCTTTCTCGCCAACCCTCTGGCCTCCGCGCTCGAAGTAGAGCATGGTCGCCCGGCCCATCGCGACGGTTCCGGCGTAGCCGATGGCCGCTGCGGCAGCCCAGCCCGCGAAGGGCACCAGCTTCACGGCCTGCCGGGACAGCGCCCGCATCCCGAAGCCCGCAGCCAGCACCCCGAGCAGCTCCCGCGCCCTCTCTAGCGAGAGGTCCTCACCGTAGGCGGCGGCGATGCTCAGAACCATCCTGGCCTGGTTCGCGGTCATGACCGGCATGTCCGCACCAGGGATCGGCAACGCCCCGATCACGGCGTTCTGGCGTGCGTTGTGGCGTACGAACTCCTCGCAGACCGCCCGACGAAACCGCGGATAACCCTTCGCGAGCGCGACGAGGTAGTCCTCGTCCAACGCCCGCACGATCCGGCTGGTCAACTCTTCGAGCCCGGCGTCGCCAACCCTGGAGGGCAGCGGGATCTCTCCGGGCTCCTCGACTGCCTTGCCCGAGAGCGTGATCGTCTCCCCCGAGACTGAGAGGATTATCTCGGCTCCCCTTACGCTCCTCTGCGCACCGAGGAGGCTCGCGACTTCGGATGCCCGGGGCGAGTCTCCGACGACGGCCAGAGTCGCCTGCTCCCTGGCGGCTTTGCGCGTTTCGTTGAACACCTTGTAGAGGTTCCTGAGGCCCATCAAAGCTCGACTTCCTCCTGCTCTTCCGACTACACGCCGGCATGTTAAATTGATTCCTGATCTTTTTCAGATATATTACGTGCAGGCAACAGAAGGGTTTCAGACCTGGATAACCCTGAGGAAAGCTTGCAGCCCCAGCGCGACCTGCGGGACATAGAGGAGATACAGGAACTCTTCGAGGCCGGCCAGGAGACCGGCACCCTGGAGTCAAGCGAGGTCCTCGATCTCCTGCAGGAGGTAGATCTCTCGACCGACGAGATCCAGCAGGTCTATGGCCTCTTGCGCGAGCACGGCGTCGAGATCGTGGACACGGGCTTTCTCGCCGAGACCCTCAACGAGGAGGAGGACATACAGCTCGTCGAGGAAGTCCTCGAAGGCGACCTCAAGAGCCGTTACACAGGAGACGCTGTCCAGATGTATCTGGACGAGATCGGCAAGACCCCCCTCCTCACCAAGATCCAGGAAGTCTACCTGGCGAAACGCATCGAGCGCGGGGACAGGCGAGCGAAGGCGCACCTCACGAAGGCGAACCTGAGGCTCGTCGTCTCCATAGCCAAGAAGTACGCCGGCAGGGGCGTCTCGCTCCTCGACCTCATCCAGGAGGGGAACATAGGGCTCATGCGGGCTGTCGAGAAGTTCGACTACCGCAAGGGCTTCAAGTTCTCCACCTACGCCACCTGGTGGATAAGACAGGCCGTCACCCGCGCCATCGCGGACAAGGGGCGCACGATCCGGGTCCCCGTCCACATGGTCGAGAAGATAAACAAGTACTACAGGATCCAGCGCGCCCTGGCCGCCGAGCTGAACCGCGACCCGACGGACGAGGAGGTCGCCCGCCTCATGGAGGTGGAGACCGAGGAGATCGTGCGCATCCGGCGCGTCAGCCGGCGTTCGATCTCGCTCGAGACCCCCGTAGGCGAGGACCACTCCTCAGAGCTCGGTGACTTTATAGCGGACGAGGAGTCCGAGAGCCCCCACGACCTGGCGAAGTCCTCACTCCTCAAAGCCCGGATGCGCGAGGCGCTGAACGGCCTCCCCGAACGGGAGCGGATGGTGCTCGAGTACCGCTTCGGCCTCACAGGAGGCCAGCCCAAGACCCTCGAAGAGGTCGGCGAGCGCTTCGACGTCACCCGCGAGCGCATCCGCCAGATACAACTCACCGCGCTCGCCAAGATCAAGAGCAGCCCGCACGCCGCAGGGCTCCGGGATCTGCTCGATTAGGCTTCAGAAAACGCTGAGAATCTAGAATACCGCTGCCGGCCTGTTAACCTGACGCTGGAGGCTTTCGAAGGCGCGCGCTAGCTGGGCGTCCCGCTCGAGGATCTCCTCCCTCGAAAGGTCGCGGGCATCGGTAGGCGTAAGCGGATCGTCGCCCGGTGCGAGCGGTACCCGGACGTCCGGCTGGATGCCGGTCTCGCGGATAAAGTCGCCGTCGGGCGTGAGCCACTCGGCGACGCCGAGCAGGATCGCCGAGCCGTCCCTCAGGACGAACTCCGAGAGCACCGTCCCCGTGCCGAAAGTGGTCTCCCCTATCACGGGCGCCCTGTCGTTGTCCCTCAAAGCGCCGGCCAGGATCTCCGAGCTCGATGCGGTTCCGCCGTTAACCAGGACCGCCAGGGGGGCGCCAGTGCGCTCCGCGCCGCCATCGGCCTCGATCTCTTCGCGCTCACCCGAGGCGTCTTCGCGGATGTAAACGACGCTGCCCGGCTCGAGGAAGTCCCCGGCCATCTGCACAGCCTGGTCGAGCCTCCCGCCAGGGTTGTTCCGGAGGTCGAGGATAAAGCGCCTGGCGCCGGCCGAGCGCGCCTCCTCGAAGGCCTGCGCAAGCTTCTCCGCGCTGTCGTCGGAGAAGGAGGACAGGCGCACGAACGCAACGTCGCTTGAGGGAATCATCGTCCACGAGGCCACTGGCGACTCGATCTCGGCGCGCTCGAGGTCGAAAACGCGCTCCTCGCCGCCGCGCGAGACGGTCACCTTGACCTGCGTGCCCTCGGGTCCCTTGACCTTCTCGACGACCTGCGTCACGCCCTCCTCGCGCACGCTCTTCCCGTCCACGGCGACAACGACGTCGCCGGCTTCGATCCCCGCCCTGTCCGCCGGCGAGCCCTCTATCGGGGAGGCGACGACAACCGCGCCGTCTTTCTCTTCGAGCTGGATCCCGATCCCGACGTACGTCCCGGAGAGACCCTCGCGGTTCTCCACGCGCTCCTCGGGGGTGAGAAAGCGCGTGTGCCCGTCATCCCCCAGAGTGTCCAGCATGCCCTCTATGGCGCCGTAGGTCTGCTTTTTGGAGTCGATGGCATCCTGATCCACGTAGTCGTCGCGGACCGTGTCGAGCGCCTGTGCATAGAGTGCCAGGCTCTCGCGGTCCCGCTCGCCCAGCCCCGCCGGGCTCTGGGACCGCCCGTAGGCATAAGCCGCCAACGCGGTCGCCAGCAGCAACACCACGACGAGGAGTACCCACGTTACAGTGCGGCGCCGGTCACGTCCGGTTGCAGTGCTTTTCCACACGCAAGGATTGTACTATTTCAGCACGCTACGCCCTTCGGGCTTCGCTTGTCAGCACGCTCCGCCTACGGCTCCGCTTCTCAGCACGCTTCGGCCCTTTTAGGGCCTCGCTCTCAGCACGCCGCCTTTGGCTTCGCCCCAGGCGGCTTCTCAGCTTCTCTCAGCACTGAGTAGCTGAAATGCTGACAAGCGAGGGCCTTCTAAAGGCCCGAGCGTGCTGACAAGGCGCCAACGGCGCCGTGCTGAGAAGCCGCGAAGGAGGCGTGCTGAAGTGCTACTCGCCGGCCGTGTAGGGAGTAGTCGTGGCGGGCTCCTCTATGGGCTGGCCCTCCTCGACAGGGAAGAAGCAGGCGGCGCGGTGCGCCTCGCCGTCCTGTTCCATGAGGTCGGGCTCGTGCTGCACGCAGAACTCTTGCGCGCGTGGGCAGCGGGTATGGAAGGAGCATCCCTGCGGCGGGTTCGCAGGTGAGGGGACGTCGCCTGCGAGCACTATGCGGCTGCGCTGCCGCTCCTTCTCGGGATCGGGGATAGGGATTGCCGAGAGCAGCGAGACCGTGTAGGGGTGGCGTGGCTCGTCGTAGAGCCCCTTGCGGTCGGAGATCTCCACGATCTTGCCGAGGTACATCACCGCCACCCTGTCCGAGATGTGCTTGACCACAGAGAGGTCGTGGGCGATGAAGACGTAGGTGAGGTCGAACTCCTTCTGCAGATCCTCGAGCAGGTTTATGACCTGGGCCTGGATCGAGACGTCAAGAGCTGATACAGGCTCGTCGCAGATGATGAGCTTGGGGTTGAGCGCGATCGCCCTTGCCACCCCGATCCTCTGGCGCTGTCCGCCCGAGAACTCGTGCGGGTAGCGGTTGTAGTGCTCGGGGGAGAGGCCCACGACCTCCAGCAGCTCCTGCACCCGCTTCTTGCGGTCTCCTTCTATCTTGTGCGTCTTCAAGGGCTCGGCGACTATGTTGCCGACGGTCATTCGGGGGTTGAGGCTGGCGTAGGGGTCCTGGAAGACGATCTGCATGTTGCGCCTCACCTGCAGCATCTGCTTGCGATCGTAGCCGAGGATGTTCTCGCCCTCGAAGATGACCTCGCCCTCGGTCGGCTCCAGCAGCCTCAGTATCAGGCGCGCGAGCGTGCTCTTTCCGCACCCCGACTCCCCCACCAGACCCAGTGTCTCGCCGCGCCGGATCCGCAAGTCCACACCGTCAACGGCCTTTACGTGGCCGACGGTGCGCCGCAGGACGCCGGCCTTTATGGGGAAATGCATCTTGAGGTTCTTCGTCTCCAGCAGGTAGTCGCCCGGTCCCCCGTTAGCCTCGCCTCGCCGGCCATTCGCCTCCTCGCTCACACGCTCTCTTCCACCCCCAGCTCCCGGTCCACGCGATGTTTGTTCTGCTCGATCTCCTCGACGGAGAGGATGCACGCCGCGGTGTGTCCCGGCTTCTTCTCCTCGAGGTCGGGGTCTATCTCGTGGCACTGGTCTTTGACGAACGGGCAGCGGGGGCTGAAGTTGCAGCCCTCCGGCAAGAAGATAAGGGACGGCGGCATACCCTGTATCGGCAGGAGCCTGACCTCGCCCGCGGTATCGAGGCGGGGCAGCGACCTGAGGAGCGACCACGAGTAGGGCATCAGGGGATCGTAGAAGATCTCGTCGGTCGTGCCCTGCTCCACGGCGCGCCCGGCGTACATCACGGTCACCATGTCGGCGATCTGGGCGACGACGCCGAGGTCGTGCGAGATCATGATGATGGCTGTGCCGTACTTCTCCTGCAGGTCCACCATCAGCTCCAGGATCTGGGCCTGGATGGTGACGTCGAGCGCCGTGGTGGGCTCGTCGGCTATGAGGACCTTCGGGTTGCACGAGAGCGCCATCGCGATCATGGCGCGCTGGCGCATGCCGCCCGAGAACTGGTGCGGGTAGTCCTTCGCCCTCTGCTCGGGGTTGGCGATACCGACGTCGCGCAAGACCTGCACGGTCTTCTCCTGGGCCTCGCTCTTGGATAGGTCCTGGTGGATGCGGATGGCCTCCCGGATCTGGTTCCCCACGGTGAAGACAGGGTTGAGGCTCGTCATCGGGTCCTGGAAGATCATGGCGATGTCGTTGCCCCTTATTGCTTGCATCCGCTTCTCGCTCACCTCGAGCAGGTCCTGGCCCTCGAAGAGGATCTCGCCCTCAGGGTACTCGACGGGAGGCCTGGGGTTGAGCTGCATGACAGAGAGCGCCGTGACGCTCTTTCCGCTCCCCGACTCGCCAACGATCCCGAGCGTCTCCCCCGGCTCTAGGGAGAAGGAGACCCCGTCCACCGCCTTCACGACCCCGTCCTGAGTCTTGAAGTATGTCTTGAGGTTGTTGACCTCCAGCATCGCCACGGCTACCCTATCGCCTCTACCGTATTACTCCTCGGGCGTAGACTACAGTACATATCAAGCTCGGGCCAGTAGGCGTTGCGAGATCAACGTCTCTCCTTCATGAACTCGAGCACCGCCCTGTCGAGGTACCCTCGCTCCTGCTCGCGCTCCTCGAAGTTCTCGGTGCGGATGAAGGCGCTCAAGGCGTCGAGCAGCGCCTCATCGTCCGCTTCCCTGGAGAAAGTCGCGGCGATTCTCAAGACGCCCCCTCTAGTCGTAGGTCCGGGGATCGAGGGCCTCGCGGACGCCGTCGCCGAGGAGGTTGAAGCCGAGGACGGCGAAGAAGATCGCCATCCCCGGGAAGAAGGCCATCCACCAGGCCGACGAGAGGTAGGACTGGGCCTGGTAGAGCATCGAGCCCCAGCTCGGCTCCCCCGGCTCGGCCCCGAGGCCGAGGTAAGAGAGGGTGGCCTCGGCGATTATGGCGTAGCCCATAGCGAGCGTAGTCTGGACCAGGATGGGCGGCAAAGAGTTCGGCAGTACGTGCCGGAGCATGATCCTAGCGTTGCCCGCGCCGACTGCCCTGGCCGCCTCCACGTAGTCGAGGCCGCGGACGGTCAGGACCTGGGCGCGAGTGATGCGCACGAAGTTAGGAATGAAAGCGATGCCGATGGCGATCATCGCGAAGCCCAAGCCCCCTCCCAGGACGGCAGCTATCACGAGCGCCAGGATCAGGAACGGGAAGGCCTGGATGCTGTCCACGACGCGCATCACTATCCACTCGTCCCAGAACCCCCTGAAGTACCCGCTCACCAGACCGAGGGGCACCCCCACCCCGATCGCGAGCCCGACGGAGATGAGGGACGCCTCGAGCGATATCCTCGCCCCGTAGACGACGCGGGAGAAGACGTCGCTGCCAAGGGAGTCCGTGCCCATGAGCCCGCCCTCGCCTGGCGGCCTGAGGGTCATGGCGTAGTCCTGGGCCTTGGGGTCGGACGGCGCGATGACGGGCGCGAAGATGGCGGTGAACACCATGACCAAGACTATCACGAGCCCTAGGACGGCGAGTTTGTTGCGCCGGAAGCGCCGCCAGAGGACCGCCCATCGCTTCTCCCGTGGCTCGATGGTCTGCGTCTTCACTTCGCCCGTTATAGTCTCGCTCACGGCTACTCCTCGCTCAGGGCGATGCGCGGGTCGATCACGGCGTAGAGCAGGTCTACCAGCACGTTTATGAGTATGACTATGACGGTCACCGTGAGCACCGCGCCCTGCACGACCGTATAGTCCCTCTCGAGGATCGACTCCACAATGAGACGTCCGACTCCCGGAAGCTGGAAGACCTGTTCGGTCACGACGAGCCCACCCAGGAGAGCGGCAATCTGAAGGCCGCTCGCGGTGACGAAGGGAATGAGCGCGTTCCTGACGGCGTGGCGGATTACGACCACGCGCCGGGATAAACCTTTGGAGAACGCCGTCCTGACGTAGTCGGAGCCGAGCTCCTCGAGCAGGCTGCTGCGGAGCATCCGCATAAGTTCCGCCGACTCTCTCAAGCCCGTGGCCAGGATGGGCAGGATCATGACCGCGATGTTCGCCGCCGGGTCCTCGAAGAAAGGTACGTAGCCGGAAGCAGGCAGCCACCCGAGGTTCACGGCGAAGATGATGATGAACATCATCCCGAGCCAGAAGTGGGGGATCGAGATCCCCCCTAGCGCGAACCCCGTGCTCACGTAATCCACCCAGGTGCCCCTTTTGCTCGCCGACAGGATGCCAGCCACGACCGCTATCGTGAGGCTAACCAGGAAGGTCCCTAAGGCCAGCTCCAGCGTCACCGGCAGCCGCTGCAGGATCAGCTGCGACACGGGCGTCCCGTCGACCAGCGACTTCCCAAGGTCTCCGTGCAGTACGCCGCCGAGCCAGTCCACGTACTGGACCACGATCGGCTTGTCCAGGCCCAGCCGCTCGCGCATCTGCTCCTTGGCCTGCTCCGTAGCCTCAGGCCCGAGGATGACCGTCGCCGGGTCGCCAGGGATGAGGTTTATCAGCGAGAAGCACACCACGCTGACGATGAACAATATCGGCAGCGTCAGGAGCAGACGGCGGATCAGGAACGCCACGCCAGAGAACCTCCTACCTGTTCTACTCCTGCTGCTCCTTGCTCACGCCGGCGAGCCTCAGGATGCCGTCCGGGTAGGGCTCGAAGCCCTGGACGGTGGGCTGCATGGCGAAGTCCGTGGTCTGGTTGTTGTGGTAGAGGTAGACGTAGGGCACGTCCTCGTGCAGGATCTCCATGACCTGGCCGTAGAGCTCCTTGCGCCTGTCCCTGTCGCTGGTGGTGCGCGCCTCGTTGAGGAGCTTGTCCACTTCCGGGTTGCTGTAGCCCGAGTCGTTGAAGTCGCCGTTGGTCACCGTGAAGTCGTAGATGTTGAGATCAGGGTCGATGCGGCCGCTCCAGCCGAGGAACAGGGCCTGGAAATTCCCGTTGGTGGAGTCATCGAGCAGCGTCCCGAACTCTTCCTGCTCCAGCTTGACGTCGATGCCAGCGGGCTTGAGGTTATTCTGGATTACCTGGCCGATCTGCTGGTTGATCGGCGAGGGATCTGTCTTCAGGGTAAACGAGAACCCGTCAGGCTTGCCCGCCTCTTCGAGCAACGCCTTCGCCTCCTCGACGCTGCGCTCCGGGTACGAGTCGCTCTCCTCGCTGTATGCCCAGGACTGCTCGCTGAAAGGCGAGTTCCCCGCTTCGCCGCCGACATTGCGGAGCACGGCCTTGACGATGGCATCGCGGTCAACCAGCCGGTACACCGCCTGCCTGAGCTGCTTGTTGTCGAACGGAGGCTGCGTGACGTTGAGGAAGACCCCCTGGTAGCCGAGTCCGGGCTCGATGGAGACGTTGTAGTCTCCGCTCTCCTGCAACTCCTTGAACTCGACGAGGGGGATCGAGTCTATGATGTCGAGCTCTCCGCTCTGCAGGTTCTGGTACTGGACGTTCTCGTCATCTATTCCCCTGTACTCTATCTTGTCGATCTTGGGCAGCCCCTCCTGCCAGTAATCAGGATTCTTCTCCACGGTTATGTGGTCCCCCCTGACCCGCTCGACGAACTTGAAGGGCCCTGTGCCGACAGGGTCCTTCGAGATGCGGCCATTGTTCTCCTCTATGGCCTTCGGGGAGGCCATGATGCCGGCGCGGTCGGTCAGTACGGCGAGGAACGGGGCGAACGGCTCGCTCAAGGTCACCCTGACCGTGTACTCGTCTACGGCCTCGACCGACTCGATGGGCTCGACCTCGGTGCTCCGGACGGAGTCCTCCTCCTGGTAGCGCTCCAGGTTGTACTTCACGGCCTCGGCGTTGAACTCCGTGCCGTCGTGGAACTTGATTCCATCCCGCAGATGGAAGGTGTAGACCTTTCCGTCGTCGGAGACGTCGTAGCTCTTGGCGAGCATCGGCACGATCTCGCCGTTCTCGTCTATGTCGACGAGCTTGTCGTAGAGGCTCGCCATAACCTGCCGGTCCACGTAGGCGCTCGAGAGGTTGGGGTCCAGCTCCGGCGGCTCGGCCTCCAGAGCCACATACAAGGTATCCGGCGGTGTGTTCGACTGCGGCGCGCCTCCCCCGCCGCAACCCACCAGGGCCACGAGCGCAATGAATGCAAACACCCCAGAGCGGAAACCCCTGATCATCGCCGCGACACCCCCACCTTTGTGTTTTCCCTTTATCTTATGAAACTCAAGCTACCAGTAACGCCGGCACCGGTCAAGCCATCAGACCAGCTAAGGTACGGATCGGGGCTAGAGTATGGCGGCGTCGGCGGGCGTTACGGGATGCAGTGACAGGCGAGGACCCAGTGATCGTTACCCACGTCGCGCCACACGGGGTCTTCCCGGCCGCAGGCGTCAGTCGCATATGGGCAGCGGGTACGGAAACGGCAGCCGGAAGGGGGGTTCACGGGGCTTGGCACGTCGCCTTCGAGGACGATGCGCTCGCGTTCGTGCTCGACGTCGGGATCGGGGACCGGCACGGCCGAGAGCAGGGCCTGGGTGTAAGGGTGGAGCGGGTTGTTGTACAGCTCGTCGCTAGGCGCGAGCTCGACCAGGACGCCGAGGTACATCACCCCGACGCGGTCGGAGATGTACTTGACCACGGAGAGGTCGTGGGAGATGAACAGGTAGGTGAGGCCTCTTTCCTCCTGCAAGCGACGCATCAGGTTGATGACCTGGGCCTGGATCGAGACGTCGAGAGCTGACACAGGCTCGTCTGCGACTATGAACTCGGGGTCAACGGCCAGTGCGCGGGCCACCCCGATCCTCTGGCGCTGGCCTCCCGAGAACTCGTGCGGGTAGCGGTTGGCGTGCTCCTTGTTGAGGCCGACGACCTCGAGCAGCTCGTGCACGCGGTCGAGACGCTCTTTCCTGCTGGAGACGAGGTTGTGGATGTCCAGGCCCTCGGCGACGATGTCCCCGACGACCATGCGCGGGTTCAGGGAGGCCTGGGGGTCCTGGAAGATCATCTGCATCTTGCGGTTCAGGAGCCTGGCCTCGTCGCCCTCCGTCCTGTGGACGTCCTTCCCGTCGAAGAGGACTTCGCCGCCCGAGGGCTCGTAGAGGCGCACGAGGACCCGCCCCGCCGTGGTCTTGCCGCACCCCGACTCGCCTACGAGGCCCAGAGTCTCGCCCCTGTCGATCTTCAGCGAGATGCCGTCAACGGCCTTCAGGGTCTCGCGGCCGACGCGGAAGTACTTCCTCAGGTCATTGATCTCGAGCAGCGGTCGCCCGTTGCCGTTCGGGAATCTCTGCTGTCATTGCGCCCCCCTGACCTTGACGGGCGGCTCCACGTCGGGGGCCATCGGGTGGTGCAGCCAGCAGGCCGCCCTGTGCTCGGCGGAGAAGGTCGTGTAGTCCGGCATCTCCTCGGCGCAGATCCGCATCGCGTAGGGGCAGCGCGGGGTAAAGGGGCAGCCTTCAGGCGGATCGAGCATGTCGGGCGGGGACCCGGGGATGGGGATCAGGTCTTGACTACGGTCTGCGGTGGGGAGCGGGATCGAGGAGATGAGCCCCCAGGTGTAGGGCATCTGCGGGTTGTAGAAGATCTCGCGCACCGTCCCCGTCTCGACCACCTTGCCCGCGTACATCACCGCGACCCTGTGGGCTGTCTGGGCGACGACGCCGAGGTCGTGCGTGATCAGGATGACCGAGGTGCCTATCCGCTCCTGCAGGTCGCGCAGGAGCTCGAGGATCTGGGCCTGGATAGTAACGTCCAGCGCCGTGGTTGGCTCGTCGGCGATCAGGATCTGGGGGTCGCACGCCAGCGCTATGGCTATGACGACCCGCTGGCGCATCCCGCCCGAGAACTGGTGCGGGTACTGCCTCACGCGGTCCTCGGCGTTCGGGATGCCGACCATCTCGAGGAGCTCCACGGCCCGCTCCTTGGCCCTGGAGCCGGTCATGCCCGAGGTGCTTCTTCAGGCTCTCGGTGATCTGGCGCCCGACCCGCATCGTCGGGTCGAGCGAGGTCATGGGGTCCTGGAAGACCATCGCTATCTTCGACCCCCGTATTCCCTGCATCTGTTTCTCGGAGAGGGAGAGCAGGTTCTGTCCCTCGAAGACGGCCTCGCCGCCCTTGATGATGCTGTTCGCCTCGGGAAGCAGCCTCATGATGCTCTTGGCCGTGACGCTCTTGCCGCTCCCCGACTCCCCGACTATGGCCAGGGTCTCGCCGCGCCTGAGGTCGAAGCTGACGCTCCGTACGGCCTGCACCTCCCCGCCGTAGGTGTTGAAAGAGATCTCGAGATCCTTGACCTGGAGTATGTTCTCCCCGTTCATCGCCATGGGCTACTTACGCATCCTCGGGTCGAAGGCGTCGCGCAGGCCGTCGCCGAGCAGGTTGAAGCAGACCATCAGCAGGCAGAACACCAGCGACGGGAACAACAACAGGTAAGGGTGGAAGCGGATCTCGCCCGCCCCTTCGCTGATGAGCGAGCCCAGCGAGGCGTCAGGGACCTGGATGCCGAGGCCAATGAAGCTGAGGAAAGCTTCGCCGAAGATCGCTGCCGGGATAGTGAACATCAGGTTCACTATGATCGGTCCAAGGGAGTTCGGGAGGAGGTGTTTGCGGACGAGGCGGAAGCCACTGGCCCCGAGTGAGCGCGAGGCCAGGGCGAACTCCTGATCCTTGAGCTGCAGCATCCTGCCGCGCACGAGCCTCGCCATGTAGGTCCAGCCGGTTATCCCGATGAGCGATGCTGATCGTGATGATCCCGGGCTCGAAGACTACCATCGCTAGTATGGCGACCACCAGGTAGGGGATGCCGTTCAGAATCTCGATCACGCGCTGCATCCCGTCGTCCACGCGGCCTCCTAGGAACCCTGAGACGGCCCCGAAGGTGACGCCGACGAACAAGTCCAGACAGGCGGCGAGCAAGCCGATGTAGAGCGAGACCCTCGTCCCCTGCCCACACCCTCGTCCACATATCCCGCCCGAACTCGTCCGTGCCGAACCAGTAGCTCGCCGAAGGACCCAGTGTACCTCCGGGTCAGATCCTGGGCGTAGGGAGAGTACTGCGAAAGTAGCGGACCCAAGACAAAGGCAAAGGCGAATATGAGGATCAGGATCGCCAGGCTGATCACCGCCCCCCGGTTCTTCTTGAGCCGGATCCAGGAGTCCTTCCAGAAACCCACCGGAGGACCGGCTATCCGCTCGCCCTCGTGCTCTGTCGATCTCGAGCGTCCTGAAGAGGTCTGGGGTCGGGTCGCGGCGTCTGGTCTCCATCACCTACTCCTTTGCTCCGGAGACGCGGATTCGAGGATCTATGATCCCGTACGAGATGTCCTGCAACAGAAGTGCGATGATGAAGAAGACCGAGAAGAATATCGTCGTGCCGAGGATCATCGCGTAGTCGTTGACGAAGACCGACTGCACGAACTGTTCCCCGATCCCCGGAATCGCGAAGATCTGCTCGACCACCAGCGTGCCGGTTATGAGGTAGATGGTCAGCGGCGCGAGGACGGTGACGAGCGGTATCATGGCGTTGCGCACAACGTGCTTTATTATCACCGCCAGGCCGGTAAGCCCCTTGGCCTTCGCCAGGGTAATGTAGTCCTGGCCCAGAACCTCGAGCATCTCCGAGCGCACAAACCTCGCGACCGTCGAGATGACGAAGACCGAGAGCGCCAGCGAGGGCAAGACGGAGTACCACCAGCTCTCGAAGAAAGCTATCGGGAACCACCCGAGCTTCACCCCGAAGACGTACTGCAAGATGGGTCCCAGGACGAAGGTCGGCACGGAGACGCCCAGCACAGCTATTACTACCGCCGCGGTATCCCAGTAGGTGTTGTGCCGCAGGGCGGAGATGATGCCGAGCACCATACCCACCACGAGTCCGAAGAGGACCGCCTGTATCCCGATGAAGGCAGAGACCGGCGCGCGCTCCAGAATCATCTGCAACACGGGGCGGCCCTCGAAGTAGAAAGAGTTGCCCAGGTCTCCCTGCGCCACGTTGGCCATGTACTTGGCGTACTGGACGTATACCGGCTCGTCGAGCCCGTACTCCTCATAGAGCTGCGCGCGAATCTCGGGTGTGAGCTTGTCGTCGGCGAAGGGCGTTCCAGGAAGCATCTTGCTTATGAAGAACGTAATGCTGACTATCACGAAGAGCGTGATGACCATAAGGACGACTCGTTTTCCAATATACCTGAGCATCTGGAAGCCCTACCTCTTCAAGGTAGCCGTCTTAGCCGGAGACCCACTGCGGTGGATCTCCACAGGAGGAACCGAGTACTCCAACACCGGGCACATCGTACGTCTCAGGCTTTCTTACCTCTGGATCTTGTAGAGCCTCAGAACAAGGGCGCCGCCGTAGGGTATGTAGACGAAGTCCTTGATGAAGGGCTCTATGAGCCGGCTCGTGCCTTCGAAGAACATCGGTGCGACGCCCGCGTCCTCCTCGACCAGAATCTTCTCGGCCTCCTCCATTTGCTGCATGCGCTTGTCCTGGTCGACTTCCGCCTTGGCCTGCTTGATGAGCTGGTCGTAGCGCTCGTTTGAGTACTTGCCCGTGTTGAAGGGGGAATCGGTTGTCCAGAGGTCGAGGAAGGTCATGGGGTCGTTGTAGTCGGCTCCCCAGCCCTGGTAGGAGAGCTGGAACTCGCCGTTTGACTCGAGCTCGAGCTTCCTGTCGAAGGGCTGTACCTTGACGTCTATCTTCGCCCCGAGGTTGTCCTCGAACTGCGACTGCAAGAACGTAGCGGTATCTCTCGCGGTGCTGTCGTCGTAGGAGAGGAGCTCTACAGTGGGTGCCTCGCCACCGACCTCCTTGAGGCCCTGCTCGTAAAGGCTCTTCGCCTCCTCGGGGTTGTACTCGGGCACCGTCGGACCCTCGGCCTCGCGGAAGGTCTGGTCGCCGGGGCCGGCTATCCCGTCGGGCACGATCCCGGTCGCCGGCACGTTGCCGTCGTTAGTGATCTTGTAGCATAGAGCCGCCCGGTCGTAGCCGATCTGGAAGGCCTTGCGGATGTTGGCGTTCTGGAAGATCTCCAACTCCTCGTTGAAGGCCAGGTAGAACGAGGCGAACTCCGTTGCCTGCTGAAAGTCGGGCGAGTCTTTGTACTCGTCCACGTACTCCGCTGAGATCTCGGTGATGTCAAGCTCGCCGGCATCGTGCAGGTTGACGGCTGTATCCACCTCCTTGACGATCTTACCCACAGCCTGTTCTATGTCGACGTTGTCCTTGTCCCAGTAGTCGTCGCTCTTGACCATGGTGACGCCCTCGGTCGGCTTCAACTCTGTGAGGATATAGGGGCCGTTGTAGATGAGGGCGTCGGCACTCTGGGCGTAATCCTCGCCCTGTTGCTCGACGAACTTCTGGTTCTGCGGCAGGTAGGTAGGGAAGGCCGTGAGGCCGAGCCAGTACGGCGCGGGGCTAACGAGCTTCACCTCCAGTGTCTTGTCGTCGGGGGCTTCTATGGCAACGCTCTCCGGGTCACCATTACCCTCGTTGTAATCTGCCGCGCCCTCGATGAAGGTGGAGATGATGTAGGCGTACTGGCTCGCAGTGTCGGGGTTGAGCACCTTTAGCCAGGCGTACTTGAAGTCCTGGGAGGTTACGGGGTCTCCGTTTGACCACTTTATGCCGTCGCGCAGCGTGAAAGTGTAGGTGAGCCCGTCTTCGCTTATGTCTACCTTCTCTGCCTGTCCGGGCACGGGCCTGGCGTTCTCGTCGAGCCTGTAGAGACCCTCTATAACGTTTACGAGTACGTTGAAGGAGACCTCGTCCGTCGTGGTCGCGGAGTCCATATCCCTGATGGTGTCTTCCAGGTTGACGGTGATGGATTTACCTCCACCGCCACCGGTGCCGCCCTCCTCGCCGCCAAAGATACTCCCGCAGCCCGCTGTCCCGAGCAGGGCAGCTCCGGCAAGGCCTGTACCCCCCATCTTGAGGAAGTCCTTGCGGGTTATCCGGGTTGCGCCCGACGTCTGCCCCATCACCAACCTGGCGGTCCTGGTCCTCATAGACTCTCCTTTCTCATCTCGCAACGCGGCCCGCGCAGCCCCGAATATTCGGGCGAGCTCGTATGCCAGTTTACGCAGTAGTCCCCGGGTTGCTCTGGCAGTAGCTGCGAAAGGGTAGAGCGGCCCCCAGGAAGCGCTCTTCTAGCACAAAGCTCTCCGGGAAGCTTCACACCCCTGCACCGAAATTTCCACGCTTTCTAGGTAAAGGTTGTTTAATCGCACTGTAACCGAGGCTATGAATGCGTGTCAAGTTATGCATACCTCGCCAACACTAAACTTGATCCGTTCTTTACACGCTCCGCACCAGGCCGAGAACCCTCTCCCTCTCGCGGGCGAGCCCCCACCCGTCGCGTTCACACGTCGCGCCGATCTCCATAGTAGCCGTAGTAAGGATAGGTCCGCGAGCGGCGCCGGGAGACGAGGGCGAGGACGGAGGCGCCGGCGCCGAAGAGAACGAAGCCGTAGAGGAAGATGTCGCCGAGCACGGGGATCAGGTATGCCACAGCGAGGATGAGGGCCCCGACGATTGCGGCCATCGCGTTCCCCACGTGGTAGCGGCCGGTGGCGAAGACGACCCTCCTCCCGACGAAGAAGGCGGCCACCAGCGCCCCGAAGAACACGAGCGCCAGGTAAGCCGGGGCAAGGAGCAGCAGAAGCGGTATCCCGATGATGGAGACCGCGAGCACCACGCAAAGCACCACGACCGCCGGTACGGAGGCCACCCCGAAGAGCAGGGACATAGCGGGAGATTCCTCCGCCTTCCGCGCCGCCGCGGAGAGCGGACCCGGGGCGAGGACCGCGACCAGCACGCTGCAGGCCGCGAACAGCGCGGTGGCGAACAGCCAACCCACGATGTCCAGTATCCCGAACCCGCCCCGGTCGTGATCCATTTCGTGATCCATGTCGGGTCCCATCCCGCCGGCTCTTATCGTCCCTTCCACCGCTTCCCTGTTGCCGCGGAACTCACCACTTCCATAGTGGACGCTCCCACGCACCAGGGCGCCGGGTCCGAGATCCACGTCCCCTCGGCCGACCTCGACGTCTCCATCCACGGGGGCATTGATGTCTACGTCTCCGAACCCGGCATCTATATCGCCGCCAACAGGCCCGTTCACCTCGACGTCGCCTGACCCTGCCTTTATTCCCCCTCCCACTTCGCCGTGAGGTTACCACGACGTCACCTACGCCCGAGCGTACGTCGCCTTCGACCGTCCCATCCACAGTGACGTCGCCGACCGGGGTAGAGACCTCGGGCTCGGTCTGCCCGCGCTCCACAACCACATCACCGAGCGGCTTGTTCTCGAAGGCGTGGGCGGGAACCGCTGAGAGCACGACGAGCCCGAGTACCACAACGGAGAGGGTGAGCAAAGGCCGCAGGAGGTTTCGGGAGGGGAGCGACGAAGCCGGGAAGCTCATGCCTCGCGGGCACGCCGCCTGGTCGTCCAGAAGAGCGCCGCCGCCAGACAGAGGTCGAGCAGCGTGCCCACGGCCAGGGCGAGCAGGAGGATCGGCGCGGCCGCGACCAGCATGGTCTGGATCACGTCCGCCAACCCCGCAACCACGCCCCAGAAGGCCTCCAGAGCGTTCACGGCGAAGACCATGGGGTTGGCTCCGTCGAGGCTCAGGGCGAGCGACGCGACCGCGAGCAGGATCAGAGCGACGGATGCCCAGAGGACGCGGACCTTCAGCGGCCGGGTCGGCAGCGCCATCGCGACCATCGGGCACACCGACCGCGACCGCGGGTCGGTCAGCTCGGCGGAGCGGAGGATGGCGTTGAGCTCGAGCTCCCTCTCGTAGAGCTCGCGGCAGCCGGGGCAGCAGTCCAGGTGAGCGCGCGCCTCGCGCGCCCGGTCCGCGTCCAGAGCGCCGTCGGCGAGCTCGAAGACGGCCTCGGAATCGCAGCGGCACTCGCTCGGACCGCTCATCCCCGCTCCCCTACCTCCTGGAGCCTCTCGGACATCATGTTCCGGGCCCGGAAGAGCCGGCTCTTGACCGCCGGTATGCTGATGTCGAGCACCTCGGCGATCTCGGCGTAGGAGAGCCCTTCGGAGTAGCGCAGGATCAGTGGCACGCCGTAGGTCTCGGGCAGGGTCGCGACTGCGTCCTGGACGCTCCGGGAGCGGTCTGCGTCGAGGGCCTCGGCCTCCGGTCCCCGCCCCGCCCCTGCGTGCGTCTCCGGGTTGAACTCGACAGTCTCCCTGCGGCGGCGCAAGGTGTCCACGCCCAGGTTGTTGGCGATTGCGAGGAGCCACGTCTTGAACCGGTAGTCCGGGTTGAAGGTCTCCAGCCGGTCGTAGGCGCGCAAGAAGGTTTCCTGCACCAGGTCCTCGACGGAGATCTCACGCCGCGCGTAGGAGTAGAGGACGCGGCCCACGAGCCGCTCGTAGCGGCGGACCAGCTCCTCGTAGGAGCGCACGTCGCCTTTGAGGGTCCGGGCCACCAGCTCGTTGTCGTCCAACGACTCGCGCCGGACAGACAGACCCCTGAGCCTATCCCGCCAACCGCCTAGCGCCACCGCAGATACGTTCTCCATAACAAAATGAGTATACGCTCCTCGCCCCCGAAAGTTTCCGGGAGAATGTAGCCGGGCCCCTGTGCCCGGCCTCAGGCCCCACCACCTTCTGCTCCTCGTCTGCCTCGCAGGAGGGCGTAAAGCACCGCGAGCACCCCGCCGCAGACCACCAGCGCGTTCACCGGGCCGACGTCGCGGGGCTCGGGGGCACCCTCTACGGCGAGCGTCTCGCCGACGGCCTCGCCGGAGTAGACCCGTATCAGTGGCACCCCGCCCTTCTCGTACTCGTAGAGCGGTCGCTTCTCTTCGAGAGCGAGCATCTGGTCCGTGTAAATGGACTGGCGCGGCAGGAAGAGGAAGTACGAGTCTTCGCGCGGCTCCTCATCCCGAGCCGGCCCCTCGGGCGCTATGGGCGCGAGGTAGGCCGGGCGGAGATCCCGCCTCAACTCCCCGATTCGGCGATAGCTCTCCAACACAGGGTGGGTGCCAGCCTGCGCGTAGACCGTCGCCCCCTCGGGCGCGGCCTTGTCGAGCCATCCGACGGCGGGCTTGTAGGTGTCGGCGAGGTAAGTTGTCTCGAACCCTAAAGCGTGCGCGCCGGGCACGAGGCCGACGGCTTCGCCGTAGTACTCGAGCGAGTAGGCCGTCCCGGTCCATAGAATACCCGGCAGCGAGAGCGCCGCGTAAGCCGCGAGCGTGGCTGCCGGACGAGCGCGGAGCCTGGAGGCGAGCCACCCGACTCCCACGCCGGCGCATATAGCCCACAGCGGGAATGCGGCGAGGAACTGCCTCGGGCCGCCGTAGATGGGGACCAGTCCAGACCCGGCCACAGCAAGAACGAGGGTGAGGTTGAGCAGAACCCAGCCCGCCGACGGGTTTCGCGCCTCCCCAAAGAGCCGGACGACACCGAGCACCCCGGCGAGCGCTACCGCGAGCGGCACCAGGACGACGAGCGTGACAAGCGGATAGTGGAAGGGCGCCCCGGCCCACCAATCCCCGAGGTAGTAGGCGAACCGCTCCTCCTGCAGGCCCGCCGTCCACGTCAGGAACTCCCACGTCCTTCCCACAGGGTCCCGCCAGAGCCACGGCCAGATCCCGAAGAACACAGCCGCCCCGATGGCGAAGCTCGCGAATAGCCGCGCGAAGGTTCTACGTTCCCGACCTGTAGATCGCCACCCACAAGAGCGCCGCCGGCACCAGGGGGAAGACGTTGAGCTTGGTCGCGAACGCCAGCCCGAGGACCACGCCGGCCAGTACCGTCGGTCCCAGACCTCCGCGGACGAGCATCCAATACAGCGCGAGCGCCGCGAGCAGGTACATCGAGGCAACCGCCCCGTCTAGCTGCCCGAGCCTGGCGAAGCCGAACAGGGCAGGGATGAGCGGCATGCTCAGGGCAACGCCCCAGGCCGCCGCCGAACCGAACTGCTCTCGAGCGAAGCGGAACGCGGCGTAGGTGGAGAGGAGAAAGAGGGCGTAGGAGCCCATCCGGTAGGCGTCGCCCAAAGTACCGAGGTCCTCCGTCCCGTAGACGAGCGCCGCGCCGCCCGCGAAGAGACCAGCCCAGAGCTTGAAGAAGGGCGGCGCCTCGTGGCTCTGCTCCCAGTAGCGGTCTATGGAAGACCACCAGTCGGAAGGCTCCGCCACGACGTGCCCGAACCAGGACAGATACGAGTAGGACGAGGTGAAGTAGTTCGGCTCGTCCCACGCAATACCGATCTGGTGGACCGTCAGCAACCCCAATAACAGCAGCCCAGCGAGGTAGGCGAGAAACAACCGGTGCTCGATAACGCCTATCCTGGCCTTGCTCCTGCTCTCTTTCACGGACCCATTCTAGACCCGCCTCCGGGCTGGTGGACGGTACGCAGTTCCTTTCTGTACAGGGAGTAGAGTCTTTCGACCCGCATGCCGGCACGCTCGTAGAGCCGCGTCGCGCCGGTGAGGTTTTGCGTATCCACCGCGAGAGCAACGTCCCGCACCCCGCGGCTATAGAACTCCGCGAAGGTGCGGCGCAGCAGGGCGAGGCCGAGACCACGGCGGCGCCACGGACGCCTCACGGCCAGCTCGCTTACGTAACCCGCCCCGGATCGGTTCTGGGACACCGCCGCGCCGGCGACCTCGTCTCCATCCACAGCCAACATCCACAGACCGGGATCGAAGCCGAAGCGCTTCTTGCGCCGCTCCCAATCCTCGAACGTCGTAGGCAGATAACCCCAGTGGTCCCGAAGGGCCTCGTCGAGCGCCTCGAAAACGGCACGCTCGTCCCGCCCGGGGACGCAAGGGCGGATCGAGACCTCGCCTGGCGCGTCCTGCTCCGGCGCATCCTCCAACTCTATCGTCATGCGCCAGAAGTGCCGCGTGGCTCGGTACCCTTCCCGCTCTAGGAGCATCCGGGCCGCCTCGTTTCTGCCGTTGATAGTGTTGTCGAGGACGACGCGCGTCTCCGGCATAGCGAGGCGGACGTGCTCGCGAGCCCGGGCTTCCGTCAGACGTACCAGGCGAGCTCCGAGGCCCCGGCCGGTGTAACGCGGGTGCACGTAACCTTCGGCGTAGACGAGCATACGCCCTCTGTTCTCGACAGCCGCGTAGCCGGCCAATCCCCCATCGGGCGCGACTATGACCCATGCGTCCGTCCTGAGGTCGATGTCCTTCCAGTCGGCGAGCAACTCCTCCTCAAGGTAGTCCGGTTCGCCGTAGTCCGCTAGGTCGCACGCCAGGATGAGTTCGGCAATGGCCCGAAAATCCTCGGTCGTCGGCGCGCGAGCCTCGAACCTCTGTAACTCCTGCTCCACTGCTGACCCGGCTCTGTTTCGGCAGGCTAGATGGGCAGCTGGCCGTCAACGGAGAGGCCGGAGGGGCCGGAGGCACGCTTGGAGAGGGCGCCCCGGTCGAGGATGGCGATCCTGCGGTTTCGGGTCTCGATGACGCCGTCGCGCTGGAGCTCGCTCATCACCTTGGAGACGGCCTCGCGGGTCGAGGCGATCATGTTCGCCAGATCCTGATGCGTCAGGCGCACGTCTATGAGATCGTCCTCGCCGAAGCGTTCGCCGAGGTTCACGAGCAGCGTCGCCAGGCGGGTCGAGACCTCTCTGTGCAGCAGGCTCTCTATGACCTCGTCGGACTGGCGCAGCCGCTCGGAGAGCGAGGAGAACAGCCTGAGGGCGAACTCGGGGTCGCTCTTTATGACGCGCTCGAGGGCGGCTTTCTGGATGCTCGCGACCCTGGCCTCGGTCACGGCCTCGGCGAACACGTCCTGCCAGCGTCCCTCGACCAGATTGAGCTTGCCGAAGACACCGCTGTCCTTGAGGAGGGCCGTGGTGGCCTCCTTGTAGTCGCCGTAGATCTTGTATAGCCGCACCGCGCCGGAGAGGAGGAAGTAGAGCTGGTCGTCAGGGTCGCCGGGGGTGAAAATAGTGTCCTTCGGCTCGAACCTGCGCTCGACTACCCTGAGGCCGGCCCTCTCGAAATCGTCGAGGTCGAACCCTTCCGGCGCGCTGGTGGCGGCGAAACCCCCGGTGTTGTGACTGGCAAGCATCTGACTCGTCTACCTCTCTAGTACGTTCGCGCGGTCCCGCCGGACCTCCGCGTTTCGATGACGGCTGTGCAAACTCTCAGGCCGCCGTCCGGCGCCACCGGAGCTCCACGCCCTCGCGCTTGGCGACGAAGAGCAGATCGTCGCGCAGCGCGTCCATGTCTTTGTCGTAGAGGGTCACGATGCAGAAGCCGCTGTTGCGGTAGGCCCAGACGAACGGCGCCGGGTCACCCACGAGCGGGGCCTCGGAGGCCATGCCCCAGCCGTCTGCGAGCGCCAGGCGCCGCCCCGCGAGGTCGAGGGTTATGCGCCAGCCCTCGTCGGTTGAGACCTCGAAGTAACCGGGGAGCCTGCCTGAGGGGATCATGCCCTCCTCGAGGTCCTGCGCGAAGGATCTCTTGTGCGCTTCGACGCGCACGAGGTACTCGGTATCGTCCACCAGCCGCGGCGGCGCGGGGACGTAAGGCCGGCCCTCTGTGACCATGACCCCCTCGGGCGGGTAGAACCCGACGAACGGGACAGGCGAGCGCCAGAGGTGCTGTATCACCCCGAGCGCCACGTTGCGTCTGCCCCGCGGGTCCCCGACCGACTCGGCGAAGCGCGTCCCGGCGAGCTGCATGTGTTTGGGCTCCCACGGATGCGGCTGGCCCACGGTCCGCAATCTGCGGCGGCGACGGCTTATGCGGCGTATCTCTTCCACGACGGGCGTATTCTACAACCTACTACCCTGTGGCGCTCCCCACGAAAAAGGCGGGGCGTACGCCCCGCCTTTGCCTCCTATATATCCTCTGTCGAGCGTGGCTACTGGCGGCTCACAGCCAGCAGGTAGAGCAGTGTCAGCAGCGAGGTGAGCGCAGCCGCGATGTACGTGAAGGCCGCCGCCGTGAGCACACGCCTCGTGCCGTCTGCCTCGGTGCGCGAGAGCATCCCGTAGCGGGTCAGTATGCCGTAGGCGCGGGTGGAGGCGTTGATCTCCACGGGCAGCGTCACTACGTGGAAGAGCAGAACCCCCGCGAACGCGATAACGGCGAGCTGCACGAAGAAGCTTCCGAATCCCAGGATGCCCAGGAAGAACAGCGGGAACCACAGCTGTCCTGCGAAGTTCACAATCGGGAACAGCCCTGCCCTGAGCTTCATGGGCACGTAGCCGGTCGCGTCCTGGATGGCGTGCCCGCACTCGTGAGCTGCCACGCTGACCGCGGCTATGGAGTTATTCCTGAAGTTGCCCTCAGAGAGCCTCACCACCTTGGAGCGCGGGTCGTAGTGGTCCGTTAGCTGCCCCGCCACAGGCTCTACCCTGACGTTGGAGAGGTTGTTGCGGTCGAGGATCGTGCGCGCAACCTGCGCTCCGGTCAGACCGCTAGCGCTTGGCTGCTTTGAGTACTTGCTGTAAGAGCTGCGCACCCACAGGGCCGCGGCCCCGGAGACGAGCGCCCCCACGATCATCACCAATAGATAACCGCCGAAGCCGAATCCCACTTGGTCCTCCTAAAGAGTCTTTCTACTTGCTGTAATTTTACTACAGACGTATACGTTAGGAGGGTTCAAACGTTTCTCGGAGACCCCTGGAACAACGCTGTTGGGAAAGCAGAGTTCCTCGATTATCTTTCACGGGTGAGAAGGTCCGCTGTGTACCGGAGAAGACGGCTGGGGGCACTGTTGGTAGCCTCAGGCTTCGCCTGCGCCCTCTACGCGGCGACAGCGGCCGACGCGGGCACCGAACCCGTCAACTACACCGTCGCGGCCGGTGACACGCTCTGGGGGATCGCGACCGAGCAATACCCTCCCTCTGAGGACCCGCGAGCGACGATAGAGGCCATCCGCCAGGAGAACGCCCTCGAGGGATACCTGATCCAACCGGGCATGAGCCTGGAGCTGCCCCGCTAAGAAGCTCGCAAAGGAACGGGGACGCTGGTGACGCCCCCGCTCCTTACCTCGTGCCTCCGATACCTAGCTCTGCTGGCGAGCCTCCTTGAGGTCGTCAACGACTGACGGGTCGGCCAGCGTGGTGGTGTCGCCAAGGTCGTCTTCGCCCTCTGCTACGCCGCGGAGGATGCGGCGCATGATCTTGCCGCTCCTCGTCTTGGGCAGCTCGGGGGTGAAGATGATCTCCTCGCGGCCTGGCATGCGGGCCAATGACCTTGCGAACCTGCTGGTGGAGCTCCTGGATGAGCTCGCCCGAGCCCTCCGTGTCGCCCTCCAGGATGACGTAGGCGACGATGGCCTGGCCCTTGTCCTCGTCGTGGCGCCCGATAACCGCGGACTCGGCGACGGACCTGTGCCCGACGAGCGCGCTCTCGACCTCGGCGGTGGAGATGCGGTGGCCAGAGACGTTCATAACGTCGTCCACGCGGCCCGTGATCCAGAAGTACCCGTCCTCGTCGCGCCTGGCGCCGTCGCCGGCGAAGTAGACGTCGCCGTACTTGTCCCAGTAGGTGTCCCTGTAGCGCTCGGGATCCTTGTAGAGGGTGCGCAGCATGCCTGGCCACGGCCTCTGTATGACCAGATTACCCTGGCCTTCGCCCTCTATCTCGTTGCCCTCCTCATCGTAGAGAGTCGCGAAGATACCGGGGAACGGGAAGGTGGCACTGCCCGGCTTGGTCGTGGTGATACCGGGGAGAGGCGAGATCATGATCCCACCCGTCTCGGTCTGCCACCAGGTGTCCACTATGGGGCACCTTCCGCCGCCGACGTTCTCGTGGTACCACTCCCACGCCCTGGGGTTGATGGGCTCGCCGACGGTCCCGAGCAGCCTCAAGCTGGAGAGGTCGTGCTTCTCGAGGGCCTCGGTGCCGCCCTTCATGAACGCCCTGATGGCGGTCGGCGCGGTGTAGAGGATGTTGACCTTGTGGTCCTCGACGATCTGCCACCAGCGGTCGCTATCCGGGTAGGAGGGCGTTCCCTCGAAGATCAGCGAGGTCCCGCCGTTGCTCAAGGGCCCGTAGACGATGTAGGAGTGGCCCGTGACCCACCCGATATCCGCCGTGCACCAGTAGACGTCGTCGTCCTTGAGGTCGAGGACCCACTTTGTGGACGCCTTGACGTGCGTCAGGTAGCCGCCCGTGGTGTGCACGATCCCCTTGGGCTTGCCCGTCGAGCCGGAGGAGTAGAGGATGTAGAGGATGTCCTCGGCGTCGGTCTCCTCGGCCGGGCACTCCTCGTCGGCATCGGCCATTACGTCGTCCCACCAGCTGTCCCGGCCCTCGACGAAGTTCACGTCGTCGCCGGTCCTCCTGACCACGATCACGTTCTCGACGCTCGGCGCGTCCTCGAGGGCCTCGTCCGCGTTCTGCTTGAGCGGCGTGTTCTTGCCGCCCCTGGGAGCGGTGTCGGCGGTTACGAGCACCCTCGACTCGCAGTCGTTGATGCGGTCGCGCAAGCTATCGGCGGAGAAGGCGCCGAAGACGACCGAGTGCGGGGCCCCGATGCGGGCGCAGGCGAGCATGGCGATGGGGAGCTCGGGGATCATGGGCAGGTAGATGGAGACAGGGTCGCCCTTCTCGACCCCCAGAGACTTCAGCACGTTGGCGAACTTCCGTACTTCGGTGGCGAGCTCCGAGTACGTGTAGGTCCTGGTGTCGCCCGGCTCGTCGCCCTCCCAGAGGATGGCGGTCTTGTCGCCCTTGCCCTGCTCGATCTGGTAGTCGAGGCAGTTGTAGGAGGCGTTGATCTTGCCGCCGGCGAACCACTCGGCCTCGGGAGGGTCCCAGTTGAGGACCCGGTCCCACTCCTCGAACCAGTGCAGCTCGTGGGCGCGCTCGGCCCAGAACCCCTCGTAATCCTTCGCAGCCTCCTCGTAGACCGAGGGGTCCTGTACGTTCGCCTGAGCCGCGAACTCCTCCGGCGGCTCGTAGATGCGGACCTGCGTCTCTTCGGCCATATTTCCTCTCTTTCCTGTTAGTCCACTACCCTCGCGCCCTCACGCGAGGTCCGGCACGGATCGAGCGTCTGCGGGACGACCGTCTCCATACAGCATCGGTCAGGCCGAGATGCGGCCCCGATGTCGTTCTCCGCGTCAAAGACTGGTTCCCGCTTCCCGCTTCCCCGTATACTTTCGTAGATTATTACCCGATTTTGGCCCGGTCAATCATCCGAAGGCCTGCCGGAAGGTATTAACGGGGCTCTGTAAAACCTTTGTTAAAATTCTCGGCGTTCATGGCGAAGAAGAGCAGAACAGCGCGCCTCGCGGCGCAACTGACGGGTCTCCTGAGTCGCGAGGAGTGGGTCTACGTGTTGAGCCTGCTCGTACCCCTCGTCGCCTACAACGTCGTCCTCAAGGTGGTGCGCGTCGCCACCCAGTTCGAGGTGCCCGGACCCCTTGGGTTCCTCGACCAGGTACGCTCGGACCTCCTGTTCAACCTGGGCTACGCGGCGTTCTGGATTTCTCTCTTCGCGGTGGTGCGGGGCGGCATCGGGCGGCGGGTCCTCCTCGTGCTGTTCCACCTTTCGGCCGTGGTGATCGTCGCGACGACCACGAGCGTCCACGTCTTCTTCGAGAAGACCGGGTCCATGCTCGGGTTCACGTTCGTGCTGAACTCGCTGTCCTCGCTTGGGGACATCTGGAAGGTCATAACGTCGGAGACCACGATCATGCACTGGATAGTGGTCCCGGTCGCGCTCATCTACGGGACCGTAGGCCCCGCGATAATCACCCGCCTCGTCACCCACGGCTGGCACCTCCCGACCCGCGGTGCCACGCGGGCACGTACGAACCCGCTGGTCGCGTGCGTGGTCGCGTGCGCGGCGGCGCTCGCTCTCCTCTCCCTCTCGCTTCTGCCGAGCGCGACGGGGGCTGGCAACGCCTTCTCGAGGGACGCCGTAGCGAACATGGTGGTCGGCGAGCTCGCCACGCCGGAGATCGACACGAAGCTAGCCGCCGGCTCGCTGCCGACGGACACCAGGTTCGCCGAGACCCCGCAGACGAGCAGGCGCAACGTGGTCATCGTGTTCCTCGAGTCCACTCGCACGCGTTCCACGACGCCCTACAACGAGGACCTGAACACTACCCCGTTCCTGCTCTGGCTCTCCGAGGAGAGCCTGATGTTCGAGCGGGCATACGCGGTCGTGCCCCACACTTCGAAGGCGCTCGTCGCTTCCCTCTGCGGGGTGTCCCCGCCCCTCGACACCGAGAGGACCGAGTCCGAGCCGGGCGCCATCCCCGCCCGGTGCGTGCCTGAGCTGCTCGAGGATCACGGCTACCGGACCGCTTTTTTCCAGTCGGCGACAGAGGACTTCGAGCGACGTCCGCAGCTCGTCGAGAACCTCGGCTACGAGGACTTCTTCTCGACCGAGGACATGAGCAAGGAGGGCTACGACAAGGCGAACTACTTCGGCTACGAGGACGACATCATGCTCGAGCCGAGCGAAGAGTGGCTCCAGCAGAACCGCGAAGAGCCGTTCCTGGCGACGTACCTCACCGTCACGGCCCACCACAACTACGTCGTCCCCGAGACCTACGGCGAGCGGGAGTTCGCCAGGGACGACGAGCTCAACCGCTACCTGAACACCGTCCGCTACCAGGACTTCTTCCTGCGCAACCTCTTCGACCAGTACAGGGAGCTGGGACTGTACGATGAGACGACCTTCATAGTCTTCGGGGACCACGGGGAAGGCTTCGACGAACACGGCCTCAAGCAGCACGACAACACCATCTACGAGGAAGGCCTGCGCATACCCTTCTTCATACACCAGCCAGGGAGGTGGGAAGGCGGCGAGAGGGTCGAGCCGGCTGTGAACGAGCTGGACATCCTGCCGACGGTGGCGGACCTGCTCGGCTACGAGGTCCGCGGCGGCGCCTATCCCGGATCTTCCATGCTCTCGCCGCCAGAGGACCGCACGCTCATGGCGAGCTGCTACCACGAGCACACGTGCCTGGCGAGCATCAGCGGTGACGAGAAGTACATCTACCACTACGGCAACATGGCCGACGAGTACTTCGACCTGTCGAGCGATCCCTACGAGCGCCACAACATCATAGAGCAGCAGAGCGAGGAGAGAATAAAAGCCCTCCGCGACGACCTGCTCTCATGGGAGAGCAGGGTCACAGCCTCCTACGAACTCCAGGCCGCCGGCGAGAAGACGAAGGCCCAGGAGTAGTAGCTCGCTGGTCAGGGCGCGGCCCATAACCTAGACTATGCCGCGTCACGGGAAGGCAAGATCTCGGGAGGACGGATGGGCGGGCTGCTCGAAGGCAAGAAGGTACTGGTAACGGGTGTTCTCGACCGGCGCTCCATCGCCTTCTCGGCGGCGCGCCTGGCCTCGGAGCAGGGCGCAGAGGTCGCCTTGAGCAGCTTCGGGAGGGCCATGAACCTCACAGCCCGCACCGCCAAACGCCTCGACCCCGAGCCGCCGGTCCTCGAGCTCGACGTCAACAAACCGGAGGACATAGAGGCCGTAGCGCAAGACCTCAGAGAGCGCTGGGGCGAGATCGACGGTATCGTCCACGCGATAGCCTTCGCCCCGGAGGACGCCCTCGGGGGCAACTTCCTCACCGCCGGGTGGCCCTCGGTCGCGACGGCGCTGCAGACCTCGGCCTACTCGCTCAAGGCCCTCGCGGTCGGTCTCGCGGACATCATGGGAGAGGGCTCCTCGGTCGTCGGCCTCGACTTCGACGCCAGGGTAGCCTGGCCCGCCTACGACTGGATGGGCGTGGCGAAGGCCGCCCTCGAGTCCACCTCCCGCTACCTCGCCCGCGACCTCGGCGTGAGAGGCATCAGGGTCAACCTCGTATCCGCCGGCCCGGTAAAGACCCTGGCCGCCAAAGGCATCAGCGGCTTCGAGGAGATAGAGGGCGAGTGGGAGCGGCAGGCTCCCCTTGGCTGGGACACCGGCAACCCCGAGCCGGTGGGCCGGGCTGTGGTAAGCCTGCTCTCCGACTGGTGGCCCGCCACGACCGGCGAGCTAATCCACGTAGACGGCGGTTACCACGCGATGGGAGCCCCGATCAAGTAGGTCTCAGGCTTCGGCAAGGTATGGCTGCCGGCTTGCTTCATCTCTTATAGACCGAGACGTGGCTCGTACTCGAGGCGGTGAAACTCAACGAAGCCTTCTACGTAGTGTGGATCAAGGGCCAACCCAAGGTAGAAGACCTCCGCGTCGTAGCCGTGATCGTAGCCTATGGCGGCTCTCCCAGTGAAGGGTTCGTCTCCTCCTCCCCCACTGGATGGACCTCTGCTACTCACACTGGCAGAATACCTCGGCCTCCTTCCTAAGATCCGGAGGCAAGTACCAGAGATCTTAGATATCCTCCATCATTCTTACCTACCGAGGTCGTATCAGCCATCCTCCCGATCTGCAGCTAACCGAGTGCCCTATCCATCCCGTCAGCCGCACTGCTCAGCATGTTGTCTAGGACGTGCGAATAAGTGTTCAAAGTCTGATTGACCGTACTATGCCCGAGTAATGAAGCTACTAGCTTGGGGTGCACGTTCTCCTGTAAGAGCAACGTGGCGCAAGTATGACGTAGTTGATGCAGGCGAGTGCCCTCCGGTAACTGTGCCCTCCGGCGGATATCCTCCCAGGCTTTCCAGAGCAGGTTCTCGGAGCGTATGGGGGTTCCTCTCTGCGTACAGAACACCCACTCGCTCAAGACCGTCTGTCGTTTCTTGTGCCTCTTCAGAGCCTCCATAGCCGTGCGACTGAGTTTGATGTTGCGCCTGCTCTTGGATGTTTTCGGGAGATTGACCTCACCCTTCCTCAGGCTCCGCCGTACCTGCAACGTGCCCCGCTTCAGGTCTATGTCCTCGTATCGGAGTCCAAGCAGTTCACCCCTGCGTAAACCGCAGGTCACCGCTAGTACGCACAGCGCCTCAAACTTATCCCCCCTAACCGCATCCAGGAGGTGTCTCACTTCCTCCTTCGTCAGCGGTTTGACCTCTTCAGCGTTGTTCTTCGGTGGTGTGGTGGACCTCACTACGTTCACGCTCACCAACCGCCATCTCACAGCCTTCTGCAGAGCCTTCGACAGGTTTGCGTGTATCAGCCTCACCGTTCCTGGACTCAGACCCTCATCCAGCTTTCGGGTGTAGAGACTCTGGACGTGGAAGGCGTTGAGTTTGCTAAGACGCAGATCCCCGATGTGGGGATTTACGTGGAGCCGCAACAACTGCTCTCGCCTGTTGTGAGTGGATTCCCGCACGGATGCCTGCTCCGCTTGCATCCACTCAGCGAGGAATTCAGCGACCGTGAGGGTCCCGCTATCCAACAGCAGCCCCTCTCCCCTCTCCTTGAGGACTTCAGCCAGCTTATCCGCAACGTCCTTCCTCTTGCGTCCGTAGATGTAGTTCCTCTTGGTCTTCCCATCGGGGGTATCTATGAGGTACTGGGCTACCCACAACCCATCCCTCTTCCTCTTGTAGATGCTCCCCTCGCCGTGACTTCTCCTGCCCATGATTCTCCTCCTTTAGCTGTAACGAAGCTGTACCGACAGAGGATCGGGGCACGGAGGACCACGAGCGCTAAGACTTAAAATACCTGCAAATATTGGGGTTTTGTAAGAGGACTCGCTACACGCGGCGGGCGAGGGAGGCGAACTTGGTGTACTGCTCCATCCAGGCGAGCTGGACCTTGCCTGTGGGGCCGTTGCGGTGCTTGCCGACGATCACCTCGGCGATCCCCTTGTCGTCGGATTCGGAGTTGTAGTACTCGTCGCGATACAAAAACATCACCATGTCTGCATCTTGCTCGATCGCACCACTATCTCTCAGATCTGACAGCAGCGGGCGCTTGTCATGGCGCTGCTCGACAGCTCGACTGAGCTGGGCTATCGCCAGGACGGGAACGTCGAGGTCGCGGGCGAGCACCTTCAACCCGCGGCTGATCTCCGCTATCTCCTGCTGGCGGTTCTCTGAACGATTCCCCTGACCGATCATGAGCTGCAGGTAGTCCACGACCACGAGCGCGAGGGGAGCCTCACCCCGTGCCTTGAGCTGGCTCGCGAGCCGGCGGACCTTGGCCCTGATCTCCATGAGCGTCACGCCCGCTGTGTCGTCGATCCAGATCGGCGCCCGGCTTACATGCGCAACCCCGCGCACGAGCTTGGGCCAGTCCTCGGCTTTGACGTTGCCACTCCTCAAGGCCTGCGCCGGGATGCGCGTGATCTGCGAGATGAGCCGCTGTACGAGCTGCTCCTTGCTCATCTCTAGCGAGAAGATCGCCACCGGCATGTTTTTTTCGCCACTAGCGTGCCAAATAGCATTCAAAGCCATCGCGGTCTTTCCCATCGCCGGCCGCGCGGCGAGGATAACCAGGTCGCTCTTGTGGAAACCGGTTGTGAGGCGGTCGAGGTCTTCGAAGCCGGTCTCGACGCCGGTGACCTCGCCTTCGGCCTCGTAGAGGCGCTGGATCATCTCGAGCGCCCCTGGCGCGAGCTCGGAGACGGGTGCGAGGTGATCCCTCAGGGTCCGGTTGGAGACGCCGTAGATGAGTTGCTCGGCGGCGTCAAGCGCCTCGCTCACGTCCTCGGGCTCCCTGAAGGCGTCCTGGGTGATGCGGCTTCCGACGTCTATGATCGTCCCTCAAGAGCGCCTTGCCGCGCACGATGTCCGCGTACCTGGCAGCGTTGGCAGCCGTCGGCACGCTCTCGACGATCTGGAAGACGTAGGCCCTACCGCCTACCTTCTCGAACTCGCCGACGCTCCTGAGCTCGTTCGTCAGGGTCAGCTGGTCTATGGGGTCGCCACGCGAGTAAAGGCGCGTCATGGCACCGTAGATGATCCTGTGCACCTCGGAGTAGAAGTCCTCCGCCGCCAGCCTCTCGGCGACAGCCGAGACAGCCGTCTCGGAGACCAGCATGGCGCCTATTACAGCCCTCTCGGCCTCCAGATCGTGCGGCGGCACACGAGCGGCAGCCTCACCCGTGGGAACTACTCTCGCATCCTCCCTCGCCTCTCCATGGACCCCTCAATATGCAGCAAAAAGGGCCCCGTTACAAGACGGAGCCCTTGACCTTCTGGTCGAGGTTGTGCCCTTATGCACCAACGTAGAGACGTAGCATGTCGTCTGCGTTGTGCGCTGGTACGTCTCTACAACTTCGGGACGACGATCACCTTGACGCTCGCCTCGACGTCGCCATGAACCTGGATGGGCACCTGGTGAGTGCCGAGAGACTTTATGGGCTCGGAGAGCCGGATGCGGCGCCTGTCGAGGTGGATGCCGCGGGCGTTCTGGATGGCGTCTGCGATGTTGGCGGCGGTGACGGAGCCGAAGAGCCGCTCGTCCTCGCCGGTGCGGGCCTCGATGGTGATGACGCTCTTGTTAAGCGTCTCGGCAATTTCCGTGGCCCTCTCGGCCAGGCGCCTGTCGCGCTCCTCGGACTCCTCCATCTGGTGGCGGGCCTCCTCCAGTTTGCCCGGCGTCGCCACCTCGGCGAGCCCCCGCGGCACGAGGAAGTTGCGCACGTAGCCCCGGCTCACGTCGACGATGTCGCCCCGCTGCCCGATCTTCTCTACGTCCTGCGTCAGTATTACCTGCACCGTTCTTACCGCCCCACCACGTAAGGCAAGAGCGCCATCTCGCGGGCGCGCTTGACCGCTGACGCGGCCTCCCGCTGGTGCTGCGGGCACAGAGCGCGTGACCCTGCTCGCCCGGATCTTGCCCCGGTCCGAGGTGAACCGCCGCAGCATGTTGTAGTCCTTGTAGTCGACGTATTCTATGTTCTCCTTGCAGAACACGCACGGCTTGTTCTTCGCCGGGCGCGCCCCGCGTTTGAAGCCGTCTCTTCTTCTACCCATTAGGATCCTCCTGTTCTAGCTGGCTGCCTCGGCCGGCCAGCGGTGCTGTCGGCGTACGTCGGCGGGAGCTTCACGACCATGTGCCGCAGCACGTCGTCGGAGACGCGCAGGATGCGCTTGAGCTCCGCGAGGGTACGCTCGCCGGCGGTGAACTCCATGACCACGTAGTAACCGTCCGTCCGGTGATCAATCTCGTAGGCCAGCTTGCTGCGGCCCCAGTGGTTACTTCCCCGGCTCGCCGCCCGTGCGCTCGATGATCGTGCGAAAACGCCCGATCGTGTTCTCGACCTGCTCCTCGTCGAGCTCGGGGATCATTATGAGCATGGCTTCGTAAGTGTCGAAGTTTGCCTCCTCCGGTCTGGAGTCGGCTTCTCCGCTAGGGAGAGGCAGGGGCTTATGAAGTTGCCGGGATAGTGTACCAGCGCAACCCGGATGTTACAAACTCCTTCCCCTCCTTTCACCGTCCGGCGCGGGGATATACTCTGCGCGTGGAGAACGGAGCGGGATCGCCGTCGAGACCGTGGACTTGAGAAGGTCTATGGCGAGGGTACGACCACGGTCGGGCTCTCAGGGAGGTCTCCCTGGAGTTCCCGAACGGGGAGTTCGCGGCGATCATGGGTCCTTCAGGGTCGGGGAAGAGCACGCTCTTGCACATCCTCGGCGCCCTGGACAAGCCTACTTCCGGGCGGGTGATCGTGGGCGGGACGGAGCTCTCGGGGCTCTCGGACAGGAAGCTCACGCTTCTCAGGCGGGAGCGGATGGGCTTCGTGTTCCAGTTCTTCAACCTCATCCCCACGCTCTCGGCCGAGGAGAACGTGCTCTTGCCCGTGCTCATCGCCGGCAAGAGGCCGGGCAGAGTACGCCGAGAGGCTCGACGAGCTCCTGGACCTCGTGGGGCTTACGGAGCGGCGGACGCACAGGCCGGACGAGCTCTCTGGCGGCGAGCAGCAGCGGGTCGCGATAGCGCGGGCCCTGATCAAACCCCGACATCATCCTCGCCGACGAGCCGACAGGGAACCTGGACTCGAGGACCGGCGCCGAGGTGCTCGAGCTGCTAAAGAGTCGGCGGCCCGCTTCGAGCAGACCATACTCATGGTCACCCACGACCCGCGCGCCGCAGCCACGGCCGACCGCGCCGTCTTCCTCTCCGACGGCAGGGTGGTCGACGAGGCCAGGGACCCCGACCAGGACGAGATCCTGGAGCGCATCAAGACGCTGGAGTCGGACGGATAGATGCCGGCTACCGTTCGGCAGATGGAAGACGAAGAGGCCGTGAGATCTCACGCTGGCACTACGACCTCCCTACGACTTCTACGACTCGACGAGCGACCCGGACGATCTGGAAGAGCTACTGGACCCGAACGCAGGAAGGACGCCTACTTCTCGGCCTTCGACGAAGTGGAGCCCTCGTCGGTTTCTTCCAGTTCGAGAGAGAAGGGAAGAGGTCGACATCGGACTTGGCTGAGGCCGGACCTCACCGGGCAAGGACTCGGGATCGGGTATCTACTCGCCGGCCTCGAGTTCGCGGAGCGTTTCTCCGGCGCTTCACGCTCTCCGTGGCCACCTTCAACGAGCGTGATCGAGTCTACGAACGAGCCGGCTTCCGGCGGGGCACCATCTACACGCACCACACCAACGGCGCGAGTATCCCTTCCTGTCGATGGCCAAGGAAGCGTGAAGCTCCGGCGCTTCTCCGGGCTCAGCTTCCGGAACCTGCGCGCCAGGGTGCAGCGTACCTTGCTCACGGCCGTCGGCATCGTGCTCGGGGTGGGCATCGTCTTCGGGGTACTCACCCTCTCTAACACCATGTCAGGCACCTTCAGCGACTCTTTACCAGGGCGTACGGGTCCGCCGACCTCACGGTCACGGCGGCGGGCGGCAGCGGCGAGGTTCGACCAGAAGCGTGGTCGAGAAGGTGCGCGGCTACGAGGGGGTAGAGTCGGCGGCCCCGCGCCTCTCGCTCTCGTCCTCACTCATCCTCGAAAAGAAGCAGCGAACGGGCTGCCCGAGGTCAGGAGCATGCGCCTCTTCGGCGTCGAGCCGCAGTCGGCGACGCTCGCGACGGGCTTCGAGCTGACCGACGGGCATTTCCCCGAGAGCGGCAAGGAGCTCACCCTCGACGGGGGTTCTGCCGAGAGCGCGGGGCTAGAGATCGGTGACAAGGTCACGGTCGGAACGCCACGAGGGGCCGAAGAAGCTGGAGCTCGTCGGGCTCTTGCGGATACCGGGTGGGTCTTTCGGCGGGCTCGCCTTCGGCATGGTGCCTCTGTCCTTCGGCCAGGAGGCCTTCGACAAGCGGGGTCAGATCTCCGGCATCGCCGTCGAGGCCGCGGAAGGCGTCTCCGTCTCGGACCTCGAGGAGAGGCTGGACAAGAGGCTCGGTGAAGGGTTGCAGGTCGAGCGGTCCGAGACGCGCACCCAGCAGATCAGCGGCCAGCTCCAGGGGTTCAAGATCGCGCTGCTCTTCTTCGCGGGGACCTCGCTCTTCGTCGGGGCTTTCCTCGTCTTCAACGCGCTCTCGATGACGGTTCTGGAGAGGACGCGCGAGCTCGGGATGCTCAGGGCCCTAGGCTCGACGCGGGCCATGATCGCACGCTCCGTCATAGCTGGAGGCGATGCTCCTCGGCGCTCTCGGCTCGCTCCTCGGGGTGCTCTTCGGGTACGGGATGGCGAAGGGGCTCGTCTACCTGTTCGGCAAGGCTTTCCTGTTCAAGATCACAGCCCTCATCCTCTCTCCCTTCGCCCTCGTCTCAGCCATAGTCGTCGGCATAGCGGTCACGGTCGTCGCCGCCCTCTACCCGGCCATGAAGGCGGGGAGGGTAAGCCCCGTCGAGGCGATGCGCGCCCGCTCCGGCGGGAGTCGCCGCCGAGACGCGGGCGCGTCGCGTGCCGTCTCGTCCTCGGCGCCGGTCTTCGGGCTCTTGCTCGCGGGCGCCGGGGTGCCCTGGATCTACTACCTCGCCAAGAACCTCTCGGCCAGACCTGGAAGGCTTCATCTACGCGTCGGGGATCGTGGCGATCATCGCGGCCTTCCTTGGCATCTCCCTGGTCATCCCCGTCCTCGTCAGGCCGCTCGCGGCGCTGTTTTCGCCCGCGCTCAGGCTCCTCTTCGGGGTCGAGGGGAGGATGGCGGCGGCGAACGCGACGCGCAACAGGGGAAGGACGGCGCTGACGGCTTCGGCCCTCATGGTCGGCATCTCGCTCGTCGTGGCGTTCTCGGCCCTCGGAGGGAGCCTGCTCGGTTCGATCCGGGACTACCTCGACGGCTCGCTGGGCAGCGACTACGTCGTGCAGCCCACGCAGCAGAACTCCGACGCACGGCTTCTCGGCAGAGCTACCCGAGAAGATCGATCGACGTACAGGGCGTCGAGAAGACGACGAGCATCGTCTCGTCCTTCCGCCAGGACGGGAAGAAGGTGGACGCCGTCTTCGGGGTGGACCAGAATTATCCTGAAATCTTCCGCGTCAGACTACGCCGCCGGAGGGCCGGACGCCTTCTCCAGGCTGAAGGACGGCGGTGCCCTCGATCGGCAAGCAGCTCGCCGAAGACCGCAAGCTCGGCGTCGGGTCGAAGATAGAGATACCCGGCCCCGAAAGGCAAGAAGAAGTACCCGGTCGAGGGTATCCTCGAGAACGACGTCATCGGCGGCGGGACGGGCATCTACCTCTCCAAGAAGACCCTCGCCCGACGACTTCAACGAGACCGAGAGCGAGTTCCTCGCCATAAAGGCCAGGCCGGGCTCCGACCGCGACGTGCTGGCGCGCAGGATCGAGGACGTTCTCGAGGACTACCCGCAGTTCACGCTGTACTCGAACGCCGAGTGGAAGGCGCAGATAGAGAGCGACTTCAACCGCCAGTACGTCTTCTTCTACGCCATCATGGGCGTCTCCGTGGCCGTCTCCGCCTTCGGGGTCGTCAACACGCTCTCCATGAGCGTCTTCGAGCGCACCCGCGAGATCGGGATACTCAGGGCCGTGGGGACGACGCGGCTGCAGGTAGGCCGCCTCATCATAGACGAGGGGGTCGTTATAAGCCTGATCGGCTGCCTCATCGGCGTCGGCGTTGGGCTCGCTGCTCGGCTACCTCTTCGTCCAGGGCTCGGGCGCTGGAGGCTTCGAGATGGACTTCTACTACCCCAAACTACCGGCCCTCGCCGCCCTGCTCTCAGGCCTCTTCATAGGCGTCTTCGCCGGCCTCCTCCCCGCCCGCTCCGCCGCCCGCAAGAGCATCGTCGAGGCCGTCCAGTACGAGTAGCCCCGGCGCTTCCTTCAAGCTTGCGGCAGAAGTGTGCTTCGAAGTTCGTGGGACGAATCTACTAGTGCGTTGTTGTGACGCGTGCTGCTAGTATGGATTACATTGGCAGGAATTGGACTGCCTGTGGAAGCGTAAGGAAGGAGCAGCGGCACGTAAGCTCGCATGACCGACGTATTGCGAGGTAGCTAGCTGCAAAAGCTTGAGAAGGGAAGGAAATGTTCAGGTTTAGAACGAATCCCGAGTTTCGCGCACCGCTAACTGCCGGTGGGTCGTCCACTTTCGGTTATTTGCTGGCTGCAGGCGTGGGGCTGGTAGTCGCCCTATTTGTACTGATGGCATTCAGCGCCAGTCGCGGGGGCGCTGATACACTCCCCGACCTTCTACTTGCTGCCAACCGGACGCGACTGTATCCCGAAGGAATCGCCGCCGACAACAAGAGTGGCGACTTCTACGTCTCCAGCGTCTGCCGACGGCTCGATCTACCGCGGAAACGTAAGCAGCCGAGCAAGCCGAAACACTTCCTGCCTGGTGGAGAAGGACGGGCGTACGAAGCGCTCGGGTTGAAGCTCGAGAGACGGGCGATTGTATGTCGCTGGTGCGGGGTACCGGTAAGGTATTCATCTACGATACCACAAGTAGGAAGCTGGTCCGCAGCTTCGAAGCACAAGGTGATGCACACCGGGCTTCCTGAACGACTTGGCGATTAATCCCCAAACTGGTGATACCTACATCACTGACTCGTTCGTTCCGATCCTATGGCGGGTGCCAGCGGAAGAGGTAAAGAACTCCTCCACACCTGGAGAGCTCGAACCGTGGCTGGATCTCACCGGCACCCCGATCGAGTACACGGCGGGACATTCAACCTCAACGGCATAGTCGCCACTCCTGACGGTCGTTACCTGCTCACCGTACAGTCCAATACCGGTAACCTTTATCGGATCGACACTCGAAGACCAAGCAGGTAACTCAAGTAGACCTGGGCGGTGCGACGCTGACAAACGGCGACGGGCTGGTGCTCACGGGCAATACCCTCTACGTCATCCGCAACCAGGGGTTCATAACCAAGATCTCTCTTGACGAGAAGTTCGAGTCAGGGCAAGTGGAGGGGAACACTCCGGTGCCATCCCTAGGAGGACTTCCCCACGACTGGCGCGCTGGTGGGTGGACGGCTTCTGGTGGTGAACTCACAGTTCGACTGAGGGAGGACCTGTGGGAGGGACGGATCCGCCTGAGATACCCTTCACCGTTTCGGCGATGCCGGCGCCGTAAGGCACAAAGTCGGCGGCCTCCTCGGCCGGGCGGCGCTCGTTGGAACGAGTGTATGACTCTGCCGGGCGGCTTCGACCTGCGCAGAGGAAGATGGTCTTCGTGCCATTCGACGAAACAGGCGGAAGTAGAGTTCTCGAAAATCCGTATGCAGCACTCTGAATAGATACCGTCCCTGGACGTGCTCTCGGCAACGATCGGTAGCTACGGTGCTACCACTACACCGTGCAGTAAGATTCACCTCGGTGAAGACGAGTAACTACGATCCTGCGTGGTACGGGCGGCGTCTGGAGATGTTACGGTTTAGCGGCTCGCAGACCGAGCAGGGGGACGAAACCTGCAAGAGCGCGAGAAGCCGGGTCCGATAGCCCCGCCCCGCTGGCCGCTGGCGGCGGTGGTGCCGACGGTGGCCGGGGCCTTGTGGCTGTGGTGGGCCGCCCAGGGCGGCGCTCAGGGGCGCTCCTGGGCGGGTTGCCGGGCACTTTGCTGCTCGCCACGGGGCTCTCCAATCTTCTCTGGGCCGGGGACGCGCGCATCTTCCACTTCATGTCGCTCGGGGCGCTCCTCGGGATCTTGTTCGCCTTCCCCGCCGTCCCCGTGTTCGGCCCTGTAGTAGCGGCGGTGTTGCTGGTTCTCTCGGCGGTGAGCTTCGTCGCCGCCGGACACCTTTCGGTCGGTCAGGAGCCGGTCCCCGAGGGTGTGCCCCAACCGCGGATGCGTCCCGGTATGGCTATCAGGGCGGCGGAGGACGAGCTCTCGATGTGCACTATAGTCCTCACCACCTGGCCCCTTTCGGTCGGCGGGCGGGCGGCGCGCATCGGCAGGGAGCTCGAGGAAGGGCTCGCCCTGTTCGAAGAGAGAGGCTGGTTCCGGGATCCCATCCTCTACCATCAAGACCCCCCACCGATCGAGGAGCTGCGCGGTGGGGACCGCCGACACCCCGAGGACGGCTTCGAACACCTCACCTTCGAGAGCTCCTACGAGCCGTGGGTAGGAGAGCCGGGCCGGGAAAGGTGGCTCTCCTACGAGAGGAACCGCACGGGGCACGCCTGGGTCTTGAGGCACCGGGGAGAGCCGCGCCCGTGGCTCGTGTGCCTGCACGGGATCCGGATGGGCTCCCCCCGGGCGGACCTCGGTTTCTTCAGGCCGGATTACCTGCACCGCGAGCTCGGGCTCAACCTCCTGTGCCCGGTCCTGCCGATCCACGGCCCGCGCAGGGTCGGGCCGGTGAGCGGCGACCGCATCCTCTCGGGCGACGTGATGGACTCGCTGCACGCCGCCTCCCAGGCCATGTGGGACGCGCGGCGCCTGATCCTCTGGCTCCGCCGCAACGAGGGCGCGCCGGCCATCGGAGTGACCGGGCACTCTCTAGGCGGGTACGCGGCAGCGTTGCTCTCGTGTCTCGAACCCGTCGACTGCGTGGTCGTCGCCAACCCGGCCGTAGACCCGTCGCGTCTGTTCTGGCGCAACGCCCTCTCCCTCTCGACGCGTTATCTCAAGACCGCTGGCGTGACCGAGGAGAAGATGAGTGCAATGCTGCGTCCGATCTCTCCCCCTCGCTCTGGAACCCCTTCCCGGGCGCGAACGCCGGGCAATCTTCGCCGGTGTCGCCGACCGCGTCGTGCCCGCGACCGAGGCGGCCAGCTTGTGGCGCCGCTGGGAGGAGCCGCGCATCGTCTGGTACCAGGGTACCCATCACGCTTTCCTCGGCACCACCGAAGGGAGAACGCTGCTGGCCACCGCCCTGCGCGAAGCCGGCATCGTACCGCCCGAGGCCGTAACCGCGCCTCGCAAAAGCGGTAGGTAAGAGCCCGGGCTACCGAGGCGGTCAGGTGTTGCGCCCGCGCCGGGTCGGGTACTATGGAGGGGCGAGCGGATCAAGGGGGTAAGGGGATGGCTGCGAGCCGGTCTACGCCGGGCGGAGAGTACAACCTATCCAACCTGGTAGGTAGCTTTGTGGACGTGGCGCGCCGGGTGTTGTTTCAACCGGCGAGCTTCTTCGCCGCGATGCCCCGGAGCGGACCACTCCTGAACCCCCTGGTCTTCGCCCTCATCTGCATCGAGATATCCGTGCTCTTGAGCGCGCTGCTCGTGCTGGTAGGTGTTCAGAGGAACCCAGGTTTCAATCCGAACCCCCAGACCGCTTTGCCCTCGGTCTACACTCCGGGCTCGGCGCTGCTGTCCATAATATTGGCGCCGATATTCGGCGCGATCGGGCTCTTCATCGCGGCCGCGATCCAGCAACTGCTCGTCAGGCTCATCGTCGGGGCGAACAACTCGGGCTTTCCGGCCACCTTCAGGGTGGCTGCCTACACGCAGGTCACAGGGCTGATCAACTGGATCCCTATACTCGGCCCCCTGCTCTCGCTGTACGGTCTCTACCTCGCCATCGTGGGTATCCGCGAGGCGCACGACACGACGACGGGCAAGGCCGCGCTGGTAATCCTGATCCCGTTCGCCGTAGTCCTACTCGTAGCCCTGATCGTGCTGCTCACGCTGGGGATAGCGTTCTTAAGCCAGAATGATCTAGAGAGCCTGGCACATCGAGGAGCTCACGGGGGATCTCAAGATGCGGCCAGCCGCGATAGCACGGCCCCGGCTCCTGCGATGACCTCCTCGACGATCCCGGCCGCCTCCTGCCCGTCCTCCTCGAGCATCCTCAAGCCCTGCCCGGCGAGGAGGGGCGAGTAATCGCCGTCGTCGGCGGCCTGGGACGCCCTGTAGATGTCACCGGCGGCGGCCCTCTGCAACGGCCAGGCCAGGGGTTCTGAGCTGGCGGTCAGGTACTCCTCGACGAAGCGGTTGCGCAATCCCCTGGCAGGCCGTCCGGTGAAGACCCTGGTCACGACGGTGTCGGTCTCCGTAGCCGAGGTCAACCGCCTCCGGTACGCGGGGTGCGCGCCGCTCTCGCGGGCGAGCAGGAAGCGGGTGCCCATCTGGACGCCCGCAGCCCCGAGCGCCAGCGCGGCGACGAGCCCGCGGCCGTCCGACGATCCCGCCCGCTGCGACGACCGGGACCCCCACCGCGTCCACGACCTGCGGAACAAGCGCCAGCGTACCGACGAGCGGCGGCTCGCCGTCGGGTCCGAGCTCGACGGTGGAGCGGTGCCCCCCGGCCTCCGCGCCCTGGGCCACCACCACGTCAACCCCGCCCTCCGCATCACGAACCGCATCCTCGACGGTGGCGACCATGGACGCGACGAGCATGCCCTCCCCGTGCGCTCGCTCGACGAGATCGCCAGGGTCGCCGAGCGCGACGCTCAGCACCGGCACCCCTTCCTCGAAGACCACCTCGAGCTGCTCCTGCAGCGAGAAGGATGGTGGCTCGAGCTCGGTATCTCCAGGAGCGAGATCGAATCGTTCTCTAAACCCGTCGAGAAAACGCTGGACGGCGGCGACGTCATGGCTCCCCGGCCCCGGCGGGGCGAGGAGGAAGTTGACCGCGAAGGGCCGGTCCGTCCGCTCCTTCACCGCCCGGATGTCTTCGCGCAGACGTTCGGGCGGCACGCCTGCGCCGGCCAGCGAGCCGAACCCACCGGCGCTCGAGACCGCCGCGACCAGCTCGGGGGTCGTCCATCCCCCCGCCATGGGAGCCTGGATCAGCGGGTAGCGAACGCCGAGCAGGTCGCAAAGCGGAGTCGAAAGAGACGTGCGCGATGATTCGAAGCCACGAATCACCTCCCGGTACTCGAGTTCTCTGCGTACCCGCGTGGCACGGGGACGCCTCTACGCAACTATACCTATGAGCCAGACACGGCGGAAGGCGCGCAGTATCCTCTTTCACAAACAACGCCTTCGAGACCGATCGATGGAGCAGGCGCGCACCTTCCTGGATCAACTCCCGGTGAGCACCGCCGATAGAGCCGGATAGGACACGGTAACGCGGAGCGCCTCCTGCGACTATAAGTTAGGGTGCCCGTCAGGGTACCCGCTCCAGCACGGCGCACTTGAGGTAGCGGGTCTCCGGGATCGTCAGGATCTCCGGGTGGTCGGCGGCCTGCCCTCTCCACTCCCGCACCCGCAGCGTCCTCGCGGCGTCCCCCGCCGCAGAGCGCAGGGTGTCTTCGAAAAGCTCCCGCGAGAGGTGGTATGAGCAGGAGCAGGTTATGAGGATGCCGCTGGGGTTAAGCAGCTTCATCGCCCGGAGGTTGATCTCCTTGTAGGCTCGCCGCGCCCGCGGGAGATCTCGCCTCGTCTTGGCGAAAGCGGGAGGATCGAGGATGACCATATCGTAGCCCTTCCCGGCGTCGGAGCGCTGGCGCAACAGGTCGAAGGCCCTGGCACGAGTGAAGGTGACGTTGTCGAGATCGTTGAGCTCCGCGTTGCGGCGCGCCGCCTCGAGCGCGGGGCCGCTCGAGTCCACGGCCTCGACCTCCCCGGCCTGGCGCGCGGCGTGCAGGGCGAATCCGCCCGCGTAGCAGAAGACGTCAAGCACGCTGCCTGCTCCTCTGGCGTAGCGCCCGGCGGCGAAGTGGTTCTCGCGCTGGTCCAGGAAACCCCCGCTCTTCTGGCCCCGCCACAGGTCCGCCTCGTAGCGCACGGGACCTTCCCGGGCGACGACGGTCTCGGGAACCTCTCCGTACAGCACACGTACTGCGGTGTCGAGGCCTTCCCTCTTCCTGGCGGCGGAGTCGCCACGGAGGAGCACCCCGGCGGGCGAGCGCAACTCTTCGAGGGCGTCCAGGACCCAGCCGAGACGCTTCTCGACGGCTGCGGAGCCGACCTGCAAAACCAGGTAATCACCATACCGGTCAACCACGAGGCCGGGGACGCCATCGGCCTCGGCGTGCAGGAGGCGGTAAGCGTCGCCGTCTATGGCCAGCGAATCGCGGTAGGCGAGGGCGCGATCGATCCGGGTCCGGAACCAGGACTCGTCTATGGGCTCGTCGCGGCGTTCGGCTATGCGGAGGGAGATCTCGCTCTTCGGGTTGTAGAAGGCGCGGCCGAGGAAGCTCCCTGCCCGGTCGAAGACGGGGATTACGCCGCCAGGTTCTCCTGCGGCCTCGACGACGTCGGAGCGGTAGATCCAGGGGTGCCCCGAACGGGCGCGGGCGGCCCCCCTGTCACTTACCACGGCCCCTGATTCCACGCTGCTGTAAGCTCCTTTACCAAGTTCTCCGGCGAACCTCTGTTAGCATCCGCACTGGTATCTACACCGTATACTTAATATATCCTCGGAAGGAAGGCGGGCGTTCTGGAAGCGTCGCGGGCGAAGCGGGTAGTGGTCGTGGGAGCGGGGATGGGTGGCCTGGCGGCGGCGATCCGGCTGGCCGCCAAGGGCTTCGAGGTCGAGGTCTTCGAGAAGAACGACCAGGTCGGCGGACGCGTGGGCAGGCTCGAGGGGAGCGGCTTCACCTTCGACACGGGCCCCTCACTCCTCCTGATGACGGATACCTACCGCGAGCTCTTCCGCTCCGCCGGACGCGACCTGGACGACTACGTCAGGCTCATACCACTCGACGCCAACTACCGCGTAACCTTCGGTGACGGCGATGTCCTGACCATCCGGCGCACGCTCCCCGAGCTTATCAAGGAGCTCGAGCGAATCGAGCCGGGCGTCACACCCCGCTTCTACCGCTTCCTCGAGGACGCCTGCAACAAGTACCGCCTCGGCCGCTCGGAGTTCGTCGAGCGCGACTTCGAGCAGCGCCGGCGACTTCTTCGGGCTGCGAAACCTCAGGCTCCTGCTGAAGACGAGGGCGCTGAACAACTACTACCGCCAGGGTCTCGAAGTTCTTCCGCACCGATAAGCTGAGGCAGGCGTTCTCCCTGCAGACGATGTACCTCGGCCTCTCCCCCTTCGAGGCGCCGGCGGTCTACTCCCTCCTCCCCTACACCGAGCTCGCCGAGGACGGCCTCTGGTTCCCCGAAGGCGGGATGTACTCCCTCATCGAGGCGATGGAGCAGGCTCGCGACCGAGCTCGGCGTCAGGTTCCACCTGAACAGCCCGGTCGAGGAGTGGTCGTCATCCAAGGGCAGGGCGACGCGGCGTCGGGTGGATGGGGAGGAGATCGGGCCGACGCCGTGCTCGTGGAACGCGGACCTCCCCTACGCCTACCGCGAGCTGCTGGGTGGCTCGGCGGACGGGGACTTCAAGCTGAGCCGCCGCGAGAAGCTCGAGTACACGGCCTCGGCGTTCATGCTCTATCTGGGCGTCGACGGGAGGCTCGGATCACATGGTCCACCACAACTTCTACCTCTCCGGGCGCTACAGGGAGAACTTCGAGGCCATCTTCCGGGATCCACGTCCTCCCTGAAGACCCTTCGTTCTACGCCGTCGTCCCTTCGAAGACGGAGCCGCGCATGGCCCCTGACAGGGATGGAGAGCCTCTTCGTGCTCGTCCCCGTGCCGCACCTCGGGCCGAACGTGGACTGGGACCGCGACGGGGACGCCTTCAAGGAGAAGGTCTACGGTCTGCTGGAGAACGGCGGTGCGGGCTCGAAGCGGGAGCCGGGTCGTCTACGAGAAGGTCGAGGACGCCGATCGACTGGCGAGACGAGTACAACCTGGAGGAGGGGGCCGCGTTCGGCATCGGGCACGGCATCTTGCAGGTCGGGTACTTCCGGCCTCCGATGGTATCGAAGGCCGTACGAGGGACTGTACTTCGTCGGCGCGAGCACCAGGCCGGGTACCGGGGTGCCGCTCGTTACCATAGGGGCGCAGGCTGGTGGCCGACCGCATAGGGCGCGAGGTCGGCGGCGCTTGAAGCTCGACCCCGCTGGCGGGAAGAAGCTCGACGCAGGGCTCTCGCTCGCCGAGAGCTACGAGCTTTGCCGCAAGGTGCAGAAGGCGCACAGCAGGACCTACTACTTCTCGACCAGGCTCTTCCCGCGCCGAGGTCGGCCGCGCGTCCACGCGCTCTACGCCTTCATGCGCTACGCGGACGAGATCGTGGACCACCCCACACGACCTGCCCTCGAGGCGCAACTCGCCGTGCTGGAGGAGTTCGAGGCCGAGACGATGGCGGCCGTCTCGGGCGAGGCGGTACCCAACCCCGTCCTGCGCGCCTACGCCGACACGGTGCGCGCGCTGCGGCATCGACGCCGGAGGACCATAGCCGCCTTCATGAAGAGCATGAAGATGGACACCCGCGTCTTCCGCTACCGGACTTACTCTGACCTCGAGGTCATACACCTACGGGAGCGCCGCCGTGGTCGGCCTGATGATGTGCAGGGTCGTGGGGGTGGCGGACGGGAGGGCCGACCGCACGCCGAGGCGCCTCGGCGTCGCCATGCAGCTCTCCAACTTCCTGCGCGACGTCGGGGAGGACTGGCGGCGCGGGCGGGTGTATCTGCCGCTGGAGGATCTGGAGCGCTTCGGGTACACGGAGCAGGAGCTCGGCTCAGGCGTCGTGGACGAGCGGTTCGTCGCGCTGATGCGCTTCGAGATAGAGCGGGCGCGCAGGCTCTACGCAGGTCGCCGACGAGGGGATGGAATACATCCCGAGGGGGAGGCGTTTCCCCGTGGTAGTGGCGCGCGAGCTGTACGCGGCGATCCTGGACCGCATCGAGGCCCAGGACTACGACGTCTTCTCGCGCCGGGCGCAGATCTCGCGGCCGGGCAAGCTCTGGTCGCCGCCAGGTGCGCCGCCCGCGACCCCGGTGAGATCGCTGACCGCGTCCGCTACGGCGGACCGTCTCGGCCGCCGGGTAAACATCTCGCGGATTGAAATGCCGGTCCCTGTCGTGCTGTAATGTGCCCGGTCACAGGCGCCGAAAGACCGTGACGCTCATCGAGAGCGGTGGAGGGACGGGCCCTGAGAAGCCGCGGCAACCGGCGAGGCGCAAGCCTCGTGGCAGGTGCCAACTCCCGCGGAGGAGACTCCGGAAGATGAGGTGAAGCAGCATCGACGAAGCCTCTCTCCTCCGCGTGAATGTGTGACAAGAAACGGAGAGAGGTCTTTATCTTGAGCCCGAACCTGAGAGAGCTGCTCGAGGACGGGATCCTGATCGGGGACGGCGCCGTGGGCACGCTGCTCGGCGAGCGCGGCGTCGGTTTCGGCCACCCCTACGCCCGCGCGAACCTCTCCCACCCCGAGATGGTCACGGACATCCACGAGGAGTACCTGAGGGCCGGGGCCGACGTCATAGAGACCAACACCTTCGCCGCCAACCGCTTCAAGCTCGAGACCCACGACCTCGAAGAGAGGGTGCGCGAAGTGAACGCCGGGGCGCCAGGCTCGCCCGCAGGGCGGCCAGTACGCGCAGGAACGGGGGACACGGGCGCTCGTGCTCGGGGCCATCGGTCCGCTCGGACGTCCGCTCGCCCCCGTTGGTCCAGTGAGTCCGGACGGAGGCGCGGTCCGTATTTCTGGAGCAGGCCGAAGCGCTCCTCGAAGGCGGGGCGGACGCGATCTCTCCTGGAGACCTTCACCGACCTCTCGAGCTGCGGCTCGCCTACGAGGCGGTCGAGGCTCTTGGAGCGCCGGTGCTCGCGTACAAGACCTTCGTCGAGGACGGCGAGACGCTAGCGGAAGGGCTGCCCGCGCGGGCGGCGCGTGAGATCTCCTCCTGGGGCGCCGACCTCACCGGCTCGAACTGCACCGTCGGTCCGCAGCGGATGGTGGAGATCACCGGCCAGATGGCGGACGAGGCCGGACCCGTCGCCGCCTTCCCCAACCCAGGCCTCCCCCAGCTCGTCGGACGGCCACATCCGCTTCTCCAGAGACATGGACCACTTCGCCCAGTACGGCGTGAAGCTCGCCGAAGCCGGCGCGCGGCTCGTCGGCGGCTGCTGCGGCACCACCCCGGCCCACGTCAAGCGCGCTCTCCGAGGCGCTCAAGGATTTCAGGTGCCGGCAGTGTTACGGCCCGACGCGGGTACCGTCGTCGGAGAGGCCGGAGCGATCAGAGGCTCTCGAGCCGAGCCCGTCTCGGATTCGCCGAGAGACTGCGGACCGGCTTCGCCGTGACGGTGGAGGTGGACCTTCCGCGCGGCAACGACCATCACGCCGGTTCATCGAGGCGGCGCGGCGGCTGAAACGGCGCGGGGCGTCCACGCCATAGACATCTCGGACGGGGCGCGGGCTCGGCTGCAGGATGCACCCCGTGGCGGCGGCCAGGATCGTGCAGGAAGAGGCCGGCATCGAGGCGTAGCCCACATCTCCTGCCGCGACAGGAACATCATCGGACTGCAGGCCGACCTGCTCGGGGCGGCGGCGCTGGGCGTAAAGAACATCCTCGCCGTGACGGGGGACCCGGCCCAGATCGGGGACTACCCCGAAGCCACCTCGGTCTTCGACACCGACTCGGTCGGCCTCGTCCACATCCTCTCCAGGATGAACCGGGGAGAGGACCTCGCGGGCAACCCCATAGGCGAGCCGCCGGGGTTCCTGATCGGGGCTTCTTTCAACCCCACGGCAGAAGATCTGGACGAGGAGGTCGCGAAGCTCAGGCGCAAGGTCGAGGCCGGGGCGCACGCCTTCTGGACGCAGCCGGTCTTCGAGATCGGGGCCCTGGAGAACGCCCTGGGGCGTATCGGCGACGACGGGGTCTGCATCCTGCTCGGCCTGATGCCGCTCCGGAGCGCCCGCCAGGCGGAGTTCCTCCACCACGAGGTTCCCGGCATATACATCCCCAGGCACGTCCGCGAGAAGCTCGCCGCCCTCTCCCCCGAAGACGCCCCAAAGTACGGCGTCGAGGTCGCCCAGAAGCTGCTCTCGAGGGCGCAGAGCCTCGTCGGCGGGGCTTACATCATGCCGCCCGCAAGCGCCCCGGACCTGGCCGGGGACGTGGTCGAGGCAATCAGGCTGTCAGGGGAAATGGCCGGAGCTGAGACAGATACCTGTACTCTGAAACCCCTGTGATAGCATTAATGGTCCTAGCACGAAACGCGAAGAGAGAGGCAGGCCCGGCTCGAGGAGTTCCGGGCGCTGCTTGAAGCAGCGCATCGTGTTGCTGGACTGCGCGATGGGGACCATGATCCAGTCCTACGAGCTCTCGCGAGAGACGACTACAGTGGCGAGCGCTTCGCAGACCATCCCAAGGAGCTCAAGGGCAACAACGACCTGCTCTCTATCACCCAGCCACAGATCATCCGCGCCATCCACGAGGCCGCCATGGAGGCCGGCTCGGACATCATCGAGACCAACACCTTCAGCTCGACCTCCATCGCCCAGGCGGACTACGGGACGCGAGGACCTCGCCTACGAGCTCAACTACGAGGCGGCCCGCGTCGCCCGCGAGGCGGCGGACGGCTTCGCGACAGGCCGGAGAGGCCTCGCTTCGTGGCGGGCGCCCTCGGGCCCGACGAACCGGACGGCGTCGCTCTCGCCCGACGTCAACAACCCCGGTTTCAGGAACGTCACCTTCGACGAGCTCGCCGAAGCCTACGCAGAGGCGGCGCGGGGGCTCGTCGACGGCGGGGCCGACCTGCTGCTCGTCGAGACCATCTTCGACACGTTGAACGCCAAGGCCGCCATATTCGGGATCACGGGTTACCTCGAAGAGGAGGACCTCGACGTTCCCGATCATGATCTCGGGCACGATCACCGACGCGAGCGGACGCACGCTCTCGGGACAGGTGACCGAGGCCTTCTGGAACTCCGTGCGCCACGCAAAGCCCGTAAGCGTCGGCCTGAACTGCGCGCTCGGCTCGAAGGAGCTGAGGCAGTACGTGGAGGAGCTCTCCCGCATATCCGACGTTCCCGTCAGCGCCTACCCGAACGCCGGCCTGCCCAACGAGTTCGGCGAGTACGACGAGACGCCCGAGATGATGGCGGCCGAGGTCGGGGAGTGGGCCAGAAGCCGGCTGGCTCAACATCGTCGGCGGCTGCTGCGGGACCACGCCGGAGCACGTCAGGGCCATAGCCGAAGCCGTCTCGGACCACCCGCCGCGCGAGATGCCGGAGATCCCCAAGAAGCTCACGGCTCTCAGCGGGCTGGAGCCGTGCAACATCGGGCCGGACTCCCTGTTCGTGAACGTCGGCGAGCGGACCAACGTCACGGGCTCGCGCGCGGTTCAAAGACCTCATCCTGAACGACGACTACGAGACGGCGCTGGAGGTGGCGCGCCAGCAGGTCGAGAACGGCGCCCAGATCATAGACGTCAACATGGACGAGGGGATGCTCGACGGCGAGGAGGCGATGGTCCGGTTCCTCAACCTCGTGGCGTCCGAGCCGGACATCTCGCGGGTGCCCGTCATGATCGACTCTTCCAGGTGGTCGATCGTCGAGGCCGGCCTGAAGCGGGTGCAGGGCAAGGCGGTCGTCAACTCCATAAGCCTCAAGGAGGGCGAGGAGGAGTTCGTCAGGCAGGCGAGGCTCTAAAGCGGTACGGCGCGGCGGTGATCGTCATGGCCTTCGACGAGAGGGCCAGGCGGACACGAAGGAGCGGAAGGTCGAGATCTGCAAGCGCGCCTACGAGATCCTCACCAGAGAAGGTCGGCTTCCCGCCCGAGGACATCATCTTCGACCCCAACGTCTTCGCCATCGCCACCGGCATCGAGGAGCACGACAACTACGGCGTCGACTTCATCGAGGCGGTGCGCGAGATCATCCGGCGACGCTGCCGCACGCCAGGACCTCGGGCGGCATCTCGAACGTCTCGTTCTCCTTCCGGGGCAACAACCCGGTGCGGGAGGCGATCCACGCCGTCTTCCTCTACCACGCCATAGAGGCCGGCCTGACCATGGGCATAGTGAACGCGGGCCAGCTCGCCGTCTACGACGCGATGGACGAGGAGCTGCGCGAGGCCGTCGAAGACGTTGTCCTGAACCGCCGAACCGACGCGACCGAGCGCTTGCTTGCCCTGGCGGAGAAGTACCGCGACAGGGACGACGACGACGAAGGAAGACGAGAAGACTCAGAGTGGCGGACGTGGCCCGTCGAGAGGCGGCTCGAGCACGCCCTCGTCAAGGGCATCGCCGAGTACGTCGAGGAGGACACGGAGGAGGCGCGGCAGAGGCTACGACCGTCCGCTAGAGGTGATCGAAGGTCCGCTCATGGACGGGATGAACGTGGTCGGGGACCTCTTCGGCTCGGGCAGGATGTTCCTGCCGCAGGTGGTCAAGAGCGCCCGCGTGATGAAGAAGGCCGTCGCCTACCTCGTGCCGTTTATCGAGGAGGAGAAGGGCGAGGGCCCGCAAGTCCAACGGCACGGTGGTGATGGCGACCGTCAAGGGCGACGTGCACGACATCGGGAAGAACATCGTCGGGGTCGTGCTGCAGTGCAACAACTTCGAGGTCATAGACCTCGGCGTCATGGTGCCTTCGGCCAGGATCCTCTCGAGGTCGCCAGGGAGAAGGGCGCCGACATCATCGGGCTCTCCGGCCTGATAACGCCGTCCCTGGACGAGATGGTCCACAACGCGAAGGAGATGCAGCGCGAGGGCTTCGACGTTCCGCTGCTGATCGGCGGGGCGACGACCTCCCAGACGCACACGGCGGTCAAGATAGCGCCCGGCTACGAGCCAGCCCGTGATCCACGTCAAGGACGCCTCGCGCGCCGTCGGCGTCGTCCAGAACCTGCGTGAGCGAGGGCCGCAAGGCGGCTTACGCGGAGCAGATCGCCGCCGACTACGAGCGAGGTGCGCGCCAAAGCACGCGGGCGCCGCTCGCAGACCAGGCTCACCACGCTGGAGAGAGCGCGCTCCAACAGGACGAAGATAGACTGGGAGGGCTACACGCCGCCGAAGCCGAAGGTCCTCGGCGTCACAGGCGTTCGACGACTACCCTCTGGAGGAGATCCGGCCTACATCGACTGGACGCCGTTCTTCCACTCCTGGCAATGAAGGGCGAGCTATCCGAAGATCCTCGACGACCCCGAGAAGGGAACGGAAGCCCGCAAGCTCTTCGCCGACGCGCAGGCTCTGCTCGACCGCATCGTCGCCGAGAGGTGGCTCCGGCCGCGGGCGGTCATCGGCCTCTTCCCCGCGAACGCCCTCCCGAACGACGACGTAGAGGTCTACGCCGGACGAGTCGCGCGACAGAGGTGCTTGCCACCCTCCACTTCCTGCGCCAGCAGAAGCGGAAGCCGCCTGGCCGTCCCAACCGCTCCCTGGCTGACTTCGTAGCCCCGAAAGAGACTGGCCTGGAGGACCACATCGGGCTTCTTCGCGGTAACGGCGGGGACTCGGGGCTGAGGAGGCGGCGCGGCGCTTCGAGGAGGAGCACGACGACTACAACGCCATCATGGTCAAGGCGCTCGCCGACCGGCTGGCCGAGGCCTTCGCCGAGCACCTGCACCGAGCGGGTCCGCAAGGAGTTCTGGGGCTACGCGACGGACGAGACTCTGGGCAGCGAGGCCCTGATCCGGGAGGAGTACCGCGGCATCCGGCCCGCTCCCGGCTACCCGGCCTGCCCCGAGCACACCGAGAAGCGCACCATCTGGGAGCTACTCGAGGTGGAGAACAACGCAGGCATCACCCTCACCGAGAGCTGCGCGATGTCCCCGCCCTCGGCTGTCAGCGGCTACTACTTCTCCCACCCCGAGTCCACGTACTTCGGCGTCGCCGAGATAGGGACGCGACCAGGCCTCGGACTACGCCGAGCGCAAGGGCATGTACACTCGAAGAGGCCGAGAAGTGGCTCGCCCCGAACCTCGGCTACGACCCCGAAGGATAGTCAGAGCACAGGTTTTTCGACGTCCCGGATCTGGTCGATGTGGCTGCGCTGTGCACTCACGGCCAGCAGCCTCCTGGCGGCAAACCTCTTGCTCGATAGCATCCCTATCCCCTTCCCCTGCTGGTTCGAAGCTTCGCCAACCGCGCCATCTGCCCTATCCGAGCGCCATGACCAGCCTGAAGTAATCTCCGGTCGATCAGCCTCATTTAAAGCACCTCCGGCGGCCGGGAGCGGCGGGCCTATTCGAACCGCACCTCCTCGAAACCCAGAGTGCTGACGAAAGCCCGGATGCTATCTTCGGCGTTCTGCTCGGCCTGATCCAGGATATCCTCGTCGCGGGCGGCCTGCTCTATCCTGTCCACCGCCGCGGCGCGGGCCTGCTCGACCAGATCGTCGTCGGGGCGCAGGTTCAGCGGGCCGAAGTCCCGATCGTAGACGCCGGTCTTCTGCTCGTCGAGGCTGACGGAGAGGATCTCGGGCTCCGGAAGACGAATCGTTACCGTCTCTCCGTTCACCTTCACGTCGTCGCGGCCCAGCGAAGCCAGGTCCACGCCGGCCTCCACGTCCCCGGTCGCGACGAGCAAGACCTTCTCCCCGGCCAGGAACCTCTCCAGCTCCGTTCCGCCGCTCTCCCTGGTGACGATCATGGACTCCCTCCAGCGTACGGTCGCGAGCCGGTTGAGGTCCTGGACACCCTCCACCACGACCGGCCCCGTAGTGGTCTGCGCCGGCTCCTCCTCGTAGAACAAAGGTCCAATTACGGGCAAGCGCTCCATGAAGCCCTGGGTGCTGATAGCGACGCCCAATCCAACCCCAACCACGACGATAACGAGAGCCAGAACTAGCGTCGTCCCGAGCCCGCCACCTTTTTTGCCCACCTCATGCCTCCTACGAAGGTCCTAGAGGCAAGATTCTAGCACCCGACGGACCACCTAAGATGCAAAGCTTCCTGTCACCTGAAGCCTACGCCTGTATGTTAGTGCACCGCCATAGGGTGTGTGGTCCCAGGCCCTCTGCCTCAGGGAACTCCTCGCCTCTGGAGAGCTGGACCCGGACGGGGGGAGCATGGTACCCCTGTCGCAGACGTAGGTGCCCGAGAAGGGCGCCTTGTCGCCGGGCCTGTAGGTGGGGCCGTAGGGCCTGTAGCGGGCGAGTATGTCTTCCAGGCAGGCCATCACAGCGTCACAGACCGGGCCTCGTTGAAGCCCGGAGTATCTCAGAGGGCTTCAGGACTTCTTCGGGGACGGGCTCGTCCACGGTGACGGCCATCGCCGCGCGGGAGCCGGGCTCGCCACGCCCGACGGCCATGTTGCCGATGTTGATGCCGTGCTCGCCCGAGGATGCTGCCGAGCTTCCCGATCATGCCTGGCACGTCCTCGTTGCGGATGAAGAGCATGTGCTTCTCGGGCACGACGTCCAAGTCGAAGCCCATGACCTCGACGAGCCGGGGCTGCATCCTGGGTCCCACCAGCGTCCCGCTCACCGCGTTCTCGCCCCTGTCGTCTCGAGCCTGAGCACGACAAGGCTGGTGTAGTCGGCGCTCTCGGAGACCCGCGAGGTCTCGACCTTGAGACCCCTGTCTCTGCGCGAGAGCGGGCGTGTTGACGTAGTTCAGGGGCTCGAAGACCATCGGCGCGAGGAGGCCCTTCTGGGCCGAGACGTCGAGGAGGCGAGTGTCGTAGCCGGCGATCTCACCCTGGTACTCGATCCTCAGTACGTTCCCCGGCCTGTCGGTGAGCTGGTAGAGGAGGCTCCCCAGTACCTCGCAGAGGCCCGAGAACTGCGCGACGAACTCGGCGCCCTCGCCGACGGGACGGGGGCGTTTATGGCGTGCATCGGCACCGCGCCCCGAAGCGCGATCGCGACCTGCTCGGCGGCGGTGACGCCGGCCCTGTCCTGCGCCTCGGCCGTGCTCGCCCCGAGGTGCGGCGTCACCACGACGTTAGGGAGCGAGAAGAGCGGCGAATCGGTCGTCGGTTCCTTGGCGAACACGTCGAGCGCGGCCCCCGCGATGGTCCCGTCCTTGAGCGCGTTGTACAGGGCCATCTCGTCCACGATGCCGCCGCGCGCGACGTTTATGAGGTAGGCTGTCGGCTTCATCTTCTCCAGGGCGCCCGCGTCAACCATGCCCGCGGTCTGCGGGGTGCGGGGGACGTGCAGCGAGACGAAGTCCGAGCTCTCGAAGACCTCGTCCATGGCTCTCGGCCCTATCCACGTTCATCGAGCGCATCCTGTCCTCGGAGACGTAAGGGTCGTATGCGAGCACGCGCATACCCATCCCCGCAGCGCCCCGCGCGACGATGGCCCCGACGTGGCCCAGCCCAACGAGGCCCAGCGTCTTCTCTGAGACCTCGACGCCCTTGAAGGCGCTCCGCTTCCACTCGCCCTCCCGCAGAGAGGTGTCAGCGGCCGGGATGCGCCGCGCCGCGGCGAGCATAAGACCCAGAGTGTGCTCGGCGGCGGCTACCGTGTTGCTCTCGGGGGCGTTGGCTACCAGGACGCCGCGCTTGGTGGCGGCCTCTATATCTATGTTGTCCACCCCGATGCCGGCCCGCCCGATGGCCTTGAGGTTCTGCGCCCGCTCTATGATCTCGGCGGTGACCTTCGTCGCGCTGCGGATTATGAGGCCGTCGTATTCGCCTATCCGCTCCAGAAGCTCCCCGGGGCCGAGGCCGAGTAGCACGTCGACCTCGAAGTCCTCTTTGAGCAGCTCGACGCCTGGGTCGGCGAGCTTCTCGGTTATGAGTACCTTCAAGCTGCCACCCCGCTCTTCGAGAAGACGCGCTGGGCGGCGCCGACGCCCCTGCCAAGCTCAACCGGGTAATCGAGCGACTCCAGCGCGAGCTCGGCGGCCGCTATCGTGGCGATGATGTCGTAGGCGTCGAAGTAGCCGCAGTGGCCGATGCGGAAGATCCTGCCCGCCATCTCGCCCTGCCCGCCCGCGACCTGTATCCCGTGCTCCGTGAAGAGCATCTTGACGAACTGCTTGCCGTCTATCCCTTCTGGAACCCAGGCCGCCGTCACAGCCGAGTTGAGGTCTTCGTCCGGCCCGAACAGGTTGAGGCCCATGCCCTTGATGCCCGCGCGCGCGGCACGGCCGAGCAGGACGTGGCGCTCGAAGACGTTCTCGACGCCCTCCTCGAGGAGCTGCTGCAGCGCGACGTCGAGCTGGATGATGAGGCTGACAGCAGGCGTCCAGGCCGTCTGGGCCGGCTCCTTGGCGTACGCCTTCTTCGCCGCCGTCCAGTCGAAGTAGAAGCGAGGCATCAGTCGACTCCTGGTGCGCCCGCATCGCCCTCTCGCTCACGCTGACGAAGCCTAGCCCCGGCGGCGTCATGAGCGCCTTCTGGCTCCCCGCGACGACCACGTCCACTCCCCACTCGTCCGTCCTCAAAGTGCACGCCCCGAGCCCGGAGACCGCGTCCACGATGGATGATCACGTTCTCCGCCGCGCGGGCGAAGCCCTCGATGTCGTTGACGGTGCCCGTCGAGGTCTCGGAGAGGACGCAGATGGCGGCCTTGATCTCCGGGTCACTGGCCAGCGCCTCGGCGACCTCGTCGTTGTCCGCCTTCTCGCCCCAGTCGTACTTCAGCTCTGTCACCTCGAGGCCGAAGGCCCGGCTCATCTTGACCCAGCGGTTGCCGAAGTTGCCGTTGTTGACGACCAGGACCTTGTCACCCGGCGAGAAGAGGTTCTGGATCGCACCCTCGAAAGCCCCCGTCCCGCTCGCCGCGTAGGTAAAGATGTCGTTCTCCGTCAGAAAGACCCGCTTCAGGTTCTCGTTGACCCGCGTGAACACCTCGCCGAACTCCGGCGTCCGGTGGTGGATGATGGGTAGCGCTCCCGCCGCCGAGACCTCGGGCGGTATGGGAGTCGGACCAGGAGACATAAGACGGTACTTGTTCATCATAGGTTGTGAGGCTTCCTCTCTTGCACGCGGACAACTGACGCCTATTCTATTACACTATCGTTCCTGATGGCTACATGATGGCGCATCTAATTTACAAAGTGTTGCTTTTAGCCTGGCTAAGAGCGCGTGATCACCTCCACGGGGTCGCCCTTACGCAAGATGCCCGTCTCATCGTGGACCAGGTTCTGTCCGAAGAGGACCTTGGTGCCGCTCCTTCGAAACGTGGCGAGCGTACGCAGCGGTTCTTTACCCCTGGCCGCGGTTCTCTGGTCCACGGTGGTGATGGCGCAGCGTGCGCACGGCTTGACCACGCGGAGGGTTATGGGGCCGATGCGCACCACCCTCCAGCTGTCCTCGGCGAAGGGAGCACAGCCCCCTACTACCAGGTTGGGGCGGAAGCGGTCCATCGGCAGGGGCCGCTCCAGCCGGGCGTTGAGCTCGGCCAGGGAGCCTTCGGAGATGAGCAGGAAGGGGAAGCCATCTGCGAGACCTACCTGGTCGTCCGCCCTGCCGTAGGCCTGGTCCACCGGACGCGCCGAACCCTCGGGCAGATGGACGAGCCTGCACCTCACGGCTAGAAACTCGCTGAACCAGCGGTCCGCGTCGCCGCCGACCGGCAGGGTCTCCACGATGTCGTCCCAGACTCGCGCGCGCAGCGGTTTACCGTCCGGCGGCGCGAAAGGCACCTGGAGGGAAGGCATGTCGGGCCCGCTCACGACGAGGCCATCGGGGTCGATTCGGACACCGATCAAAGCCATGCGCGGTAACTCGCGCTGCGAGATGAACTGGTTGGCTTCATCCACGAGCATCCAGCGCCGGTCATGGCGCAGGCCACGCTCGTCCACGTTCGACTCCATTACGGCGATGCCACCGCAGGACTTGATGGGGTAAACGTAGATACCGCTCAGGTGGAAGCCGGACGGCGCCTCAGCCAAACCCCGCTCCTTCGAGGGCGGGGAGGGCCGAGCGGGCGTAGCGGGCCGCGTAACCGGCTGTGCCGTGGTCGGGCAACTCGTACGGGTCCCTGTTCTCGAGCTCGCCGGCCTTGACACCGGTACGAATACGGCCCTCCAGCAGGTCTATCCGCAGGAAGTCGCCGCTGCGGAGCCGTCCGATGACGCCCCCGGCTGTGGCCTCCGGGGAGACGAGCGAGACCCACCTTCCTCGCGCATCCCTGGGTGGCAGCCCGTCGGTCATGACCGTGATGCTCTCTTCGAGCCCGCTCTCCCTGAGGGCCCGAGAGAGCCGGTCGAGGCGAACGAGGCCGGGTCCGCCCCGCGGCCCGCAACCGCCGACGACAAGCAGGGAGTCCGCCTCGACGAACCCTCCCTCCACCACCCGGGCGGCGATCTTCTCGGAGTCGGTGGACCCGGCACTCGCCGGAGATCTCCTCGTCGGCGCCCTTCACCCTGCAGAGGGCCTCCGTACCGCTCGCCCGGCCCACGACGAAGATCAGCCGCGAACCGTCCGCAGGCGGGGGCGGGGCTGCCGGTAGCGTCTGCCGCAGATCGCCCTCGACGGTTCGGGTGTCGTTGAGGGTCTCACCGAGGTGGGCGAGTATCCCGGCCACGCCGTACTGCTCGAACCAGGCTGAGTCAGGCTGCGCCAGAACCGGCGTCTCGGGCAAGAGGACGCGGAGCATTTGCTCGAAGCCCACGGCCCCGGCCTCCCTGGCGATGGCCGAGAAGTGGACGAGCGCCTCCGGCCCTTCACCCAGAGAGTAGGCGGCCCTCAGCGCGTTGGCCAGAGAGAAGCTCTCGACCAGCTCGAGGGGGCGCGGCCCGCCGGCGATCCCGACGGCTACCTCTACGGGATCGGACGCGACGGGTGCGAGGCCGAGCGCGGCGAGCGCGGCGAAAAGGCGCGTGTCCCCTGGAGGGTCTACAACCGCCGGCAGGTTCAGCCGCAGGGCCGCGAGGACGAGCCCGGCGAGCTCCTCGGGCTCCTCAGCGGCGAGGAGCACGGCGTCAAGGCGTTCGCGAGGAGCACGAGATCTGGGCGACGTCCGCGACCCACTCGCGCACCAGGGCGACGCCGCCCATCGGACGCGCCGAGGGCAAGTTCAGCGGAACCGGCTCCGCGCTAGCCTCGCGCGTCCGGTCCGGCAGATCGGTGTCGCCGGCGCTCAGGACGCCGATGCGAGTCGCGAGCACGAGCCCCTAGGAGCCCAGCTTCTCCAGGAGGAGCTCGCGGACCCTCCCGCCGTCGGCGTTGCCGCGGGTCGCCTGCATGACCTGGCCGATGAGGAAGCCGATCACCTTCTTGTCGCCGCCGCGGACGCGCTCGGCCTCCTCGGGGTTGGCGGAGATGACCTCGTCCACGACGCCGGAGAGCTCGTCGGAGCCGACGGAGGCGAGGCCCTCGCGCTCGACGACGGCGGAGGGGAATCGCCGGTCTCGAAGACGTTGTCGAGGCCGTCCTTGCTGCGGAGCGGGAGACTTGCCTCGCTGCGACGAGCTCGATCAGCTCTGTCATGTGCTCCGGGCTCACCCTGGAGTCGGAGATATCCGTCCCGGTCTCGTTGAGGAGCGGCGCGCAGGTCGACCGGAGATCCAGTTAGAAGCCTGTTTGGGATCCACCTCCGCCGCGACCGCCTCGTAGAACGACGGCGAGGTCCCTGTCGGCGATGAGTACGCCCGCGTCGTAGTCGGAGAGGCCGTACTGCTCGATGAAGCGGGCGAGCATCTGGTCCGGCAGCTCGGGGAGCCGCTCTCTATCTCGCTGACCTAGGCCGGCGAGAGCTCGAGCGGCAGGAGGTCGGGCTCGGGGAAGTAGCGGTAGTCGTGGGCGTACTCCTTGCTGCGGAGCTCGTGTACCTCGTCGGTCTCGGGGTCGTAGTGGAGCGTGGTCTGCTCGACGCGGCCGCCGCACTCCAGGATCTCGCGCTGGCGCTCCAGCTCGCGCGCGAGCCCCCGCTCGACGAAGCGGAAGGAGTTCATGTTCTTGAGCTCGGTCTTGGTGCCGAAGGTGCCGTCGGGGTTGCGTATGGAGACGTTGGCGTCGCAGCGGAGCTGGCCCTTCTCCATGTCGGCCTCCGAGACGCCGACCGCCCTGCAGGATATCCTTCAGGTGGTTGGCCGTCGCGCGGGCCGCCTCGGGCGATGGGATGTCGGGTTCGGTGACGATCTCCATGAGGGGCGTGCCGCCGCGGTTGAAGTCGACGAGGGAGCCGACCGAGCCGTGCATGCGGCCCGAGGTGCCGACGTGGACGTTCTTGGCCGCGTCCTCCTCGAGGTGGAGCCGCGTGATGCCGACCCGGACCTCTGCCTTCGGCCGTAGGGCACGTCGAGGTAGCCGCCGGTGCAGATCGGCTCGTCGAACTGGGAGATCTGGTACCCCTTCGGGAGGTCGGGGTAGAAGTAGTTCTTCCTGGCGAAGACGCGCCTTCTCCGCGACGTCGCAGTTGAGCGCGAGCCCGGCCATCACGCCGAGCTCGACGGCCTTCTCGTTGGTGACGGGCAGAGCCCCCGGATGCCCGAGGCAGACGGGGCAGGTGTGGGTGTTCGGGGGGTCGCCGTAGGTGACCCTGCAGCCGCAGAACATCTTGGTCGCGGTCGCCAGGTGGACGTGGAACTCGAGCCCTATGACCGCCTGGTAGGTACGCTTCTCCTGCACTTCCAAGTGGTCAGCCCCTCGCGTCAGACTGCCTTTCACGTCCATTCTAGCATCGCCCAGGGCCGCCCGCCGGATGCTAGAATGTCTTGAAACTATTATGTCAATTGGGGAGAGACGATGACGAGATACGCGCGGGATGAAGGCCGCACCTCGTCGTCTTGCGAGGGCCGGGCCTCGGGGACTTCTTCGAGCTCGAAGGGGACGAGCTGGTCCTGGGGAGCGACCCGTTCCGGGCCGATATCGTGGTGCAGGGACGTCGAGGTCTCGCCCGAGCACGCGGGGATCGTACGGGAGCCCGAGCGCGGGAGCTACGTGTTGAGGGGCCTCGGCGAAGGTCACGGCGTCAACGGCGAGGTCATGGAGGGCGAGCGCGCCGCTCTCTGACGGGGACCGGATCTTCGTCGGCGACTCCGTGCTCGAGTACTCGCACGGGGACCCGGTGAGAGCGGACTTCCACGGCGCCCTGCACCGCCTGGTCAGCCGCGACTACCTGACCGGCCTTCTCGTCAAGAACCGCTTCGACACGGAGTTCGAGCACCGCCTCGAGGCGATGGCTTCCGCGGGCCAGACCCCTGAGCGTGCTCATGGCCGACATAGACAACCTCAAGAAGGTCAACGACGCCCACGGCCACCTCCTCGGCGAGTACGTCGTCGGGGAGATCGGGCGCATCATCGGCGAGCTGCACGAGAACGAGGGCCGGCAGGCCACCCGCTTCGGCGGGGACGAGTACCAGACCATCCTGCCCGGCCTCTCGAAAGGGGAGGCGCTCGAGGTGGCCGAGGAGATAAGGCGCCGCGTCGAAGAGCACACCTTCGAGGAGCGGGGCGCGAGGGTCCACCCGACGCTCTCTCTAGGCGTCGCGACCTACCCGGACGACGGCGAGACCCGCGCCACCCTTACCCGAGCCGCCGACGAGGCCCTCTACCGCGCCAAGCGAGCCGGCGGGAACACCGTCTCCGAGTAGGCGGCGCCGTCAGGAAGCCCGGCCGCAGCGCGTCCACCTCCGCAGAACCCGGCAAGCCATGATCACTAGCATCCATCCACATCTCCTCCTGGTTGGGGCGTTAAGTTCACCTGGTCCCCCGCGCGCGGCAGCGGTCGGTCCCGTGTCCACCAATTCCGGAAATATCGGCGCGCTGCCGTTTCAGAGTTGGCCGGCCGAGCATATAATGTATATGTCGCGACGAGATCGGCGTGTCCCTCGTCCTGTCGGCGTCCGGCCCCGCGCGACGGCGTGTCGAGGCGGTCGAGCCAAAGGAGGATCTCGTGACCCAGCCACAAGCTGCGCTACCCATGGAGACCGGTCACTGGTGGGCGTTAGCGATAAGGGGAGTTATCGCCATTTTGTTCGGCCTGGCTGCGCTACTGCGTCCTGACATCGCGTTGGCGGCCCTGATCCTGCTCTTCGGAGCCTACGCCCTGGTGGACGGCGTGTTCGCGATAGTGGGCGTGTTCGGGGGAACCAGGAGTGGTACGCCGCGCTGGCTCCTGCTCCTCGAAGGAGTGGTCGGCATCCTGGCCGGCATTATCGCCTTCGTCAACCCCGGGCTCACCGCGATCGCGCTGCTCTACCTGGTGGCAGCCTGGGCCATCATCACAGGGCTCGCGGAGATAGCCACGGCTATTAGGCTGCGCCACGAGATGACAGGAGAATGGGCCCTGATCCTGGGCGGCATACTCTCGGTGATCTTTGGTGTGCTCCTCGCGATTCTCCCTAGTGTGGGTATTCTCTCCCTCATATGGCTTATCGGGATTTACGCCGTGGTGTTCGGGGTGCTGATGCTGATCGCAGCTTTCCGGGTGCGTGGCCGGGACAACCAGAGAGGCGAGAGGCCACGCCGCGTGACCTGAGAGATACCGCGCCGCGGTTGCCTCCGCGAGTCCGGTCCACCGTGCCTCCTGTAGACTCTGGCGTACGCAGTGAGGTCAGGATTCCGCGGTCACGGCGCCTTCGCTCGCCGGGTTTTCTGCGCGAGCCTCGAAAAACCCGAGATCGTACAGGACCCTTATGCGGCGCACCGAAAATGGATGCGACTGGGGAAGCTGGGCCATGACCGGCCAGAACCCCCGGAATCGCCGCGCCTGCTCCAGAAGCTCCTCGACATCCACCTGCCTGTAGACGTATCGTCCAGCCGTCAGCAACACCAGTCCCTCCTCGCCCTGTGGCGCAAGGTAAGCGCCGTGCCGGTCGCAGGAGAACTCCCTGGCCCGAGAGAGGAATCCGGCCAGCAGTGGAATCCGATCGACGTACGCGGTGGAAAGCTGGTACCAGAGCCTCGTATGTCCAAGCCGCAGATGCCCCAGTTCGTGCCCGACGATGAAGGCCAGCGCGTCCTTGTTCTTCTCGTAGGTGTTGCTGAACAATTCGCTGTGGATAACGACGAAATCGTACCCGAAGGTCGAGGCAGCGAAGGCGTTGAGCACACCGTTGCCCGACATCAGGTAGATCTCGGGGTCCCTTTTCAGGTTCAACCTGCGCGCGAAGTCGTCCTTCACGGCGTAGATGTCGGGAAATTGCCGGCGGGACAACTTCACCGCCGATCCGCGTATGCCCGCGCGGGTAAGTTGCCGGTAGACGACCAGAGCCGGCACGAGGAGCAACAGCGCAACGAAGCCGACCCGTATCACGTCGACCAGAGGACCGGAGAGAGGCTCACCCGCCAGAGCATTCAAGAACCCCAGGAACAGGGCCCCGAACAGGATGAAGGCGATGATCAACAAGTTGACAAGCACGCTGAGGATGTAGAGCGGGATCTCGTAGGGATTCCTTAGCCCAACTCTATTCATGGAATCCTCCTTTTCTCAGACGCCAAGTCGCTGCGAGACGAGAGCGCCCACAGCCAGGAAAATGCACGCGCCGTGAACTTTGGCCCACGGATCAGACGGTCTCCCCGGGACTTCACGCTCCCTAGCCGCTGAGCAGGCCCAGGCGTCTCGCGTCGAATAAGGCAATGTGCCCGCAGTTACGGCAGGAGAACTGGGCTATAAGCACCGGCTCGGGCCGTGCGTTGCCCTGCTCGTCTACGGCTGTAGCGGAGATAATATCCCCACTCGTCCCATCCGTGCATCGAACAGTACGGGCAGTCGGGGACCACCCCGTTGAGGCGGAAATACTGGTTTACTTTCTTCATCTGCTCGTCGCTAAGCGGCATGCTCGCTGCTCCTTTCCTCGGTGCTTTGCTGCACGGGCCTTATACGTTCAGGCACCTGCATCGCCTGCGACCCTACCCGACTTCACCGCCGCGCAGAGAGCCGCGTGGTCTCGCTCGGTCTGGTCGGCGTAGGCCTTTGCGAAGTCGGCGATCGCCTCGTCGAAGCGATCGCTCTTGCCCAGGTAGGCCGCTATCTGCACGCGATCGCCGGAGCGGGCGTGCGCGCGGGACAGCGCCCAGCCGCAGAGTCCGGCATAACCGGCCAGATCATCGGGCGACATGAGCTCTACTTTCGCCGAGCCCTTCATGTCTCGTAGCTGACGCCAGTAGAAGTCGCGGCCGGCTGGTCCTCGGAGCCAGCCGAGAAAGATGTCGCTCGCGGCCTGCATAAGCCGCTGGCCGGCGACGACACGGTGTCCATGGTTCTTGTAGGTGCTCTTCGGGAGATAAGATTCCAGCACAGAAGCCTCTGCCTCCTTGACCTGGAGGAATAGCGGATCATCCTCGTCGCGGCCCTCGAGCAACACGACGTAGGCCCTGGTGCCGACGCTACCTACCCCTACGACCTTTCTCGCCACGTCCACGAAACGGTACTGGTCGAGCAGGTGACGCCGGTCGTCTTGCAGGGTACTCTTGTAGTTCTGCAGGATGTCGTCGATCTGCTCCCGCAGCTCTTCCTCCACGACGCGAACCAGGAGCGGTGGATCATCGACGATGATCCGGTGACCATCGACTAGCGTAGTCAACCTGGAGAGTGCGTGCAGACTGTCGCGGCCACGTGCCTTGCTAATGGCCTTTTTCGCCCTTTTCATAGTCTTCGAGTCGGAGATCAAGTCGAAAATCTCTTCCGCCCTGACGCTCGAGTACCAGACCTCGAGATCTCCCATCTCTGAATACTCGGCCATTCGCTGCCGGTAAGATCTCGCGGCCTCGCGCGCCGCTCTTCGGCAATCTGCGTCATCGAAACCATTATCCCGCCCTGCCACGACGACGCTCGTGGCCAGGCGCTTGACGTCCCACTCCCAGGGTCCAGGCAAGGTTTCGTCGAAGTCGTTGACGTCGAATAGCAGTGTTCGCTCCGGGGAGGCATACAGCCCGAAGTTCAAGAGGTGGCAGTCGCCGCATAGCTGGGCCTGGATGCCGGTACGCGGTGTCCCTGCCAGGTCGTGGGCCATAATGATCGCCGCCCCGCGCATGAACGTGAACGGGGAAGGCATCATGCGCGCGTAGCGGATGTGAACGAGATCGGGTTCCCGGTTCTTGGCCTGCGCCTCCAGGAGATCTACCGGGTCCGGACGATCAGGCGCCGGCTCCCATGCTGCGTGGCTACTGCGAGGGATCTTCTGACGTGCGGCGCGCCCACGCTCGCGCCGCTGCTGATAGGTTAAGGTCCTCCTCCCCTTGTGGCGAAGACCTGACGTCACCACAGGCGCACTCGGGTCTGCTCCGACGTTCGGGTCTCGATTGGTCTCCGTGGGTTTCATTGCTCTCCCTTCATGGCGTGGAAGCTGTGCGAATCGTGGACATGGTTGCTCGTGTGACAAACGAACCGTCTACGTTTGCGCGACGAGTTCCTCACTCGCGAGCATCGTGAGGGTAGAAGTAGCTCAAGTAGGTGTGTAGCGCAGTTTCGACCTGCGCCAGGACCGTGCGCTGCTCCGGGGTTGGTTCCTCTGGAACCCGTCCCATGCGCAGGTCCGCTTGCAGCTGGCTCAAGAGCAGGTCGGTTCGGTCCAACCGCTGCGATGACTTGCTCGTTGGTGTCCGTTCTTCGTACTCCTCCATCTCGTTGCTCCTTCGATTGTGCCGCGCCAGGGCCAAGGGCGGGGTTCTTGCGGAGGCGAAGGTCCGCGGGATCGGTCGTCTGCCAGGAAGGTCACGAGCCTCCTCTACCGAGGGTGCCGTCGCCACCTGGTCCCGGGTCGTCCGAATCGCGAGTCGGTGCTAGGTCGGAGACCGCCGAGCGTACCGCGCGTACCAGGCCCAGGCCCCCGAAAAAGGCGCCAATGGCCATCAGCGGCCATGCGACGAGGCGAGGAAAACGGGCACCGATCATCGACGCTACGAGCAGGGCACCGCTGGTTGCGGCGGCGAGGGCATGCTCGTGGGTTTGAAGCGGAGCCCCGCTCTTCTGGAGGAGGGTGCTGCCCACCCTGGAGACGGTGGCCCCCGACCCCGTGCCGCTACCGACGACCCCGCTGCGCACCCCGCGATCGCTGTTGTCCACCTCACGGTCGGGACGCACCCTTCGGTGTTGTCCAGAGCCTTCCAGGCGGACCTCCCGACCGTTGGAGAGGTCGTCCTCGAACAGCCGCTCCATCTTCGAGGCAAAGCCGGGATCTTCCGCTACCAGGTCTATCTCCCAGTTGGCAAACAGGCTGCTGAAATTGAGGTTCGTCGAGCCTACCTTCGACCACCAACCGTCGGCCACAATGGTCTTGGCGTGGATCATCGGGCCCCCGTACTCGAAGATACGCACACCTGCCTCCAGAAACTGCCGGTAGCCGGCGCGGGAAGCCCTCCCGATCCAGGGAATGTCGTTCGTGGCGGGCACGAGCACGCGCACGTCGACCCCATCCCTCGCGGTCGCCATCAACGACTGGGTGAGGATCGGCATGGAGAGGAAATACGGATCGGTGATCCAGAGCCGCTTCTCTACGCCAGCCGTGAGCAACTCCAGGAGACGCAGGGTGCGCATCCTGCGCGGCTCTTGAATGACCACGCGCACGGCTTCCTCTCCGGCCGGCTGGATGTCCTTCGCGTGGGGGCGCTCCTCATCGGGCAACTCACTTGACATCTCGTCCCACACGCCTGCAAAAGCGCGCTCTACGTCGGCGACGGCCGGCCCCCGCAGGCTGACCGCGGTGTCCCGGTAGGGCAGTCCTGTCTCCTGCGAGCGAACCATCCAGCCGTCGGAGATGCACACGCCTCCCGTCGAGGCATACTCGCCGTCCACGGCGAGAAGTTTGCGGTGGTCGCGCCTGATCGCCCCGAGAGGCGAGCCCGACGCGGGCGGGTTGACCGCCCTGACCTCCACACCCGCCTCTCGGAGACCTTCCCAGAAGGAGCGCGGCACATCCATGCATCCGAACCAGTCGTGGAGCACCCGCACCGTTACGCCCTCTGCCGCTTTCGCGGATAGCGCGTCGGCGAACCTATGTCCGATCTCGTCGTTCTGGAAGATGTAGTTGTCCAGGTGGATCCAATGCTTTGCCCGAGAGATGGCCTGGAGCCAGTCGTCGTAGGTGGCGGGGCCGTTCTCGAGTAGCGCGAGCCGGTTACCCTCCCTGAGCGTCGCGTCGCTGACTCGTCCCAGGATCCCTTCCAAACGGGTGCCGCGCGACGCCGCGTACTCCGGGATGGTAGAGCTATCTAGCTGAGTATCTTGATCTCTTGACAACGTAGGTTCTCCCTTCCAGTTCCCCTTCGTCCTTTAGTATCACTCATCTCCGCGCCTGTGACTCTCGAGTGCAGCGTCATTACCGTTCTCCATTCTGTTGCCTCGACCTCAGGAGAGGATGAGCAGTATGAAGATGACGTAGACGATGACGTTCACCAGCCAGCTGTTGGCGTTCATCCAGTCGCGCACCTTGGGCATCACCCGCTGCGCGCGTCTGCGGAACAGCAGGTAAGCCAGCACCGGAAGCGCCGCTATAAAGATGGTTGCCGCGACAAAAGGCAGCGCGGCCACAAGGGAGGCGTTGTTATGCGCCAGGTTCATGCCAACCGTTACCAGAATGACGAAGTCTGAAGGGAACACAGAAAGCAGCAGCAGTCCGGTCTTGAACGCCGTCCTGGGCTTGGCGTTTTGCATGGTGCCCAGCCACCTCGGGGGCTCGATCGTCTCGCGGCGCACGTAGTTCTTGATGGACAGGAATACGAGCAGCCCGACGAGCAGGTACTGGATTATGTGGCCGAGCGATCCGTTGCTGGATGAGTCACCAAGCGAGATGCTGTTGCCGAGCAAGGTGGCGAAGGTGTAAGTGATAGTGACGCCCACGGTGACGGCGATCACCACGCCTGCCAGGAAGGCGGCTGAGAGCTTCAGTGGCTTGGAGGCGGTGATGAAGATGATCGCCGACATGATCTGTGGTCCCGCGTTCATCGTGATGGCGAGGGGGATGATGGCTAGGTCCATGGCTCTGGCTCCTTTGTTTCTCCCTTTGCTCCGGTACCTGGCGTGGGCGACGCGTGTGGGCGCGCCGACCCGCCTACGAGGCGCTCCCCGGGGGGCGAGGAGGTGAAGCACTTGCCAAGGTTGATCTGCACCCGCATAGGGACCACCGGGTGATCAGATCCCGAGGATCTGCTTCTTCTTGGCCTCGAACTCCTCCTCGCTGAGGATGCCCTGCTCACGGAGCTGGGCTAGCCGCTCCAGCTCACCTACGTACTCGGGCTCGGACGCGGCAGAGGGAGCAGACGCCGCAGTCCCTGCCGGCTCCTCACGGCTGAAATCTTCTCTCATTCCTACCTTGCTCTGGACGAACGAGCGGCGGCGCTGCATGCGCGCCATGGTCCGGTAGTTCTGCCGTGACTCCATCCGGTCTGCGCCCCGTTCCGCCATGAGCCCCATCCTTGTCTCCTTCCTCTCGGTTCCTTTAACTCTACTGGGTTTCCCTGAGCCCGGCTCCCTCCTCCTCCGCTTCGAGCTCCTCGAGGGCCTCGGATATGGCGACGAGCTCGGCGGCTACGGCGGCGATCGCCTCGGGGGTGAGGAAACCCTCCCCAAGCGGGAAGCCGCCCGCATCGCGGATGGCACGCTTCAGATCACGAGCCCACACATGCTCGATGAGCACGAAGCCTGCAGAGCTGCCGGGCTCGAGCGAGGCTGCTATCTCCTCGATCTCCCTCTGCGAGAGCCCGAAGGCGTGGCTCTCGACCTCCTCCTGAGGTTGGGCAAACCGATCACCATCACCCTCGAACTCGAAGCCCAGCAAAGCGCCCACGATCGCGCCCAGCTCCTCGCCCTGGTAATCGAGGGCGAGGAGATCACCCGTCTCGGCATCTTTGCCTACGAACAGCAAGTCGAGGATGCGGATGGTCTCGTGGCGTTCGAGCCTTGAGAGCTCCTCCATGATCCTGCCCTCGAAGCTCGCCTCCGGAGCAAATCCGATCGCCACAAGCTGAACCGGTCCAATCTTCTCCGTCATCACTTACCTCCCTCGTTGGAATCACGGTCCTGCTCAGGGACTATGTGCAAGTCCTCGACTATGTCTTGATCGGCTTCCGCGCCCTCTGTGTTGGGATACGTCCCGACGAACACGCGGTTATGGCTCATATACTAAACCTCCTTGCTCGACTTATAGCTGCCGCCGCCTATCGCTGTTCTCATGCGGCTATCCATCCCGCGGCCACATCCTACGTGCGGCCAGGTGCGGCGTCTTCACCCAGGGACGAAAATCCCCTAGGGGACATTCGCCTGCAGGGGACGCCGCACGTGCTCCCTACAGGCGCTAGCGTGGAGATCTGATGGTTCTGCTCAGTGCTCGCCGCATCGCCGGACAGTCTCGGAGCCTGTGATGAAGGCACTGTGAGAGCCACACGCCGCCTACCCCCAGGACCCACCACATCGCTCTGAAGTAGCAGACGCCGGGTACAGCCGGCAGAGGCCTCCTATCTATCTCTGCAGGAGACCACCCATCGGTAGGCGAAGTACAAACCCAGCGCCACCCCGAGCAGGAGGGCTAGCAAGAGGGGAACGCGTCCTGACCAATGTTGCGTCGAGGTCCAACTCTGACCGAAAAAGTACCCCGCCAGGACAACCACCGTAGCCCACACCGTCCCGCTGAGCGCGCTGTAGAGGAAAAACATGTCCCAGCGCATGCGGCTGATGCCGGCTACAAGCGCTTCGAGCATGCGGGTGACCGAGAAGAAACGGGCTGCGAAGACGGCCTTGCCGCCGTGGCGAACGAAGAGTCGCTCGACTTGCTCCAAGCGCTCTGGGGTGAGCTTCACATAGCGCCCCCACTTCAAGACGAACTGTCGTCCTCCTTTGTGGCCCACCCAATAACCGATCTGGTTTCCGATGATGGCTCCAAGGATGCCAAACAATATGGCGTTCCTGAGGTCGAGGTGGCCCTGCTGAACCAGTACGCCAGCAGCCAGGAGGAGGGCCGCACTCGGGAAAGGGATGCCCATGGTCCCGAGCATCACGCCTAAGAAGACGATCAGATATCCGTGGTGCTCGATCAGAGGGTAGATCTCTTCCATCGCAGACGAAGTATAGAACCGGCGCCGATTCTGAGCGCCCCTCAGCACCGTGGCGCATGAGCTGAACATCCGAGAGCCCTATCAAGGGTGACTATGCCCAGCTCTGGTCGCCGGCTTCTGCCAGATCATGGTGGCGAGATAGGAAGCACCTCCGAGCCGCACGCCTGGCACCGATACACGCGGCCAGGAAGGTGTTACATCTCAGGGTGTCCACACTCGCAGGCGTGGGCACCTATGGCGTCTGGAAGGCCCTTATCTCACAGAGGATCTCCAGCCGCACTCCACCACAGAGGCCGCAGTGCGGACACGCTTTACCTGAGCTAGCTACGGAGCAGAACACAGGCGCCACTCTCTTCATCGAGGCCGGAACTCGTGCAGCTCATCCTCTCCCTCCTGTATGACGCCGTAGCTAGATTCCGGCACCTCGTTCCAGGCTCCGGGGAGATCGACTATCGGCTCAGAGACGATGATCCGCGACTCGTCTGAGACCTCCTGCAGGCGCGGGCGCTCCGGATACATCTCCCGCAGCGTGTGCATGCTGGTGCTGTAGTAAAGCGAGCGCGACTTGCCCTCGCTGGAGTACCGGAACGCCCACACATTCTTCCCATCGGCCGTCCCAATCGTCATCTGGATGGGATGCTCGATGCCGTGGCGGCCACCCGTCTCCTCCACCAAACCTACCATCCGCTCAACCGCTCCCGGCGGGTCGTCTTCAAGCCCGAGCGTGAGCGCGAGATAGAACAGCATCTCGGAATCCGTCGATCCTTCTATAGACGGATACAGCGACTCGTCTACTGCGAGTGCGAGATCGCGCTTGATGAGATGGAAGTCGCGCACGAGGCCGTTGTGGACCCACAGCCACTTTTCGTGGCGGAACGGGTGGCAGTTGGTCTGCTGGACAGCTGTCCCGGTCGAGGCGCGGATGTGCGCGAGGAACAGCGGCGACTCGACGTGGGAAGCGACCTCGCGCAGGTTGCGGTCGTTCCAGGCCGGCTCGATGCTTCGGAAGACGGCCGGCGTTTCGCTGGTTGCGCCGTACCAGCCGACGCCGAAGCCATCACCGTTGGTGGTCTCGACACCGAGGCGAGAGTGGAGGCTCTGGTCTATGAGGGAGTGGTCGGGCTTGTAGAGCAGCTCCTCGAGGAGGATCGGGGAACCCGAGTAAGCGAGCCAGCGGCACATCATCTGCTCCTTTCTTCCGCAATCTTTCGGAAGTCGACCTTCTTGCTATCGAGTCATCGCGACGTGCAGGTCATCTCCAGGGCTGATGGTCCCGGCACCGTCTCGGATGCGACTCGTATCTGGGTATCCTGCTGTGCGCTCTTGCGTTCACCTGCCCTGCACCCCGGGGATCTGATTCCGCTGGGTGTAACTGGCACCCCAGTGACCGATGTCGAGCAGCAATGCGAGGATGACCCAGAAGAAACCCCAACCGGTCAACCCGACGCCGGGGATGTACACGATTATGTAGATCAGGGTCGTGAACGGGAGGAAGATGATGCCCAGCAACGGCAAAAGAAACGTGTGGAAAGCCGCAGCCACGAGCGCCGGCCGAGCGATCCAGAGTATCAAGAGCGCGAGCCGCGGGAAAAGCCCCCCAAACAGGGCGAACAGACATCCCATCTTCAATACCTCCTGTCTCGTTCCGCGCTGGCCATCGCTCGTTGGCTACTCGAACCTCGCCATTGGCGCCTGCGACTACCTAGAACTCCGATCTCTTCGATCCGCGAGAGCGATCGTGGGTAGATCACCTCGTCCGCGCTTCTTGCGATATGGTTTCAACACTCACCAACTTGAGTCCCAGGCTGCCTATGCGGGTAAGGATGCCGTGGAGCTGGGGCTGGTCGATGATCTCTCCTGTGAGAACCGTCTGCCCGCCTCTGGCCTTCATCTCCATCCCTTCAAATGCCACTGCGTATCTATCGCTTAGCTCCTCGCGCACCACTATCCGGTAGACCGTACTACCTACTACTACTACCACTACTACTGCCCTCACGAGCCTTATGCTGGCCACCGCTCTCCATAATGTTCTGTGAGCGTAGTGCACAGTGGGGCGTTCTGTCTTCACCCAAGAGCACTTCTCCCCTAGGGGATTTACTGCTTCGCTAGAGTAGAAGAAGCTCCGCTAGCTAAGCTCCGCTAGGGGATTAGAAGCTTCCTCAAGTAGGCCTCCTCTACGGCTTGCTTGCGCGAGGAGACTCCGAGCTTGCGGTAGATGGATTTGATGTGGGTCCTTACAGTGTTTGGAGCCAGGTAGAGCCCACGTGCCATCTCTCTGGTAGAGAGCTCGCCCACAAGCAGCTTTAGCACATCGAGCTCGCGCTCTGTTAGCTTGCCGTTGTTCCTGAGCGAACCGTTTCGCCGCTTGATCGTCGTGCGAAGGGTGCGCTCCTCCTGGCGCTCGAGAAGCTCGGGGAAGATGCCTGAGTCGGGATGCCGCTCGAGGATGGTGCGTGCCTCGGCGAGCAGCGTCTGAGCAGCGCTTCGGTCGCCGCGGCCTGAGCTCAAACGTGCGAGCGCCAACAACCCGATGAGGGTGGGCCAGGGGCTTAGATCGGGTGACAACCTTCGTCGCGCAGAAAGACCGTTCTCGAGCTCGGCTTGGGCATCCTCGAGTTCCCCGCGCTCGGCGAGCACGCGTCCGAGTGCGATGGGCACCAGAGTAGCCTGGGGGACTCTATGCAGCTGGAATCTTTCCACCAGTTCGCACGCCTCTCTCGCTCGCGCCTCTGCCTCCTCCAGACGTCCCTCGTCGAGGGCAACGTTCGACAGCGAGAACAGTACGGCCATCCGCACCAGGGGCTTGTCAACCCTTGTCAGTACGAGAGCTTCTTCGAGCGGCTTTTGGGCCCCCGATGAGTCTCCAGAAAGGTACAGGCCATGCCCCAGTCCGAGGCGGACCAGGCCGCCCCACGGCGAGGTTAGCTCGGGATCGAGGGCTGCGGCTTGCCGAGCCGCCTCTAGAGTGCTCTGGACGCCGCCATAGGCGAAGACGGCTCGTATGGTAGCTACGCCCGACTCGACCGATGCGGTTCTATCCGGAAGGCGTCCTTCGTAGGAACTAACCTCGGCCAGAGTCATATAGTAGTCTCGCTCCTCCCTCCGGCCATACAGAGCAGAGATCCACGCCTTCACCAAGACAAGTGTCACGTCGGCAGTGATGAAATCTTCGGGTAGCACGCCGAGAGCCCATTCCACTGTCGCCGTCTGACCGGCGAACACGTACTCGAACCAATGGCGGGAGATCAGTTTGCCCACGCGCTCATGGTCCTCGGCCGCGATGGCATGCCTGACCGCACTCTCGAAGTAACCCGCATCCTCCAACCACACGCTCGCCCGGCTGTGCAGAACGGGAACCAGCTCGGGCCGGCTGCTCCTGAGCTCGTAGAGCAGCAGGTCAGAGAAGAGGTGATGGAATCGATAGAAGTGATCCTGCCCCTCCAGGGGGACCACAAACAGGTTGGAGCGAGCCAGCTCTCTAAGGAGATTGCCCGAACCCTCCCTACCCACAACCACATCGCAAAGCGGACCCGTCATCCTCCTCAAGACCGAGGTCATCAGCAGGAACTCCCTCACCTCCTCGGGGAGGCTCGCCAGAACTTCCTCCCCCAGCAAGTCGACGATATAGCGGCTGCTGCCCCCGAACGATGCGATAAAGTCGTGACTATCTTCCCTGTTCTGCAAAGAGAGGGCGGCGAGGTAGATCGCTGCGGGCCACCCTTCGGTGCGCTCATGCAGCACCGAGAGATCATCCGTCTCGACGTCCAGGCCCAATCGCTCCTTCAGTAACTGGGCAGTCTCTTCCTCCGAGAAAGCGAGATCCTGAGTACGGATCTCGCTCAGCTCACCCCTCGCCCGCCACCGCCCCAGCGCCAGTGGTGGGTCAGAGCGGCTTGCCAGGACGAGGTGAATATTGGCGGGGAGGTGGTCCACGAAGAAGGCCACCGACTCGTGGCAGTCGCCCTCGGTTACCGCTTGATAGTCATCGAGAGCTATTACAATCTGAGAAGGCAACTCGGCGAGCTCGTTGATGAGCATGGGAAGCGCCATCTCGACGAGCCCCTGCCCCGGGACGCTCATCCCTACGAGGACATCGGCCCCGAAGTCCTCTTCCTCCGGCACGACCCGGCGCACCGCTTCTACAACGTGCCTCCACAACCTCACCGGATCGTTGTCCTGCTCGTCGAGGGAGACCCAGGCGAAGGGCATACTACCTTCTACTGCTCGATGCCACTGGGCCAGGAGCGTCGTCTTTCCGTATCCCGCCGCGGCGCTTACGAGGGTTAGCCTGGAATCGGAGGCCGCCTTCAGAAGCTCGAGCAACCTGGGACGAACCAACTGCTCGGGACGCGGTGCAGGCGCCTGCAACTTGGGCATCACGACGATCGTGCGAGGATCGCTTCTGGCGTTGCTGGCGGAGTGCTCGGCTATATTTGGCCCCTCTTTTGCTACTGTGTAGACTAGCACGCGCTCCGGAGAATGCTGGCCGAAAGGGAGCGCGAGCAACTTCTGGCTCGAGAACAAGAGACTCACCAGCACCTCGAGGCCATACTGGACAACCTCAGCGAAGGCGTACTCGTGATCGGATCCGGCAGATCGGTCCTTTTCGCCAATGCCTCTGCACGGAACATGCTGAACATGACGGAAGGCTCGACACCTGCGGATCTACCGGACCCTTGCGACGACTTCAGCCTGAGGGATGCAGTGGATCGGTGCCGCCGGACCGGGGAGATAATAGAAGCCCGCACGCGTTGTTGCCAGAGCTTCCTGCAGATCAGGCTGGATCGATTGACCGGGCTCGAAGGAAACGAGGTGCTGATGGTCTTGCAAGACCTCTCGGAAGGACATCAGTTGGAGGCCAATCAGCAGCGTTTTCTCTCGAACGCCGCCCATCAGCTCAGGACACCACTCACGGTCATACTCGGTGCCGCGCAGCTGTTGGCCTCCAGTGGGGATGAAGATCCAGACTTGCGAGACCGTATGCTGGACCACATCTTCTCCGAGGGCCAGCGGATGAAGCGGCTGTCCGACGTCTTGCTACGCCTTGCGCGCGTTGGATGGGGAGAGCGGGAGCCCGAGATGAAATCGCTGAGCCTCACCGCCGTTGCCCACCACGCCGCCGAGCTGGTGAAGCCGCTCGCGGAGAGCGCCGGTCTCGGCATAGTTGTCGAAGGCGAGGGCGGGCAGGTGAGCGCGGACCCCGAATGGTTGCTGGAGGTGCTGCTCGGCCTGCTCGCCAACTCCATCCAGCACTCGAGCCGAGGCGGGCACCTTCGGCTCATAATCAGAGGAGCTACCGTCACCGTGGAAGACGCAGGCGTTGGCATAACTCCGGAGGATCTTCCACACGTCTTCGAACGATTCTACCGGGGGAGGCGCAGCTCCGGGGGCTTCGGCCTCGGGCTGTCCATCTGCAAGGAGCTCACCGAGCGCATGGGAGGCAGCATCTACATCCGCTCGCGGGAAGGTGTCGGTACGGCGATAAAGGTCGAGATGCCCGAGGTCGGTGAGGATGCCACGGATATTGCTGGTTGAAGACGATGCCGCGGTAAGGGAAATCTTCAAGACCATCTTCGAACGCGAGGGAATGGTGGTGGATGCCGTCGGGGACGGCGAGTCGGCATTGAGACGTTTCAGCTCGTTCCAGTCTCCCGACCTCGTCGTGCTGGACATAATGCTGCCTGGCATCGACGGCATCTCCGTCTGCCAGGAGATCAGGAGGACGAGCAACGTACCGATCGTCGTGCTTACAGCGCGCGACGGCGAGAGAGACGTCGTCGTGGGGCTCGAGGTGGGCGCCGACGATTACGTCACCAAGCCGGTGAACCCGGCAGAGCTTGTGAGCCGCGTCCGGGCCCACCTGCGCCGGAGGCGCATGGACGCCGAGGACCGGCACCAGAGGCTGGATTTTCCAGGGCTTGTCATCGACCTCCCGCGCCGGCAGGTATGGGCCGGTGAGACAAGTGTTTACCTTACCGCTACGGAGTTCGAGATCCTCAGCTTCCTCGCGACACATCCCGGTCAGGTCTTCAGCCGCCTCCAGATCATGGAGCACCTGTGGGATGGAGCGTTCTTTGGCGAGACTCGTTCTACGGTCGTGCACATCCAGCATATCCGCGAGAAGATCGAACCCGACCCCAAAAATCCCCGCTACATACATACCGTGCGCGGCATCGGCTACAAGTTCGCAGTAGACGGAGACCTGGCTTCTCTCGACTCGTAAAAGATTACTCGAGTGCGCGACCCGGGCGGCATCCCGTACCGAGAACACCTCATCTGCCGCACGAGGGCCAGTGGACTTCAATCATCAGGCGGTCGCCTCTTCGCGAGTACAAAGATAGCTTGATCCAAAACTTGCGAAAGGTTTAGGAGAGCGTGCGACAATCTACCGGGAGACCAACATATATAGTGGCGATGCTCATCGCAAGGATGGAGGCATCCCCAAATCGCCATTAACCCGAAGGGGCGTTAGTACAAACAGCCACGCTCAGAGGTTTTACAGACGTTGAACAGGATCGAGTCGGCAGCAGCGCTCAGGAAAGCGGGCATCATGGCCAGCTTCCGTATTCGGGACCAACGGCGTATGGTGCAAGCGGCCGCGGCGCTGAGTGACGGAGGTTTCCGGGTCGTGGAGTTGACCTACTTCGCCGTTCAAGGTAACAGCTGGCTGATCCCGACTTTGAAGGAGATGAACCTCCTGGTCGGCGTAGGGTCAATAACCCGCTCGTCTCAGGTTCGCGAGGCGGACGTGATCGGCGCCGATTTCTTCGCCGCCCCTGTGAATGCCCCAGATGTGGTCATAGCGTGCGAGGAGGCCGACGTGCCGTGCATCCTGGGCGGTCTGAGCCCAACCGAGGTCTGGCGCGCCTACGAGATGCAACCGGATTTCGTGAAGGTCACCAATCCCGAAGCGCTTGGAGGTCCCCCGTACGCCGGTTCGCTCCTGGAGCCCTTGCCGACACTGCACCTGGTGGGCGGCAATATGCCCCTGCACGGATACCTTCCGTACCTGGATGAGGGAGTCGAGGTGCTCGAGTTCAGGGTGGCTCATTTAATGCAGGAGCCGACCTCGCGAGACGAGTGGGTCGAGCTCTCTCGTAAAACCTCTGAGATAGTCGCAGCTTGCGAGTCATGGAAAGCGAGCCGCAGTAAAGGCATCGGGTCTGTGAGAGCTAGAACTGCCCAGGTAGATGACCGAGAGAGATCACTCCCAGGCTCCGGAGATTATCCTGCTCCAAGCGACGCGCCGTCCGACAGAGCGCTCGGATCACACAGTCGATACCTCAATTCGCCGCGCGGGCGGGGTAGTTGGTAGCAGCCCGGGCGCTTCTTCCACCGCGGCAAAAGGGACTACAGAATGCACTCTGGTCGCTACTAACCGACGCGCACGCGATCGGTGCGGCGGCTAGCGTGATCTCGCTCGGTTCCTTCTTTTCGCCCTCCACCCGGAGAAAAATCACCTAGGGGAAACTCTCCATTGGGTGATGAAAGCCTTCCCGCAATGAAAGTAGAGTGTGGTGTGCGAGAAACTCGTGATGCCGAAGAGTCAAGGAGGTGGCGGGATCGGTTGAGCCCAATTACAGCTGATCACCAAGGTGAGCCAGGAAAGGAGGACAGCACCCCAGGAAATCTCCATTACCCGAAGGCGAAAGGTTGCAACGAGTAAACCCAAGAAGGAGGGTCTAGTGAGCGACAATCCGGTGTTCCTTTACATAGGCGAATACGACAGCGTCGAGGACGCCAAGGCCGACCTCGAGGAGCTCAAGGAGCTCCACAGCGAGCACGTCGTTGGCACCTACGACGCTGCTGTGGTTACCAAAAACGAGGAAGGCAAGGTAAAGATAGTAGACAAGATAGAGAAGCCAACCCAGCACGGCGGATGGGCAGGTTTAGCGGTAGGTGCGGCACTTGGCCTGATCTTCCCGCCTTCCATCCTGGTAAGCGGGCTGGTAGGAGCTGGAGCAGGAGCGCTGATCGGCCACCTCCGTGGCGGGATGTCTCGCTCGGACCTCAAGGAGATAGGCGAGGTGCTCGAAGATAGCGAGGCGGCGTTGATAGTGGTCGGAGAGGCGACGATAGAGCGGGCTGTTGAAGAGGCGACCAGGCGGGCCAAGAAGGAGATGAAGAAGGAGGTCAGGGCGGACGCCAGGGAGATGGAGCGGGCAATCGACGAAGCGTAGCCCCCTACTAATTGAGGGCTACACAAAGAAAGAGAAAGGAGAGGTAATGGCGGATCAGCACAGCGAACCGGTCTCGGGAGGGATCGGCGGCGGCGGTATGGAGAGCCCGGTCAGCTCTAGGGCGGCAGCGCACAGGCGACCCGGCATGCTCACCTTCGCCGCCGTCATAATGTTTGTTGTGGCCGGCCTTGAGGGTTTGAGCGCGCTTCTGAACTTCGCGGGCACCGGCTGGTGGGTTACCGAAGCTGGCAACCTGGTGTATGCGAACTTCGTTTTCTGGGGCATCCTCGACTTGATCATCGCGATCATCGCGCTGTATGCGGGAATAGATATCTTGAGAGGAGGCACTTTCGGAGTGGTGGTGGGCTACCTCTTTGCCGTGGTGGGGGCGATCAGGTGGCTGTTTGTGATCCCTGCTGCTCCGGTATTGGCGGTGGTGGTTATAGCGCTTTGCGTGATGGTCATCTACGGGCTTGCCAAGTACTCCGATTATTCCGAGGGCGCCTGACTACTTCGAGCATAGGCTGTCAGACACTGGGACGTTTCCAGGGTGGGCGAACCCTTGGGAGCCACCGATGCGGGCGGACCTTTCCGCCCGCATCGGGCATACCAGATGCCCTTCGCCCTCGTGCCTGTAGCCCTTTCTTGAGAGGGCAACGGGAGGGTGTGCAATCGATCAACTCTTGGAAGTGGACCGAATCGTTAGTCGAACGCTAGCCGCTACGGGACACAGCGGCGATGGCCGAGGCAAGCCTTGTCGCGGAGACCTGAGCAGTAGGCCAGCGTGAAATGAGAAGGGAATGACTTATCCAGCACTAGACAAGGGATCCACCGCGAGCACGTCGGCGACACCGAAGAGGTACGCCGGCTACACAGTGTACGATCCCTTGGGGCAGAAGATCGGCAGCGCGGAGGAGGTGTTCGTGAACCTGGAGGGCGAGCCGGAGTACATCAGGGTACGGATTGGGTTCTTCGGGAGGAAGTCCGTGCTCATACCGGTGCAGTTCGTCGAGACAGAGGAGCAACAAAGAACCCTGACTCTGCAGTAGTCGGAGCGACAAAGGAGAGGCAACAATAGACCTATATCCGCCATGGCACTACGAGGATGATCTCAGGGGCTGTGCGGCTTCCTCGAAGGAGCAGACCTTCGAGAGAAACCCGAGGGGGAGGTCTCCTCCTCGACCACCTCGGAACGTACACCGCATTCTCGTGCACCCGAAGCAGAAAGGAGAGAGTAGCGAATGGCTACACTATCTGTGCTGAAGTTCAACGATCCCTACGGAGCAGACAGGGTGCTCCTCGCCCTCCAGGGCCTCCAGGAGCAGCAGATGATCAACCTCGAGGACGCAGCTGTTGTGAGCTGGCCCCAGGGCAACAAGAAGCCAACAACCCGCCAGCTACACAGCACCTCAGGCGCAGGTGCCCTTGGCGGAGCGTTCTGGGGTTTTCTGTTCGGGCTGATCTTCTTTGTGCCCTTCCTCGGAGCAGCGATAGGCGCTGGGATGGGTGCGCTAACTGGGTCGATGGCAGATGTAGGGATAGACGACGACTTCATCAAGCAGGTAAGAGAGAAGGTAACTGAGGGAACCTCTGCTCTGTTTGCCTTGACCAGTGGGGCGACGGCTCCTGACAAGGTTATTGACGAGCTAAAGCAGTATGACTTCGAGATCATCTCTACCAACCTGCCAGAGGAGCAGGAGAACAAACTGCGGGAGGCTTTTGCGCAGGAGTAGTAGTAGCAGCAGGAGGTGAGATAGCTCTGGAGCGGTCAGCTGGTTGAACGCTCCAGGGCGAAAAGGTGGAGATCGTCGCAAACGGACAGTAACTACTCCGGTAGGGCGCTTCCTTGTTATAGGAATCAAACTCGAGTAGCGGGAGCCCGCTTTGGCAGAGGGACTCACAACTCTAGGGGCGTGTTTTCCGACGTCCCAGGTCGCCAGCGGAGGATGCGGTGTTTGATCTCGCCGTTCTGGCCGCCGTGGTGTTCGCGTTCGGTCTCGTTTCGCGCCGGCTTGAGGGGACAGTCCTCACGGCGCCGATCGTCTTCGTCGTGGGCGGCGCCGTCCTTGGTCCCGCAGGCCTCGGCCTGGTCGAGTTGGGGCTCGACGATCACGCCGTGCTCTTGCTGGGCGAGATCGCCCTCGCGCTCGTGCTGTTTACGGACGCCGCAAGAATCAACCTCTCCGCACTGCGGCAAAACCAGGGATTGCCCCTGCGCCTTCTAGGCATCGGGATGCCGCTCACCATCGCGTTGGGGACCGTTGTCGCGGCGCTGCTGCTCACCGACCTCACGTTCTGGGAGGCCGCCATCGTGGGCACCGTCCTCGCCCCCACCGACGCCGCTCTCGGACAGGCTGTCGTGAGCAACACGCACGTCCCGGACCGGGTGCGCCAGGCCCTGAACGTCGAGGCTGGGCTCAACGACGGCCTCTCGGTGCCTTTCCTGGCCCTCTTCTTGACTCTGGCTGTGGCTAAAGAGGAGCTGCAGCCGGCAAGCTACTGGATAAACTTCGCCCTGGAGCAGATAGGCCTAGGAGCCATCGTCGGCATAGGCGTTGGGTTGGCAGGGGGCTGGTTCGTAAGGTGGGCCTCGCGGAAAGGGTGGATGACGGACTCGTTCCAGCGGCTTGCCCTCCTGGCGCTGGCGCTCATCGCCTGGGCGCTGGCCGACCAGATCGGGGGCAACGGCTTCATCGCCGCCTTCGTCGGTGGCCTTGCGGTCGCACCGACCGTGGAGGGGTTTGGGGAGCGATTGATCCAGTTAACCGACGAAGAAGGGCAGCTGCTCAACCTGAGCGTATTCTTCATCTTCGGTATCCTGGTGATCAGATTGGTCCAGCCTCTGAGCTGGGAGATTGCTCTGTATGCCCTCCTGAGCCTCACCTTGATCCGTATGCTACCGGTGGCGATCTCTCTCATCAGAACGCACCTGCGAAGCGTCTCGGTGCTGTTTATGGGCTGGTTCGGCCCTCGGGGACTCGCCTCGATTGTTCTGGGCCTGATCGTAGTGGCGGAGGCTCCCCTGCTCGCCGGCCGCGAACAGATCGAGCAGGTGGTGGCGCTAACGGTGCTCTTGAGCGTGCTCTTGCACGGGCTCACCGCTGCTCCCCTCTCTGCCACCTACGCCCGACGGGTCCAGAACATGGGGCCGGATGCGCCGGAGAAGCAACTAGCGGCCGAGGTGCCGGCCCGCATGGGCTCCGTACCGACCAGTATTCAGCGAGGTGGATGAGGCCGGATGTGGCATCCACATGGAAAGGGATAGAGACATGAGTAAGGAAGAGATCACACAGGCGGACACGCAGACAGAGCCGCAGGCACAACCGCAGGCAGAGCCTCCGATAGTGTCTACTGGGCCAGGTGCGGCAATGCCCAGCCAGGATAGTGGGTGGGCACGCGCCCCGACCTGGCAAGTGGCGCGCACGGTCGCCGTCGCCCTACTTACCACGGCGGTGGTGCTGGGCGCGCTCTTCCTGCTCTGGCAGGTACGCACTTTCATCGGATGGTTCGTCATCGCCCTCTTCCTGGCGGCGGTGCTAAACCCTGCGGTCAACTGGCTCCAGCGGCGCCACAGGCTGATTAAGCGCCCCCTGGCCATAGCGCTCACCTACCTGGGGCTACTGGTAGCGCTGCTCTTCGTGGTGGGGATCTTCTTGCCCCTGCTCGTCGACCAGGTCAATGGTCTGATCAATTTCGTTACCGCCGCGGCTAAGGCTCCCGAGGGGCCGACGGAATACATCAGAGGCATCGCAAAGCAAAACGGGCTTGGTGGCCTCTTGCAGACGTTCAGCGACCAACTGGCTTCTCTCAGGAAGCAGCTGGGAGATGTGCTAAGGAATGTCTTTGCGTCCACCGGCGCAATAGCCGTTAGCATCGCCGGGGTCGTCGCCGCGCTGGCGACCGTCCTGACGCTCACCTTCTTCCTGATCCTGGGCAGCGAGCGCTACGTGAACGCCGGGGTAGGGCTCTTTCCCGAAGCGCACCGGCCGCTGGTGCGACGCATCCTCGAGCAGTCGGCAGGGGCGATCAGCGGCTACATCACAGGCAACCTCGCCATCAGCGTGCTCTGCGGTGTGACCACCTTCGTTGTCTTGCTGATCCTCGGCATGCCCTATGCTGCCCCGCTGGCGCTACTGGTTGCGGTTCTCGACCTGATACCGCTGGTCGGCGCGACGCTTGGCGGGGCGTTGCTCGTCGTTGTGGGCTTGTTCGTCGAGCCGTGGAAGGCAGTGGTGCTGCTCGTCTACATCGTCGTCTACCAGCAGGTGGAAGGCAGCGTCCTCCAGCCCATCATCTACAGCAAGGCGGTGCAGCTCAACGGGCTGGTGATCCTCATCGCACTGCTGGTAGGCGGGCAACTACTCGGCATCCCCGGGGCGTTGCTGGCCATCCCGGTGGCCGAGATCATCCGTATAGTCGTGACCGAACTACTAGCTTACCGGCGCACGAGGCAAGACGCGAAGGAACCCGCCGTTGCGTCTTCGTTGCCGCCTACTGCGTCTGACTGAGGTAGCCGTGGCAGCCGGTTGGAGAAGGAGGTTGGAAAGCAACGGAAGGTTGCGGACCGAGGCGGGAAGGAGGTTCCGAAATTGGAGACTACTTCCTCGCCAGAGGCTCTCTTTGGAGTTAAGACATTGTCGGTGTGGTCGCTTCGTTGTGGTGTGTCCGCACCAGCGCGTGCCGAGCCCAGTGTCGAGAAGAAAGCTAAAGACACGAATGAAGGAGCCACGCAAAAGAACTTGAAAGGACTGTGCACACGGATTGGCAACAGCCCCAGGCGCAACTCGGAGGTCAGACAATGAACGAATCCACGAACAACCCGCCAGGCGAGAGAACTGGCATCGGCGAAGCCGTGACCACGGCGCTGCGCCAACCCTCGTTCTTGCGGGTGATGCTGGTACTCGCCGCGACGGTGGTAGTACTCGTGGGAATACGCCTGGGTGCGCCAATCCTCAACCCCATATTCTTCGCGGTGGTGCTGACCGTCCTTTTCAGCCCCGTCTATTCGTGGCTCAAGCGGCGCGGGCTGCCTGCCCCGCTAGCCTTGCTGATCATGCTGGTCCTGTTGACGGTTCTCTTCGTGGGGCTCATCTTCATCCTGGGCGCCTCGATCGGCAAGTTTAGCGAACGCCTTGGGTTCTACACGACGCAGCTCAACGGGCAGCTGGACAATCTCGACGCTCTGATCGAGCGTCTGGGGCTCTCGAACGTCAATCTTCAGGACGTGGTGAAGCCCAGCGGCCTGGCCGATGCCATCGGAGTAGTCCTGAGCGGCATAGCGGGCTTCCTGAGCGACCTGTTCTTGATCCTGATGATCATGCTGTTCCTGCTCGGGGAGGGACCGGCCATGATGAACCGGCTGCGCGCGAGCGTGGGCGCGGACAACCCGCAGGTTGCCAGGCTGACCACCGTTGGTCGGAGCGTGGTGCGCCAGTTCGGGCTGCGCGCCATCGTAAATCTCGTCACGGGCGCTGGCGTGACCGTCTTGCTGTTTGTGTTAGGAGTAGACTTTCCGCTGTTGTGGGGCATCCTGACCTTCTTCCTGAGCTTCGTGCCCTACATCGGGCTCGTGCTGGCGGTCACGCCCGCGGTGGTGCTGGCCCTGGCCGAATTCGGCCTAGAACGGGCACTGCTGGTCATCGCGGGGGTGGTGGTGATCAACGTGATGGCCGAGAACGTGCTCTCGCCGATGATGATGGGCCGTGGACTCAACCTCTCACCGACGGTTGTCTTCTTGTCTTTCATCATCTGGGCGTGGCTGCTAGGGGGGCCAGGTGCGTTCCTGGCGCTGCCCATCACCCTGTTCGTGGCCGTCATGCTTGACACCTTCCCGGAGACGCGCTGGCTTGCGAGCATCATAGGCGTGAGCGACGCGGGCACCACCGCTCCGGATGATGCATCACCCGGAGCTCCTACCCCGTCTGGGGGGGCTGAACGTGCGACATGACCCCGGAAAGCATGGTTCCTTCCTCAGACCCAGGGCCGAAGTAGAAGGAGTTCGGCCGAGCTGCCCAAGAGGCGATACGCCATGCACCGTCGGCAACCGCGATGCCAGAAAAGATGGGCGGCTACCCGAAACAGTCCGGCGTGACGGAGGGAATCAGTAGCATGGAATCCGAAGACAATACACAGATCGGATGGCGAACCCGCATCGAAGATACATGACCTGCCATGACTAGTGCCGTCACACAGGCGCGCCAGCCTCCATCGTTCTTGCGGGTGATGCTGTCCTTTGCCGCGACTATCGTCGTGCTGGCCGGGATGCGCCTGGGTGCGCCGGTCGTCACTCCCACGCTCTTCGCGCTGGTGTTGAGCCTCATCTTCAGCCCGATCTACTCCTGGCTGAAGCGGCGCGGGCTCCCTGCCCCGCTGGCCCTACTGATCATGCTTGTGGCCCTGAGCATACTCTTTGTTGCCCTCTTCGGCTTCCTGAGCGTGTCGATCGGCAAGTTTACGGGACGCCTTGCCTACTACACGACCCAGCTAGATCTTCGAACCGATGAGCTCCAGAGTCTGCTCGAGGGTCTGGGGATCTCGAACCTCGATCTCAGGGAGGTGGTGAAACCCGGCGCCATCGTCGGAGCCCTTGGCAACGTGCTCTCCGGCCTCGGCAGCTTTCTGAGTAACCTGTTCCTCATCCTGATGATCACCCTCTTCTTGCTGGGCGAAGGTCCCGCCATAGCGGCCAGGCTGCGCGCGAGCGCAGCACCGGACAACCCGCAACTCGCGCGATTGACCGTCGTTGCGCGCGGCGTGATACGCCAGCTGGGGCTGCGGGCTATCACCAACTTTGTCATCGGCACCGGTATCACCGTTCTCTTCTGGCTGTTGGGGGTGGACTTTCCCCTGCTGTGGGGTGTGCTGGCCTTCTTCCTGAGCTTCGTGCCGTATATCGGCCTGCCGATCGCGGCGGCGCCGGGTGTGCTCCTGGCCCTCGCCGAGTTCGGCGTGTCTCGAGCGTTGCTGGCTATCCTGGGGGTGGTAGTGATCAACCAGCTGGCGGAATATGGGCTCGACCCGTTCCTCCTGAGCAGGGGTCTGCAGCTGTCCCCTGCAATCGTCTTCCTCTCCTTCACCCTCTGGGCCTGGCTTCTCGGCGCACCGGGGGCCTTTCTGGCCATGCCCATCACCCTGCTACTGGCGGCGATGTTCGATACCTTCCCGGAGACCCGCTGGCTTGCCAACCTCATGACCACCAGGCCGGCCATCGACCCTCCTGTCCCCATAGTGGAGGTCAAGCGCACAGGATGAATGTCAAAGCACAAGTCCCGGCCGAGGCAACCGATGATAGGCGGTCTTCTGCCCGCTCCCCGGATAGGGTGGTGTGCGCGTTCTGATGCTACAGGGGATCATCGAGCTCGGCGTAAGCTCGCTCCGGAACTTCTTCTTCGAGCACCCGATGGCAACCTACGCCGCTGCGCTAGCCTACCGCGGGCTCTTCGGGCTCTTCCCTTTCCTGCTAATCCTCGTCGTGCTAGCAAGTGCGCTCGGCTTCCAAGACTTCTTCGATCGGGCCATGGAGCATGCTCGCGCACAATCGGCCCAGAATGTTCCGCAGCAGCTCGAACCGGTAGTCGAGCAGGGTAGGGAGCAGATTCAACCTCTTGAGGGGATGGTCGAGCATGCTCAGCAACGAGCAAGTGGCGAGGTGCTTTACTTTTCGATAGCCGTTGCGCTGTGGTCTGTCTCGGCGGTCGCGCGCACCCTCACCGAGGCATTCAATATCGCTTACCAGGTGACCGAGACCCGCCGCTGGTGGAAAGGGTTATTGCTCTCTCTGGTCTTCGGTCCCGTCCTCGCTCTCATGGTGATCGTTTCTCTCGCCCTCATGCTGATCGGACCGGAGGTGGTAGAGAGGTTCGCGAGTCTGGTAGGTCTGGCCGACGCGTTCGTCTCTCTGTGGACGTGGCTGCGCTTCCCCGTAGCGCTCTCGCTGCTCGCCGTGGTGCTCTCTGTGGTCTACCGTTACGGTCCTGACGCCAGGCAGCGCTTTCGGTCAGTGGTTGTGGGCGCGGCGCTGGCCGTGGTACTGTGGGCGATCTCCTCGGTCGGTTTCTCCATCTACCTCGCAAACTTCGCAAACTACGGCGTCACCTACGGGAGCCTGGGAGCGGCCGTGGGTCTGCTCTTCTACCTCTATCTCTCCGCATCGGTCGTGCTGCTGGGCGCGGAGGTCAACGCGGCGATCTACCACGCACTGCCGGACGAGATATTGGAGGCGCAATTGCCTGGGACTCGGGACAATGAGACGACCGGAGAAGTAGGATGAAAGATGTCTAGAGCGATAGCGTGGTCTGGATCGAAAGCCGCATTAGCGGAAATACCGGCGCCAGGGGTGCTCGCGTACGAGCGCTCCGGCAGGATACAGGCAAGGGGGCGAAGATGATCGCCAGGATTGCCGGTACTGTTATCTTGTCCCTTATAGTCTTCGTCGTGGTGTCCTTGCTCGTGAGCCTCGGCGTGGTGTGGTTGACGGATAACGTCACCAGAGGGGCGGTGATAGGCGTAGTCTGCGGGCTGGCGGCCGCATTCGTAATAAGCAGCGTTAGCACAGCGGTGGGGCGGAACGAGGAACGGCCGCGCAGACGATCCGGCGACAGAAGCGGCGGACCGGAAAATGACTAGGACCGGCGAACAGGATAGGCCACGGCATGGAGCGGCTATGAGGAGGACGGCATGAGCAGCCAAGGACGCTACCGGCAGAGGTTGAGCAGTATCGCCGAGAACTGGCGGGCCATGGCGCTACGCGGGCTCGTCGCTGTGCTGTTCGGGCTGGTGGTCCTCCTCTGGCCCGGCCTCATCCTCGCTGTGCTCTCACTGTTCTTCGGCATCTACGCTCTGGTAGACGGAGGGGTAGAGCTCGTGCCTGCTCTCAGAAGCTCTGACCGAGGCGCGCTAAAGTGGCTTCCTCTGGCCGAAGGAACGGTTGGCGTCATCGCCGGGCTTCTAGCCCTGCTCTGGCCCGGGATGACCACGAGCGGGTTGCTCTACGTCATCGTGGTGTGGGCTGTCGTGACCGGCATCCTGAAGATACTCACCGCGATCGTGTTGCGCAGCGAAGTAGAAAACGGGTGGCTGCTTGCCGGCGGGGGCGCGCTGTCGGTGCTCTTCGGCGTGATCCTTGCGGCCCTGGTGGGCTCTGACGTGCCCTCTCTAGCGCCGTTTATCGGTGTTTTCGCGGTAGTAGTGGGTCTGGCGCTGATCGTCTTCGCCTTTCGCATCCGGGACCGACGGCAGGCCTGACCCCGAGGAGTCCGAGCTGCTTCCCGAAGAAGCCTTCGGCTCGCCCAGCCTTCGGCTGTTCCGCGTGCGCTATCATAGAGGGTGCCGGCGGTTCGTGAAATGCCCTGTAGCCAGGGAGACCGAAGGTGACCAGGAAAGCCGTAGAGCTTGTCGAGGACTCGAATGAGACGCTTCGCGGGCCGAAGAGCAGCTTTTTTGCGTGTGATGGCCGTCTGGCTAATCACGGCGGCAACGCTGGTATTACTCGGCGTGCTCCTCTCTGGCGTCGAGGTGACGAGCTTCGGGTCGGCGCTCATCGCGGCCGCCCTGATCGGGCTCTTCAACGCGCTCGTATGGCCGCTTGTAGTGAGGCTCGCGCTTCCATTTACCGTCCTGACGCTTGGACTTGGTGTGCTCGTCCTGAACGGGGCAGTGATCCTGGCGGTCGCCGCGATCAGCCAGGGCCTGGTAGTTTCCGGATTGTTGAGCGCCATCATCGTGGTCGTCGGCCTCACCCTGGTAAACACGCTGGTCACCTCGCTGCTCGGGATCGACGACGACGACTTCTACTTCCGAAACGTCATCAAACGCCAGGCACGGCGCGGCGGTGGGGCCGTCGAGACGGACGTGCCAGGGGTACTATTCCTCGAGGTTGACGGTCTCGCTCACGCAGTGGTGTCGCGAGCAATCCGCGACGGCAACGCGCCTACGCTCGCCCGCTGGCTGCGCGAGGGGTCGCATCGACTGATCGAGTGGGAGACCGACTGGTCTTCGCAGACCGGCGCCTGCCAGGCGGGGTTGCTCCACGGCTCGAACGACAACCTGCCCGCGTTTCGCTGGTGGGAGAAAGACCGCAACGTGTTCATGGTCTCCAACCATCCAAGAGATGCGATGGAGATCGAGCGGCGCGTGTCGAATGGGCGCGGACTTCTCGCCCCTGGCGGGACCAGCCGCGCGAACCTCCTCTCCGGTGATGCGCCGCACAGCCTCCTGACGATGAGCACTGTGCTGAGGCGCGATCGCCCGGGACGGATCGGCCAGGATTACTTCGCCTACTTCGCAAACCCCTATAACGTCGCGCGCACGTTCGTCCTGTTCGTCGGCGACGTAATAAGCGAGTGCTGGAGTGCGGCGCAGCAGCGTCGTAGGGACGTCATACCGCGCGTTCAGCGCTCCTTTCCCTATCCCCTGGTCCGGGCGTGGACGACGGTGATCCAGCGCGACCTTCAGGTGCAGGCGTTGATCGGTGACATCTATGCCGGGCGGCCGGTCGCCTACACGACGTTCCTCGGCTATGACGAGGTGGCCCACCACTCGGGGGTAGAGCGCCCCGATACGCTCGCCACCCTGCGCGAGATCGACCGGCAGTTTGCGCGGATCGAAGCGGCCGTGAAGGACGCACCCCGTCCGTACCATCTGGTCGTTCTAGCCGACCACGGCCAGACGCAAGGCGCGACGTTCGAGAACCGCTACGGCACGACGCTGGAGCAACTCGTAGAGGAAGCCTGCGCCGCCAAGAGCGTCGAGTCCGCAACCTCGGGCGACGAAGCCGTGGGGTACCTGAGCGCGTCGCTGACGGAGGCCTCCCGTGGCGACAACGCCCTCGCCAGAACGGTACGGCGGGCGACGGAGCGGAGGACGGTCAACGGAGCCGTCGTCATAGGCAAGGAGGAACGGGAGGAGATAAGGCGTGAGAAGGAAGCACCGCCGGAGATCATCGTCATGGCCTCCGGCTGCCTCGGGCTCATCTCCTTCCCGCGGGAGCCCGGACGGGTCACCCTAGAACGGATCTACGAGCTTTACCCACGCGTAATCTCCACGCTGCGGGACCATCCCGGCATCGGTTTCATGCTCGCTCGCTCCGAGCAGTACGGAGCGATCGTCATCGGCGAGCAGGGCCTTTGCTTTCTTGACGAAGGTCGCGTAGAAGGAGAGAACCCGCTTGCGCCCTTCGGTCCGAACGCGGCCCAGCACGTCAAACGCACCGATGGTTTCCCGAATTGCGCCGATATCATGATAAACAGCACTTACTGGCCGGAGACGGGGGAGGTAGCTGCATTCGAGGAACTCGTCGGCTCGCACGGAGGTCTGGGCGGACCGCAGTCGTACCCGTTCGTGCTGGTGCCTCGAGACTGGGCACTCCCGAAGGAGCCCATAATCGGTGCTGAGGCAATGCACCGCCAGATGCGCCGGTGGCTCGCCGACCTCGGGCATGAAGCCTACAGCAACGGCGCCTGAGTGGCGCCGGACAGAACCGTGAGATCTGCTTCCAGGCGGCGGTCCGCTGCACACCTGAGATGGCTCGGGCACAGCACCGTGCTAGTCGATCTCGACGGGGTTCGGTTGCTAACCGACCCGGTCTTGCGCTCTCGCGTCGCGCACCTTCGTAGCCGCCGCCAGCGAGTCGACGCTGCACACTACACCAACATCGACGCGGTTCTAGTGTCGCACCTGCACTTCGACCACCTCGACCCGCCCTCGCTAGAGCGGCTCGGCCATGGGATCAAGCTGGTAGTGCCACGTGGAGGTGGTGGTCTGCTGAGGCAGCGCGGGTTCCGTCGGGTGGCCGAGGTAGAGGTCGGTGAGGAGATCCAGATCGGTGCTCTGACGGTCCGCCCGACCTATGCCGAACACGACGGCACCCGGCTGCCTTTCTTCGGGGTAAGCGCGCTCACTCTGGGCTATACGATCACGGGAAGTTGCAGGATCTATTTCGCCGGAGATACAGACCTTTTCGACGGCATGGCAGAGATCGGGCGTGGCCTCGACGTCGCGCTAGTCCCTATCTGGGGATGGGGACCGTCCGCTGGCCGCGGCCACCTCGACCCGCGTCGCGCGGCCGAGGCGCTACGGCTCCTGCAGCCGCGCCTCGCCGTTCCGATCCACTGGGGAACCTACGCCCCGCTCGGCTTCGGACGTTTGCAGACCGCTATGCTCGCTGACCCCGTAATGGCGTTTCGCCGTCACGCAGCCGAGCTCGCGCCTGAGGTCGACGTGCAGGTGCTACGTCCGGGCGGAATACTCCGGCTCGATGCGATCACCGGTGGCGCTCCGAGCTAGACCGGGCAAGCGGTGGCTGCCGCTACACCAGCCCCGGCCGAAGGCCCTGCGGAGAAGAGATCAAGCGTCACAAGGCGCTAGGGCTTGAGCTCGAAGCGGAAGTCCGCGACCTCCTCGACGGCGCGGCCCGCCCTTAGCAGCATGGGCTCGGTGAAGTGGTCGCCCATAAGCTGGATGCCCACGGGGAGCCCTTCGGAGAGGCCTCCGGGGACGCTTATGGCTGGTATTCCCGCGAGGCTCGCGGGCACGGCGCAGATGTCCTGCAGGTACATCGCGAGCGGGTCGTCAGTCTTGGCCCCGAGCTCGAACGCCACCGAGGGAGCGGTCGGCGAGAGAAGGACGTCGTAGCGGTGGAAGGCTGCCCGGAAGTCCTCTACCAGCTTCGTGCGCACCTTCTGGGCCTGGGCGTAGTAGGCGTCGTAGTAACCGGAAGAGAGCGCGTAGGTGCCGAGCATGATCCTCCGCTTCGCCTCGGCCCCGAAGCCCGCCTCCCGCGTCCTGCGGTACATCTCGTGTACGCCATCAGCCGGGACCCGGAGCCCGTAGCGCACCCCGTCGAAGCGCGCGAGGTTGGATGAGACCTCGGCAGGAGCGATGATGTAGTAGGCCTCCAGCGCGTAGTAGGCGTGCGGCAGGTTGACCTCCCCCACCTCGGCCCCGGCGGCTTCGAACCCTTCAGCGATCCGACCCGTCACCTCGCGCACGCCGGCGTCGATCCGCTCGTCTGTCAGCTCGGTCACTACCCCGACCCTTAACCCGGAGACGCCCTCGTCAAGACGCGCCAGATAATCGGGGACCTCGACGTTGGCGCTCGTGGAGTCGTGGGGGTCGTGGCCTGCGATTGCCTGCAGGAGGAGCGCCGCGTCGCGCACGTCGCGGGTCATCGGCCCGATCTGGTCCAGAGAAGACCCGAAGGCTATTAGCCCGTGGCGCGAGACCCGCCCGTAGGTCGGCTTGAGACCCACGATGCCGCACAGCGCCGCCGGCTGCCTGACCGAGCCACCCGTGTCCGTCCCGAGAGCCCACCAGCCCTCGCCGGCGGCGACAGCCGCGGCCGAGCCGCCGGAGGAGCCGCCGGGGACGCGGTTCAGGTCCCAGGGGTTGCGGGTCGGGCCGTAGGCCGAGTTCTCCGTCGAGGAGCCCATCGCGAACTCGTCCATGTTGGCCTTGCCCACCATGATGAGATCTTCTCCGAAGTTCACGAGCGCCGAGGCGTCGTAGAGGGGCTCGAAGTTCTCCAGGATCTTCGACCCGCACGTCGTCCTCACGCCGCGGGTCGAGAGCACGTCTTTGACGGCCATCGGTACGGCTTCCCACGCTTTGATCCCGCCGTTGCGCAGCTGCTCGTCGACGGCCTCGGCCCTACTGATAGCGAGCTCCGGGGTCGGGGTGATGAAGGCGTTGATCTCCCCGTCTACCTCCTCGACGCGCGCGTTGGCGGCCTCCGCGGCCTCTCGGGCGGAGACCTCTCGCGAGCTTACCTTCTCCGCAAGCTCGCAGGCTGTGAGGTTCAGCAACTCGCTCATCTCAGTCGATCCTGGGGACCGCGAAGAGGCCGTCGATGGCCTCGGGGGCTGGCGCGAGCGCCTCCTCGCGGGTTAGCTCGGCGCGCGGCTCGTCGGGACGGAAGACGTTGGTGAGGTTGAGCGGGTTAGCGGTCGGCGGCACGTCCGCGAGATCCAGCTCCTGTATCTTCTCTATGCTGTTCAGGATCGCGCCCAGCTGCTCGCCCATCCTCTTGACCTCTTCGTCGGTGAGCCCCAGCCGGGCCAGGTTGGCCACGTGACGCACCTGTTCCTCGCTTATCATCCTTCGCCGTCTCCCGCTCTAGCGTGCATCGTACCTATCTTAGCGCAGCTTCCGCCGTCGTCCGCGCCGCCTCCAGCGTGTTGTGAAGCAGCATCGCCCGGGTCATCGGCCCCACGCCGCCTGGGACGGGGGAGATCCAGGCGGCTTTCGGCTCGACCTCTTCGAACCTGCACATCGCCGACGAGGCTCGCCCCGTCCCTGCGATGGATGCCGACGTCGACTACGACAGCACCCTCCTTGACGTGCTCGGCACCCACCATCTCGCGCTCGCCCGGCCGCCACTACGAGGACGTCGGCCCTGCCGGGTGACCTCGGGAAGATCCCGCGTCCGCGAGTGGCAGACGGTGACGGTGGCGTTCTCGCGCAGGAGTAGCTGCGCTAGCGGCTTGCCGACGAGGTTCGAGCGCCCGACGACGACGGCTTCCCGGTCCGGAGAGCTCTATGCCGTTGCGCTTCAGGAGCCTGGATGATCCCGTGCGGGGTGCACGGGCAGGAGGCTCGGGAGGCCGACGGCGAGCCGGCCCGCGCTCTCGGGGCTCAGGCCGTCCACGTCCTTGGCCGGGTCTATGCGGGAGATCAGGGGCACGGCGTCGAGCCCGTCGGGCAGCGGGAGCTGGATAAAGAAGCCCGAGACCGCCGGGTCGGCGTTCAGCTGCTCGACGAGCGCAGCGAGCTCTTCCTGGGGTACGTCAGCCGGGAAGCGGTGGACCATCGAGTCGATGCCGACCTCCTGGCGGTGTCGCGCTCTTTGGAGGAGACGTAGGTGACGGAGGCGGGGTCTTCACCGACAAGGATCACGTCGAGCCGCACGGGGACGCCCTGCTCTCTCAGCTCGGCGACCCCGTCGGCAACCTCGGAGCGGACCTCGGCGGCTGCGGCCTTGCCGTCCAGTATCTTCGCCACGGGCGACCTAGAGGACCGAGAGGAGTACTGGGGGCGACCTGCTTCTTGCGGCTCATCACGCCGGGCAGGTCGATGACGCCGTTCTCGGGTCTCTGGATCGAAGGCCTGCTCGACCGGAGAGCAGTCGCCGACGCACAGGAGCTGGGTGCCGCCCTCGATGATGTCCGTGACCATGAGCGCCGAGAACAGGTAGTCGTTCTCCCCTTGCAGGTCCTCCAGGGCGTCGAGCAGCTCGTCCTTGCGCTCGAGCAGGCCTGTGCCCGACGGTCTCCACCTGGGAGACGCTCACCTTGTCTCCCGAGCTCGTCCCGTACTCCTTGGCGTCGCGGTCCACGATCTCCTCCGCCGAGAGCGAGGAGACGTCCGAGGAGGCCTCGAACATCTCCGTCCCGAACTCTTCGGCGTCCAGGTCGAGCATCTCCTCCAGGTACCCGACGACCTCGCGGTCGCGCTCGGTGGTGGTCGGGGAGTTCAGGATCACCGTGTCCGAGAGCAGCGCCGCGAGCAGCATCGTCGCGGTGGACTCTTCGGGTCTCAGACCGCTCGCCTTGAAGCGCTCGACGATGAGGGTCGCCGTCGAGCCCACGGGGTCGAAGGTGGCGGGGATGGGAGTGGTCGTCTCGATGTCGCCGATGTGGTGGTGGTCCAGGATCTCGACGACCTCGCGCCTTCTCAACGCCCTTGACGCTCTGCCCGATCTCGGCGTGGTCGACGAGCAGCACGCGCCTCGGGCTGCGGGTTCAGGAGGTCGGTGCGCGGAGACCACGCCGATGGGCACGTTCTTGTCGTCCACGGCGATGGCCGCCCTGTAGTGGACCTCCATCACCTGCTCGGTTATCTCCGTGGTACAGGTCGTCAGGGTCTGACGGTCAGCGGGTTCTCGCTCATGACCTCCCAGCAGGGGACGGAGAGCTGTATGAGGCGGCTCGTCACGTAGGAGTCGAGCGGGGAGAGGAGCACCGCCGTCCCCCTCTCCCTGGCCATCTCCAGGACCTCGTCGTCGGGACGTACCCCGTTGGAGACGACGAGCACCCCGGCGCCAAGCTCTATGGCCCGCCGCTGGCCCTTCGGGCGGTCCCCCATCACCACGACGTCCCCGGGCTGCATGGACTGCCCCATGGAGTCCACGCTCATCGAGATGACCCAGAGTGGCCCGAGTACTCGCGGTCCTCCTCCCCGACCAGGAGCTCGCCTTCGAGCACCTCGACCATCGCCCCGACCGAGACGGGGCTGTCGGCGAACGTGGAGGCCCCGCGCGACTCCCGCACGTACATGCGCGCCAGGTTCCGCTCCGTGATGATCCCGATCAGATGAGCCGTCGTCTTCGACTATGGGGAGCTGGCTTATGTTCCGCTTGGCCATGGTGAGGCCGACGTTGCGCAGCGGGTCGTTCTTGTGGGCGACGGCCACGATCCGTGGCCATCACGTCCTTGACCCGGAGCATGATGTGCTCGAGCAGCTTCGGGCTTTCCGCCCCGCTCCTCTTCAACGCCCACTCGGTCTGGGCGTTCACCTCCCCGAGCCGGGCCGCCACGTAGTGGTTCTCCGGGTCGACGAGGTTCTTGTACTCGGCGTATGCGATGGCCGAGCGATGGTATCCGTGTCAGGGTTCTTGTGACCTGTTACATACACGTGTGGCATGCCGCCCTCCTTTGCAAGCCCTTCAGCATCCCGCGGTAAGGGAACCTACCACAATCGCCTCTGGCGCGTCGCGAACGCGCGATCACTATACCTTGCTCAGGGGCGCGATCTCGGGCACGAAGACTCTCTCTTGAGTCCCGAACCTGACAACGACCCTGCCGGCCCCGGCCTCGACGACTTCCCCCAGCCCGAACCTGGCGTGCCTGACCTTCTCCCCCGCCCGGTATTGCACCGCCCCGGAGACGGCTCTCTCGGGCTCCCCCCGGCTTCGCCCCTGCAGCGCCATCGCCCCACCCCCCGCGGCCGGGCAGAGACGCCGGGGACCGTGCCGGACTTGAGTCCTTCCGGTATCTCCGAGAGGAAGCGCGAGGGCAACTGGTACTCGCGCTCACCCCAGCTGGAGCGCAGCTTCGCGTAGGTGAGGGTGAGCGACCTCCTGGCGCGCGTGATCCCGACGTAAGCGAGCCTCCGCTCTTCCTCGAGGTTCTGCTCGTCCAGCGAGCGGGCGTGCGGGAACGTCCCCTCCTCCATCCCAACTACGAAGACGTGGTCGAACTCCAGGCCCTTCGCGTTGTGGAGCGTCATCAGCGCCACCCTGCCCCCCTCGCCCGAGAGGGCGTCCTGCTCAGAGTAGAGCGCCTGCTCCTGCAGGAAGCCGGCAAGCGTGGGCTCCGGTTCGACGCGCTCGTACTCGCGGGCTGCGTTTATAAGCTCCTCCAGGTTCTCCAGGCGCGACTCGGCCTCGACCGTGTTCTCCGCCACGAGCTCCGCCCGGTAGCCCGACTCGTCGAGGACGGCCCCGATCAGCTCCGCGGGGGGCACCTCCTGCGCGGCGACCCTCCAGCCCTCGAAGAGGTCACGCACCGCACGGCACGCCTTCTTCGCGGCCCCCGTGATGTCCGCGGCGTCCGCCTCGGCGAGCGCGTCGTAGAGCGAGACGCCGTTCCTGCGCGCGTGCTCCTGGAGGCGCGCCACCGAGGTCGCGCCCAATCCCCTCTTGGGGACGTTGACGATGCGCTCCAGCGCGCCGGAGTCGCTAGGGTTGGAGATCACGGAGAGGTAAGCCATGGCGTCTTTGATCTCCGCCCGCTCGTAGAACCTGACCCCTCCGACGACCTGGTACGGGACCCCCTCGCGCACCAGCACGTCCTCAAGAGCCCGGCTCTGGGCGTTGGTCCGGTAGAAGACCGAAACGTCCGCGGGCCGCGCTCCTGCGTCTATGAGACGCTCGATCTCCGAGACCACGAAGCGAGCCTCCGCGTACTCGTCGCTGGCAGTGAAGATCCGGATGCGCTCACCTTGTGGCCCCGGCCGTCCACAACTCCTTGGCCTTGCGCGAGGCGTTGTTGGCCACTACCGCGTTCGCCGCGTCGAGAATGGTCTGCGTCGAGCGGTAATTCTGCTCCAGCTTGACGACCTTCGCCTCCGGGATAGTCCCGCTCGAAGTCCAGAATGTTCCTTATATCCGCTCCGCGCCACGAGTACACTGACTGATCGTCATCACCCACGACACATAAGTTACGATGTGCTGCGGCCAGGATGTTTACCAGACGGTACTGGGCGTGGTTGGTATCCTGGTACTCGTCCACGTGGATGTACTTGAAGCGGGTCTGGTAGCGTTCGCGCACCTCGGGGAAGAGCTCCAGCAGGGCGACGGTCTGCATGATCAGGTCGTCGAAGTCCATGGCGTTGTTCTCGTAGAGGCGTCTTCTGGTAGAGGTCGTAGACCTCGGCGACGTTCTCGGCGATATAGCCCTCGGTGGTGCGCAGGTAGTCGTCCGGGGTGATGAGGACGTTCTTGGCGGCGCTGATCTGGGCCGCGAAAGAGCGCGGGTTGAAGCGCTTTGGGTCCTTGCCGAGCTCGACGATGCTCCGTTTGACGAGCCGCACCTGGTCAGCCCCGTCGTAGATCGTGAACTCGCGCTTGTACCCTAGTTTCTCCGCGTGGACGCGCAAGATGCGGGCGCAGAAGGCGTGGAAAGTCGAGACCCACATCTTGCGCGAGTCGGGGCCTACGAGGAGCGCGACCCTGTCCTTCATCTCGCCTGCCGCCTTGTTGGTGAAGGTTATCGCCAGCACCTCTTCGGGCGCGGCGAGACCCTGATCCAGGATATAGGCGACGCGATGCGTGAGCACGCGCGTCTTCCCGCTCCCCGCCCCCGCGAGGATGAGTAGCGGGCCCTCGGTGTGCTCTACGGCATCTAGTTGGGTCGGGTTTAGAGATTCCAGCAACACAGATAAGAAATTATACCAGCAGGGGGCCCTGGATCCTGCGCCGAAACCTGTGTATGAGCACCTCCACCTCTCTCCCGCCCTGCTCCACGGTCGAGCCTTCCACCGAGGCCAGATACCCCTGGGCTCCCAAAGCCTCGAGAAAAGACGGCGCGGAGGGTCGGCGGGGGTCGGCGAAGAGCGCCTCTCCACCCGGCGCGAGCAGTCTCGGTACCAGGTCCGCGAGGGCAGGGGCGTTCCTTCGCTCGTAGAGCACGTCGGCGGCGAAGACCAGGTCGAAGGTCCCGAGGCCACCGAGCCGTGGCGAGAACCAGTCGAGGAGCGCGGTCTCCGGTATCCGGCCCAGGTTGGCGCGGGCATTGTGGGCTACGAAGTCGAGGGCGGCCTCGTTGTGGTCGGTCGCGAGGACTTCCGCGCCGCGGTCCAGCGCCACGATGGCGGGAAGCCCGACGCCGCACCCGAGCTCGACGGCGCGTTTGCCGCTCAGGTCCTGGTGCGAGAGATAGCGCGCGAGTGAGATTGCGCTGGGCCAGAGCTCTGCCCAGTAGGGGAGCCGCTCCTCGTGCTCGAAGTCTTCCTCGTCGAGCAGATCATCGACGGAGGCGGGGTGCACGATCTGGTAGGTCCCATCGCCCACTTCGACGGTGGATTCGGTCAGGCCGGTTCGGCCGTGCAGGTGTGCTCTCAGCCTGTCCAGGGATGAGGAGTTCTCAGCTCCCGACAGGGGCGGCCGGAGCTTCGCTGGCGGCGCGCTCTTCACGCTCGGCTGCGGCGAGCTGGGCGATGCTGTAGCGGCCGAAGACCGCTTCGAGAGCGACGCGGGCCTCCTCCCAAACCTGGCTCGTGGCGCACAGGGGAGCGTCGGCGATGTAGCAGACACCGCCGGCCGAGCAGCGCGCCGGGCGTACCTCTCCGTCCAGTATCTCCACAACGTCGAGGACCGTAACCTCTTCGGTCGGCACAGCGAAGCGATAGCCGCCGTGCGCTCCGCGGCGGCTCTCCAGGATATCGGCCCGCCTGAGCTCGCCGAAGATCTGCTCCAGGAACCGCTCGGGGATGTGCTGGCGGCGCGCGACCTCCGCCACCCCCAACGGGGACTCGCCCTCGTTGAGCGCGAGCTCCACCAGCGCGCGAACAGCGTACTTGCTCTTCTGCGTAAGTCTCAAGACGGAACCACCCGATAAGACATCCTGCTTTTTAAGATTGTAGCAGAGATGCGCAGGCGGCCAACCCCCTATGAGATAGTACTATTGTCCCCATCCCCGTCTATGTTGCGCTGGAGGTACTGTTGCATGGCGTCCTCTATACGCTCACCCGTAACAAGGAACACCGTGCTTCCCCCTATATCCACCCCATGGTCTGCTATGCGCTCCAGGTAGTGCACCATCAAAGCTGCTCGCATCCGCCACTCCGGGTCGCCGGCATGCCCGTCCGAGGGGTTGGCGATGAGGTTCAGAGCCTCGGAGTAGAGGAGGTCTACCTTGTCGTCTTTGGCCTGCAGGTTGCGCGCTCGATCTATGTCGCGGTTCCTGAAGATGTCCAGGCCCTCATGGAAGATGTTGCGCGCCGTCCTGGCCATCTCAAGGAGCGTCGCCTCGAGGTCCTCATTCCTCTCGCACTCGGCGGTCTCAACGATGGCGTGGCAGATGTGCTCTGTTAGAGTGCCGGAGCGCACGAGGTGGTTGGTCACGGACTGCACGGTGTAGAGGAGCCTCAGGTCACGGGCCACAGGCGCCTGGCGAGCCTGAAGGATCATGCAGTCGCGCTCTATCTCGGCTCCGCGCCCCTTGTAGCGGACGTCTACGCCAAGCTCCTTCTCCGCGAGGTGGGCGTCGCGGCTCTCCATCGCCTTCAGCATGTTCCCCAAAGAGCTCTCGACCTCCGTGCCAAGGTCGATAACGTCCTCGACCAGTTCGTCGAGCTCCTGCTGGAAGGTCTCTCGCGGCAAGTCCCTGTACCTCTCTCTAGCCGAAGCGGCCTGTGACGTAGTCTTCCGTCTCTTTCCTCTCCGGGTTCGAGAACATCTTCTGAGTCTCGTCGAACTCCCAGAGCCGCCCCGGGTCGCCCATGTTCTCGATGTAGAAGAAACCCGTGTAGTCCGCAATGCGCGCCGCCTGCTGCATGTTGTGCGTGACGATCACGACCGTGTAGCTCTGCCTCAGGTAGTCCATTGTGTCCTCTATCTTCTGGGTCGAGACCGGGTCGAGGGCTGAAGCTGGCTCGTCCATCAGGATGACCTCGGGCTCGACGGCCAGAGTTCGGGCTATGCACAAGCGCTGCTGCTGGCCGCCGGAGAGCCCGTACCCGCTCTCCTTGAGCCGGTCCTTGACCTCGTCCCAGAGCGCGGCGTGCTTAAGTGACCTCTCGACCAGCTCGTCCATGTCGCCCTTGAAGCCGTTGATCCTGGCACCCCACGCGACGTTCTCGTAGATGGATTTGGAGAAGGGGTTGGGCTTCTGGAAGACCATCCCCACCCTCCGACGGATCACGACCGGGTCCGCTTTCCTGTCGTAGATGTCCTTCTCGCCGAGCATCACGCACCCTTCGGCACGCGCCCCGGGGATCACCTCGTGCATGCGGTTCAGGCAGCGGATGAAGGTGCTCTTGCCGCACCCCGAAGGCCCGATCAGCGCCGTGACCTTGTTGGCCTGAATGTCCATGCTCACGTCGGTTATGGCTTTGAAGGAACCGTAGTAGGCGGAGAGATCCTGGACCTTCATCCCCAGGGTGGAGCCGTCGCCGGCGGGCGTCCCCTCGCCTCGCTGCCTCACCTCGCTCTGTTCCTCTGAAAGCTCGGACACCCTTCCCTCCCTCCTGGCCCTCTCAGTATCCACTAGGCTAGCACCTTTCCTTCGCGAGAACCGTACTCAAGCACGCTTCTGATACCTGTTGCGCAACACGATGGCGACCGAGTTCGCCAGCAGCAAGACCACCATGATCACCACTATGCCTGCCGCGGCGGAGTCCTGGAAGACCTGCTGCGGGCGGCTGATCCAGTCGTAGATCTGGGTAGGAAGCGCCATGTAGCCGTCGAATGGACCGGTTGTGACGTAGGTCTGGTACAACGAGACCCCGACGACCAGTATCGGGGCCGCCTCGCCGATAGCCCGCGAGAGCGCCAGGATTATGCCCGTCAGCGCGCCGGGCAGCGCCATCGGGAGCAGGTGGCTCCGGATCACCTCCCACTTCGTCGCCCCGAGCGCGTAACCGCCCTCGCGGATGGAGGCGGGGATGGCCCTGAGCGCCTCCCTGGTAGCGACGATGATGATCGGCAGGATCAGCAAACTCAACGTCAGCGCGCCTGTAAGCACGCTCGTGCCGCCGGTCACCGGAGCGAGGAGCTGCACGAAGATGCCAAGGCCAAGCAGACCGTAGATCACAGACGGCACCCCGGCGAGGTTCGAGATGTTGACCTCGACTATCTGGTTGATGCGCGTGTCCTGTGCGTACTCTTCGAGGTACACCGCGGCCCCGAGCCCCAGCGGCACGCTTATGAGCGCCGTCAACCCCAGCAGCCATAGCGAACCGACGAGCGCCGGGTAGATGCCCCCGTTCTCGGGGAAGATCTGCGACGGGAAGCTCGTCAGGAAGTTCAGGCTGAGCATTGACGATCCGTCCCGGGTCACGTCCACCAGCAGTACCGCCAGGACAATTATCCCGATCAGCGCCGCCACGGTAACCAGCACGGTGAAGGCACTGTCGCGTGCGTAACGCGTGGACATGGACGCTTTGAAGTCCGATTCTCCGCGCCGCTTCACCTGCGATGTGCTCTGCGCCACTAGTAGATCTCCCTGTATCGCCGGACGAACCAGTAGCTCACGAGGTTGAGGGTCAGGGTTATCAGGAACAACGCCGACCCCACCGCGAATATGGACTTGAAGGTGATCGAGGCGCGCGGCGTCTCGCCGCCGACCACCTGCACGATGTACGCCGTCATAGCCTGCATGCTCTCCAGAGGACTCCCGCCGAAGTTCGGCTGGGAGCCCATCGCTATAGTCACGATCATCGTCTCCCCGATGGCGCGCGAGACGCCCAGGATCACCGCCGCAACGATCCCGGAGAGGGCAGCCGGCACGACGATCTTCGTCGCCATCTCGCGCTTGGTCGCGCCCAGCGCGTAGGCGCCCTCCCTCAAGGACTGCGGCACCGCGTAGATGGCGTCCTCGCTGACCGAGGCCACCGTCGGGATGATCATCACGCCCATGATGAGGCCGGCGGAGAGCGCGTTGAACGAGCCTATGGAAGGGAAGACGCTCTCCCTGAAGAACGGGGTTATGAACGTCAGGGCGAAGTACCCGTAGACCACGGTGGGCACGCCGGCCAGGATCTCCAGCGCCGGCTTGAGCCACCGCCTGAGCGACGTCGGCGCGTACTCGCTGAGGTAGATGGCCGTGAGCAGCCCCACCGGAAGCGCCACGGCTATGGCGATAATGGTCGCCATGAGCGTGCCGTAGACGAGCGGCAGGATACCGAAGGCGCCCTGCTGCGGCGCCCACCGGGTCGAGGTCAGAAACTCCACCGGAGAGACCTCGAAGAAGAACCGCAAAGTCTCCTCGAAGAGCACGACGACGATACCGAAGGTCGTGAAGACGGACAGGTACGCGCAGGCCGCGAGCAGGATCTTTATTACCCGCTCCCTGGCCTCCCTGGTGCGGCTATTGCGCTTCCAGACGTCCGTCCGGGACCTCGTCCCTCCAGCTTCGACTGCCACCGAAAACCCTCCGAAAACCTCGTTAGCAGAAAAAGTGGGGAGTTGGCTACCGCGCCGACCCCCCCAATGTTACAAGTAGACCCGTCCCGGCACAAACACTTACTGCGACTGCTTGAGCGCCGTCTCCAGGTCGCCGCCCTTCGGCTCGCCTTCCTTATTGAACACGGTGCCGGTGGTGCGGTCCTCGAACTGGTGCGTAGGCCTCCTTCTCCAGGCTGTCAGGCATCGTCACGTACTTCGCGGCGTTCACGAGCTCGATCCAGGTTATCCAGGTAGAAGTCCACGAACGGCTCTACCGCCTTGTTCTTCTTCAGCGCATCGGTGCTCACGTAGATGAACAGCGGGCGGGAGAGAATGTACTCGCCGGAGCGGATGGTGTCCGGAGTGGGCTTGACGCCGTCAACGGCGAGTACGTTGAGCTTGTCTGTGTTGTTCTCGTAGTAGGAGTAGCCGAAGTAGCCGAGCGCGTTCTCGTCCCCGGCGACTCCCTGGACGAGCACGTTGTCGTCCTCGCTGGCCTCGAAGTCCGAGCGGTTGACTTCCTCTTCGTTCCCGACGATGGTCTCGTTGAAGAACTCATAAGTGCCCGACTCGGTGCCGGGGCCGTAGAGGTCCAGCGGCCTGTCGGGCCAGCTTGAGCGCACCTGGTTCCACCGGGTGATCCTGCCCTCGGCGGCCGGCTCCCACATCGTCTTGAGCTCCTCGCTCGTGACATCGGTCGCCCAGTCGTTCTGCTCGTTGACCACGACCGAGATGCCGTCGTAGGCGATCGGGATCTCAATGAACTCGACCCCGTTCTCCTCGCACACCGGCACCTCCTCGGCCACGTCTATCGGCCTGGAAGCGTCGGAGATCTGTGTTTCGCCATTGCAGAACGCCTCGAAACCGTCGCTGGTGCCGGAGCCGCCGACCTCGATGCGCGCGTCCGGGTTTTCCTCCCGGAACAGCTCCGCCGCCGCCTGGGTGATCGGCTGCACGGTGCTGGAGCCCTCGATGCTGATGTTGCCCGAGACAGGCTCACCACCGCCTTCGCTCCCGCCACTGCCACCGCCGCAAGCGACCAGAACGAGCGACAACATCAAAAGGAGCCCCACCGCTACCGGCAATCTCGAACGCGCGATTCCGCTCAACCCTTACACTCCCTTCTTAGGACTGCAATAACAGGTAAGCCATATCCAGGGCAAAATCATAGGGCAAGTCGCCCGCGCCGTAGTTTCAGTTTTGTAAACTCCACGCTAAATCTCTGTTAAACGGAACCGGCTTCACAGAGCCCGGTGCCTGGCGATTTTTGGCCGCGAATCGCCGGATCCAGAGCCCCTGACGACGATGATCCTGCGGTCGCGCGAACACGCTTCTGCAAGCTACGATACTATTCTGGCGCACCTGGACTTGAATGTAGGGAATCAGAGGCTACAAGCATCGGCCATCAGGTTATGGGTTTTACCTGTAGCCTGATACCTGAAGCCTATTCATTCCCACTCTATGGTGCCCGGGGGTTTGCTGGTGATGTCTAGCGCCACGCGGTTCACGCCGGGGACCTCGTTGATGATGCGGTTGCTGATCTTCTCGAGGAGGTCGTAGGGGAGTCGGGCCCAGTCGGCGGTCATCGCGTCGTCGCAGGTGACGGCCCGGATGACTATCGGGTAGGCGTAGGTGCTGGCGTCGCCCATCACGCCGACGGAGTGGATCGCCGGCAGCACGGCGAAGCTCTGCCACAGCTCGCGGTAGAGGCCGGCGGACCGTATCTCGTCCTGCAGCACGGCGTCGGCCTTGCGCAGGATTTCGAGCCTTTCGGCCGTCACGTCCCCTATGACCCTTATCGCGAGCCCTGGTCCAGGGAAAGGCTGGCGCCAGACGAGCCTCTCGGGCATCCCGAGCTCCGCCGCGACGACGCGCACCTCGTCCTTGAAGAGGTTGCTCAAGAGGCTCGACGAGGTCAAGGTCCATCACCTCGGGCAGCCCGCCCACGTTGTGGTGGCTCTTTATCCTGGCGGCGTCGCGCGTGCCGCTCTCGATCACGTCGCTATATAGCGTGCCCTGCACCAGGAACTTGGCGTCCTCGAGCTTGCCGGCCTCTTCCTCGAAGGTGCGGATGAACTCCTCGCCGATGATCTTGCGCTTCGCCTCGGGGTCCGTGACGCCGGCGAGCTTGTCCAGGAAACGTCCCGAGGAGTCCACGTGGACAGCGGCACATCGGAGTTCTCGCCGAACGCCTCGACGACCTGCTCGGCCTCGTTGTGCCTGCAGGAGCCCGTGGTCGACGAAGACGCACGTCAGGTTGTCGCCGATCGCCCTGTGGACGAGCATCGCCGCCGTCGCGGAGTCGACCCCGCCGGAGAGCCCGCAGATGGCCCTCGCGTCACCTACCTGCTCCCTTATCCTCTCGACCGCGTCGTTGATGATGTTGACCGGCGTCCACTCCGGCTTGCAGCCGCAGGCCTCGTAGAGGAAGTTCTTGAGGATCTCCATCCCGTACTCCGTGTGCCGACCTCGGGATGGAACTGAACCCCGTAACGGCCCTTTTCCGCGCTCCTCGAAGGCGATGATCGGGACCGAAGGCGTCTCGGCCGTTATCTCGAAGCCTTCGGGGACGGAGAAGACGGCGTCGCCGTGGCTCGTCCAGGCCTTCTGCTCGTCGGGTGTGCCGGCGAAGAGGCCGTCGTGGCTCTTTACTACCAGGTCGGAGCGGCCGTACTCCCGGATCTGGACGGCCCCCACCTCCCCGCCCTCGAGCCAGCGCCATGAGCTGCATCCCGTAGCAGATGCCCAGCATGGGCACGCCGAGATCGAAGAGCGCACGGTCTACTCTCGGGGCGCCCTCCTCGTAGACGCTGTTTGGGCCGCCGGAGAGGATGATGCCTTCGGGGTTCTTCGCCCGGATCTCCTCAACAGGCGTGTCGTATGGGATCATCTCCGAGTAGACGCGGCATTCGCGGACGCGGCGGGCGATGAGCTGCGCGTACTGCCCGCCGAAGTCCAGGACGAGGATCAAGCTACCCGCCCATCCCGACGCGCTGGGCGCGCTGCTCGAGCTTGCCCTCCGTGGCCAGCGACGGCGCGTACATGACCTCGGCCTTCTGGAACTCCTTGATGTTCTGGTAGCCGGTCGTCGCCATGCTCGTCCTCAGGGCGCCCATGAGGTTGAGGTCCCGTCGTTCTCGCGGGCCGGACCGACGAGGATCTCCTCGAGCGTGCCCGTTGTCCTGGTGCTGATGCGGGTGCCGCGCGGGAGGGTGGGGTGGAAGGTCGCCATCCCCCACGAGTAGCCGCGGCCTGGGGCCTCCTCTGCCCTGGCGAAGGCGCTGCCCGAGCATCACGGCGTCGGCCCCGCAGGTTATGGCCTTGGCGATCTCGCCGCCGGTGCGCATCCCGCCGTCGGCGATGACGTTGACGTACTCGCCGGTCTCCAGGTAGTGGCGCATGCGGGCCGCGGCGGCGTCGGCGACCGCGGTCGCCTGCGGCACGCCGACCCCGATCACGCCGCGCGTCGTGCAGATGCGTCCAGGACCCACGCCGACCAGAACGCCGACGGCGCCCGTGCGCATGAGGTGGAGCGCCGTCGAGTAGCTCGCGCAGCCGCCGACGATGACGGGCACGTTCAGCGACGGCACGAACTCCATCAGGTTCAGGGGCTCGACCGTCCTGGAGACGTGCTCGGCGGAGACCACCGTCCCCTGGACGACGAGCACGTCGAGGCCCGCCTCTATGGCGGCCCTGTGGTAGCGCTCGACCCGCTGGGGCGTGAGGGAGGCAGCCGCTATGACGCCCTTGTCCTTTATCTCCTGCACGCGGCGGAAGATCAGCTCTTCCTTGATCGGCTCGGCGTAGATGTCCTGCATGATCCTGCGTAGCCTTGTGCTCGGGCAGGCTCGCTATCTCCTCGAAGACGGGACCGGGGTCCTCGTATCTGGTCTGTAGCCCCTCGAGGTTGAGCACGGCGAGGCCCCCGAGAGACCCGATGATGCCCGCCGTCGTGGGGTCCACGGCGGCGTCCAGCGCGCTGGCGAGGCAGGGCAGGTCCAGGTTCAGGTTGCCCAGAGACCAGGAGATGTCTACGTCCTCGGGGTCGCGGGTCCTGCGGCTGGGTACTATGGCGATCTCGTCGAGCCCGTAGGCCCTGCGCGCGGTTTTGCCTCTCCCTATCTCAATATCCATGACTGGTGCCGAGGGTTCCTTTCTGATCGTTCCGGGCAGACGAAACGGGGCCCACGGAGAGCGTCCTCCGTGGGCCTCGATGATACTTTCTGCTATCCGACGTCGCAATGGGGTTATGCTACACCGCCCTCCGCCGCGGTCAAGCCGCAGGCGAGCCGACCTAGAGATCCCTGGTATTACCCCCAGAAGCGCCAGTATCACGACCACGACCAGTATGATCAGCAGGACGTAGATAACCAGTGTTTAGCGACACCCCGATCTTCTCCTTTCTCCAGGCCTGCCTCCTACAGCGGATAGCCTCTTTAGAGGAGCCGCGAGGAGCAGATAAGATCAGGAGAATCAAGACGATGACACAAGTTTAGAACGCCACCCCGCACTTTCTCACCTCCCTCGTCAGAGACCCTTTCCTAAGTAACGAACGGCAACGCGAGCACGACCAGAAGGATCACCACCAGAACGACGACCATCATGGCAGAGTCCCCTATCCATCCTCCCTCGCTCCCTCCCTATCTCGGTCGCCGGCTTCGCCGCAATATATACCCTTTGAGACCCCCGCGAAACAGGAAGGGTTGCAATGACACGTCGCACGGAAGTAGAATTCCCAACCGGCCCCGAGATCAGGGAGCGAGCCAAAGGTAAAGGATAGAACGTACACGATAACCACACCCGGAAGTCCGCAGATGACCGCAGGTCACATCCAACGTCGAGGTGCCCGGATTGAACAGATAGAGAAAACGAAGCGCAAAGATTATGTGTTAGCGCAGCCGCTCCGCACGCAGCATTGAAAAACGAAAAAGCGGCGCCCCGGAAGGAGCGCCGCCCCGTTAGAGACGTTGCATCAACGTCTCTACTACATCATGCCGCCCATGCCGCCCTGGCATGGCGGGCGCCTCCTCCTCGGGCTCGGCCACGATGACGTCCGTGGTCACGATGAGGCTGCCGATGGAGGCCGCGTTCTGCAGGGCGCTCCGCGAGACCATCGTCGGGTCGGTCACGCCGGCCGAGACGAGGTCCTCGTACTCGCCGCTCGAGGGCGTTGAAGCCCACGTTGCCGCCCTCGGTGCGGACCTTGTCCACCACGATGGAGCCGTCGGCCCCGGCGTTCGCGGCGATCTGGCGGATCGGCTCCTCCAGCGCCCGGTGGATGATCCTGGCGCCGGTGCGCTCGTCACCGTCGAGGGAGTCGAGCAGGTCGGCCACGGGCTGCTGCGCGTGCAGGAACGCGACGCCACCGCCTGGCACGATGCCCTCTTCCAGGGCCGCCCGGGTCGCGGAGAGCGCGTCCTCGACGCGGTGCTTCTTCTCCTTGAGCTCCGTCTCGGTCGCGGCGCCGACCTTGATGACGGCCACGCCGCCGGCCAGCTTGGCGAGCCGCTCCTGCAGCTTCTCGCGGTCGAAGTCCGAGTCGGTGGTCTCGATCTCGGAGCGGATCTGGTTGATGCGGCCCGTGATCCTCTCGGTCTCGCCGGCACCGTCGACGATGGTGGTGTCGTCCTTGGTGATGACGACCTTGCGGGCCCGACCGAGCTGGTTGAGCTGGGTGTTCTCGAGCTTGAGCCCGAGCTCCTCGGTGATGACCTCGCCGCCGGTCAGGATGGCGATGTCCTCGAGCATCCTCTTGCGCCTGTCACCGAAGCCGGGAGCCTTGACCGCGGCCGCGTTGAACGTGCCCCGCAGCTTGTTGACGATCAGGGTCGCCAGAGCCTCGCCCTCCACGTCCTCGGAGAGGATGAGGAGCGGCCGGTTGGACTGCATGACCTGGTTCAGGAGCGGCAGGACGTCCTGGACGTTGCCGATCTTCTGGTTGGCTATGAGGATGTACGGATCGTCGAGGACCGCCTCCATCCGCTCCTGGTCGGTGACGAAGTAGGGGCTCAGGTAGCCCTTGTCGAACTGCATGCCCTCGGTGAACTCGAGGTCCATCCCGAAGGTCTGCGACTCCTCGACGTTGACGACGCCGTCCTTGCCGACCTTGTCGATGGCGTCGGCGATGACGTTGCCGACCTCCTCCGAGCGCGCGGAGATGGCGCCGACGCGCGCGATCTCTTCCTTGCCGCTGATCTCGGTGGACTGGGCCCTTGATCGCCTCGACCGCCGCCTCAACGGCCTTGTCGACGCCGCTGCGCAAGATGACCGGGTTGGCACCGGCGGCAACGTTCTTCAGGCCCTCGCGGACGATGATCTGGGCCAGAACCGTCGCCGTGGTCGTCCCGTCACCAGCGACGTCGTTGGTCTTGGTCGCGACCTCCTTGACGAGCTGCGCCCCCTGGTTCTCGAAGATGTCCTCGAGCTCGATCTCCCGCGCGATCGTCACACCATCGTTGGTGATCGTCGGCGAACCGAACTTCTTGTCGAGCACCACGTACTGGCCCTTGGGACCTAGCGTGATCTTGACCGCGTCAGCGAGCTTGTTTACGCCCGCCTCCAGCGCCCGACGCGCCTCGGTATTGAACCTTAGCTCTTTGTGCGCCACTCTCTGCCTCCTCTGCTAAACTCAGGACACGATGTTCAACTGCCTGGCACTCTCTCGATAGAGTGCCGACGTACAGAGTATATGCCTGAGCGGGGTTACAATTCAAACGTGAGCGCTCGAGCATCTTCCGCACCGACCGGATACCGAGCCTGAGCCGGCTGCCCAAGGAGCTGGGCCGCGAAGAGCGCCTCTGCGAGCGCTGCGGGGCCACGCACCGAGCACATCCTCTACCGGGTCCCGAAGAAGGTAGTGTTGCTCTACGTCAAGGAGCATCCCGAGAACCTGCACGCGACCTGCATCGTGTGCGCGAGGAGCACCATCCTCACCGGCGAAGGAGCGCGAGCGCGTATTCGCTTCGCTGCGCGACGCGTAGCCGCCCTACTCGGGCGACGCAGAAGAGGTCGTCTCCAGTCCTCCGTCCTCATCCTCTGAACCGCCGGCCTCTGGGGTCGTGGTCTCTGGGTCTGCGCCAGATCCGGCCTCGGACGACGGTTCGCTTTCGTCAGGCACGGTCTCTCCGTCGGGCGGCTGGGGGTCTTTTTCGGGCTTCTCCTCCTCGGGTTTGTGCTCCTCTGGTTTCTCGGCGCTGGCGTCCCAGCGGGGTCGTTCGCCGTGTCCTCCTCGTTCCCGGCCTTCCCCTCGTCTAGCGCGGGCTCCCGCCCTTCGTCGGGACGTCTGCTCGCCTCTGCCCTGGCGGGCTCGTTTTCGAGGGTGGAGCGCGGGGAGCGGGAACCGTCTTCATGGCTCTGTTCTGCCGGCGGCGCGGCATGCGGAGGATGCTCGCCGCCCACAGGCTTGTTGGAGGGCTCGTCTGCCCTGGGTCGCGACCCGGGAGAAGCTGTTCCGGTGTTCTTTTGCGGGTGCTTGCCCGGCGTCCGGTCCTGCGGCTTTGCGGGAGCGACTTTCTTCGTGGGAGCGACTTCTCTAGTCCTGCGCGGAGCGGGTCGGTGCACGGGCGAGCCTGGCAGCCTTACCGGCGTCCGGACTGGGGGCAGGCCTCTCCGGGAGCCGGTGTCGAGGTCGGGTCTCGCGCCGGCTGTCTCTGGCGGCCGGCCAGCGGTTCTCGCCGATCGAAGGGATGGGAGGGCCGGAGCGCGGGACCTCGCAGTAGCGGGCGCTTAGCCACCGCCCAGGACGCCGCCGCCGGCCGTGATCCACTCGAGCAGGGGGTAGGGGTTCATGGCGCCCGAGGGCAGGTAGCTCCTCGTACCCGTCGCGTCGTACCACCCGAGGTGCAGGTGCGGCGGGAAGAGACCGCGTGTCACCTCCGGCCCCTGACCCGTGTCGCCGGCGTAGCCGACCAGTTGCCCGGCCCGGACGGTCGCGCCGAGCAGCAAGGCGCTCTCCTTCTCGCAGGTGCGCATAGTAGAAGAGGTCGCCCTCCCTGACCGGTCCCACGGAGTAGGCGGCCCTCAGCATGAGGGCGTAGCCGCCCAGAGTGTTCCAGCCGTTTCCGTTCGAGCCGGTTACAGGCACGATGGTGCCGTCCGTGACGGCGTACTCTGGCGTGCCGGCCGGGGTCATCAGATCCGTCCCTTCGTGACCGCCCTGTGGCCGGGGCGCCCCCCAGGTGTCATCGTAGGAGTTCGCGTACCCCATGGGGAGCGGGAAGACGAGCCTGTGGCCGCTCGGAAACCTCCCGAGGTCGCCGCAGGACGGTCCGGGACCCTGCGCGCCCGCACCAGCGGCGGGCTCGGGGGAGGTGGACGGTAGAAGACGGCCCGGCCGGCGTCGGAAGCCGCGGACGCACCCCCGACGGTCGCCCTTCTCAGATGCCTGGCGAAAGCGGGTGACGCTGGGTTCTCGCGTGGGGCTGCGCCCGCCTGTGGTGTGGCGTGCTCTTGCGAGTACAATTGCGTCCGCGGGAGGAACCTCAGCCGCCGTTATCGTATCCGGGGGTTCGGCGGCCAGGGGCCGGGGGTCGCCACCCGCGCTTCCCAGCTGGGCGAGGGCCGCCAGGACGGAAAGGACGACCAGCAGGTAAGCGAGCCTCGTCCATCCGAAATCGGTCAAGCGTTCTCCCCCCGCGAAGCCCTGTTCAGCGCTGGACTGTACTCTCACAGATGGGGCATCGGGCGTCAAGGCGAGGATGCCTGGCGATTCTTCAGACGCTGCGGGCGTTCAGGCTCAGGTAGTGGGGGTAGGTGATGGCGGGCGAGTGTGGAGCGGCGGCCCCGATCATGGCTGCGTTGTCCGTGCAGAGCTCGGGCGGCGGGATGACGAGCTTCGTACCGAGCCTTCGCGCACTCCTCCTCCAGGGTCCGGCGCAGCAGGGCGTTGGCGGCGACACCGCCCGCGACGACGACCGCCGGCGCATCCTCGATATCCGAGGCGCGCAGGAGCTTGCGGACGAGGGCTTCGACGACGGCCGCCTCGTAGCTCGCCGCCAGGTGCGGCAACTCCTCGCGGGTCCGCTCCTCGCCAAGATCCTTGAGCTTGTAGAGCAGGCTCGTCTTCAGGCCGGAGAAGCTGAAGTCCAGGTTGTCTCTGCCCTTTCAAGGCCACGGGGAAATCGTAGCGGTTCCTGTCGCCGTCCTGGGCTGATTTCTGTAGCGCGGGTCCGCCGGGGAAGCCGAGCCCAGCATGCGGGCGCCCTTGTCGAGGGCCTCACCCGCGGCGTCGTCCAGGGTCTCCCCGAGGAGGTTGCATGTGGTGGTTTCGGTCCACGGAGTAGAGGGCGGTGTGACCGCCGGATGCGATCAGGGCGACGAAAGGAGGCTCGAGGGCTGGGTCGGCCAGGTAAGCGGCGGCGACGTGACCCTCGAGGTGGTTCACGGGCACGAGCGGGAGCGAGCGGGCGTAGGCGATGCCTTTCGCCGCCGAGAGGCCGACGAGGAGCGCGCCGATCAGCCCCGGCCTCACGGTCACGGCGACGCTGTCGACGTCTTCGAGAGAGGTCCCGGCGTCGGCGAGGGACATCTGGATCACGCCGTCTATCCGTTCGAGGTGGGCGCGGGAGGCGACCTCGGGGACGACGCCGCCGTAGCGGTCGTGCTCTGTCTGGGTGTGGACGACGTTGGAGAGCGCGCGCCGGCCGTCTGGCTCGACGACGGCGGCGCAGGTGTCGTCACAGGAAGTTTCGATGGCAAGGATCATTGATTTTTTATAACACTCGGGTTGACGGATCGCGTTCTCTCAGATTAGCAATTCACCCGGTGGTGCATACTTCACTGCCGGACCGCGCGGGTATACTCGGGTCGCCATGCGGACGTTCTCGCTGCTTTTCGCCTTCATAGCTCTGGTGATGCTGGCGATGTTCCTGATCTACGTGGTCAGGGGTCCGGTCGATCCCCTGATCGCCGGCGGCATCTTCGTCTCTTTTCTGGCCTGCCTGGTCCCTGCGCTGTTGCTCCTGAAGCCCTTCGAGCCGCCCGGAGGCGCTCAAGCGCCGCAGGGAGGAGCGCGAGAAGCGCGAGGAGCGAGGCTCTAGCGACGAGCCGGTCGAGGTTCAGGGTCATGAGCAACGCGTCCTCGTCGCCGTAGTAGCGCGCGCCTGCGGCCCGTCGTGACGAAGCCGAGCGACTCGTAGAGGGAGATCGGCGGGGACGTTGGTCGGGCGTACCTCGAGGTGGACGTGGCTGGCTTCGGGGTAGGCGGCGAGCGCGGCGTCGAGCAGGGCGCGGGCGTATCCCCGGCGGCGGTGCTCGGGGCGTACGGCGAGGGTCGTGACGTGCAGCTCGTCGAGCGACGTGGCGAACCCCGATGTGGGCGAGGATCTCACCTTCCTCTTCGAGCACCAGGTAGAGGCCGAAGGGGCTCTCGAGCTCTTCGCGCCAGATCGCCGCGCTCCACGGCCGGGGGAGACACAGCGCGTCTATCTCCATGGCGGAGGGCAGATCCCAGGCCTCCATCCGGCGCAGGTGCGGCCCCGTCTCGCTCAAGGGCGGCTCCAGGGGTTGAGATCCCGCCTGACCTCGGCGTCCGGCTCGCGCACGTAGATGGGGACGAGATCTTCCGCGTCGACGGGCGCGAGGTCGGCGGAGACGACGTGCCCGGCCGCCGTGACCCTGTGCAAGCGGCGAGTCGTCAGGCGGGATGCTGCCCAGTGCCGAGAGCGCGTCCCGGTAGCGCACCGCGCCGTCGCCGACGAGGAGCGGCGCGCCCTCCACCGAGAGCTCCTCCGGCCTGACGCAGTAGATGCCGGTCGCCGGTCCGGCCGCCGAGAACCGCGGGCGAAGACCTGTCCCCTCCTGGCGTCGAGCACGGCGAGCACGTCGGCGAGGCCGCCCAAGAGCGCGGGGGCGGCGAGGGCGTCCAGGGTGGAGTTCTTCGAGAGGGCGGCCCCCGTCGCCAGAGAGAGCGCGCGGGCCGTGGCGGCGGCGATGCGGATGCCCGTGAAGGTTCCGGGTCCCACCCCGGCGAGCACGAGTTCCACGGAGCCGAGTCCTCTCCCGGCGAGGTCCAGGGCGGCGTCGATGGCGGGGAGCAGGGTTTCGGAGGCGCCGCGGGCGGTGACCGAGACCTCGGCGAGGACCTCGCGCGCCTCCCCTCGCTCTGGCGACGGCGACGGTGGTCACCGGGGTCGAGGCGTCGAGGGCGAGGATCAGCACCGCTTGGACGCTCCGCGGCGGGGCCGTCTAGGCTCACGCGGCGCGTGGTCGGGGTCTCGTGGGCGATACGGACGACGGTAGGGTTCTCGATGACGCCAAGCGCCGGGCTCGGCCCACTCGATGAAGGTCACGGCGCCGGGGTCCAGGTAGTCGTCGAGCTCGAGCGCGTCCCTGTCTTCGATTCCCTCCAGGCGGTAGAGGTCCAGGTGGTTGACCGTCACCGGGCGCCCGTCCCGGCGCCCTCGTAGCCGCGGGCGAGCTGGTAGGTCGGGCTCGTCACCCTGTCCTTCGACGCCAAGGGTGCGGGCCGCGGCCCGCACGAAGGTGGTCTTGCCCGCGCCGACCTCGCCTGAGAGCACGACGACGTCCCCAGGCTCGAGAACCGGCGCCAGCCTCGACGCCAGCCCTCGAGCGCGGCCTCCTCCAGGCCCTTCGAACTCCACGGGAAACCCCGGGACTCTACCAGAGGCCCGGTTGGACGGGTTCGCGCTCGGCTCGGGGGACGCGGGTGACGTTGAGGGTCTCGTAGGTCGAGGGGCGGTCGGCCTCGAGGAGCTCGGGGAGGCGGGAGAAGTCCGAGATCAGGAGCGCCCTGTCCGCCGGGGTGTAGAGCGCCAGCGATGAGGGAGAGCGTCGGGAAGACGTAGCGTCCGTCCAGGGGGATGGCCCGGCCTCTTATGCGCGAGACCGCTTCCTTCCTCCCCGTGAGGACCCGGCTCGCCAGGTCCCCCATGGCTACCACGACCTTCGGGTCCACGGCCGCGAGCTGGGCGACGAGGTAAGGCCGGCAGGAGCTCACCTCAGAGGGCTTGGGCGAGCCGGGGCGGCGACCCTGGCGGGCGGCACTTGACCAGCGTGGTCAGGTAGACCCTCTCGCGCCCGAGCCCGGCCGAGGAGAGCAGCCGGTCGAGGAGCATCCCCGAGGCCCCGCGGAAGGGTTTGCCCTCCTTGTCCTCGTTGAAGCCGGGAGCCTCGCCGACGATGAACAGCTCGGCGTTCAGCGGGCCCTCGCCGAAGACGACCTGAGTCCTGGAGTGGCAGAGGCCGCACTTCGTGCAGCCCAGGGCCTCCTTCTGGGCCTCCGCGAACTCCAAGCGCTAGAACTCCTCGCTCTCGGGCAGGATGGAGCTGAGCAGCAAGTAGATCGCGAACACCAGCAGCGTGCTGGACCCGGGGATGATGACGGCGAGCACCAGCCGTCACGAGCCGCACCATATTGGAGCTCCACCCGTAGGTGTGGGCCATGCCGCCGCAGACGCCCAGGATCCAACGGTCCCTCTTAGCCCGTTTTATGCGCAAATCCTTGCCTCCCCCGGCATCCACTGAGCCGGTTTGCCGATGGCCGCGATTCTACCAGGATGCCGGCCTCAGAGCAGCCGCGGGACCCGCGCGAACGCCCTCTCCCCGCCCGTCCCGCGGGACGCGAGGAGCCGCAGACGGCTCGCGGCGTAACCGACGTCGGCGGGTTGAGCCGGGCCACCAGGTGCCAGCCCCCCGGCGAGCGCTCCGTAGTCGGGATCAGGGTGGGGGCCGAGCGCGCGGCTCGTCTTCAGGAACCGGGCGCATAGGGCCTGGTGGCGCTCGACGTGCTCGGGCTTGAGGCGCGGACCCTGGGCCGCGAGGCGGTCGGCCCAGCTCAGGACAGCGAGCTCCTCCCCGAAGGGACCTGCGGCCCTGGCGAGCCTCCCCGGGGTGTAGTCCGTGCGATCGCTCTCCATGAACCCTATCTTCAGGTGGAGCGCGGTGAGCGTCGCCGCAAGGTCCGTGATGGAGGCGGAGAGCCCGAGCCGGCGGCAGATCCTGCGAACGAGCCTGGCCCCCAGAGAGTCGTGGGAGACGAAGAGCACCCTGCCCTCGACCTCGCCGCGCGTAACGGGCTTGGCGACGTCGTGGAGCGCGGCGGCGAGGCGGAGCCCCTCGACGCGGTCTTCCGCGACGCGGGCCCCTAGCCGGGCTTCCTCCAGCTCGCGCTCGACGCCCCGCACGACCTCGAGGGTGTGCTCGAAGGTGTCGAGGTGGTGGTACGGGCTCTGTTCGACGCCCCTCGAGAGGGAGAGCTCGGGGACGGCGTCCAGGAGCCTTCCGACGTCGAGCGGCGGCCCGAGCGCCTCGCGGAGGTCCAAAGGCTACCGCTTCCGGCGGGCCTTCTTGCGGCTCGTGTTCGGGTTGGGTCGCCCCTTGAGCGGCCCGGACGGCCCTTCGGCCTCGCCGGTGGGCTTGCCCGGCTTGCTCTTCTGGGTCGTCTCTCGCCAGGCGCCGGCGGCGGCTGCGGTCCACTAAGGCGTAGACGAGGGTAAAGATGAAGAAGAACATGACGGCGTTCACGAGGAGGCTGAGGATCTGCGCCTGGGTGTCCAGCCTGAAGCCGCTCTCGGGGAAAGCGATGCTCAGGACGTAGAGCAGGCCCAGGTAGATCGCGATGACCACCGCCGCGCGCCTGGCGGCGTACTTCCAGTTAAGGTCCTCGAACATCCTCGTAGCTCCTCTCGACGCGCCGGGGGTTGACCCCGGTGGTTACCTCGTAGTTTATCGTGCCGGCCCACGCGCCGAGTCTCCTCGGCCGTCACCCGCCCACGGCCTGTCCGCCGGCCTGCTCGCCGAGCAGCACGACCTCGTCCCCGACCTCGACCGTCCTGTCCACCTCGAAGACGCAGGCGTCCATCGTGACCCGTCCCAGAAGGGGACGCCGCTCGCCCCGGATGAGGGCCTCGGCCCGCCCCGAGAGCGCCCGCCTGTACCCCTCGGCGTACCCTACAGGCACCGTCGCCGCGAACGTCGTCGAGCCGGCCGTGAAGGTCAACCCGTAGGATACCCCATCGCCCGCCTCCAGCCGCCGCATGTCGGCGACGTAGCTCTTGAGGACCATCGCAGGCCTCAGCCCTTCGGCGGAAGGGTCTCCCTCATCGCCTGCAGGGTGGAGGCCGTAGAGAGCCACGCCGGGACGCACGCAGTCGTAGTGCGCATCGGGGTGCCAGAGGGTGCCGGCGGAGTTCGCAGCGTGCACCAGCGCGCCGCCGAAAGGGTGGGCGGCCAGCACAGCGTCGAAGAGGGAGAGCTGGCGCCGCGTCGCGACCTCGTCGCAGTCCGCCGAGGCCAGGTGCGTGTAGACGCCCGAGAGCTGGGAGCCCAGGATCCTGCGCGCCTCCCCCACCTCGGTGAGGCTCAACGCCCCAGCGGTTCATCCCCGTGTTTACCTTCAGGTGCGCTTCCAGGCCGGGGCGGGCGGCGACGCGACGCGCGCTCGCGAGCGAGTGCGCCGTGACGGTGAGTCGAAGCTCCTCGGCGAGACGGCAGCCTGTCCGGCAGGAGATCGGTGAAGACCAGTATCGGGGCCTCTAATCCCGGCGCGCCGCAGCTCGGCGCCCTCCTCGACGGTGACGACGGCTAGAGAGTCTGCCCCGGCTTCGAGCGCGGCGCGGGAGACAGGGACAGCGCCGTGGCCGTAGGCGTCGGCCTTCACGACGGCCATGAGGCGCAGTTCCTCGGGCCCTGCGTTTGAGGGCGCGGACGTTGTGGCGCACGGCGCCAAGGTCTATCTCGGCCCAGGTCCGGCTGGGGATGCGGACGCCCGAGGCCACGCCGCTCAAGGAGCGCTACCGGCGGGGGTTCAGGACATGGAGGGTCAGGATGTCCATGCGGGTGATGACGCCGCGGAGCCTCCCCTCCGCGGCGACGGGCAGGATCTTGATCCTCTTCTCGGCCATGATGGTAGCCGCCTCGGCGAGGGAGGTGTCTGGGCGTGACCGTCAGAACATCCGTCGTCATGACCTCGCCCACGGTCACCCCGGCGCTCTTCAGCGTCTCCTGCCTGTACTCGTCCCAGTTACCCAGGGGGATGAGACCCCCCAGGATGTCGAGGAAGCCAGGAGCTTTGATGTCGGCGTCCTGGAAGATCAGGTCTCCCTCGGTGAGTATCCCGACCAGCCTCTCCCCTTCGACGACCGGGGCTCCCGAGAGGTTCGACTCGGCGAAGAGCTTGATCGCGTCCTCGACGGTCTCGCTCGGGGTCGAGCGTGGGCCAGTCGGCACTGCATTATGTCCCCTACCCTCAACTCCCTGATGTCCTGCTGGTTCACGAGATCCCCCTGGTGAATTGTCCCACGACGTACGGCACACCCCTCATTGTAAACGGGCGCGCCCCCGAGGCGCGCCGTCTAGGGTACCCACGTCCTGCGAACCGGCTCGATCGCCGTGGACCGGCGCCCCTCGACGTCGAAGTCGACGAGCATGCCGTTCAAGCTCACCGGGCCCCGCTCCGCCACCGGGAGCCTCCGTCGCTCGCCCAGGAACAGGCTGATGAAGCCTTCCCTATCGAAGCCGATGATGCTCTCCTCGCAGCCGGTCATGCCCACGTCGGTCGCGTACGCCGTACCACCGGGCAGTATCGTCGCGTCGGCAGTGGGCACGTGCGTGTGCGTACCGAGCACGGCCTGCGCCCTGCCCGCCAGGTGATGGCCCAGCGCCTGCTTCTCGCTCGTGGCCTCCGCGTGTGCGTCAACCAGCACCAGGTCAGCGCCCAGCGCCTCGAGCTCCGAGACGGCTCTGTCGGCTGCCACGAAGGGCGAGACCGGCGTTCGGTCCACGAAGACCAGCCCGAGCACGTTCGTAACACCGACGCTGACGCCGTCTACCTCGAAGATGCCCCAGCCCTGGCCGGGGAGGCGCTCGCCGAAGTTGGCCGGGCGTGCCACCATCTTCTCGCTCTCGAGGAACTCCTCGTACCCATCCGCGTCGAACGCGTGGTTGCCAAGGGTCAGGAAGTCGGCCACGGAGAGCAGGGCGGCGCCGCTCTCAGTCGTGATCCCCCTGCCGCTTGGGGCCGAGTTCTCAGCGTTGGCGACGACGGCGTCGAGCTGCAACTCTTCACGCAGCTTCGGCACGAGGTCCAGGGCCGCCGAGCACCCCGCAGGCCCGACCACGTCGCCCACGAACAGCAACCTGAAGGTCAAGAGAACCTCAAAGCAGCTCGCCCAGAGCCACAGGGATGTAATCGAGCAGATCCGTAGCGATCATGCTCTCGGCGGGCCAGCTAGTCTCCTCGAGCCAGATCTCGGCCGCCCGGCCGTGGACCCACGCGCCGGCCCGCGCCGCCTCGCAGGCGTCCATACCGCGCGAGAGGAGAGCCCCGATCACGCCGGACAGGACGTCGCCCGTCCCGGCGGTCGCGAGCGCGACGTCCCCCGTCGAGTTGACCGCGACCGTCTCGCCCTCTGCGACCAGCGTGTCCGAGCCCTTCAGGAGCACGCAGCAGCCGTATGCTTGGGCTGCCTCCTGTGCGGAGCGGAGCCTGTGGGCGGAGACCTCCTTCGCCCCGCTTCCAAGCAGACGGCCGAGCTCTCCGGCGTGGGGTGTGATCACTGTCGGGGCACTCCTCCCCGCCAGTGCCCCCGTCCCGGCGAGGTTCGTGAGGGCGTCGGCGTCGAGGAGGACCGGAGATTCGACCTCGCGCAGGATCCCCTCCACGAGCCGGCGACCTTCATCCCCAACGCCCATGCCCGGCCCGACCACGAGCGCCGATGTCCTCCCGGCGAGTTGCAGAATCGCCTCCAGCGCTGCGGTGGTCATGTACCCCTCTTCGCCCTCGGACACGCCGTGGACGAGCGCCTCCGTGAGCTCGAGGTCAACCGAGGGTGCCGCGCCCTCCGAGGTCGCGAGGAAGACTATTCCGCAACCCGTCCTCTCGGCGCCCCGGACGACCATCGCGGGGGCGCCGGTCGTGTGGCGGGAGCCAGCGACGACGAGCAGAGCACCCGCGGAGTACTTGTGCGCGGGCTCGGCTGTGCGCGGGATCTCTCCCCTGAGCGAGTCCGCGTCCGTCCACACGAGCGAGGACTCCACGTCGGCCTCGGGGGGAATGCCGATGTCAACGGCAGCGACCTCGCCCGCGTGCTCGCGGCCCGGGGAGACCACACACCCCACCTTCACCGCGTGCGCGCACACCGTGAAGTCGGCCCGCACGGCAGCCCCCTCAACCTCACCTGTCGCCCCGTCCACCCCCGAGGGCACGTCCACCGCGAGCACGGGCGCAGAAGAGCCGTTGATCCCCTCGATGAGACGCGCCTCTCTCTCTCGCACCTCCCCCGAGAAGCCCGTCCCGAGCAGGGCGTCTATGACCAGGTCCGTCCCATCCAGCTCCGCCTCCAGCTCGTCCGCTCCGACGAACCTCACGCCGAGGTTGCGCAGTATCGCCAGGTTCGTGGCCGGATCTCCGTCGTACTCGTCCTTCGTAGGCAGTACCGCGACATCGACTCCGGCCCGGTACAGCTCGCGGGCCACGACGAAGCCGTCGCCGCCGTTGTTACCGCCCCCGGCCACCACGAGCGCCCGCTCCGGCGCGTAGATTTCCAGGGCGACCCGGGCCATCCCGGCCCCTGCGCGTTCCATGAGTACGCCACCGGGGATTCCGAGCTCCTGCGCCCGCCGGTCCGCGCGGGACATCTCCTCGGCGGTATAGAGCCTCATTGCATGCCGCGGACGACGCAGACGGCGACGGCGGAGAGCTCGGAGTGGGTTATGGAGATAAACAGGTCTTCCTGCCTGACGCCCACCATATCTGCGAACCGCTCTATCTTGCCGAAGATACGGACGGTGGGTGCCTGCCGCGGGCGCCGCATCACCTCGACGCCGTTCCACTGGATCAGGCCGCACCCCAGGGCTTTCGTCACCGCCTCCTTGGCGGCCCAGCGGCCTGCGTAGTGGCGCTCGGCGAAGCGGAACTTCTCGCAGTAAGCGATCTCATCTTCTGTGAAGAGGCGCTGGCGTATCCTGGGGGTGCGCTCGAGCGCGAACTTCATCCTCTCGACGTCAACGACGTCGACCCCTATCCCAGGTACCACGAAACCGTCCACGGGGGGTATGGTACGGCAGATGCACCGCTCACAAAAGGGCTTATAGTATGGGAGATGCGAGGCGACGCTGTCATAATCGGAAACCCGAACTCGGGGCGCGCAGGCAGCAAGGGCTACCTCGAGCGCTGCGCGAAGACCCTGCGCTCCGGTGGCTTCGAGGTAGAAGTGCTGAACACCGAGCGCCCTGATCACGCCACCGAGCTCGCCGCTCTGGCAGGGGATCGCCTGGTTGTCGCCGCCGGGGGCGACGGCACGATAAACGAGGTCATAAACGGCCTGCATAAGGACGCCACCCTGGGCATTCTGCCGCTCGGCACGGCGAACGTGCTGGCTCGGGAGCTCGGGCTGCCCTTCGACGTCGAGCGGGCCTGCGAGCGCATCCTGCGCGGCGAGAGGAAGAGGGTGGATCTCGGGGTGGCCACGAACCGGGAGGGGGTCGAGCGCCGGTTCGCGTGCATGGCCGGTATAGGCTTCGACGCGAAGGTAGTCCACGCGGTGACGCCCCGGATGAAGCGTTACCTTCGGGGACTCGCCTTCCCGCTCGCCGCCTTCAAGGTGCTCTTCACCCAGGAGCTTTCCCCCGTGGAGGTGATCAACGGCGAGAGGTCACGCGTCGCGCGGTTCGTCATCGTCGCCAACGCGCACCACTACGGCGGGGACTACCGGGTCTCCGGCCCGGATCTGCTAACGAGCGGCGAGCTCGAGGCGGTCCTGGTCGGGCGCGCGAGCATCCTGCTCAGGCCCGACATCTTCGGGCGCATCATGGCCAGGAGGCCCCTCGACCGCTCGATGGAATCTTTCAGGGCCAGGGAGTTGAGCGCCCGCGCTCCGGGCGCAGAGGTGCCTGTGCAGCTCGACGGCGAGGTCTGGGGCGCCCTGCCGATGTCGTTCCGCGTCGAGCCGCGGGCGCTAGAGGTTATCGGGTAGCTACCGGCGCTCCAGGAGCTCCATCCGTGCGTCCTGTAGCCGGTCGCGCAGGCCCGCCAACGCCTCTGCCCTCTCCGAAAACACCGCCCAGGCCGTCTGAGGGTCGCCGATGCCGTGGAGGTCCATGGCGGCGGTTAGCGATGCCGAGTAGTCGAAAGGTACTATGCGGCCAAGCTCTTCGTCGAAGTTCTCGCCCAGCTCGTCTATCCACGCGAGGAGCGCGTCTATCTGCGCCTGCACAGCTTCTGCTTTGCTCAAGGTTTCCCCCGTCGCCGCTCGCACGTCCCATCCCAACCTAAGCGACGAGCCGATGGGCGTCAATGGCGACCGTGATCTCCTAACCGTTCCTTAACGAGACCTAACAGAACGCAAGGACATCGCGGCAGGCCGCCCTGTCGCGGATCATACTGTCCCTTCCACCGTGGAGGCACCTATGGCAATCGCCGGTAACCATCATTCGTCTTCCCCGCTCCACCACCATTTCTTACTCTACGGTCACGCTCTTGGCGAGGTTGCGCGGCTTGTCCACGTCGAGCCCCCGGCTCCTGGCGAAGCGGTAGGCGAGGAGCTGCAACGGCACGCTACAGACGAACGCGCCCAGGATCTCCGGCGCCTCGGGGACCGGGAGCAATACGCGAGCAACCCGGCTGGCGGCCCTGTCGTCCTCGCGGGCGACCGCGATCACGTTCGCTCCCCGCGCGACCGTCTCCTCTACGTTCGAGAGCGTCTTCTCCCTCATGATGCCATCTCCCAGGACGGCGACGACTGGACAATGCCCGTCCACCAGGGCTATGGGGCCGTGCTTCATCTCGCCGGCAGGGTATCCCTCTGCAGGGAGGTAGGAGATCTCCTTGAGCTTCAACGCCCCTTCGAGGGCGACCGGGTACGAAGCGCCGCGTCCCAGGAACAGAGCGCAGCGCGCCTCCGCGAAGAGACCGAGGGCCTCCTCCAGCCGGGGCCCGAGGATCTCGAGCGCCTCCCCCACCTTCTCCGGCGCCCGCCTGAGGTCCCTACCGAGCCCCAGAAGGTCCGCCTCCGGGATGACGCTCCTCTCGTCGCGCGAGCCCGAGGGCGAGGAGGTAAAGGGCCGAGATCTGGGCCGTGAACGTCTTGGTCGCCGCGACCCCTATCTCGGGCCCGGCCCTGGTGAGCAATACGGCGTCGGCCTCCCTCGTTATGAGCGAGCCCTGCGTGTTGGTCACGGCGAGAACTCGTCCGCCAAACCCCCGCGCCGCTTCCACCGCGGCTAGAGTGTCGGTCGTCTCCCCGCTCTGGGAGATGGCTACGACGAGCGTCTTCTCGTCGCCCATGGGATTCGAGTAGCGGTACTCGCTCGCCACCGCGACCTCGACGGGGATCCGGGCGAGGCGCTCTATGGCCTCTTTGCCGAGCAGCCCCGCGTGGTAGGCGGTGCCGCAGGCGACGATCGCGACCCTTTCGGTGCTCGAAAGGTCGAGATCGAGCTCCGAGAGGTCGATGGCGCCGTCGATGTCAAGACGTCCAGAGAGGGTGTTGCGCAGGGCGGTGGGCTGATCGTGGATCTCCTTTAGCATGTAGTCCTCGTAGCCGCCCAGCTCGACGTCCTCGGCCTCCCAGTCCACCTCGAACGGCTCGCGGCAAACGAGCTCTCCCGCGAGCGTGAAGATACCCACTCCGGAGCCCGAGACCTCGACGATCTCGCCGTTCTCGACGACCAGGAACTCCTGGGTCTGCCTGAGCAGGGCCCCAACCGCGCTCGCCAGGTAGTTCTCATCCTCTCCCAGACCCACGACCAGCGGGCTCTGGTTTCTTGCGGCGACGACCTTGCCCGGCTCGCGCGCGCTCAGAGCCGCGACCGCGAACGAGCCCTCTAGGCGCGCCAGAGCAGCGGCGAGCGCCTCGCGCAGCGACGCTCCATCCTCCATCCCTTCGGCGAGCAGGTGCGCTATGACCTCCGTATCCGTGTCGGAAGTGAAGTCGACACCGCGTCCTATCAACTCCTGCTTGAGCTCCGCGAAGTTCTCGATGATACCGTTGTGGACCACCGCCACACCGTCCCCGATCTGGGGATGGGCGTTGACCTCGTTGGGAGGGCCGTGCGTCGCCCAGCGGGTGTGACCCACCCCGGTCCAGGCCCCCGAGAGGTCCCCGTTGCGTTCGCCGAGGGCCTCGGCCAGCCTGCCAAGACGCCCGGCCTGCTTGATCGTCTCTATCCGGCCGTCTAGCTGCAAGGCCAGCCCAGCCGAGTCGTAGCCCCGGTATTCGAGGTGCTTGAGGCCATCCATGAGGACCTCGACGCACCGCTCCTTGCCAACGTAACCCACTATGCCGCACACGGGCACACCTCCCTCTCTTCTATTCGTCCACGGGCAGGTCCCGCTGGCAGGGGTGAAGGGAGAGGAGATCTATGGGCGTGAGCGGCGTTTTGTCCCCGGCGTCGCCGCCGAGATTTGTCGCCGCCCTGACGACCGCCCGAGGGCCGAGACGCACCCGCCGAATGCTTCGATGAACGTCTGCCTCGTCAACTCCGGCCCCTGAAAACCACGCCGGAGTCCTGGCGCTTGGATTGCGGTTGTTCCCCTACCCCGTAAGCCTCAACGGTCCCGCCGAGCTCATCGGTCACGCTTCGTTTCTCTCTGGCGCACCTCCCCATTCGCCTTCAGAAACACGCGCTTAACTGTACCCTGGTGCCGGGGGAAAATGGAAGGGCAATGGTAATTACAGAGGGATGTTGCCATCGAGCGCAGGCTGGTTCTAGAGGAAACCGACCTGTATCACCCCGAGCGAGGCGAGCAGCAAAATGAGGATGGGCTGGTGGACCAGGTAGATGAACAGCGAGTTCCTCCCGAGCGGGAGGAGAGGCTTCGCGGCTACGGGTGCCTTATCCGCGAAGAGCGCGGGCCTCTTGCCGTTCCCGTAGAGGACGTTCCCGGCAAACAGGCCGAGGAGCACGACCCCGAACCAGGGGAGCAGCGGCCTGTAGTCAGGCATGACGAGGTTCTCGGGCACAACGCCGAAAGGCAGCAGCCACGGGCTCTCCGAGGAGAAGCCTTCGATCTTCACGTAAACCCCGACCGCGATAATGGAGAGGCCGAGAAACAGGTTCGCGTAGCGGTACCTCAGGAGGGGGTAAGCGAGTATTATAGACACCCCTATCAGGTGCAGTATACCGAACGCGACGACGCCCATCCCGAAGACGAGGAACACGACGGTCAGAGCCATCCCGTAGGCGAGGATCCTGATCCCCCTTAGCAGGTACTTGCCGAAGAGGCTCCTGCCCGGCCGGGTGGCGCTCGCCCTGGAGTAGCTGATGGCCAGAGAGACACCGACCAGGAACAGGAAGGTGCCAGCAGTAGCGTCCGCGAAGCGCGCCCAGAACCCCGAGGTGGCCTCGATGTCGTAGCCGCCGAAGTAGTCCAGGTCGTACATCAGGTGGTAGACGACCATCATCGCGATGGCGACCCCGCGGGCGGCGTCCACCTCCCAGAACCTCTGCTCCTGTGCGGCGCTGCGCTCCGTGCCCGGCTCCTCTCGTAACGTCCAGGATCATAGCGCATGGGTTAGGATTTGGGGGTGTCTGACGAAAGAGACTTCACCATCAGGCCAGGACGCCGGGAGGACGCGGCGGAGGCGGCCCGGCTCTGGATGCGGAGCGCCGAGGAGCACACCGGTCACGACCGGATCTACGCCACCGCCCCAGGGGCCGAGCGGGTGATGCGCCGCTTTCTCGCCGACCTGACCAGCGGCAGCCACGCCTTCCTCTTCGTCGCGGAGTCAGATGGACGAACCATCGGCTTTATCTCGGGCGAGCTGCGGGAGGGCTCTCCGACGTTCCGCCAGAGAACCTGGGCCTCCGTGGACGACGTCTTCGTCGAGCCGGAGTACAGGAACCGGGGTATGGGCCGGGCGCTCCTGAAGAGCGTCGAGGCATGGGCGAGGGAGAGGGGCGCCGACGGCATCTCCCTCCAGGTCGCGGCGGCGAACGGACGGGGCCGCAAGTTCTACGAGGACCTTGGCTTCCGCGAGGTCTCGGTCTACGAGGTCCTGGAGTTTTAAAGCACCCGGCGTATGGCAGGGGCGCTTCGCGAAGCGCCCTCGCTACGAGATCCCACCGTCGTGCTCGGCGAGAACGCGCCGGGCGACGGCGAATGCCGAGTTGGCGGCAGGCACCCCGCAGTAGATCGCGCCGTGCAGGATGACCTCTTTGATCTCATCCTCCATCAAGCCGTTGCGAAGCGCCGCGCGGACGTGCAACTCAAGCTCCTCGAGCCTGCCCAGGGCCATCAGCGCCGTCAACGTTATGCAACTGCGCGTCCTGCGGTCCAGCCCCGGGCGGGACCAGATCTCACCCCAGGCGTAGCGCGTGATGAGGTCCTGGAAGTCGGTGGTGAAGCCCGTCGCGCGCTCGAGTGCGGCGTCCACATAGTCGTCGCCCAGCACCTCCCGCCGTACCCGCATCCCACGCTCGTAGAGAGGATCGTCCGGTGTCATTTCCCCTGCCTCACGACCGGCGCCAGGTGCTCGAGGATCGCGCGCGTAACGACCTCGGGCCGCTCTATGTTCGCGAGGTGAGAGGCGTCCTGCACCACCTCGAAATCCGAGCCTGGGATGGAGTCGCGGATGAGCTCGCCGTGCTCGGGCGGGGTCGCGGGGTCCTCGGAGCCCGCGATGACCAGCGTCGGGGCCGTTATCGCGGAGAGCCTGCTCCGCAGGTCCATGTCCCGGATCGCCGCGCTGCAACCGGCGTAGCCCTCGGGGTTCGTCTCACGCAGCATGCGGGCCGCCTTCTCCACGGCCTCGGGATTGCTGGAGAAGAACTCCGGGGTGAACCAGCGCACGATAACGCTGTCCACGAGGGCGTCCATGCCCTGCCCCGTGGCGACCCGTATGCGCTCGTCCCAGAGCTCTCTCGGGCCGAGCAGGGCCGAGGTGCAGCAGAGCACCAGGCGCTCGACGCGCTCCGGGGCCTCGCTGGCCAGCCACATGCCGACCATACCCCCGATCGAGAGCCCGCAGAAGGAGAAGCGCTCGATCCCCAGCCGGTCGAACAGCGCCAGGGCATCCCGACCGAGGTCTTCGATCTCGTAGAGCCCCGGCGGGACCGGCGATCCCCCGTGCCCGCGATGGTCGTAGCGCAGCAGGCGAAAACTCCCGCGCAGCTCCGGCGCCTGATCGTCCCACATGCGCAGCGTGGTACCCAGGGAGTTCGCCATTACGAGCACGGGCGCGTCCTCCGGACCTTCGAGCACGTGGTGCAGCTCGACGGTGATCTGCTCTGTCATACCGATTCCTCCTTACGGTACAGGGCGAGAGCCCGGTCTACGAAGGTCCCCGCCGATCCGAGATAGCCAGCCGGGTCGAGCGCGGCGTCGATCTCCTCCTCGGAGAGGACCTCGCGGACCTCATCGTCTCCCAGAAGCTCCCCGCGAAACGACCTCCGGCCATCGGCGGCCCGCCGCGCCACAGCGCGCACGACGTCGTGCGCCTTCAGCCGTCCGAGGCGCTCCGCGGCGCCCGTGGTTACGTTCTCGGCGAGGAGCAGACCCCCTGTCGCGTCCAGGTTCTCTCGCATCTTCTCGGGATGGATCTGCAACCCCTCCGTCACCTCGCGGACGGCGGCGGCGGCTCCGCCGGTCAGAGCGAGCGCGCCGGAGAGAGCCTCCCACTCGGAGTGCCACGCGCCCGCGGCCCGCTCGTGCTCCGCTATCATCGCTGCCTGGAGCGTACGCGAGAGGTCTACGACCCGGCTGGCGCTCGCGGCCGCGGTCACGGAGAGGATGGGGTTTCGCTTGTGGGGCAGCGTCGAGGAGCCGCCGCGCCCGCCGTCAGACGGCTCCGCGACCTCCCCGACCTCCGTCTGGGACAGCAGTATCACGTCGAGCGAGATCTTACCGAGAACGCCCGCGGCGAGCGAGAGAGCGCCTCCGACCTCCGCGACCCGCGCCCGGTCGGTGTGCCACGGCATCACGGGCTCGGCGAGGTCCAGCTCCCGCGCGAACTCGCTCAAGACCTTCGTTCCGTTCGGACCGAGCGAGGCCAGCGTCCCGACCGCTCCGCCCAGCTGCGCGGCGAGGCGCGACGAGCGGACGTCGAGTAGCTGTCTCCTGGCCTCCAGCACCGAGACGAGCCAGCCCGCCGCCTTGAGGCCGAAGGTCGTCGGCAGCGCCTGCTGGAGGAGCGTCCGGCCTGCCATTATGGTGTCCCTGTGGGACTCGGCGAGCCGGGCGCAGGCCGATGAGATCCCATCCAACTCGGCGAGGATCAGGCCGAGGGCGCGTTTCGCGACGAGCATCATGGCGGTGTCGGTTACATCCTGGCTCGTCGCCCCCTTGTGGACGTAGCGGGCTGCGTCTTCGGACACCTCCGAGACGGCCGTAGTGAGAGAGCGCACGAGCGGCGGTACGGGGTTACCCGCAGCGCGGCCCTGGTGACCGATCTCCTCCGGATCGAAGAGCGCCGCGTCGAGGCGGGAGACGATAGTTTTCGCGGCCTCATCGGGGATGAGACCTGCCCGCGCCTGCGCGACGGCCAGCGCGCCCTCCATGTCGAGCATAGCCTGCAGCCAGGCGCTGCCGGAGACGGCCTCCCGAAACCTGTCCGGGACGAAGATCGGGCCGAAGAGGTCCTCAGACATCGAAGAACGCGGTCTGGTCGTCGCCCTGGAGGTAGATGTCGAACTCGAGCGCGCCGTCCACCTGGCGGGCGACGAGCGTCGAGCGCGCCGCCGGGTCTTCGATGGACGAGAGCAGCGGGTCTGATGCGTTGGCCGCCTCTTCGTCGGGGAAGTAGATCCTGGTGACGAGCTGCCTGAGCAGACCGCGGGCGAAGATCAGGACGTCTATGTGCGGCGCCTGGAGACGCCCGCCGGGGCCTGGCACGACGCCCGGCTTGACCGTCACGAACTCGTAGCGGCCATCGCCGCCCGTCGGGCAGCGGCCGAAGCCGGTGAAGCCTTCCTCGAGCGGCAGGTCGTCGCGGTCGTCTTCCGGGTGCGCGTAGCGGCCGGAGCGGTTGGCCTGCCAGACCTCCACCATCGCGTCCGTGACGGGCTCGCCTGCTCCGTCGTAGACGGTGCCGGCGATGTGCACCGCGTCCGGGTCGTCGGGCTCGACGAGGCGCTCGCCTCCGGGGAAGGGCAGGGCGAAGTGGTAGAAGGGACCGATAGTTTGAGAGGGGGTTGGAGGCAACGCCATCGCTAGTGCTCCATCGGGGTCGCGTCGCGGCCGCGCAGTACGATGTCGAAGCGGTAAGCGAGCGCCCACTCCGGCTCGGTAGTCTCCAGGTCGAAGGCCGAGATCATACGCTGCCTCGCTTCGGGGTCGCGCACCGAGTTGAAGATCGGGTCCTGCCCGAACAGTGGGTCGCCCGGAAAGTACATCTGGGTGATGAGCCTCGTGGCGAAGGCCGGCCCGAACAGAGAAAAGTGGATGTGGGCCGGCCGCCAGGCGTTGCGGTGGTTGCCCCATGGATAGGCGCCGGGCTTTATGGTGACGAACCTGTAGCGGCCCTCGTCGTCGGTCAGGCACCTGCCCGCGCCGCCGAAGTTGGGGTCCAGCGGCGCAGGGTGCCCGTCGCCCTGGTGGGTGTAACGGCCGGCGGCGTTGGCCTGCCAGATCTCGACGAGGCTGTTCCTTACCGGCCGTCCGTCGCCGTCGAGCACGCGTCCGTGCACGATGATCCTCTCCCCCAACGGCTCGCCCTCGAACTGGCGTGTCAGGTCGTGATCCAGCGCGCCGACCTTCTCGTGTCCGTAGGCCGGACCGGTGATCTCCGTGAGGCTTTGCGGCAGGATCATGAGCGGCTTCTCGGGCGCCCGCAGGCGTGTCGCCTTGTAGTCGGGGTACAGGTATGGCGGATGTACCCCGGCGCCGTCCCGCCGGTACCCGCGGGTACTGCTGGATCTCCGCCCCACGTGCCGCTTTCTCCTCTCAGGCCTCTCACAACCATCGCGATGCCCTGCCCCACCCCGATGCACATCGTTGCCAGTCCGTACCCCACGTCGGGACGCCGCCCCATCTCATGCACCAGCGTTGTCAGTATCCTGGCCCCAGAGGCCCCTAAAGGGTGCCCAAGCGCTATCGCTCCGCCGTTGGGGTTCAACCTCTCGTCCTCGGGGTCCATCCCCCACTCGTATAAGACCGCTAAAGACTGTGCCGCAAACGCCTCGTTTAGCTCTATGAGCCCCACCTCCTCCAGCGTGATGCCTGCCCGCCTCAGAGCCTTCTCCGTCGCAGGCACAGGCCCTATGCCCATAACCCTCGGAGCCACCCCTGCCACTGCTATGCTCCTGATCTTCGCCATCGGTTCCAGTGCGTGCCTCTCGGCGTAGTCCTTCGAGACTACCATCACAGCCGCGGCTCCGTCGTTCAAAGAGCTGGAGTTGCCAGCTGTGACGCTGCCGTCCTCCTTGAAAGCGGGCTTGAGCTTGGCGAGCTTCTCGAAGGTCGTGTCGCGCCTGGGGCCCTCGTCGGCCTCGACCAGCGTATCGCCCTTGCGCCCTTTGAGCGTGAGCGGCACGATCTCCTCCCTGAAGCGCTTCTCGTCCATCGCTACAACGGCCTTCTGGTGGCTCGAGAGCGCGAAGCGGTCCTGCTTCTCGCGGGAGATGTCGTAGGTTTTGGCCAGCTCTTCAGGCCTCTGCTCCTCTGAGCTCACGTGGTAGCGCTCCTCAGCGAGGTTCTCGGCGGTCATGCCAAGGGAGTCGGTGTGACCCATCTTTTCCATCTTGGGGTTGACAAAGCGCCATCCCAGAGTGGTGTCGTAGACGGTCGTATGCCCTGTGGGGAAGGCGCGCTCCGGTTTCGGCATAGCCCAGGGGGCGCGGCTCATGGACTCCACCCCGCCTCCTATGTAGACCTCAGCCTCTCCAAGCATCACGGCTCTGGCGGCGTTAGCCACAGCCTCAAGGCCAGAGCCGCACAGCCTATTTACGGTAGCACCTGAGACGCTCTCGGGGAAGCCCGCAAGGAGTAGCGACATGCGTGCCACGTTGCGGTTATCCTCGCCTGCCTGGTTGGCGCAGCCGAAGTAGACGTCCTCGACTTCTTCAGGGGGAACACCGGTGCGCTCCATGAGGGCTTCGAGGGCGACCGCGCCGAGATCGTCAGGACGCACGGAGCTCAAAGCGCCGCCGTGGCGGCCTATGGGAGTTCGAATCGCGCCGACGATCCACGCCTCGTTCGTTCCTCCGTAAGACATGGGATTCAAGCTCTCCTTTCGGTCGCGGGTCTCATCCCATCCCTCTCCTGGCCGCCTCGGTCCTCGCGAGCAGGTCGCGCAACACGGCGAGTTCCTCGTCCGTCGGCGGGTCGGTGGTTCCCGGATCTTCTGCGACCCGCAACTCCCAATCCGTCGCCTCCCGGGCCTGCTCCACGGTCGCGCCCGGGTGCAGGGCGGCCAGGGTCAACTCCTTCGTCTCGGGGTCGGGTCTCAGGACACCGAGGTCGGTGATCACGACCGTCGGCCCGGCACCCGCGTAGCCGAGATCCTTGCGGGAGTCCCCACCCTTTCCGTGCCCGACCGAGGTGACGAATGAGAGCTCTTCGACGAAAGCGCGCCTGTTGTGGCGGAGCATGATGATCACCTCTTTCGCGGAGGCGGCGATCTCGGGCGCACCGCCAGCCCCTGGCAGGCGCACCTTCGGGTCGTCGTAGGAGCCGACGACGGTGGTGTTGATGTTCCCGTAGCGATCTATCTGGGCCGCCCCGAGGAAGCCGACGTCCACCCTTCCCGCCTGCAGCCAGTAGTTAAAGACCTCCGGTATCGGGACTACCGAATCGGCGTGCTCAGCGAGCACCCCGTCTCCGATGGAGAGGGGCAGCACGTCAGGCTTGGCGCCAAGGGTTCCTGACTCGTAGATCAGGAAGCACCCTGGCGCGTGCGTCGCCCGGGCCAGGTTCGCAGCCTCGCTCGGCAGCCCGATCCCGACGAAGCAGACCGTTCCGTCGCCGAGCTCGCGCGAGGCGGCTACCGTCATCATCTCGTCTGTCGTGTAATCTCCCTCCGTGGCAGACGCTCGGACGCTCATTCTCTGATCAGCTCCTCTTCTCGGAGGGTCTCCAGATACTCGCCCCACTCTCCGGTGCCGAGGACGTGGCGCTCCATCCACTCCCGGAACGCCTCGCGGTCGCGCCCGATCGGGTCCCACGCCTCGTAGAAGGCGTTGTCGCGGGCGTAGTAGCCGTCGGCGTAGGAGGGGTGGGCTCCAAAGGGCACCACCGAGATCGCATCTATGACCACGGACGGCAAAACTACCTGGAAGGGGTGAGGCTCGAGCTCGTCCACGATCTCCTCGACCGTCACGATGACCTTCGTGGCGGACATCACCGCCTCCTTCTGGATGCCCACGATACCCCAGATCGCCACGTTCCCCCGGCGGTCGGTCTGCTGGGCGTGGATCACCGCCACGTCCGGCCTCAAGGCCGGCACCGCCATCAACTTCTCCCCGGTGAACGGGCACGTGATGGGCGCTATCGTCGGGGTTACCTTGGGCAGGTCCGTGCCGACGTAGCCGCGCAGCACGGCGAACGGGAGGTTGGAGGCGCCAGAGACGTAGCGGTTCGCCATGCCTGCGTGACTGTGCTCCTCGATTTCGAGGGGCACGGGCCAACCGTGCTCGACTGCATCTCTGAAGCGGTGGAGGGAGCCGATGCCGGGGTTGCCGCCCCACGAGAAGACGAGCTTCCTTGCGCAGCCCATCCCGATCATCTGGTCGTAGATCAGGTCCGGCGTCATCCGGATCAGGGTGAGATCCCGCCTCTCCTGGCGGATGATCTCGTGCGCAGCGGCGGTCGGTATGAGGTGCGTAAACCCTTCCAGGGCGACCGAGTCACCACTCTGCACCAGCCCGGCGACCGCCTCCCGTAGTTCTATTAACTCAGCCACATCGAATCCTTACCCACATCCTCGTCTCCTCCTATGTCCTCAAATGCGGCGCACGAGCGGGGAGCGCAAAGAGCCCGGGTCCCGCCTCTCCGCAGGATTGCACATTTTCACCAAACGCCCCGACCTCTGTTGCTCCTCCTTGCCCCGCAAGCTATTCTGGTCGCTATAGCGCAATATGTCCAATGCCAATTGAACGTCCCGGATATACCATCACGATATAGTGCGCGGCACGCGGATAGGAGATACTCACCGGGTATGGAGCACTGGCACGGTTTCGAAACGGCCCGCAACGTGGCTCAGATACATGAGACGACGATCGCGGACACTGCATCAGATCTCTCCGCCCACTTTGTAACGGTACCGGCCCGCTCGCTCGGGGGCGGCTCCTATCTCTTCCAGGGCTCCGAAGGCCCCCTGGAAGAGATAGGGCTGCTGCGCATCGCGGACGTTCCGTTCGGCGGCGTAGCCCGAAGCCTGGCCGCGTTGCTGGTCTCCGAGGGCGTCGAGGATTTCCTCCGCCGGTTCGACCAGGGCTTCGAGGAAGAAACCAGGCACGCGAGCACTCAGCTGCCCAAACCATTCGAGTTCGCCGAGTACCTCACGTTCGCCAGGGTCGTTCCGTTCGAGTGGCCCTCGCTCGCCGCCGATTCTCTCGGGAACATCCTGACGGCCCAGGGCAGGGGCGAAGCGGGCTACATGTACCACGAAGAGACGGGAACCCCCGTGCTGGCCGTCGCGATCCCGGCCGGTATGGTGATCTGCGGCTCGACCTCCGGGATGTTGCGGTCCCTCGAATCGGGCCTCAGGCAGCGGCTCATACAGCTCGTGAAAAGCCGCTCGGGCGAAGACCGGGACGTACCGACATAGCCTGCGCTCAGGCGAGCGCGCCGTCCATTGCCCTGACGTTGGGTTCGCGCCCGGTCCAGAGTTGCTGCGCCAGCACTCCCTGGTATAGCAGCATACGCTCGCCGGTGACGACCCTGGCGCCTCGTTCGCGGGCTTTCCGGATCAGGCAGGTATCCCTGCCGGGACGGTACACCGCGTCGCAGACCACCCTGGCCTCGTCCAGATGTTCTACTGGTATAGGTAGAGGGTCGCCATCTTCCATCCCCAGTGGCGTTGCGTTCACGATAACCTCTACCTCGCGGGCCGCCTGGTCCAGCGCGTCGGGAGGGTATACCTCGGCCTGCTTCGAGCCCGCCCCGCATAGCTTGTCCCGCAGCTCTATAGCGTGTTCTACGCTCCGGTTGGCGATGCGCAGCTCTCCTATGCCCTCCCCGCCGAATGCGAGGGCGATGGCGGCCGCCGCTCCTCCGGCACCCAGGAGCAGAACCCGCCTGCCCGCCAGGTCTATGCCCGCTTCCCGGCAAGCTTCCACGAGGCCGCCGCCGTCGGTGTTGTAGCCGCGTAGCGTCGAGTCCTCGACTACCACGGTGTTCACGGCTCCGGAGAGCCGGGCTCCTTCGTCCACGCCGTCAAGCAGCGGGAGTATCGCCCGCTTGTGGGGCATGGTGACGTTGAAGCCCCGGAGCCCCAGGGCCGCCGCTCCCCTCACCGCCAGGGACAGGTCATCCGGCTTCACGTCGAGGGCAACGTAGACGTAGTCCAGACCGTCGGCTGCGAAGGAGGCGTTGTGCATAGCCGGGCTCAGGCTATGCTCGACGGGGTGCCCGATCAGGGCGAGCAGCCGCGTCTTACCGCTGATCATCCACTCTCACCTCATCCTTCGCTCGCAAACCCCTGCGAAACCGCAGTCTATCCGATACAGGGCGCTTTTCGTGCATTCGGTCTCGAACGAGGCACTCTTGCATTTGAAACATAGGGCACTTTACTGAGGCATTCATAGAGCAAATTTACTAGAGACGTATGCTCTAGTTGACATTTGCCAGGTGAGATAGCGAGCACCTGAGTGCTGAGCAAGGCCCGAAGTGTTACAGAGCCTCCTTCAGGGCGGCCCTAGATCTTGCGCGTATACCTGGCACATCTGATCGGCATTTGCGCGGCGGCACCATAGCAGCCAGAATAGCAAGCGGAGGAAGGACAAGACGGGGAAGGACGCCGCATCGAAGGTCGCGTAGATCCTGGTCCACCACTGTGGATAGAACCTTCCGGTGGATAGGGCAAGTACGGGTCAGCCTTTTTTCTGCGCGCCCGCTTCTCTGAAAAGAATGGACGCCCGCAGGATAAGGGGGAGAGATCAAAGTATACGATTCCGGAAGGAAGGCGAGGGGTGATGCGCACACGGGTAGGGATAGTCGGGGGTGGGCCGGCGGGGCTCCTGCTCTCGCACCTCCTGCACCTGGAGGGGATCGACTCGGTCGTGCTCGAGCGCCGCAGCCGCGAGGCGCTGGAGGCGGAGATCCGTGCCGGCGTCCTGGAGCAGGGCACCGTAGACCTCCTGATCGAGACGGGCGTAGGAGACCGGATGCAAGAGCAAGGCGCCGTCCACCACGGCGTGAACCTCCAGTTTGACGGCCGCCGGCACAGGATCGACCTGAGGGGTCTCACCGGAGGGCGCGCGATCACGCTGTACGGCCAGCACGAGGTGGTCAAGGACCTCGTCCGCGCCCGGCTCGAAGCCGGCGGAGAGGTGATCTTCGAGGCCGAGGGCTTCGACCTCGAGGACCTCGAGGACCTCGACTCCGAAGAGCCGCAGGTGACCTACCGCAGAGACGGTGAGGATCACGTCCTCTCGTGCGACTTCGTCGCCGGGTGCGACGGCTTCCACGGGGTGTGCCGGCCCTCGATCCCTGCCCAGGCGCGCACCGAGTACGAGCGGACATATCCCTTCGGCTGGTTCGGCATCCTCGTCGAGGCGCCGCGCTCGACCGAAGAGCTGATCTACACGCTCCACGAGCGCGGCTTCGCGCTGGTGAGCACGCGCTCCCCCGAGATTCAGCGCCTCTACTTCCAGTGCGACCCGAACGACGAGGTCGCCAACTGGCCTGACGAGAGGATCTGGGACGAGCTCCACGCCCGGCTCGCCAACGAAAACGGCTGGACGCTCGCCGAAGGCAAGATCACCCAGAAGGGCATCGTCCAGATGCGCAGCTTCGTGGTCGAGCCTATGCGGTACGGCCGGCTCTTCCTCGCAGGGGACGCCGCCCACATCGTCCCGCCGACCGGCGCCAAGGGAATGAACCTGGCCGTAGCCGACGTCCGCGTCCTCTCCCGGGCGCTCGCAGAGTTCTACTCCTCAGGCCGCACAGACCTGCTCGAAGGCTACTCGGACACCTGCCTCAGGCGCGTGTGGAAGGCCCAGCGATTCTCCTGGTGGATGACATCCATGCTGCACCGCTTCGAGGAGAACGACCGCTTCCGGCACCGGCTCCAGATCGCCGAGCTCGACTACGTGACCTCTTCCCGGGCCGCCTCGACCTCCCTGGCGGAGAACTACGTAGGCCTGCCCATGGAGCCGGCTACCGTCGCTGCACACCCTGCATCTCCATGATCCCCAGCATCCGCTCTATGAAGAACGTTGTGTGACCCGCGCCGGTTCCGGATCCGCGTTGCAGAAGTTATTGGGGACGCCTCCTCCGGTGTTCGCATCCCGAAGGGGTCCCGATTCACGGATCAAGCCCCGGCTTGCTGCGGTGAAGCTATGGCGCCCAACTGCTGCATCAGGCCCATCATGTCGAATTGTCCCCGGAACTCCACGATCTTCCCTCCGATGATCCGGTAGAAGACGCTTCCTGGCCCCTCAACGTGCTTGCCGGTGGGAGGTATGCCCCACAACTCGCCCAGGTGTGTGCCCCGACCGGTCCACCGTTCGGCCACCCTGTCCCTTTCCGCAATAAGATCCTCGAAGGTGGAATGCCAGTCGGGGAATGATCCGCGCCACGTGGCGGCGAAACTCTTCAGCTCATCGAGACTGAGTATCTCTCCTGTGGGCATGTAGATCTCGGCGTCCTCTGCCATCAGCTCGTCTGCAGCACTCAGTTTTCCTTCGTTCCAGAACTCCTCCACGAAACGCCTGACCAGCGCCTTGTTCTCTTCCGCCGACATGTCGAGATCTCCTTTCCTATAGCCTGTATCTCGTTACCTCGACGGTAGTGCAGGTGGTGCGCGAAGGTAATCCCACAATTGTGGGATTTTTTGAAACTCCGGTTACTTGTATACTGCCTGGACCATGAACAGCAGGTCAGCGGAACGCATCAGGCAAGAGATCATCCGCCTCTGCCATGCTGGTCTGGACTCGAAGACGTTCAGGGTCGAGAGTGTCAAGAGCCTCCGGAAGGTAATCCCGGTAGACGCTACATTCTTCGCTACGGCCGACCCGGCTACGCTGCTGTTCACGGGAGCCGTACTCGACGACGTCCTGACACAGGCTACAGCCCAATTCCTCGAGAACGAATTCCTGGAGGACGATTCCGTGAAGTTCGCCCACCTGGCGAGGGGAGGCTCTCCGGTGGACAGCCTGGGCATAGCGACGAGTGGCGAGCTCGCCAGCAGCCCGCGCTACAGGGAGATCCTCGCCCCGATGGACCTGGGCGACGAGTTGAGAGCGGCCCTCGTGGTGGGCTCGAAGTGCTGGGGCTTCATGTGTTTGCACCGCGAGCGCGCGAGCCCCAACTTCACGCCCGCAGAGGCGGCCTTCCTGGCAAAGCTCACCCCGCACCTGGCCGAGGGTTTGCGAACCGCCCTGCTGATAGGCGATGCGCGAGCTACCACTTTCCAGCCGGAGGGGCCGGGACTGGTGTTGCTTGAGGACGATCTCTCGCTGGCCGCGATCACGCCCGCGGCCGAATCGTGGCTCGCGGAGGTACCAGAGAGCGCTTGGCCAAGCTCACTCGAGCTCCCCGACGCGGTATACGCCGTCGCCGCGCGGTTGCTTGCACTCGAGCGTGGTGGTTACGCGCCACCCGATCTTATGCCGAGGGTACGACTCAGAACCGCCTCGGGGCGGTGGCTGGTGCTGCACGCTTCAAGGTTACGGGCCCCTGGAACCGAGGGTCAAATAGCCGTCATCCTCGAGGAAGCACGGCCGGCGGAGATCGCGCCTCTCATCGTCGAAGCTTATGGCCTGACCAAGCGAGAGGCTGAGATAACGAAGCTCGTGCTGCGCGGGCTCTCCACCGCCGAGGTCTCAGGGGAGCTGCACATCACGCCAAACACCGTGCGAGATCACTTCAAGTCCATCTTCGACAAGGTAGGGGTGCGCAGCCGCAGAGAGCTCGTCGGTCAGGTCTTCGCCCAGCACTACCAGCCGCGCATGGTTACCGGCCAGGAACCAGACGCCGATGGATGGTTTAGAGACGTGATCTAAGCTTCCGGGTCGAGAAGAACGTAAGACCGGGAGAACACTCGAACACCGGGCTCTTCTTCGTAGCCGGGCCCCGCGTAGAACGCGGCGGCATCTTCGCCCTCCACCTGCGCCTCGACGTATGAGACGCCGCGCGCCACGCAGCGCTCTTCCACCGCCTCGAGAAGCGCCCGGCCGACGCCCCCGCGCCTCGCGGCGGGCTCGACGTAGAGGTCCTCGATGCTGGCGAACAGCCCGGCGGCCGAGATGCTGAGACGGTAGGCGAGAACGGCGACGGCGACCACGCGACCCTCCGCGCGGGCCGCCAGCACCTCGAGATCTCCTCTCTCCACACCCTCGCGGAGCCGCCGTGCGAAGCTTTCGGGTACGGGCTCGCCGTCCCTGAGGAATTCTTCGAGGAGCTTCAAAGGTTCGGCTAGCTCTGCCCCTCGCGCCGGCTCGACGCTCACTATCCTCAACGCTGGAGGATATCGGAGGTGATCCTGGATGCGGCCTCGATCGCCGCCTCTATCCCGGCGTCCCCGACGTCCAGATGCGTACAGAAGCGCACGGTGCCTCCGGTCATCGGCGTGGCGAGCACCCCCTCGCGGGCGAGCGCCTCGAGGAAACGGTCCGGCGCTCCGACCTCGACGAGCACGATGTTGGTCTCGGGGGGCTGGACGTCGTAACCGGCGTCGCTCAACCCGTCGGCGAGCTTCTTCGCCCGCTCGTGGTCCTCGGCGAGCCTGTCTACGTGGTGCTCGAAGGCGTAGAGGGAGCCAGCGGCGATCACACCTGCCTGCCTCATCCCGCCGCCGAACGCCTTGCGCGCCCGCCTCGCCTCCCCGATGGTCTGTGCGTCACCGGCGAGCAGCGACCCCACCGGCGCTCCCAACCCCTTGGACGAGCAGACCGAGACCGTGTCGGCGTGCTGGCACCACTCGCGGGCCAGGGTGCCCGTGGCCGCCTGCGCGTTGAAGAGCCTGGCCCCGTCAAGATGGACGTTGAGCCCCAGCTTCCTCGCCTCGGCCGCGACCGCCGCGAGGTCCTCCAGCGGGTAGACCCTGCCGCCTGTGGTGTTGTGGGTGTTCTCCAGGCATAGCAGCTTCGACCTCGGGAAGTGGACGTCCTCGGGCCGCACGGCGCCCCGCAGGGTCTCGGGCGAGATCACGCCCCGTTCGCCCGGGAGGGTCCTCACCTGTACGCTGGAGAGCAGGGCCGGGGCCCCCGCCTCGAAGATGAAGACGTGGGCGCCCTCGTGCAGGAGCACCTCGTCGCCGCGGCCGGTGTTGACGAACACCCCGATCTGGTTGGTCATCGTGCCAGACGGCGCGTACAGGGCTGCCTCCTTGCCGAGGAGATCCGCCACGTACTCCTCGAGGCGGTTGATCGTGGGGTCCTCCCCGAAGACGTCGTCACCCAGAGGCGCCTCGGACATCGCCCGCCGCATCCCTTCGGTGGGCCGGGTCACGGTGTCGCTGCGAAGATCTATCAAGATGTGCCTCCTGCTATCTGCTCCGTGGTCCGAAAGCTCGTCTTCGCTACCTCATCCAGGCCGGCCCTGCCATGTTCTCGGAAGACCCGCCTGCCGGCATCGAGCACGTGTGTCGCCCCTTTCGGAAGCTCGAAGCCAGCCCACCCGGAGAGCCGCCCGAGCTCCTCCAGAAACCGCGCCCTCGCCAGCACCGAAGCAGCCGCCACCGCCACGTCGTCCTCGGCCCTCGGCCTCACCTCGAGCTCGACCCCTTTCGGCATGACCGGTTCCAGGCAAGCTCGAGTATCCCGGGCGAACTCGTCTACCACTACGACCCGGACGTCATCTTTGAGCTTCTCAATGATCCCGGCGTCTGTCTCCGCCAGCAGGCGGTTGACGTTGCCGGCTGCTTTTCTGCGAGCCTCGTACTCTGGCGGAGAGAGCGCCACGATGTAGACGTTCTCCGCTCCGAGCAGATCCAGCAAGCGGGACGAGATCCGGCGCGTACTCTCGTCGCTCTTCAGGAGCTTCGAGTCGCGGACGCCGATCTCAATCAGCCTCGCTTCGACCTCCGCGTCCGGTATCCGCGCCCCCGCAACGACTAGCGGTCCGAAGTAGTCGCCTTTGCCCGCCTCGTCTATACCCAGCCTCGGCGTGGCTCCGACTGGTCGCGCCACTCCGCCTCTCCTTCTCCCCCCTTCCCGCGTCTCCTTCCAGCACTCCAACATCTCCTTGAGCCTAGAGCTCTTGCCCTGGATCGCAACCTTGCCAGTCGTGTACACGTTCAGGCGCACCGATTCTTGGCCTCGCTCCAGGTAGTACTGGGTGCCGTAATCTATCTCGCGGCTTCCAGCAACGCTCGCGCCGTAGTCCTCTATCCTTCGCCGCAGGTCTTCGGGGATGGGGTTGCTCACCGCACCTCGAAGCCTTTGAGGTCTTCGCCGGGCGTCTCGAACTCGGCGTCGACATCCTCGACGGTGGCGTGCGGCGGGCCCGCCTCGCACCAGCGGATCATCTCCCGGACCTTCCCCGGCGGCCCCTCGAGGAGCGCTTCGACCCGGCCGTCGGGCAGGTTCTTCACCCAGCCTGCCAGGCCGAGCTGCTCCGCCTGCTGCCTAGCGGAGTCGCGGAAAAAGACACCCTGCACACTTCCCGAGATGTAGACGTGGGCCCGCTCCGTGTCGCCGCTCTCCATCAGAACCTCCTGGCTGGAAGATGGTGCATCGGATCAGTTTACCTCGCTTCTGGGCGCTTTCGTCCGATATGCTAGCCTAGAGCGGTCATGGAAGCGGGAGAGCGAGCGTGGGTCGGCAGGCGGGACGCGGGCGACGCCCCGCGCAAGACGCTGCTGACGCTGGTGGTCCCGACCCGCAACGAGGCGGCCAACATCCCCGTGCTGGTGCGCGAGCTGCGCGAGAGCCTCTCGGGCCTCGAATACAGGGTGGTATTCGTCGACGACTCCACAGACGAGACGACCGAGGTGATACGGGATCTGGGCGAGGAAGACAAGCGTATCACTCTCATCCACCGCAAAGATCCCGAGCGGGACGGCGGCCTCTCCACGGCGGTGGCGACCGGCTTAGAGGCGTTCGCGGGGATGAGCGAGTACACCTGCGTGATGGACGCGGACCTCCAGCACCCCCCGGAGAAGGTGCGCGAGATGCTGGACCTGGCGACAGGCTCGGACGCCGACGTCGTGGTGGCGAGCCGCTACGCGCCGGGCGGCAGCTACACAGGACTCCCGGGGCCGCTGCGCCGTGGGGTCTCCGTGGGCAGCAAGTACCTGGCCCAGGTCCTCTTCAAGGAGGCGCGCAAGACAAGCGATCCGATGGCGGGGTTCTTCCTGGTGCGCAACGACGCCATCTCGGGCATCCAGTTCAGGCCCACGGGGTTCAAGATCCTGCTCGAGATCCTGGTGTGCGCTCCCGAGCTGAAAGTGGTCGAAGTGCCGCTGGAGTTCAGGGCCCGCCACGCGGGGGTCTCGAAGGCCACTTTCAAACAGGGGCTGGAGTATCTATCCCACATAAGCAGCCTGTTCTGGTACGTACCCTCTGCTGGCCGTTTCTGGAAGTTCGCCCTGGTCGGGGCCTCGGGCGTCCTTGTCAACATGGCTACCCTGGTGATCCTGGCCGAGTACTTCCACGCCCACAAGGTCATAGCCTGGATGTTCGCCGTGGGCGTGAGCATCCTGAGCAACTTCCTGCTCAACAACGCCTTCACCTGGCGCGACGTCAGGCACTCGAGCAGGATCCACTTCCTCCTGCGCGGCGCCCTGGCTTACCCTGTAGCCATCATGGGCATCGGCGCGAACTTCGCCGTCTACTACCCGCTCATCAAGTACGTGAGCGACGCCTTCCCCTACTACGTGCTCTTCAACCTGCTCGGCATAGCGGCCGGCACGAGCGTTAACTTCATACTGAGCTCGCGCCTGGTCTTCAGGCCCTCCACCCCAGAGAACCTCGACCCCGAAGCCCCCCCGAAGCGGATCGCCGAGGAGGTGCGCCGCGAGCTGAAGGCGGACTGGGTAGGCCTGATCTCAGCCCCCGACCTGACTACCCTCGGCGAGAATACACCCCACCCCCTTACCGAGGCCGACCGGGCCGTGATCTCACTAGTCCTCAACACAGCCCAGCCGACGCTTACCGTCACCGGCCCCCGCAGGCTTCCCCAGGCACGCACGAACGCCCGCTGGAAGAACTCCCTCACCGTCCCGGTCCTCCACGACGCCCACCCCGTCGGCGTCGTCTACGCAACCCGCAACTCCACAGAACCTTTTACCGACGAAGACCTCCACTGGCTGACCTCCTACGCCAGCACCGCCGGACCTCTCTTCGCCCGAAAAACGCCGTAGAACGAACTCGGGGCGGGCCGGCAATCGCGCCAGTCCGCCCCGATCGGCCCCTCCCCGCAAGGGGCTCGCATTGGGCCCCGCCGCCCCTCCCAAACGAGGGGGCCCTTCACGGATCCTACGCCTCGACCCCAGCTTTAAACACCGAGCCCCGGTCGAGCGGGATCCGCCCAAATCAAAACCTAGCACCCGTCATCACACAACGCAACCCGTGATAATCCCTGTACCTAAGCCAAAAAGCCTCCCACCCGAGGCGCGCACACGACATGTTCTATGACTCGAAAAACTTCCCACAATATGTTGATACAGAAACAAAATTGTAACCTGCCACAAAATTTACATAAACTGTGAGTTGAGGGTTAGGTAAGTATAAGGTTAAGATATACCCGTTGTCGCCAACGGCAGGGATACGGAATGATAGGGGCGATGAGGCGGGCCTGCGGGTTTTGCGCGGAGCGTGGGGTGCGGAGCGTGGGGGTGCGGGCTTTACGTGGGTGGCCGGTCACGGTGTGGTTTCGGGTTTTATACTAGGGGCATGAGGCCAATTTGCTTCCTCTCCGACTTCGGGTTGGCCGACGATTTCGTCGGTACGTGCAAAGGTGTGATGGTCGGCGTCGCGCCCGGGGTCGCTGTCGTGGACCTGACGCACGAGGTGCCTGGGTTTGAGATCGAAGCCGGGGCGGAGATATTGCAGCATGCCACCCGTTACATGCCGGAGGATGTGGTGTACCTGGCCGTCGTGGATCCTGGGGTAGGCACGGAGCGGCGTGCGCTGGCGTTACGGGCGGAGAGTGGAGCTCTACTGGTGGGGCCGGACAACGGCATCCTCGTCCCCGCGGCGGAGGCGCTGGGTGGGATCTCGGAGGCCGTGCTGCTCACCAACGGGCGGTACCACGTCCACCCCGTCTCGAACACCTTCCACGGTCGCGACGTCTTCTCGCCTGTCGCGGCGCACCTGGCGGCGGGCGTGCAGCTTTCGGAGCTCGGGGAGGCAGTCGAGCCGTCCTCTCTGGCACGCTTCGAGGAACCGGGAGGCGAGGAGGTTGGGGGCGGCGAATCCGTGACGGCTCACATCATCTCCGTGGACCGTTACGGCAACGCCCGCCTGTCCATTGGCCAGGAGGAATGGGGGCTCGAGTACGGCACCACCGTGAGGGTGGACGTCGGCGAAGGCGAGATGGATGTACGCTATCTGGAGACCTTCGGGTCGGCCAGGACGGGCGAACTCGTGCTCGTCCCGGACTCGCACTGGCGGTTGAGCCTAGCCATAAACAAGGGCAACGCCGCCCGTGCGCTCGGGCTCAAGATAAGCGGAAAGGTTCGTATCAGGCCGCGAGAAGGTCACGCAGGCGATGGAGCCTGAGCGCCGGGATCTGGATCGCAGCGCCCCCGAGAGAACGCCCCTCTCACCTGCCGAGCGGGGCAGGGTCGCGCGGGCTGCGGCCCTGCGGCCCCTCAACGTTGTCGTGCTGGTGATCGGGTTCGGCATCTTCGCGACAACCCTCGCGTGGTGGATGGTCCCTCTCACCCTCGTGACGTACGCTCTGCTCGTCTTCTTCGCCTCGAGGGACCCGTTATTTGCTCGCCGCGTCCTCTACGGGCGCGAAGACGCGGGCTCGTCGAGGCCCACCGCGGACCGGGACGTCTCCCCCGAGCGCCGCGCCCGCTGGTTGCCGCGGGGAGAGACCAGGGAGAAGGTCGAGGCGGCGCTCGTCGTCTACCGCAAGGTCGTCGTCGCCATCGAGGAGTCCGACGAGGTGACGCGCGCCGTCCTCGACGACGCCATCCCGAAGCTCCACGCCGCCGCGGACCGGCTCGTGGACGTCGCCCAGAGAAGGGAGAAGGCGGCCGAGGTCCTGCGCGACCTGGATCTGCACACCGCGGCCTCGAGCGCCCGGGACGATGACTCCGAGGCTCTGCGAGAGAGGCTCCGCGCGGCGGACGCCGAGATCTCCGACACCTTCGACAAGCTGCTGGCCCTCAGATCCCGCGTCGTACGGGTCTCCATAGACAGCGGGAGCCCTGAAGGGCCGGCGGCCCTCAACGCCTCGCTCGACGAGCTGAACGCCCGGCTCGAAGCCCTGAGCGAAACCATGACACCTCCCGAGACCCCTTCACAGCGCCGCTGACGCCCGCCAGAGCGCCGAGAAGCCCTCTCCTAGTAGTCAAAGCAGGCTGTCCAGCGCCACTACGTTAGCAGCGCGAATCGGGAGGTAGAAAGGCGTGCCGGTCGCAGTTGCGGAGAGCGCGAGGTCGGAAGCGAGAGATCTCGCATAGAGACATTCCGGCGCCACCCGGACGGGTCGGCGCGGGATCTGGCCGGTACCGGCTCTAGGCCGAGCTAACCTGCCAGCCGCGGCCGTCGTCCTCGTTCTCCTCGGTCTCGGTACGGGTAGGCCGTGGCACGGGGACGCCGTTCAGCTCCTGCCGCGACTCTCCGACGGAGACGAGGGAGTCCTGGAACCAACCCTCGAGCTGGCCCATGATGCGGTCCCGGTACACCTCCGAGCCGTCGGCCACCTCCTCGGCGTAGCTCTCCGCCCCTTCCACGATCTCGCGGGCCCGGCGCCCGGCGCGCCGGCACAACTCGGTTTCAGGAACCATGGCGTCCGCGCGATGGTGCGCGTTCTCGATGATGCGCTCGGCCTCCTCCTCGGCCGCCGCCACTATGGCCCCGCACTCCCGGCGGATCTCCTCGGCCTCCGCCAACTCAGGGGGCAACGATCCCCTTAGCTCGTCCAGCATCACAAGCAGATCGGACCTGTCAACCACCGCCCGACCTTTGCGTATCGGTACGCCAGATGCGTCGCGAACGATCGCATCCAGCTCGTCCAAAACCCCGCTTATGTACTGCATATCCTCTCTCATGACTACGAACCCTAGCACGCCTAATCAGGCTACGCTAGGTTTTCTGAAAGTATTTTTCGATGCGTTACCTCAGGTTAAGGTTTAATATAATCTTAAGGTCAAGTCTAAGCCTATCGGAGTGTAAAGTGGCCGCAACGCGTATTTTCGGCGCCGGCTTTTTGCGCTTTATATAAAGGGTTTTGAGAGTTATCCACAGGGGATTTTCGGGGGAGCAGGCTTAACCTTTCTGGCAGGTAAGGGGGTATCAAGCTGTTTCGACCCCTGTCGGCTGGGTTGCGGGGGAGGTGGGCTCGAAGGTGGTAAGTCCGGTGGCGTCGAGGTCTATCTGGACGGTCTCTCCCGGGTTGACGCGGCCGGCGATGATCTCCTTGCTGAGGGGAGACTCGATCAGCTTCCCGACGGCGCGGCGGAGGGGCCTGGCGCCGTAGCGGGAACCTTGGCCTTCCTGGGCTATGCGTTCGATCACGGCGTCCGAGAAGCGGAGGTCTATGTCCTGGTCTTTGGCGGTGCGGCGAAGGTTCTCGAGCAGGAGGGCTGCTATCTTCTTCAGCTCCTCGCCGCCAAGGGTGTGGAAGACTATGATCTCGTCGACCCGGTTCAGGAACTCGGGCCGGAAGAAGGTCTGCAACTCGCGCATGAGTTGCTCGCGGATCTCCTCCTCCCGCCCGCGCATCTCCTCGGAGCCGGGGATGAGGTGCGCTCCGGCGTTCGACGTCATGATCACCACTGTGTTGTCGAAGGAGACCGTCCGGCCTTTGTTGTCCGTCAGGCGCCCGTCCTCCAGGAGTTGGAGAAGCATGTTGAAGACGTCGGGGTGAGCCTTCTCGATCTCGTCGAGGAGCACCACCGAGTACGGGCGCCGTCGCACGGCCTCTGTGAGCTGGCCGCCCTCATCGTAGCCGACGTAGCCTGGAGGGGCACCGACCAGTCGAGACACTGTGTGGCGCTCCATATACTCGGACATATCGAGCCGGATCATGGCGTCCTCGTCATCGAAGAGGTACTCGGCGAGAGCCCTGGCGAGCTCGGTCTTGCCTACGCCCGTCGGGCCGAGGAAGATAAAGCTACCTATGGGCCGGCTTGGGTTCGCCAGGCCGGCGCGCGCCTTCCTGACGGCCTCCGAGACTGCGACGACCGCCGCGTCCTGGCCGACTACGCGCTCGTGGAGGGACTTCTCCATCGAGAGGAGGCGCTCGGCCTCATCTTTGAGCATCCTGGTGACGGGGATGCCGGTCCGGGCGCTGACGACGCGCGCGATCTCTTCCCTCCCCACCGTCGCGTCCTTGACGCCGCTCTCTTCCAGCCAGCGCTCGCGCGCCTCCCTGTACCCGGCCTGCAGCACGTCGGCCTCGGAGCGCAGCTCTGCGGCGAGCTCGTAGTCGTGCTCCTCGACCGCAGCCGCGCCCTCGCGGGTTATTTCCTGGAGCTTCAGCTCGAGTTCTCTCAGGTCATCGGGGAGCATCGTCGTCTCGATGCGGAGCTGGCTCGCGGCCTCGTCGAGTAGGTCAACAGCCTTGTCTGGGAGGAACCGGTCGGCCACGTAGCGGTGCGAGTAGCTCGCGGCGGCGCGGAGGGCTTCCTCGGAGATCTCCACGCCGTGGTGAGACTCGTATTTGTCCCGGATACCCCGCAATATCTCGACGGTCTCCTCCTCCGTGGGCTCTTCCACGAGGATAGGCTGGAAGCGGCGTTCGAGGGCGGCGTCGGGTTCTATGTGACGGCGGTACTCGTCTATGGTGGTCGCCCCGATAACCTGCACCTCGCCGCGGGCGAGGGCTGGCTTCAAGATCTCGCCCGCGTCTATGGAGCCCTCGGCGGCGCCGGCGCCGGCCAGGTTGTGCAGCTCGTCCACGAACAGGATGATGCGGCCGTAGGAGCTCTTTACCTCGTCTATGACGCCTTTGAGGCGCTCCTCGAACTCACCCCGGAACTTGGTGCCCGCCACCAGCGAGCCGAGGTCGAGCGAGATCAGGACCTTGTCCTTGAGCGCCTCGGGGACGTAGCCTTTGGCCATCTTCTGCGCGAGCCCCTCGACGATGGCGGTCTTGCCTACCCCGGGCTCGCCGATGAGCGCAGGGTTGTTCTTGGTGCGGCGAGCCAGGATCTGGAGCATCCGCTTTATCTCCGCCTCTCGACCGACGACGGGGTCGAGCTTGCCCTCGCGGGCTAGCCGGGTGATGTTGCGGCCGTGCCTGCCGAGCAGGCTGTCCGGGTCTTCGCCTAGGGAAGCCTCCCCCCTCACCCGGCCCAGCGCGCGCCGGAGGTCCGTCTCGGTGAGGCCCACCTCGCGCAGCACGCCGGCGGCCGTGCCCTCCTCCACCAGGACCAGACCCAGCAACAGATGCTCCGTACCGATATGGTCGCTGGCGCTCTTTTCGGCCTCCTCGCCGGCAAGCCTGAGAGCGTTCCTCGCGTTGTAGGTCGTCTGCACCCTCTCCGCTGCGATGCGCGAGCGTGAGAGGTCGTTGCGCCTTATGGCGTCGTTCGTCTTGGCCTGGGCGAGGCCAAGGTCCAGGCCCAACTCCTCGAAGACGCGGTGCACCACGCCTCCCTGCTGCGCCAGGAGCCCGAGTAGCACGTGCTCCGTGCCAAGCTGGTTGGACCTCCCCCGGCGCACGACCGCGGTCGCCACGTCCAGCACCTCACGGGCGTTCTGGGAGAATCTGTTCAGGTCCACGCGGCGCCTCCCACCTTCACCTGCTGTTGTAGACGGCGAAGCCGACGGCTATGAGCACCGGAAGCAGCAAGTAGACCGGCAGGCTGCCATTCAGGACGGCCTGCGCCAGGAGCGGGACGAAGGCCAGCGCGACCGAGACGCCAGAGATCGCCATCGCTATCGGTCCGCCGTTACGTCCACCGGCGCGATGGACAAACATCCCGGCTAAGTAGCCGGCCAGCCCGGAGAGAATCAGGCGCCCGAAGCCGATCTGCGGGAGCACGAAATACACGATTACAGCGCCAAGCAGCGCGACCGCGGCTCCGGCGAGCAGGCTCCTGGCGATCTGATCCCCCTTCATGACCCCGGCCCGCGCACCGCGCGGGAGCCTTGCGTCATCGGGGCACTTGATCCCAACATCCGTGGGAACCATGCACTCCGTGCAGATGGGACGCCCGCACGTGGCGCACGAGACCCTGGTCTCCCTGTCCGGGTGCCGGTAGCAGCGCAAGGTCTCGGCCATCAGGTTCCTCCTCCGCGCGCGAGCTCGCCGCGCGGCATCAGGACCAGCTCCCGCCGGTAGCTGCGGTGAACCTCGGCCACTACCCTGCTGTGCTCCCGCTCGCGCCTCTCGAGCTCCTCGCGCAGCTGACTGTTCTCGGCCTCGAGCGTGGCTATCCGCCGCTCGAGGTCGAGCACCTTCTTGACCCCGGCGAGGTTCATCCCCATCACCTGCGTCAGCTTCTGGATGTAGCGCCCGAGTTCGACATCGTCCTCCGAGTACAACCGCGTGTTCTTTATGCTTTTGCGCGGGCGGAGCAGACCCTTCTGCTCGTACATCCTCAAAGTCTGCGGGTGCACCCCGATGAGCTCAGAGGCGATCCCGATCATGAACACGGGCCTCTTGCGCAACTTCACGATCCCACCTTCTTGAACAGTTCCTCCCTGACGTCTTCGTCCCTCTCCTCCGCGAGGGCCTCGAGTATCTCCCGTTCCCGTCTCTTTAGCTTCCTGGGCACTACGAGCCGCGCGCGCACGATGAGATCCCCACGCTCCCCACTTCGCGCCCTGGCCTTCGGAGCCCCCGCACCCCGCACCCTGAACTGCTTGCCGTCCTGCGTCCCTGCCGGCAGCCTCAACCTCACCGTTCCACCCCCCGGACGCGGTACCTGTATCTGAGCGCCGAGCGCCGCCTCCACGAAGCTGACCGGCACCTCGACAACGAAGTCGTCCCCGCGCCGCTTGAAGACCGGGTGCTCCCTTACTCGCGTTACCACGTACAGGTCCCCAGCCGGACCACCCCTCTGGCCGGCGCTGCCCCTCCCCGGAACCCGGATCTTCATCCCATCCTTCGCTCCAGCCGGGATCCTGACCGTCACCTGCCGCGCCTTGCGCACCCTGCCACTGCCCGAACACGTCCGACACGGCTTCTCGACTATCGTACCTTCCCCACCACACCTCACGCACGGCTCCGAGAAAGCAAAGAACCCCTGGTCCCGACTCCTTACCCCACGCCCCCCACACTCCGGACACGTCCGCGGCGACGTGCCAGGCGCCGCACCCGTCCCCCCACAGTCCCCGCACGCCTCCTCGATCGGCACGTTTACTCGCGTCGTGACGCCGTTAAGAGCATCTTTGAAGCTGAGGTTGACGGTTGCAGTTATGTTCTGGCCTTTGCGCGAAGCTGTCGTGGCGCGGTTGGAGCGCCCGAAGATGTCTCCCAGGCCGCCGAAACCGCCGATGAGGTCCGAGAGGTCGGAGAGGTCGTCCACGCGGGTGCCGCCGGCTGTTCCCGGGCCACCGCCGCCGAAGAAGGCGCGTGGTCCTTCGTCGTATTGCCGCCTTTTCTCGGGGTTTGAGAGGATCTCGTAGGCGTGCTGTATCTCCTTGAAGCGCTCCTCGGCCTTGGGGTCGTCGCGGTTGGCGTCGGGGTGGTGCTCGCGCGCCAGCTTGCGGTAAGAGCGCCTGATCTCCTCCTGCGATGCCTCCCTGGTTACCCCTAGAACCTTGTAGAGATCCCCCGTCTCCATGCCCTAACCCTGTCTCGCAACTACAACCCTCGCGATGCGGATAGGCTTGCCGTTGAGTACGTACCCCCGCTGGAAGGTCTGGAGGATGGTGCCCTCCTCGTGGTCTTCGGAAGGCTGGCCCATAACGGCTTCGTGGACGTTGGGGTCGAAGGGCTGGCCGTCGGAAGCGACGGGAACGAGCCCCTCGCTACCGAGCACGTCGACGAGATGGTCGCGGGTGGCGTGAACGCCCTCGCGGATATCGCCCTCGGCCTCGAGCGCGCGGTCCAGGTTATCGAGGACGGGTAGGAGCTCGACGACGAGCCTCTCGGAGGCTGCCTGGAGGATGCGGGATCTCTCGCGCTCCAGGCGCTTGCGCGAGTTCTCGAACTCGGCCTTCAGGCGGCGGAGGGCCTCGAGGTACTCGTCACGCTCGAGGCGGGTCGCCTCGAGCTCCGCGCTCAGCGCGGCCAGCTCCTCCTCCTCGGCGGCCTCCTCTACCGGTGGGCCTTCTGGGTCCTCCGGCGTGCCCGGGACTTCATCGCCGGGGTCTCCCGGAGAGCCCTGGGCCTCATTGATCCCCTCGGGAGCCTCCGGTTCTTCGCGGGCTTCCGGCTCGCGCCTGTTCTCTTCGCTGCTCAATGCTCTCGACTTCCTCCCGTTGATGCTCGGAGCGGCCGGGGTGGTGGCCCGGCCGCTCCGGGGTGCGCTTTACTTGCGCTCCTCGTCCTCGTCATCGACGATCTCGGCGTCCTCGACGACGTCGTCGTCGTCGTCGGTGGCGCCGGAGGAGCTCGCCTGCTGCTGCTCCTGGGCCTGGCTGTAGAGGACCTCCGAGAGCTTGTGGGAGGCGGCCACGAGCGCCTCTTGCTTGGCTTTGATCTCCTCTATATCGCCGCCGGCCAGCGCCTCCTTGGCCTCCTTGATGGCCTGCTCGATTTCGAGCTTGGTGTTCGGATCTACCTTTCCGTCCACGTCCTTCAGAGACCGCTCGATCGAGTAGACCAGGTTGTCGGCGTTGTTGCGGACGTCGGCCTCCTCGCGGCGGCGCTGGTCCTCCTCGGCGTGCGACTCGGCGTCACGGACCATCTGCTCGATCTCGCTCTCCGAGAGACCGCTGGAGGCGGTGATCGTGATCCTCTGCTCCTTGCCTGTACCGAGGTCCTTGGCCCCGACGTTGACGATGCCGTTGGCGTCTATATCGAAAGAGACCTCGATCTGGGGCACGCCGCGCGGAGCCGGCGGGATGCCTACGAGCTGGAAGTTGCCGATGAGCTTGTTGTAGGCTGCTATCTCGCGCTCGCCCTGGTAGACCTTGATCTCGACCGAGTTCTGGTTGTCGTCCGCGGTCGTGAAGACCTCGGCCTTGCGCGTAGGTATGGTCGTGTTGCGCTCGATGAGCTTGGTGAACACTCCGCCCTTGGTCTCGATCCCGAGGCTCAAGGGCGTAACGTCGAGGAGCAGCACGTCCTTGACCTCGCCTGCGAGCACGCCGGCCTGGATGGCGGCGCCTATCGCGACGACCTCATCGGGGTTGATGCCCTTGTGGGGCTCCTTGCCCGTGATCTCCTTGACCTGCTCCTGGACCGCGGGAATGCGCGTGGAGCCGCCAACCAGGATGACCTGATCTACCTGCCCGCTCTGCAACCCCGCGTCCTCCATCGCCCGCCTGACAGGCCCGGCCGTCGCCTCGACAAGCTCGGCGGTCAGGTTGTTGAACTGCGCCCGCGTGAGCGTCAGGTCCAGGTGCTTCGGACCGTTCTGGTCGGCTGTGATGAACGGCAAGTTGATCGAGGTGCTCGTGGTCGAAGAGAGCTCTCTCTTGGCCTTCTCGGCCGCCTCGACAAGCCGCTGGGTCGCCATCTTGTCCTTGGAGAGGTCTATGCCCTCGGCCTTCTTGAACTCAGCGACCATCCACTCGACAACCTTGGCGTCGAAGTCGTCGCCTCCGAGGTGGTTGTTGCCACTCGTCGCCTTGACCTCGAAGACCCCGTCGCCGAGCTCCAGGATGGAAACGTCGAACGTCCCGCCGCCCAGGTCGAAGACGAGGATGGTCTGGTCCTGCTCTTTGTCCAGGCCATACGCCAGCGCCGCCGCCGTCGGCTCGTTGATGATCCTCTTGACGTCCAGACCCGCGATGCGGCCCGCGTCCTTGGTCGCCTGGCGCTGCGCGTCCTCGAAGTACGCCGGGACCGTGATGACCGCCTCACTCACCTCCTCGCCGAGGTACTCCTCCGCGTCCCTCTTGAGCTTCTGCAACGTCATCGCGGAGATCTCCGGCGGCGAGTAATCCTTGTCCCCGACCTGGACCCTGATGTCACCGCCAGAGCCGGACTTGACCTCGTAGCCCACCCGGGAGGCCTCCTCCTTCACGTCGCCGAAGCGCCGGCCCATGAAGCGCTTGATCGAGTAGATAGTGCGCTCAGGGTTCGTCACCGCCTGCCTGCGCGCAAGCTGCCCAACCAACCGCTCCCCACTCCTCCGATCAAACGCCACCACCGAGGGCGTCGTACGCTCGCCCTCCGCGTTCGTGATCACAACCGGCTCCCCACCCTCCAATACCGCCACGCAACTGTTGGTCGTGCCCAGGTCTATGCCTATGCTCTTGGCCATGACTGTACCTCCCGCAAGGTCTACTTATCTATAGGTAGGAGAAGTATAAAATCTTAGTGCAGTATACGCAAGTTTGTGCCGATTGCATCACGCCGCGTGACGAAAGAGAGGACGGGGCACCGTGATCCGGCAGGTTAACTCCGGCGAGAGGCACCCGGGGAAGCGCTCCGGTGGACGCGGTCTCTTGCGTCTGTAGCCGCCCGTGAGGATTAGTTGTGCCTCCGATCTAGAGCGAAAGGTGGGGAGCATCTCTTCGAGTAGCTCCTCACCCCGCGCCCGAAGCGCGGCCAGAGCAGGCCGGCGATGCTCATCTCAAGACCCGCGCTTGACCTCCGCGTTACCCGAAGCCTCCAGCCAGCCCGCGAGCTCTGCGCCGTCCACCAGCCGCACACCGGTGGTGCTGGCCAGCCTGACGGCCCTGGAGGTGAAGCGGCTGGTGGTTATGAGCCACGCCTCGTGGGTGGCGTGGTGGATCCTGCCCGCGAACAGCCCGTACACCGACCTGTCCCCCACCGGCGCCTTCCACCGCTTCAGCTGCACCGCTACCCTGCGACCTGCCATCTCCAGGATGAGGTCGACGTCGTGTATGCTCGAAGGCGGGGTCGGTCGCACGGTGTATCCCAGGGCGCGCAGCAGACAGGATATCTCGGTCTCGAACTCTGCCGCCCCCATGCGCTCGAACCTCTCGGGGAGATCTAGCGTCCCATCCCTACGGACCGCACCATCGAATAGACTCCCCAGAAACCTCGTGACCAGCGACGAGCGCCTCGCTCCGACTTCGCCGGTAGTCGTCGAACGCCGGGACCCGAGGTAGCCTGCGAGCAGCGCCGCACCCACGGCGACGAGGGCCGGCAGGTGAGACCACGTCATCACCCCATCACCCCATGTACCACCTCACTCTTCTGCCCCGGGCGGCGTTCCGGGGCCGTCCGCGCCTGCTCCCTTTCCGGTTATACCCTTTCCCTCGATCTAACCGTCGACCTGGAAAGCTGGTTCAGGTAGACCTCACCTTCGACCACCCTCAACTTCAGGCGGGTAGAGGTCCGGGCTGTATCGAGGGGTCCTATCCCGATGTCTACATCATCGTACCCCCATCGCCGAGGCGCCGGGAGCCAGTCCCACGCTGTCAGATGCGTTACGAGCGGCGTGCGCATACTGCATATGGTGGCTGGACGCACGGCGTACACTGCTGCTTGTGGGTTGAGAAAATCGTGAGGACTGTGCAATGGGCTCAAATTCCCGCAGTTTCGCGGCCTCGCACTGCGGACGGGGCATCCGGCATTGGCTCGGGTAGGAGAAAGCTCCCGGGCTGGCGGGTGATACTTCGCGAACAAGCTGCTTCTAGGGTAGGATTATGTCACTGGCGGCGGTGGACGCGGTTAGCCTGGAGGTTACAAGGGGTTTGGAAGAAACTATCCTGTTGGTGGACGACGACGCGGCGCTCTTGGAGGTAACGTCCATCGTGCTAGCGTCGGAGGGATATCGGGTGTTGACAGCGGAGGACGGGGTAGAGGCGCTCCGGATACTCGGGCGGGAGACGCTGGACCTCGTTGTGCTCGACATCATGTTGCCGCGGATGAGCGGGTTCGAGGTCTTGAAGAAGATGCGGGAGCAGAGCGACGTCCCGGTAGTGTTGCTGACGGCCAAGAGCCAGTCGGTAGACAAGGTGGTCGGACTCGAGCTCGGGGCTGACGACTACATAACCAAGCCCTTCGACACCAAAGAGTTATTGGCGAGGATCAAAGCCATACTACGCCGGTTCGGGCGGCAGGAGGGCAAGGACCGCGACGGGGTCATCAGGCTCGGGGCGCTGGAGCTCGACCCGAACGGCTACACCGTGAGCCGGGAGGGGGGCCCGCTGGACCTGACGCCGACGGAGTTCAAGATCCTGGCGCTGTTGATGCGACGCCCGGGGCAGGCTTTCACGCGGGCCCAGATCTCGGAGGCGGTCTCCACGGGGTCACACTACCTTGCCAGCCGCTACATAGACGTCCACATCAGCAGGCTCAGGGCCAAGGTCGAGCGCGACCCGTCGAGGCCGGAGATCATCCAGACCGTCCCGAGCGTAGGGTACAGGGCCGCCCGACCGGCCTAGTCTCCTATGGAGGGAAAGGATAGATAAGGGGAGCGAGAGAAGAAGGCTCTTGCCGGCGCTGGGCTTCAAGGCCCGCATCTTCGTCGCGCTCGTCGGCATCTCCTCTGTGACGAGCCTGATCATCGGCCTGGTCCTCTACTACTTCGCCCAGGACAGGCTGGTCGAGGCGGAGAACACTTTGCTCGAGCAGCGCTCGCGGACGGCAAACGCGGGCGCGCAGGACTTCCTCGAGGGTCTGCGCAACCCCGAGGACCAGACCCTCCCTCCCGCCGACACCTACGCGGATGAGCTGGTGCAGGCGGTGGCCAACCCGACAGGCCTCGAGGTGCTCTACGTCGGGCCTGAGGGCGAGCCCCTCGCGGCGCGCGACGGCTTCGGAGACCCCCGGAACCCCGGGAAAGCATACGACTCTCTGGGCCTCGGCGAGGAGACGTTCGCGGAGGTGGCCGGATCAAGCGGGGGTGCGGGCCGTCTGGTAGAGGCTGAGAGCTCCGACTACGTTGCGGTGTGGCCGCTCGCGGACCCTGGCGGTGGCGCGCGGGGCGTCATGGTCTACGATGTCCCCCAGGACCAGCTAAAGGGGACGCTCGCCTTTTTCGCTACGGCATCCTTGGCGCCATCCTTACGAGCGTGCTGCTCGCGGGGGCGGCGAGCTTCCTCCTGACGCGCCAGGTGACCCGTCCCCTCTCCGAGACCAGGGACGCCGCCATAAGGGTCGCCTCAGGCGACTACGCCACAGCCGTCCCGGTAAAGAGCAGCGACGAACTGGGCGAGCTCGCGCGGGCGTTCAACTACATGGCCGAGGAGATCGAGCACTACGTCGGCGAGATCCAGGAGCAGAAGAGCCGGCTAGAGGCCGTCCTCG
>CAWFVR010000011.1:0-189447 GCA_963819315.1 uncultured Rubrobacteraceae bacterium
TGAGGTGTACGGGGGAGGAGCTGGCGGGCGCCGTTGTCGCGACCGTCTTCGCCTCGGCCTGCGTCGATTGCGACAACGGGAGGACTCCCCTTCAGAGAGTGTCTCGGTCCTGACGGAGAGGCGAGCATACGGATGGTGGCATAGTACGCGAGACCCGCGAGGAGGCTAAGAGGCCGCGCCAATAGGCTAGCTACTTTGCGCTCTGGGCACTAGCAAGTGCGATTGAATAGCCTTGCCGCCACTCCTTGACACATACGCTGCTCGTTTATTGACGCTAGCTGCTAAATTGCCGTAAGGAAAGATAGTAGTGATGCAAGAGCTACAGGGGACGGAATATGGGCAGCCTCGGCTTCGAAGTAGGCGACTCTGTAAGAGTGAACGAAGGGGTGACTGACCCTGACTCAGCATTGGATATTGGCGGGTGGCAAGGCAGGATCTCAGAAATCGGGCAAGGTTCTGATGGCGAGCCGTTTGTTGTCGTTGCCTGGGATGGCCATAGCCTCAGAGATATGCCCGAATGGTACTTGGAGCAGAGCGAAACTGAGGGCTTGGACTGGAAAAGATTCGTCTTGAGGTCGGAGGATCTCCGACACGCTCGTAGCAGGGACACCCGAAGGAGAAGTTGACGAGGCTGTGGAGGAGATCGAATCTCGTGTCTATTGGTTTTCTCTCGGAGCAGAGGGAAAGCGCATACGAGAGGTTCTATCCGGCGTGGAGGGTGAGATGGAGGAATTGGAGGCTTGGGAGAGATACCTCAAAGAGAGTCTAAGCTTCCCATTCGAGGCCAGGGTAAGTGAGTATCAGGAGAAGGGAAGGCTGCGCCAGGGCGATAGGGTCAAGGTTAGGGAGATCTCTGTAGTAGATGACCTCTATGGGGTAATCGTTTCGGGTAAATCGGGCGGTGAGAGAATAGATTTTCCTCTGTGCGACCTAGAAGCGGTTAATCATGGGGTCAATGGTCAGATTGTTTGTGATTATGGGGTTTGGTTCGCGAACCGCTAAGAACGGCTAACCGGCCGCGCCAATGGGTCACGGGCGGCGATGAGGACGGCCCTCCCAGCGGTAACGAGTCCAGGCTTCTCGGACAAGCCTCCCCACGATGATGACCACATTAGAAAACGCGATCCAGAAGTCGATCACTCGCCCCCGCCGCTCCGTGCACCAAACGAGTTTCTTGTGGGCGTTATGCCAGGAATTGGTCCTCTCCACGACCCAGCGCAAACCGGCTCTGAGCGGGGCCGGCTTACCCTTCTCGGAGATCACCCCGACCAGCCCTCGTTCCTCCAAGAGTCGGCGAGCGACATTCGACTCGTAGCCGCGGTCGAGGTGTACGCTCACCGACTCGGGCGGCAGCCTCAGACGCTTCCACAGCATCGAGGGTGGGAGCCAACAGTGGGGAATCGTGACGATTGGCCGGGGCCGAAACGACTCCAAGAGGGATACCGTTAGCGTCCACCACCGTCGAGCGTTTGATGCCTCCCTTGCCGCAATCCACCGGACTTTTGCCCGCCTTTTCGCCTCCACAAGGAGCCTTAGTGATGCACCCATCGACGGCCACATCGGCCAGTTCGAGGCCGATGAAGCGGTCGTAGTACTCAAGTGCCAACCCCTCCAGAGCCTCCATCGCTCCGGCCTCGATCCACTCGTTGCGCCGACGGCGCAACGTGGTGGCCGAACATGACTCGTCGGCGATCCGCCAATAAGCGCAGCCGAACACCAAGACCTGGATGAGCTTCTCGAAAACCAACCGATCCGATATGCGAGGTCGATGACAGCCCAGAGGATGCTCCACTTCTTCTCTAGAGGGCAACAAGGCTCTGAACTGTTGCCAGATGGGCTCGATGATGTATGGTGGGAGTGCGGGCACAGGGTACGCTCCTTCGTATCGGGAAGCCTAGAGAACTCCCCGAATGATCGAGCATCCGTATCCGCTTTTCACGTTGGTCCCTTACCTACCTATTGGCGCGGCCTCTAAGGCGGGGCGTAGCGTTGCGCCCGCGACCGGCTGGGCCAGGGTCCTACGGGGTCCCGGTCCTTCTTGTTGTAAGTTGTTGTAAGGGGATAGCGGTGCCGAACGCTGCATAGAGCAACCTTGGCAGCAATAACGTGCTATAATTATCTTGTAATTTGTGTAACTAATACCTAGCGTGGATTGGGATTGGAGATGACGTCATGGGCCGCTTCCGACGGCATCGTCTGCGACGGTGGACCTGACTACTGACGCAAGAGAGTATGCCGGACTACGCTGAGGGCAGGAGGTCATCTTGATCGGGGCGGCGACGAAGAAGCTGGGGCCGTGCCAGGTGCGAAGCAAGACGGAGCATCCTTGCCCACATCAGGCGGTGACGGAGATCTGGGGCATACCCTTCTGTGAGCAGTGTGCCCGCGAGCAGGAGGCGTACTTTGCCATAGGTCAAACTCACCATGCAGCCGCAAGGGTTAGAGTCCCCTAGGCCAAGCGTCCTCCTAGGCGTATCGTCGAAGCGGGCAAGCGCTAGGGCAGCAAGTGGCACCGTGTCATCGATGGCAAGGTGCCACGACAAAGGGAAGGGAGTAAAGATGCAAACCAAGACTTACACGACCGAAACGGGAGCGAAGAAGGCAGCAGCGAGGGCCTACAGACCTGCCATCGTGCGCTTGCCGAACGGCCGCTATGGCTGTTTCCAGGCTGGAGATCCCCTTCCGCAGGGTGCGCGCGCGGTTAGTCGCTGGGGGACCAACCGGTGGCGGGCTTACGAGTAGCAGGAGATACGTAATGTATCGCACGGTCGAAGACGGGCGGGCGCTGCTCAAAGCCGCCCAAGAGATACACGCCGAACGCCACGGAGCGCAGACGTTCACGCCAGGCACCCACTTGCCACTGAAGCGGCGGGAGAGCGCATCGGCCTCAGCCCGAAGCGTCTACGCTACTACGACGCCATTCAGGATCTGGAGTACGAGGGTGCCATCGAGTGGGACGAGAGTGCGCGGTACGCCAGGGGGGATAAGCGCTACGTTATCACTCAGCACGGCCTGGAGGGTACCGGGCAGGACTAGGGGGAGTCTCCTAAGAAAGCAACCCGGCCGGAGGAGATAGAGGAGGGCGTATGTCGATTCGAGATCGTGGTGGTAGGGCGGCGCAGATGCGAGCAGAACGTGTCCGGTGGAGAGGACGCTCGCGCAGCATGAGCCAGGCCTCGAGGAACATGAGCGAACGCCTGCGCCGGATGAACGTACGGGCGAGCGCGCTGGACATGCGCCTACATCGTCACGCGGAGAACAGCGCGAGTTGGCACGCGAAGTGGGATGACCCCCCAAGGGTTGGCTAACACCTAGCGCGTGCAGCCTAGCGGCGTGGACGGACCACCAGCCGCCACACCATGTACGCCACGAGGCCTAAGACGACAAGGATGAAGAGTAACTCTACTGGTCCCAAGCCCATAGCTAACCCCGTGTCAAGTTTCCTTGAGAGGTTGAGAGTAGGACGAGACCCCCGCTATGCTCGGTGGTGTCCAAGCCGCCGAAAACACAGAGGAGGTCTCCTGTATGGATCTTAGCACCTTCATCATCTCCGTCTTCTGCCTCACAGACGATTGGCTCAAGGGTAAGAAGCTGCGCCAGCGCGGCCCTTCTCCAGAACTCTCAGACGCCGAGGTCATCACCATAGAGATTGTGGGTGAGTTTTTCGGGCATAGATACCGACGAGGGTCTCTACGAGTACTTCCGCCGCCACTACGGGGAGTGGTTCCCCGCCCTAAGAGAGGTCCATCGCACCACCTTCTTGCGCCAAGGGGCAAACCTGTGGGCTTTGAAGAAGATGCTCTGGAAGCACCTGCTCGGCCGGATACGCTTCGATCCGGAGGTGTCCTTGATCGACAGTTGCCCGGTGCCGGTATGCCACTTCGCGAGGGCCTACCGCTGCCGAAGATTGGCCGAGGAATCGGCCTTCGGCTACGACGAGATGACCAAGCAGACCTTCTACGGGCTTAGAGTCCACCTTAGGGTGTGCTGGCCGGGCGTCATCGTCGATGTAGATCTAGCGCCGGCCAACGCCCACGACCTGCGCCTAGCCGAGGAACTGCTCGAAGACGCAAGGGGCTGGGCTTTGGGGGACAGAAACTACTGGAGTGCCGACCTTACCGAGCGACTCGCAGACAAAGGATTGCGTTTGCTGGCTCCCTACAAGTCCAAGAAGAGGGAAGAGGAGCCCTGGCCGCGCTGGCTCGTGCAAAAGAGACGCCGCATCGAGACGGTGATCTCTCAGCTGGTCGAGCGTTACAACGCCAAAAAGGTATGGGCGCGAGATCGCTGGCACCTAACCAGCCGCTTATTGCGTAAGGTGTTGAGCCACACGATGGCCGTTCACTTCTGCCAGCAAGTTGGGCTCTCGCCGCTACGCTTCGCGGAGCTCCTTACCGATTAAACTCGCACATCGGGTTAGCTACATTATGCCACCGAATTGCCTAGAAGAAGTGTGTTCTACGAACTTCGCATGTTCGAAGTTCTCGGAAGTCCGCATAGCCCCGGTCCAACCCCTAGCCCTGCCCACGCAGAGTATATGTTATACTTGTTACATAACGGGGTAGGAACTTCATACCTCACTTCCTCGGGCTACTCTCCATGTTGTGGTGCTGGTTAGAGATGCAGGAGGCTGGATGCCGATCTACGAGTACAAGTGCGAGAACGGGCACGTCTTCGACGTGATGCAGAAGCTCTTTGATGCCCCCCTGGCCTCGTGCATCGAGTGCAGCGCTCCGGTCCGGAAGGTTATGCAACCGGTGAACATCTCGTTCAAGGGCTCGGGCTTCTACTCGACCGACTCTAGGGGCGGTCCGAAAGCCGAAGCCACCACCAAGAACGGCGAGTCGGGTGACAAGGGCACCGAGAAGAAGAGTTCTTCCTCCGAGAAGGTTAGCGGCAACGTGTAGCGGCCCAGGCTAATCTTGTAAAGACCGAGCAAAGAGGGCCGGAGGTCCTGCGCTCCGGCCCTTCTCTTAACCCTATTCGCCAAAGTTGCCTAGAGAAACTGTTTGGAAAATCGGGAAGCCCCCAGTTGGGGGTTCGCGAGTGGGACAAGGGGATGGAGAAGCCCCATTTCGCCGTCCTGTGCCACACCCCTCCTGTAGGAGAAAGAGGTGCTTTCCTGGAGTGGGCGATGCTGGGTTCGAACCAGCGTCCTCTGCCGTGTGAATGCGAATCCAGCAGTGCACCAGCGTTCATTGAAGTTCACAAACCCGCATAGGGAAGCCGATTCTACGATAAGCGTACACAGGTGAACTCCTCCGTATGAGCCTGCACTGGTGTACTGCTGGTGTACTTGCGGCATTTCAATTACTTCATTCACCCAAGCTCGTATAAGAAAATTTGTTCTCCGAAGTTCGCCAAAGAACTTAACGAGCACCAGCGTGGGTCAAGCCCTCGTGTTTGTTCCTCGCCCGCGGGTGTTCGCTAAGGGTTGGCCTCCCCATTCGGGATCACTGTCGGGACGTCTCCGACAGCCTCCTCCTCTTCCTCGCGTTGCTCCCGACGAGCCCTGGCTTCGTAGTCGCCGCGGGAACCATCAGGCCCGCTCAGGTAGGGTCTGAAGAGATCCAGCGGGATGGGCAGGATGATGGTGGAGTTCTGTTCTGTGGCGATCTCGCCCATCGTCTGAAAGAGCCTCAGCTGCAAGGCGGTGGGGCTCTCCAACCTATCAGCAGCCTGCCTCAGGCGCTCGGAGGCCTGGTACTCGCCCTCAGCAGCTATGATCTTGGCTCGCCTCTCGCGCTCGCTCTCGGCCTGGCGCGCCATCGCCCGCTGCATATTCTGCGGGATCTCTACGTCCTTGACCTCAACCACGCTGACCTTGATCCCCCAAGGCTCGGTCTGCTCGTCTATGATCTTCTGGAGCTCCTCGTTTATGGCCTCCCGGTTGGTCAAGAGGTCGTCGAGATTCTTCTGACCGAGGACGCTCCTGAAGGTAGTCTGGGAGATCTGGCTTGTGGCCAGGACGTGGTTCTCTACCTCTATGACGCTCTTGTTGGGGTCGATCACGCGGAAGTAGATCACCGCGGTTACGCGGGCGGGGACGTTGTCGCGGGTGATGAGGTCCTGGGGAGGGACGTCCATGGTGACGGTCCTCAAGCTCACCTTGACCATCCTGTCCACTATCGGGATCAAGATGAACAGACCAGGCCCCTTGGCTCGTCCCTGCACCCTACCGAGCCTGAAGATCACACCCCGCTCATACTCCTTGACTATCTTGATGGCGCTCGTCACGATAAACAAGACGACCGCAACCACCGCTACCAACACGATGGCCAAAAACCCTATTCCAACCGACTGCAACAAGCCTAAGTTCGCGTTCATAAGAAACTCTCCTTTCACCTTAATCCTTGGTATTGAGGACGGGGCGACGGCTGGGCCCCTCAACGGGCACCACCTCTACCACTCCTCCGTCGCCGAAACCCACCACAACCACCTTGCGTCCTACCTCTATCATCGGCTCATCATCGCCCCTCGGGGGCGAACGCCAGCACTGCCCGCCACCGCTCGCCGTGCACGAACACCCACCCTTCGGAGTTCGTCCCGACGGGGCTCCTTACGCTACCCACCTCACCAATCATCCCTTCCTTGCCGGTGATGGCCGGCCTCCCTTTGAGACCGCGCAAAGAGCCCAGGATGCCGAAGAGCACGCCCCCCATCAGCATAGAGACGACCACGAGGGCGCCGAGCAAGACCCCTGAGTACGGGACGCCCGCCCCCAGCAGAATCAAGCCTCCAGCAAGGAGCGCCAGGATGCTCCCCGCGGTGGGCAGGCCGTGGTTGGTCACGTTCAGGTCTACGAGGAACAGCCCGAGTCCAACGAGCACCAGAATCACCCCGATGACCGGCGGTATCGCCATCATAGGCAAAGTGTCGTCCGTGCGGCCGGTCGGTATGCTGGTAACAGTAGCAACGTCGCTCCGAAGTGATTGTACCGCACATTACTATGACGATTTACGCGCATGGGGGTGCTGACTGGCGCCCTTCGGGGAGCGGTGGAGTGCCAAGTCATGCCCGTTCCTTCCGCCGTGCCTTGGGGAGGGGTTGCGGCGGGGTACAATCCAAGCGAGCCAGCTTCGCCGCTCGCCCTACACCTTCCTTCCCACCAAGACCTCTACGGCCGCACGGCCGAGAGACTTCCAGGTAGGCTCCCCTATAGTGAGCCTCGTCTCTCCAAGATAGGGTGCCCTCCCTCTAATCTCGTAGCTGGAGAAGACAACCAACTCGAATGTCTCCGAGGTGCCATCCGTTGCTTCTGGAGGATACTCCTCGATCCACACCGGAGGTAAGGCAAACTCGTTGTAGCGTATGACCTCCGCAGCTAGCTGCTGTGCGGAGTAAGTGACGGATGAACCATCGTTGTTTCGTAACTCCGAACAGATGACTACGGGTGCGTCGTGATCCTCCTCTGGGAGGTAGATTCGTATACGGCATCTCCCTCCACGAGGCGTGGGATGGATGTAGTCGCTAGCAAGGTGCATCGGCATTGTCCCGGCGCAAGGATACATCCAGAGGATCGATCTACCCAGCATGAAGCACCTCGCTACGGCCTTCCAATCCCACTCTAGAGGTGCGCGCGCACTAACGCAGCTACCGTACTCCCTCTCCCCCAACACTACACCCGCCTCCGCCATCAGGGATGACCAACGAGGCTTATGCGATGCACTCGGGGACACTTCCTGCGCTTGTACCCTTTTTGCGCAGTAACCTCGGCGTAAAGATCTCGGTTGGGAAAGGCGGCAGGATCGGACCCAAGATCCCTTTGCACGAAGCAAGAGTGGCAGAGGAGGCTACCTCCCTCTCGCTCCACCAACCGCATGAAAAGGCTCTTCAACAAATCCCCAATACCAAATCCGGGTGAACAAGGATGCTTTTCATGCGTCTCTGGCCGCCAATGGTAGTGGGTGTATGAGCGGATGATCTCTGGCTGAGCGCACAAAGCCACGCAACGCTCAACTAGTGCTTCTTCAAGATCTTCGATTTCCTCGAAGAAGCGGTTTGCGACTCCTTCGTTGGTCAAGGGCCACAGCCTTTCTGAGGGCTGGAGCTCGGGCGAGGCCGATTGCAGAGACTCCAGGTGTATCTCTTCGGGAACCTTCTGCGAAGTAGCGCCATCTTCCAAGTCTTGTTACATTAGGTGCGAACGCTCCGGTGGGGAGCGTGGAGCAACAAGAAGGAGAAATAACTATGGTGGACGCTACGGAATTTTCCCCTATAGGAGCACTGGACATCGCGGCGTTGCAGGACGGTTTCAGGGGCGAGCTTCTCCGCCCTCAAGATCCCGGCTACGAGGATGCTCGCAAGGTATGGAACGGGTCCATCGATCGTTTCCCGGCCCTCATCGCGCGGTGCGCTGGCGTGGCCGACGTCATCGCAGCCGTGAAGTTCGCAAAGGACAGTGGCCTTCTGGTCGCCGTGCGTGGTGGGGGGCACAGCTTCCCCGGCCTCTCGGTCTGCGACGGCGGGATCGTTATAGACCTCTCGCTGATGAAGGGCATCCGCGTCGATCCGGAAGCGCGCACGGTGAGGGCTCAGGCTGGAGTACTCCTCGGAGAGCTCGACCGGGAAACGCAGGAGTTTGGGCTGGCGATCCCGTCTGGGATCGTAACCCACACCGGGCTTTCGGGACTTACTCTAGGCGGCGGAATAAACTGGCTACATCGCAAGTTCGGACTTGCCATTGACCAGCTCCTCTCGGTAGATCTGATCAGCGCCGAGGGTGAGTTCGTCAAGGCGAGCGAGACGGAGAACGAAGACCTCTTCTGGGGGGTGCGCGGAGGCGGCGGCAACTTCGGCATCGTCACCGAGTTCGAGTTCCGCCTCAACCCGGTGGGTCCGACCGTGCTCGCCGGGCCTATCTTCTGGCCTTTAGAGGAGGCACCGAAGGTCCTACGCTTCTACCGCGAGTGGATAGCGGAGGCACCGGACGAACTCACGACGATCGTGTCCTGCCGGAAGGCGCCATCGCTTGCATTCGTGCCCCGGGAGCTGCACGGCAAGCTGGTGGTGGGCGTCGTGTGTTGCTACGCAGGCCCGGTCGAGGAGGGGGAGAAGGTCGTGAAGCCGCTCAAAGAGTTCGGATCTCCGGTGCTCGATCTGTGCGTGCCCAAACCCTATCTCGCCCACCAGGCGATGTTCGATCCGTCGTTCCCCCACGGGCGGTGGTACTACATTAGGGCCTGCGACGTAGCGCAGCTCGCCGACGAGGTCATCGATATCACCGTCGATCACGCGTTGCTGATCAACTCCCCGTTTACTGCTTTGACGCTCTGGCAGCGTGGAGGTGCGGTCGCGCGCGTGGGCGAGGACGAGACGGCCTTCGGCGGGCGCAGCGCGGGGCATACCTACAACATCACCGGCGCGACCGAGGGGTCCGAGGGCTTCGAGGAGGAGCGGCAGTGGGTCAGGAACTTCTGGACGGCGCTGGAGCCCTACCACACGAGCGTCTATGTGAACTTCCTGATGGAGGAGGGTGAGGAGCGGATCCGCCAGGCTTACGGGGCCAGGAAGTACGATCGGCTCAAGGCGCTCAAGCGCCGCTATGACCCCGACAACCTCTTCCGCCTCAACCAGAACATAAGGCCCGACGCCACCACGTGAGGAGCCCCTCGAGAAGAAGCATCACAGCAGAGGGAGGGATGGAGTCCGGATGGGGTTCCCGCAGTGGTCCGTGCGCGACTCTGTGCCGATAGGTTCTACTCGGGTTGGCTTTGTTCGTGGCGTTTCCCAAGCCTCATGCAGCCGTGCGCCGGGGCGGCGTTACGAACGGTGCCTTTTGGGTAATGATGCGGCTTAGACAACCCTGTGGGAGGAGGAAGCTTGAGTACTACGACCTTGATAATCATCATCGTGGTGGCGGTGATCGTGCTCCTGCTGCTCGCTGTCTACTTTTCGATGCGCCGGAGTCGGGCGCAGCGGAGCGAGCGGCAGCGTGAGAGGACGAGGGAGGAGTTCGGGAGCGAGTACGAGCGGACAGCCGAGGCTCGGGGCTCAGAGGAGGAAGCAGAGAGGGAGCTAAGGGAGCGCCGCGGGCGGGTAGAGCGGCAGGTGGAGCCGCTCTCCGAGGAGAGCCGGGGGCGCTACGAGGAGCGATGGGGCGAGGTCGAGCGGGTCTTCGTGGACAACCCGAGCAGGTCCATAGAGCTTGCCGACCGGACCGTCATGGAGGTCCTTGAGGAGCGCAACTTCGTCTCCGATCCATCGCAGAGCGACGAGGAGACCGAGCGCAGCCTCGCCGTCATGCACCCCGACGTAGCCGACGACTACAGGGAGGCCCGGCGCATCCGCGCCGACGTCGTTGCCGGCGTGGGCCGGTTCTCGGAAGAGAGCTCCGAGGAGGAGACCACGGAGGAGCTACGCCAGGGCATCCAGAGGTACCGCGTAGTCTACCGGCGAATCGTGAGCGGGTAGTGGCGGTTCGCGAACCGCCACTACCCGCTGTGTAGAATGGGATGGTACTCGTCTTCCGGGAGAGGTGCGCTATGGCGGAGAATCTGGTCACCAGGATCCTCAAGGACCACATGGTGAGTGGTTCGCTAGAGCCTGGCGAGGAGGTGGCGCTCAGGATAGACCAGACGCTGTTGCAGGACGCGACAGGCACTATGGCCTGCCTGCAGTTCGAGCGGATGGGGGTGGAGAGGGTCAAGGTAGACTTCGCCGTCCAGTACGTGGACCACAACATCATCCAGCTCGACCACAAGAACCCCGACGACCACCGCTTCTTGCAGGCGTTCGCAGCGAAGTACGGCATGTACTACTCGCGGCCGGGCAACGGCATCTGCCACTACCTGCACGTCGAGCGCTTCGCCAGGCCGGGGGCGACCCTGATCGGAGCCGACTCCCACACCACCTCGTCGGGGGCTCTAAGCTCCATCGCCATCGGAGCCGGCGGACTCGACGTGGCGCTCGTCATGGCCGGCCAGCCCTTCGAGACTCCAGCCCCCAAGGTCGTTGGCGTCGAGCTAACAGGGGAGCTACAGGACTGGGTGACGCCGAAGGACGTGATCCTGGAGCTCCTGCGGCGTCGTGGGGTGCGTGGCGGCCTCGGACGCGTCTTCGAGTTCTTCGGGCCGGGTGTCGCCAACATAGACGTGACGGGACGTACTACGATCTGCAACATGATCGCCGAGCTCGGCGCGACAGCAGGGATCTTCCCCTCCGACGAGCGTACCCGCGAGTGGCTCGAGATGCAGCAGCGACCCGACGACTTCGTCGAGCTCTCCGCCGACGAGGGCGCGGACTACGACGAGCACGAGCACATCGAGCTGGACAAGCTGGAGCCGCTCATCGCCAAGCCGCACTCGCCTGAAAACGTGGTGCCGGTGAGCGAGGTCGCGGGCACGAAGGCGGCGCAGGTCTGCATCGGGAGCTCTGTCAACTCCGGCTTCCAGGATCTCGCGGTCGCGGCTGCGGTCTTGCGCGACGAGACGGTGTATCCGGGGCTTGTCATGACCGTGACGCCGGGGAGCCGCCAGATCCTGGACTCCATCGCCCAGGCCGGCGTGTACTCCGACCTCGTGCGGGCCGGGGCGCGGATGCTCGAGCCGGCGTGCGGTCCGTGCGTCGGGATGGGCCAGGCGCCGCCCTCGGAGGCCGTGAGCGTGAGGACTTTCAACAGGAACTTCCCGGGACGTTCTGGGACAGCGACGGACCAGGTCTACCTCACTAGCCCGACGACGGCGGCGGCGACGGCTCTGCGCGGCGTCATCACCGACCCGCGCGAGCTCGGAGAGTACCCTGAGCTGCCCGAGGCCCCGGCGAACCCGGCGGTGGATGACCGACAGATCCTCGAGCCCGCGCCGGAGGATGAGGCTTCGGGCATCGAGATCCCGCGCGGCCCGAACATCAAGCCTCCGCCCGAGGCCCCCGAGCTTCCGGACTCGCTCGAGGCCACGGTCACCATAGTGGTGGATGACGACATCTCGACCGGTGACCTCGCTCCTGACGGGGTGGAGGTCATGTCGTTCCGGTCGAACGTCCCGGAGATAGCCAGGTTCACTTTCCGACGCTTCGACCCCGAGTACCACAAGAAGGCTAAAGAGATGGGGCCTGGCCTTATCGTCGGCGGGCACAACTACGGGCAGGGCTCCAGCCGCGAGCACGCCGCCCTCGCGCCGCTGCACCTCGGCGTCCGCGCCGTGATCGCCAAGAGCTTCGCCCGCATCCACCGCCGGAACCTGATCTCCCAGGGCATATTGCCGCTTCGTTTCAAAGACGAAGCCGACTACGACAGGTTCGAGCAGGGTCAGAAGTGGGAGCTGCCTGAGCTCAGGAAGCGCCTGGAGGATGGAGACGAGGAGATCCCGGCTCGCATGCAGGACGGCACCGAGGTCACGCTACTCGCCGAATACTCGCCGCGCGAGCGGGACATCTTGCTCGCCGGCGGCATCCTGCGCCAGCTCCGCCAGGAAGCGGCTCCTTCCGCGGCGGGCAAGCACGAGCCCCAGGAGGCGGAGGACAGCGACGCCGGTACCCACCCTAGCCCCGAGGTGCCGAGAGGTTAGCCTTCGGGCTCGTTGGACGCCGGCCGGTCATTCGATTACGCGGCGCGCTACGTCTCGGTGTGGGTCGAGCACGAAGGTGAGTGGCGAATGGTCAGCGACCATTCGACCCCTATCACGTGAGCAGGGGCAGTTCGCGAACCGCCCCTACTTCTCTCGCATCCTGAAGGTGGAGAGGAGCAGGGTAGCTACCCCGATGGTTATGGCGGCGTCGGCGGCGTTGAAGACGTACCAGAAGGAGAAGTGAACGTAGTCGGTCACCTCGCCCGTGGTCAGGCGGTCCAGGAGGTTGCCGGCCGCGCCACCCAGGATCAGGCCGCACGCCAGAGTCGCCAGCCTGGAGCGCTGCCCGGCGATGAGCATCCACAGGACGACCCCGACCGCCACGGCGCTACCGAGCAGTAGCAGCACCTGGCTTCCTCCGAGGATGCCGAACGCGCCGCCGGCGTTCCTGATGTAGGTAATGCTCAGGAAGCCCGGTATCACGGGGATGCTTTCCCCCGGGCTCATCGCGCCCTGCACGATGGCCTTCAAGCCCTGATCGAGGACGAAGACCGCCAGCGCGAGTACCAGGGCGACCAGCAAGTCGGTCCTGCGGCTCACTCCGGCGTCCTCTCCATGATGCGGCGTGTGCTCCACGGCAGGATCGTAGCACATGCAGGCATCTGGTCCCTGAGGACCATCAACATTCGGTCTGCGGTCCGATGCAGGGTTGCCAGTTCGAGCGTAACTTTATGCCGTAGGACGTCAACGACAGAGAGGAGTCGATCGTGGAGGCGAAGAACCACGGTACAGCCGACGAGGTAGTCGAAGAGCGTGACGCGGCACAGAGCGCGGCGCAGCAAAGCGCGGAGCATGCCGAGGTACACGCGGAAGATCGCTCCGAGAAGCGCTACGAGGAGCGAGGCGCGGTCGTCATGGGCACGCAGGAGGAGCGGACGTGGTCGGCCCTCGCGCACCTGAGCGTGTTCCTGAACCTGTTTACCGGGTTCCTTGGTCCGGTGGCGGCAGGGATCATCTGGCTGGTCTACAGGGACCGCTCGCCGCAGGTGGCGTTCCAAGCGCTGCAGTCGGCTGCGTACCAGATAGCGTGGATCGTGCTGCTCGGCGCCGGTTGGGCGCTCACGGGGCTACTGACCCTGATCCTGATCGGCTTCCTCCTCATCCCTGTGATGGCCATCGCCACAGTCGTGCCCTTCGTGCACATGACGTACGCCGCCTACAGGGTGAGCAAGGGCGACGACTACCGCTATCCCATCGTCGCGGACCTGATCCAGGTTCGCTAGAGAACGGGCGAAGCGGCGGAGGCACCGGCCATGGCCGGTGCCTCCCGGCGCGCGAGACGCTCGGGGAGCGGTGCGGATGCAGAAGGAGCGCTCAGTCTTCGAGAGCAGGTTCCGGCTCGACAGGCTGGGCGACTTATCCGAAGAGGAGGAAGACCTCCTTCTCGCCAGCCTCATGATGATCCTCCTGCTCGAGCGTGACCGCGGGTTAGTTACTTTCTACCCAGTAGCCCGTCTTCTCGTTCGTGGGGTCGAGGGGCTTTCCGTCTCCGGTCCGATGCACTCCGTCTGGCTGCGGACTAAACTCCTTCCGTAGTGAGAAGGCGAGGCGACACGTGAACGGTGGGATCTTCGCGCTGCGGAGGCTGCGGTGGAAGCTGGCGCTCAGCTACACGCTGGTAACCGTGCTGGCGTTGCTGGTCGCCGAGTTGATCCTGATCTCTGCTCTGGTCGCGTTCGCGATCTCACCTGTCATCCCGAGCCTCGCCGCGCGCTACGTCGGGGACGAGGTCGCGCCGCGCCTGGAGCCCGCGCTCGAACAGACACCGCCGGACGCGGGTGCTCTGCGCAAGCAGGTCGGCTCTCTGACCGGAGAGACTAACGTCGAGATGGTGCCCGAGCGAGACGGAGGTGGCCTGGAGTTCAGTCTGGCTCCCGAGGACGGCTACGTCTTCGTCGTCGACGAAAACCGGCGGTTGCTCGCCTCCAGCCGCCAGGCGGAGCGTTCGCCGGCGGAGGAGCGTTTCAATGCGGAGCGTTTCCCCGGCCTCGCCCCGCTAATGGCGGCCGCGCTCAGAGGTGAGGAGGATCCGTGGAGCCTCGGCGCGTACTCGCCAGAACGTGGAGAGATGCTCGTGGCGGCTCCGGTCGAGGGTGACGGTGGGCAGACTCTAGGCGCGGTGCTGGTCGTTGCCCGGCTGCCCAACCTGACCGGTCCCCTGTTCGTCATGACGGCCGTGGGCGCGCTTGCGCTCGCGGTTCCCGCGGCGATTCTCGGCATGATCTTCGGCTTCCTGACCGCATGGGGGTTGACCCGGCGTCTCGGGCGGCTGGCCCGCGCGGCGCAGGCCTGGAGCCGGGGTGACTTCTCCGTGGTGATCAAGGACAGGTCGAAAGACGAGATCGGCCAGCTCTCCCGTGAGCTCAACGCCATGGCGGCGCAGCTCGAGCACCTGATACAGGCCAGGGGGGAGCTCGCTACCCTGGAGGCCCGCAACCGCTTCGCCCGCGACCTCCACGACTCCGTCAAGCAGCAGGTGTTCGCTACCTCCCTCCAGGTCGCCGCAGCCCGGGCCCTGATCGCGGACGACACCGAAGCCGCCGAGGCGCACCTGGCGCAGGCCGACGAGCTGGTGCGTCAGGCGCAGAAGGAGTTGAACGTCCTGATCCAGGAGATGCGCCCCGCTGCGCTGGAGGGCAAGGGGCTCGCAGGCGCCCTGCGCGACTACGTCAAGGGCTGGTCGCAGAGGGCCGAGATCCCGGCCGAGGTCCACGTCAGGGGCGAGCGAGAAGCGCCGCTGCAGGTAGAGCAGGCGCTCTTCCGCGTCGCGCAGGAGGCCCTTGCGAACGTCGCCAGGCACAGCGGAGCGAACAGGGCGGAGGTTGACCTGATCTACACCTCCGGCACCCTGACCCTCCGCGTCGCCGACGATGGGCGCGGCTTCGACCCCGCGCAGAACCCGGGCGAGGGCTTCGGCCTTCAGAGCATGCGCGAACGGCTCATCAGGCTCGGCGGGCGCGTCGAGGTCGAGAGCGCGCCTGGCAAAGGGACCAGGATCACGTGCGTCTGCCCGCTGGACGCGTCAGGGAGAGAGAGTCTATGAGCGATCCGATAACCGTCCTGCTGGTGGACGACCACGAGCTGGTTAGACGGGGGGTGAGGGCTTTCCTGGAGACGCGGCCTGATATCACGGTGGTAGCGGAGGCGGGGAGCGGGGAGGAGGCCGTCAGGCTCGCGGCCGAGCACGCTCCAGACGTGGCGCTGATGGACCTGATCATGCCCGGCATGGACGGCGTCGAAGCCACCCGCCTCCTGACCGCCCGGTCCCCGCGCACCAGCGTCGTCATGCTGACCTCCTACCACGACGACGAGCACGTCTTCCCCGCCATCCGCGCCGGCGCTCTATCTTACGTGTTGAAGGAGGTAGGTCCCGAGGAGCTCGCCGACGCCGTCCGCAAAGCCGCGGCCGGAGAAGCCGTCCTGCACCCGCGCGTCGCCGCGAGGGTGGTGAGGGAGCTGCACGGGGCCAGGCGCGACGAGCCGAACGTCTTCCGCGAGCTCTCCGACAGGGAACTCGAGGTGCTGAAGCTGATCGCCGACGGGCTCTCCAACGCGGAGATAGCCGGCCGCCTCTACGTGAGCGAGAAGACGGTCAAGAGCCACGTGTCGAACATCCTCGGCAAGTTGCACCTCGCCGACCGGACGCAGGCCGCCGTCTACGCCTGGCGCCAGGGCGTTGTCAGGCGCGACTGAGGCCCTTGCTCCGGAAGGTCGAAGCCACGCGGTACGTGACCCCGCTGCGAGAGGGCGGCTCGCTGCCTGCGGTTGTCGAGGCCGACGACCTCGGGACCTACGTCCTCAAGTTCCGGGGCGCGGGGCAGGGGCGCAAAGCGCTCATAGCGGAGATAGTGGCGGGCGGCATCGCCCGCTCACTGGGCCTGCTCGTCCCCGAGATCGTGCTCGCCAACCTCGATCCGAAGCTCGCCCGCGCCGAGCCGGACCCGGAGATACAGGACCTGATCCGGGCGAGCGCCGGCCTTAACCTGGCCCTCGACTACCTTCCCGGCTCTCTCGGCTTCGACCCTCTGGTGGAGCCTCCCGGAGCCGACCTCGCCTCCCGCATCGTGTGGTTCGATGCCCTAGTGACGAACGTGGACCGCACTCCGCGCAACCCGAACCTCCTCACCTGGCACAACCGGTTGTGGCTTATAGACCACGGGGCCTCGCTGTACTTCCACCACGCCTGGACGGGCTGGGAGGCGGCGAGCAAGCGCCCGTTCGCGGCCGCCCGCGACCACGTTCTGTTGCCCTTCGCGGATGCCATAGCCGAAGCCGACGCCGCGCTGGCCCCCACGCTCTCGGACGAGGTCTTGCACGAGATAGTCGACCTGGTGCCAGAGGAGTGGTTGAAAGACGAGCCCGGTTTCGCGGACACCGCCGCGCTGCGTGACGCTTACGTCGAGTTCCTGTCGCGCCGCCTGGATGAGCCGCGCGAGTGGGTCCGTGATCTGGAGGTGGTTCGTGGGCAAGCCGTTTGAGTACGCCGTCTTGAAGGTGATCCCGCGCGTCGAGCGCGGGGAATGCATCAACGCGGGCGTGGTCCTCTATTGCCAGGCGGACGGATTCCTTGGCGCGCAGGTACACCTGGACCCCGTCCGCCTCATGGCACTGGACCCAGGCGCTGACCTGGAAGCGGTGGGGGCCCACCTGGACGCTTTCCGCTCGGTCTGCGCCGGCGGCCCTGAGGCCGGAGCCGTGGGCCGTCTGCCGCTCAGAGAGCGCTTCGGGTGGTTGGTCGCGCCGCGCAGTACCGTGGTACAGCCTTCAGAAGTGCACACGGGCCTGACCGACGACCCCGAAGCAGAGCTGGAACGCCTCCTGCAGAGAATGGTCCTCCCGCCGGATTAAGGTAGGCCGTCAACAAAACCCTACACCAATCCTCGAAATATTCGATCCCGCCAAGCATTCGGGTGAGCCCAAGCCTCCAAAACAAAAACAAGAAGCTGAAAGCGAGGCCTTAATGGCCGAAGCGTGCTGACAAGCGAAGGCGTCAGCCGGAGCGTGCTGACAAGCGAAGCCGTCAGCCGGCGTAGCGTGCTGAAAGCCTGCGAAGCAGGCGTGCTGAAATCGAAGCGCTTTAGACGGGCTGCCCGATGCCGCCGGTGCAGACGGCCCCCTTCTCGGGGGTCTGGGGACCCTGCTCGTAAGCCCCGATGAAGCGGTCGAGGTCCGTGTCCTCCGCGTTATCCAGAGTCAACTGCTTGCCCCAGGCGGAGGCCACCACTGGGGAGGGTAGACCGTCGCGGGGGCTGACGAGGACGTAGGGCTCGTTCTCCGCTATATCGCGCAGATGCTCGACCTGGTCCTGGGGAAGGTCGGGGGAGTAGGTGATCCAGACTGCCCCGTGCTCCAGGGAGTGGACGGCGTTCTCGTCGCGCACAGGCTGGTCGTAGTAGCCGCAGTTCTGCCAGACGGGGTTGTGGGCACCGCCCACCGGCGGGTTCTGCTCGTAGTCAACGTCAGCTTCGGTGTGCTGGCCGGCCGGACCCACGTCGTAGCTCTTGACCGTGCCTGGGGCCGTGCTCATCGACTTCTCCCGGGCGTCCAGGATGACCAGCGCGGCGAAACCGGCGATGAAGACAGCGGCGATGAGGCCGATGATGATGTACGTTCGCCTCGATCCTCCGCCGGACGAATCTACCCGCCTTACCTGCGCGCCTCTCTTGCTACCCAAGCTCTACGCCTTCTGCTCGCCTGACCTACGCCCATACGGTAGCACCCCCCGCGCGAAACGCCAACCGACTTTCGCATCTCACAGGAACCGGATCGTAAGATACACCGCCAGCGCCGCCAGTGCGAGCCAAACCGCCACTACTACGGCGAAGGCCGGCGCGTCTTCTCCCGGCACTCGGCGAGGGCGACCTCGCGGGGGATGAGTATGAGGTCATCGAGGCATCCGAGGACGGGGATGGGGTCGGGGATCAGGTTCTCAACCTGGTTCGTCACCAGGCTCTGCCCGCGAACGTCTCCGCGAGACGATGCCTTTGACGCCCTCCGGCCCCCCCGCACCCGCAACCTGATGGGACCACCGGCGCGGTGCAGCAGCTCTCGCCGCGCCAGGACTTGAGGCCCTCTCTCACGGCGACGCCGGCTATGAGCAGGGCTGTCACAGGGTCGGCCCACCACAGCCCGAACAGGGCGTTCGCGCCGAGGCCCACGAGCAGCGCAGCCGACAGGTACGCGCAGAGTAAGTTCTGCTGGCCCTCTCTCTTGGTCGCCGAAGAGCCGAGCCTCTCGCCGATGCGGGCCTTGGCGAAGGCGAGCGGGGGCATGGTCACGAGGGTAACGGCCGCGAGCCCTATGCCCGCCCAGCTCGCCTCGGGATGCTCGCCGGCGAGCAGGCTCCTCACGGCTTCGAAGCCGACGTAGGCGGCGATCACGTAGAAGCTCACCCCGATGAGCTTCTGGGCGCGCCGCTCCGCGTCCTCGGAAGTAGCCCTCGCCGCAGCGAACCGCCAGAGGAGGATGATCCCGGCCGCGATGGTCGCCCGCGTTCGCCCCGGTACCCGGCACGTGAAAGACGACGACTTGAAACTTACTTCGACGCCTAAATACTGGGCGTTTAAGTAACTGTAGTCAAGTGTTTCGCGGAAAAAAATTTCGACATCGAGATATAATAGAATCATGCGTGGTGAAGAGCGGGATCTGGTAGACGAAATACTCGATCAGTGGAAGCGAGAGCGCCCTGACCTGGATTGTGAGCCGATGGCGGTGTTCGGGCGGTTGAGCCGCCTGGATCGCGTGTCGAACGCGGCGATCGAGGCCTGGTTGGGGGAGCATGGATTGAGCAGGGGTGAGTTCGACGTGCTAGCCACGCTGCGGCGGAGTGGGGAGCCGTACACGCTGGCGCCGACTGCTCTGGCGCGGTTGATGATGCTCTCATCGGCGGCGATGACGAACCGCATCGACCGGCTGGAGGCTGCCGGGCTTGTCGAGCGCCGTCCCGATCCTGGCGACCGGCGCGGCGTGCTGGTCGCCCTGACCCCGGACGGCGAGCGGGTCGTCGACGCCGCTGTCGCCGACCACGTCGAGAACGAGCGGCGGCTCCTCGAACCGCTCTCCGCGGAGGAGCAGCAGACGCTCAACGCGCTGCTGCGCAAGCTCCTGCACGGGTTGCGGCCAGGATAGTCTCAACGGAGTGTGCTAGCGTGCCCGGCGCGGCTTTTCGCCAAGCGGGAGGAAGCGGGGACCGTGCGTCTCGCTCTCGTGGTCGCCGACGTGGTCTACCTGGAGCGTGGTATGAGAGATGCCGTACTCGCGGGCGAGCAGATCTTCGAGTTCGCGGCGGCGGGCGTGGCAGTCTTCGTTCTGGCCGACCAGGATGTGGGCGGAGAGGGCCGGGAAGCCGGACGTGATCGTCCATACGTGGAGGTCGTGGACCTCTACGACGCCCTCCGTGCCGACCATCTTGCGCCCGACCTCTTCGGTGTTTATGTTGCGGGGGGCTGCTTCGAGGAGGACGTTCGTCGAGTCTCGCAGGAGCGACCAGGAGCTCGCGAGGATCAGGGTCGCGATGGCAGCGCTGGCGATGGGGTCGGCGTAGCGCCAGCCGGTGAGGATGATGACCAGCGCGGCCGCGATCGCCCCGAGAGAGCCAAGGGCGTCGGCGATAACGTGTCTGAGGGCGCCCTGCATGTTCAGGCTCTCGCCCCCCGAGCGGGAGAGGACGACCGCGCCAACCAGGTTTACGACGAGCCCGAGCGCGGCGATCGCCAGCATGGGACCGCCGAGGACTTCCGGCGGCTCCCGCAGGCGCGAGATGGCCTCCGCGAAGATCCAGATCGAGATCACGACCAGCGTCACCCCGTTCGCGAGCGCCGCCAGTATCTCGGCCCGCTTGTAGCCGAAGCTCTTCTCGGGTGTCTCGGGCCGCCCGGCGAGCCAGGCCGCGAAGAGCGCTAGCCCGAGCGAGAAGTTGTCCGAGAGCAAGTGCCCCGCGTCCGCTAGCAGCGCGAGGCTTCCGGTTAGCAGGCCGCCGACTACCTCGACGACCGTGTAGCTCGCCGTCAGGGCGAGCGTGATCGCGAGCGCCCGCCTATTTTCGCCACGGACCGTCTCGTGCTGGTGTTCGTGCGCCACGGCTCTATTTTACCGCTGCGAAACCTCGTTCGGGCCTATCAGCCGTCGCGGTACTGGCGCAGCGCGAGCCAGAGACCGAAGGCTATCTGGGATGCGCCGAGGAGGCGCATGTAGCCCGGGTTATCCGCGAAGAAACGGGCGACTTTGCGGGTGCTCTCGGGGCCTACCTTCCACAGGAGCGAGTGTTGCTTCGGCGCGAGCCGCTCGATCACGCCGTCGCCGATGGTGATAATCGCGAAGGTCTCCTTGATCCTGCGCTCCAGTGTGCTCCGCACTTCTCCTCCCTGCTACGGACGCTCGCCGAGCGTCACTTCGAGCGTCAGTTCTTCGCCGTCGCGGACGACGGTGAGCTCGACCGTGTCTCCGGGCTGGTAGTCTCGCAGGGCTCCGAAGAGGTCCCCGGCGTTGTCTATGGGGTTGTCACCCAGCCGCACGATGATGTCGCCGCGGCGCACCCCCGCGGCGTCGGCGCCGCTGCCAGGCTCGACCTGCTCGACGATGGCGCCGGACTCGACGGGGAGGCCGAAGCGCTCGGCGTCCTCGGGGCTCAGATCCGTCGTCTCGACGCCGAGGTAGGCACTGGAGACCTTACCGGTCTCTATTAGCTGGTCTGCGACGGATGCCGCGGTGTCAGAGGGGATGGCGAAGCCTATGTTCACCGCTCCGGTGTCGCTCGGCGGCAGGTAGGCGACGTTGATGCCGATGACCTCGCCATCGCGGTCGGCGAGGGCGCCTCCGGAGTTACCGGGTGAGATGGCGGCGTCGGTCTGGATCAGGTCGGTCAGAGCGGATGTCGCGGCCGGGTCGCCGCCGGTGAACTCCGCGGGAAACTCGCGCCCTATGCCGCTGATTACGCCCGCCGTCACGGTGGACTCGAAGCCCGATGGGCTCCCGATTGCGACCGCGAGCTGACCGACTACGAGGTCCTCGTCCTCGTTGAACCTCGCGGCGGGCAGGTCGTTGCGGTCTACCCGGATCACGGCCATCTCGGTGCGCGGATCCCGCCCCACGACCTGCGCTGGCTCCGTCGTGCCGTCGGCGAAGGCCACGTTGAGCTCGGTCGCGCCCTCGACGACGTGGTTGTTGGTTACGATGTAACCGTCATCGCGGTAGATCACGCCGCTCCCGATCCCCTCCTCGCTCTGGGGGCCGAACGGCGTGTTCTGCGTGACTTCCACGTTTACCTGCACCACGCTCGGCCCGACCTGCGAGGCCACCTGCGCCACCGGCTCGTCCGCCGGCACCCGCTGCGCGGGGGCCTGGGCAAAGTTGGGCTCCCTGATCCCGCCCTCCTCCGAGCATCCTGCTACGAGGACCAGGGCCACGCAGAGCAGAACGGCGCCAGATCCGAACCTCGAGCTCAATGGCCTGGATACCTCCTGTCGGCGCCAGGTGCGCTCCTTCGCCACAGAGTTTATACGAAGGGCGCGTCACCCGGTCCCCGGTGTAACCTTATGGGGTGGAGGCGAAGAGGAAACAGGTGCCGGCGGATCTCGCGCGCGCCGGGGAGGCCCGCCACTTCATCGCCTGGACGGGCGCCGTAGCAGGGCTCGGTGGAGGTCGCCTCAACGACCTTGCAGTCGCAGCCGAGGCCGTCCTCACCGACGTTCTTCTCTCCGCGCGGGAAGGCGTGCTCGAGATAGAGTCCGAGCGCACCGAAGACGTCCTGGAGGTGAGGATCACGCACCCGGAGCTCGGAGAGCGCCGGATGAGAGATCTTCCGAGCATACTGGAGCGTTTCCTGGACGGGTACGAGATCACCGCGACCCGCGCGGTCCTCGTCAAGCGGCTGGATTAGGAGACGAGGGCCCGCACCCGCTCCTTGACCTTCTCTTCCTCGTCGCGCAGATAGAGGAAGACGTCCTGGGCGAAGCGGACGGCGTGCTCCTCGGGGAGGTTGATCCTGCGGTTGTTTAGGACCGATTCGAGCTCCTTGACGGCCGCCTCAGCCATCCCGACCATCGTCTCGGCCTCTAGCAGGATCTCCTCACGCTCGGACTCCGAGAGCTCGGGGCCTCTCTCGAGCTTCACCTGATGCTCCTCGAGATGCCGGATGAAGTCTCTTATGCCCATCGCGGCGGATTATAGCGATTCGGACCCGCTGCACAGATCATAAGCCTCGATTACATTTGCAAAGTCGCACAAAGCAGTAAGTTGCTATTCATACTTAACCGGGCCGAAGCGTTTCGGGACCACGGATGGACGAGGGTTGCGGGTAAAGCAGAGAGAAGCGTACGTGGCAGAGGGGCGGAGATAGGGCCGGAGGAGTAGGTCAGCGGCGGGATCCCAGGAAGATCTCGCGCGTCACCTCGGCCGATCCCAGCTCGCGGGCGCGCTCCTCGGCGAGGCGCCGGGCCCGGCCCCTCAGGAAGGGAGGTATCTCCGCGAGCTCCTCGCGCGCCTCGTCTGCCCACGGGATGCCGGTTGCCTCCGCAGCCTCCGGCTCCTCCTCCGGCTGGCCCAGGGCGCCGTCGAGCGCGTCGGCCAGAACGCTCGACCCGGCGTAGCCCATGAGCGGCCGCTCGACGAACGGGCTGTGGTCCGTGGGCGGGCAGAGCGGAAGGAACGGTACACCCAGAGAGTCGGCTACGCCCTCTTCCAGGTGTGTCCCTACGACGAGGTCGGGGTCCGAGGCCTCGATGCGGGCGGCCACCTCCTCCGGGTCGTCCTCCACGAACGCCTGGTCCGTGAAGGTGTGCGCGTGGAAGAGGAAGTCCCGCTCGAGGTGTTCAAGGTAGGTGCCGCAGGCGGCGATCTCGAGCCCGACCTCCCGCGAGAGGGCGTAACCGAGCCCGAGGGGATAGGTAAAGTCCCCGAAGATCGCCACCCTGCGGCCCCGGAACGTCTCCGGCTGGCCCAGGCGGGCGTACCACGGGAGCTTCGCCGTCCGGGCCAGCTCTGCCCACACCGCCTGCTGCACCTGCTTCGGGTCGAGGTGGCACAGCTCTCCTATCGTTCGCAGCGCCGCCCCGGTGCCCGCGGCGCCGACCATGGGTGTCGTCACGCGCTGCATTCCCAACTCATCCTGGAGGTAGAGCGTAGCCGACTCCCCGATCTCCCTGTAGAGGAGCACGTTGACCCACGCCTTCGAGAGGCGGCCCAGGTCTCCTACGCTCGCCCCCAGCGGTATTCTGGCGTTGACCCCGACCCCGATCAGAGCCAGGAGGCGCTCCGCCTCGGCGTACTCGGCCGCGGCTCCGGGGCCGAAGACAGGTGGCCCGAACACGTTGACGGTGGGGGACGGGCTCCTCTGGCGCCTCCCGCGGGTGTGCGCCCGGATTAGGTCCTCCAGCGCCAGGTCCGCTGCCTCGACCTCCCCGACGCCCGGTGCCTCCCACTCGCACGTGACGAGCCTTGGGGACCTCCCGCCCGCCTCGGGGAGGGAGATCTCCGGGGGCTCCTCCCCGGAGAGCAGAGCGGCCTCCGAGCGTGCCAGGATCACGGCCTCCGTCTCGGGGTGACGCCGGACTACGCTCGAGAGGTCGCGGGTGAGATCCCCCGGACCCCACGAGTCCTCGGGTTGCTCCCGCACGGGGCTCAAAGATACCGGCGCCGCCTCGCCGGAACGCGTCCGCGCTCCGTAGAGTGCGGGGAAATAGCCCTCGCCGGGCAGAGCCCGCAGCACGGTGTGCACGCCCCGCATGCTCGCGGCCACCCTCAGGATGCCGTGACTACCCGGCCCCTCGTAGACGCCGCGCAGGAGCCTCACAGGTGTACGGAGTCGAGGGCCTCGGCCCGCTCGAAGGTGCGCACCAGCAGCTCCAGGATGCGCCTGGCACCCTCGTAGCCGTGGACCCCGGCATCGAGAAAGTCTTGCGGAGAGCGGCACAGGTGGCCGCGGGCGATGAGCGGGATGTGCAGTCCGGGGCTCGCCACGACCACGTCAGGCCTGGCGGCGTCTATGCGGCCGAGCTGCCCCCGCCAGTCAGGGGACTGCACCACGTCCACGTCGGGGCCCAGAGCTTGCAGCTCGATCGCCAGGGATCGACGGTCCAACCGCGGCGCGCCGACCTCGAGCACCACGGCCCCGGCGTCCGCCAGGAAGCGGGCGAGCGGCACCTCGAGCCCTGTGTCGCCAGCGAAGAAGATCCTCTTTCCCCGCACGCGGTTCCTCAGTGGCTCGAGACCCTCCCATACCGACCGCGCCCTTGCCAGCTCGTTCGCCTTCGCCCCGGCCTCAGCCGCCACGTCGTGTATGAAGCGGGCCGTGCCGTCCACACCGACGGGCGTGAGAGTTCTGACTACCCTCGCCCCGCGCTCCTCGGCCGCCCTGGCCGCCGCCGTCAGGTTGGGGTCCATCACCGCGACGACGGTACCTTCGCCCAGACCCGGCAACTCCTTCATCCCGGTCCCAGGTACGCGCCCGGCCACCTCCACGCCGACGCGTTCGAGGTCCGAGGCCAGCTCGCCCGCGTTACCCGGCGAGGCAAGGCCGCCAAGCAGCACCACGGGGCGGGTGCGGCTCACGCGGACCTCGTCGCTTCCCCGGCCCAGAAACCCGCTGAAGCGGCGGGGGCGTTTCGCAGGGGAAGCGGTCTCGAGGAGCTCGGAGGTCCTCCTCTTGGGGCAGACGCCCACCAGCGCTGCCAGCGCCCTGTCCTCCAGGTCGGTAGAGAGGGTGCCGGGGGCTTCGTATGGAGCGTCTGGGTTCACCACCTCGACCGGGAGGTCCAGGCGCCTCTGGACAAGGCGTGCCTCGAAGTCCGCATCGACCCCGAGGAGCTCGGCCGAGCGCCCCACGACGAGCAGCACGAAACCCGTGCCGCGCAGACCCGCGGCGGCCTCTATCACGCAGGTGGCCATCCGCCCCTGCTGCGGCGCCTCTGCAGGGTCGAGTACGACGAAGGCCACCCTCGTGCTGCGGGCGGTGCGAGGGAGGTCAGGGGCGGGCGCGGCCGGCAGGGAGTGGACGATGTGGGCCTCCGCGCGGGTGCCGACGACCACAAGGAAGGCTCCCGGAAGCCTCTGTGCCAGGCCATTCACGGCGTGGAGCGGAGAGAGAACGTCCGATGGCCCCGCTTCGTTGAGGATCGTCAAGAGCCCTCCCGAGCCTTTACCGTTCGGGACGCGTCCCTTTCCCGCGTCTCCACGTCCCTACAAGCGAGCTACTAGTTTAAGGCGTGGAGGGTGTCGAGCGCCAGTGCCATCATGTTGTCCACGGCGTTTCGCAACTCCTCGTCGCTGATCCGCACGATCTCCTCGGCGATGGTGTCGGAGACCGTCAGGAGACAACCGGCCTTCACGCCGTGTATCGCGGCGAGCGTGAAGATCGCCGACGCCTCCATCTCGACGGCCAGAACCCCCAGGCTGCCCCACAGCCGGGCCGGCTGGTCCTCCGGGTCGTAGAAGAGGTCAGAGCTTACTATCGGGCCGACGAACGTGCGCCGACCCGCGCTCTCGGCGGCGTGGTGGGCGGCGTGGACTACGTCGAAGTGGGCGGCCGGGGCGTAGGGGAGGCCCTGCGTGATCGAGTGGACCGTCCCGTCGTTAGGTGTCGCGGCGGTCGCAACGATCAGGTCCCCGAGCCTGAGCTCCGGGCTGTACCCGCCGCAGGTGCCGACCCTAAGGAGGTTCTTCGCCCCAAGCTGGATCAACTCCTCCGTAACTATCGCCGCGCTGGGGCAGCCCATCCCCGTTGCCTGGACCGAGACCGGCACCCCCTTGTACGTGCCGGTGTAGCCGAGCATCCCGCGCTCCTCTGTCACCAGCTCCGCATCCTCGAAGAAGTTCTCGGCGATATACATCGCCCGCCGGGGGTCCCCCGGCATAAGCACGCTCTCGGCGAAATCCCCCGGCTCCGCCCGTACGTGAACGGGGCTCATACGCGCTCCTCCCTTCGGTCGTCGCAGCACGCCTGCTTCGCAGGCTTTCAGCACGCTCCGGCTTCGCCTTCGCTTGTCAGCACGCTCGGCCTTCAGGGCCTCGCTTGTCAGCATTTCAGCTTCTCTTCGCCAGAGATGCTGACAAGCCGCCTGGCGAAGCCCAAGGCGGCGTGCTGAGAAGGCGCCAACGGCGCCGTGCTGAAAAGGCCGCAGGGGACGTGCTGACAAGCTGCCGAAGGCAGCGTGCTTTCTTCACAGGCTATCCAGGATAGCAGGCGCGGCCTCGACGGGCTCGTCCGAGACCTCGAGGGCCTCCCGCACGAGCGCCTCCGCCCTCTCAATGTTGCGCCCCCCGTAGAGCCTGGCTATGGGCTCACCCTTCTCGATTCTGTCTCCCGCCTTTACGAGGACCTCGACGCCGGCGCCGGGGTCTATCTCTTCCCCCTTCTTCTGGCGTCCGGCGCCCAGAGCCAGGGCTGCGCGTCCGATCCCCCTGGCGTGGAACCGGGCCACGTACCCGCCGCCTGGCGCCGGCACCTCGTGGACCTCGCTCGAGACCGGCAGGTCGTCGAGGGCGTCCGCGTCGCCGTCCTGGGCCCGGACGAACTCCCGGAACTTCTCGTGGGCCGCGCCGGAGGAGAGAGCTTCTTCGACCTTGCTCTGCGGGTCCGGGATGCCCTTGAGCTCGAGGAGCCTGGCCGCGACGTATCGGGCTTCGTGCGCCAGGTCGTCCGGCACCTCGCCGCCGGCCAGGAAGCGCAGGCTCTCGCGCACCTCGAGGGCGTTGCCGACGGCGCTCCCGAGGGGGGTGTCCATGTCCGTGATCACGGCCGAGGCCCTGATGCCAAGGTCCTCGCTCAGACGTACCAGCAAATCGGCCAGCTCGCGGGCGTCCTCCGTGGTCTTCATGAACGCACCCGAGCCGCTCTTGACGTCGTAGAGCAAGTACCCTGCTCCCGTGGCGGCCTTCTTGGAGACGATGGATGAGCCGATGAGGGGCAGAGAGTCGACGGTGCCTGTCGCGTCGCGTAGAGCGTAGATCTTCCTGTCCGCCGGGGCCAGCTCGCCAGCCTCTGCGATGGCGAGCCCGACCTCCTCGACCTGGCGCTTGAAGCGTTCCTCGGAGAGAGCGGCCGAGAAGCCGGGGATGGACTCGAGCTTGTCTATCGTGCCGCCGGTCATTCCGAGGCCCCGCCCCGAGAGCTTGGCCACCGGCGCGCCGCAGGCTGCGGCGATGGGCAGCGCCGTCAGGCTGATCTTGTCCCCAACACCCCCTGTCGAGTGCTTGTCCACGCTCCCGGGGAAGGAGTAGCGCTTGCCCGAGTCGGCCATCGCCCTCGTCAAGGCGAGCGTCTCCTCGTAGGTCATCCCCCGGATAAAGATCGCCATCAGCAGCGAGGCCATCTGGTAGTCCGGTATCGCGCCCTCGGTGTATCCCGCGACGACGGCGCTGATGATCTGCTCGGAGAGCTCGCCGCCGAGCTTCTTTGTCTCTATGGCATCGTGTATCGCGTCTCCAAAGGACAAGATAGCGCTTCCTCCACGGGTGTTCTGCCGATCGCTCCAACTTAATGGAGGTCCGCAGCCAGGGCATACAAGTATGAACCATAGCATCTTGCTAGCCCATATAGGCAGATATAATGACCCGATGGCTTGTGTGCCCGCTCCCGGCCGTTCCGGTTAGCCGCGGGGAAGTATGCGAAGGATCACTCTCTCGAACCGGCTGCGTTACTGGTTCGACAACACGATGGCCAGGGGAACCGTTGCCCTGATCGGCTGGCTCTTTGTCCTGCTCGTGGCGCTGGTGCTAGCGAGCGCCCTGGTGGTCTACGTAACAGGTGTCGCGCCCGAGGTCGGGGGGCACCGGCCCGGCTTCTTGCAGACGCTCTGGCTGAACCTCATGCGGGCCATCGACCCCGGCAACGTGGGCGGGGATCAGGGGAGCTGGCCGTTCATGCTCTCCATGTTCGCGGTTACGGCGGGGGGGATCCTGGTCTTCAGCACCTTGATCGGGGTCATCTTCAACGGCATAGACAACAAGCTGGAGGAGCTGCGAAAGGGACGGTCTTTCGTCGTGGAGCGGGGGCACACGGTCATCTACGGGTGGTCGCCCGAGGTCTTCTCGATCGTGGCCGAGCTGGTCACGGCCAACGAGAGCCGCGGCCGCTCCTGCGTCGCCATCCTGGCCGAGAAGGACAAGGTCGAGATGGAGGACGAGATCCGCGAGCGGGTCGGCGATACGAAGAACACCCGCGTGGTGTGCAGGTCCGGAGCCCCCGTCGACATCGACGATCTCGAGCTCGTCAACCCCCACGACGCTCGCTCGATCATCGTCCTGCCTCCGGATGGTGAAGAAGCCGACTCGCGGGTGATCAAGACTATCCTGGCGCTCACCAACAACCCCGGTCGGCGCGAGGACCCGTACCACGTCGTCTCGAGGATGCGGGACCCTGAGAACCTCGGCGTCGCCCGGATGGTCGGAGGCGGCGAGGTCGAGCTGGTACCGGTGGACGACCTCATCGCCCGCATCACCGCCCAGACGTGCCGCCAGTCGGGGCTCGCCGGCGTCTACACCGACCTCCTGGACTTCGGGGGCGACGAGATCTACTTCTCCCACGAGCCACGCCTCGCCGGCTGCACCTTCGAGGAAGCTATCGCGGCCTACGAGGTTTGCTCGGTCATCGGGCTGCGCACGGGCGATGGCCGTATCCAGCTAAATCCTCCGATGGACACCAGAATCTCTGCCCGGGACGCGATAATCCTCATCGCCGAGGACGACAGCGAGATCTCGCTCTCCGAGAACGCCGGGCCCGAGGCCGATGTTGGCGCGATCCGCAAGCCATTTCCGCGCGAGCGGACGCCCGAGCGCACCCTGGTCCTCGGCTTCAACGACCGCGCGCCGACGATGATCGCGCAGCTTGACGGCTACGTGCCCGCCGGCTCGGAGGTAACGGTGGTGGCCCCGGAAGGCGCCGGTTTGCCGGCCCGGTTCGACGGGCTCAATCATCAGACCGTAACGTTTCGGGCTGGCAACACGACCGACCGCAGGGAGCTCGACGCGCTGGGGGTGTCCTCCTACGACCACGTGATAGTCCTGAGCTACTCGGACCAGCTCGACCACGAGGAGGCCGACTCGAGGACCCTTGTAACCCTGCTGCACCTGCGCGAGATCGCCGACCGGAGCAGCCGGTCGTTCTCCATAGTCAGCGAGATGCTCGACGACCGCAACCGCGAGCTGGCAGAGATCGCGCGCGCCGACGACTTTATCGTGAGCGACCGTCTGGTGAGCCTGATGATGTGCCAGGTCGCGGAGAACAAAGAGTACTCGGCTGTATTCGCGGAGCTTATAGACCCCGAAGGCTCGGAGCTTTACCTGAAGCCGGCGGACGAGTACGTGGAGCCGGGCGTGCCACTGAGCTTCTACACCGTAGTCGAGGCGGCCCGCAGGCGCGGCGAGGTCGCCGTGGGCTACCGGACGGAATCCGAAGCCGATGACCCGCGGAAGTCTTACGGCCTGCGCCTGAACCCGGCCAAGTCCCGGCGGATAACGTTCGCGAAAGGCGATAGCGTGATAGTGCTGGCCGAGTCTTGAGATCCGTGGCTGCGATCAGGTCCCGGGAGGAGCGTGAAAGAGGGACGGCATAGCGGGGAGGGGGACCAGCTGGGGCGCACCGGCGTCCCCAGGTGGCCCGCGGCCGTGGCCCTGCTGGCCGTCGGCGCGCTCTACGCCGTGCTCTCGGAAGGCCTGAGTATCGGCCCAAGGGTCTTTTTGCTCGCGTTCGTGGCCGTCCTGCTCGTGCCGCTTACGACCGCGCATATGCGGGGGAGCAACCTTCTGGCCCGGCGCATCAGCCTCGGGGTGATAGGGTTCGTCACCGTTGCCGTCGTCGTGAGCACAGTCCTCCTGGTCTTGTCGGCGCTGAGAGCGGGGACTTCCGCTCCGGCGTTGTTGCGCGACGCGGCGCTTCTATGGATCATCAACGTGGCGACGTTCTCGGTCTGGTACTGGGAGACGGACGGCGGCGGACCGGCACGGAGGCACCAGGAAGGACATCGTAGCGGGGACTTCCTGTTCCCCCAGATGAACCTCGGCGGAGGGGTTGCCCGCGGGTGGTCTCCTGGCTTCCTTGATTACGTTTTTCTCGCGTTCAACACGAGCACCGCCTTCAGCCCCACGGACACGGCCGTTCTTAGCCGAAGGGCGAAGGTGCTGATGATGTTGCAGGCTCTGCTCTCGCTGGTGATCCTGGCCGTGCTCGTGAGCCGGGCCATAAACGCCCTCGCCGCGGCGTGACGGCTCCGGGCGTAGCCGCTTGCTCTACGTGGAGTCTAACGGGGCGATGAAGATACTGCGGCGTAGATGGTTACAGATCTTCGCGAGCGGTCTCGTCTTGCTTTACCTCGTCGAACGGACGCTCGTCGCCACCGCGAACCTTAACTACGTTCCTAGCGTCATCTTGCTCGGCGCCTTTCTCGTTCCCATCACTTTCGTGACCTACCTCTACGAGCGGCTGCCGAACTGGGACGTTCCGCTACCGGCCGTAGCGGTCTGCTTTCTGTGGGGCGGCGTGCTGGGGACCGTGGTCGCGGGGACGCTCGAATACGACGTGGCGAGGGCCCTCGGGTTTCTCCCGAATCTTGCCATAGGTCTCATTGAGGAGTCGGCCAAGCTGATAGTGCCGCTCGTCTTCTATTTTATGGGGCGCTACCGCTCCGAGGCGGCAGGCATAGTCCTGGGCGTTGCCACCGCGGCGGGCTTCGCGGCGCTCGAGACGATGGGCTACGGGTTCGTCTCCTTGCTGGCATCGCGCGGCAACCTGGAGGTGCTCGACGAGGTGTTGCTGGTGCGCGGGCTGACCTCACCTGCGGGGCACATGGCCTGGACGGGAGTGGTATGCGCCGTCCTGTGGCGCGAGAGGCTCGAGAGGGGCCACGCGGTCCTGGACTGGCGAGTGGGCGGCGCCTTCCTTACGGCGGTGGTCCTGCACGCGCTGTGGGATACCTTCGCGAGCGTCAGGAGCGCCACGTTCGTCGGGTTCCTGAGCATAGAGTTGGTAAGCCTGTTCATCGCGCTCCTCAGCCTGATACTCTTGATCCGGCGGGTGCGTGAGGCCAGGCGTGCGACAGGCGAAGGCCGCGTCGCGTGAGGGAGAGAAAGTAGCTACAACGCTCATCGCAGGACGTCTTCCCCCGGAAGACCGCCCTTCTCGACACCGAGCCAGCCCGCGGCCGTCGCCCCCACGTCCGAGAATCCTTGCCTGACGCCGAGGTCTGCAGGCTCTCCCCCGCCGGCCACCAGCAGCGGGACGCGCTCGCGGGTATGGTCGGTCCCGGAGTAGGTCGGGTCGTTGCCGTGGTCGGCGGTGATGATGAGCAGGTCGTCGCCGTCCAGGGCCTCGAGCAGCTCCGGCACCCGGTCGTCGAAGCGCCTCAGGTTCGCGGCCATGCCCTCAGGGTCGCGGCGGTGGCCGTATCTGGCGTCGAAGTCAACCAGGTTGGCGAAGATGAGGCCGCTGTCCATCCTGCCGAGCGCCTCGAGGATGGCGTCCACTTTGGCGGCGTCGTCGGGTGGGGCGGGTAGGTGTCCGGTGATGCCCTTGCCGTCGAAGATGTCCCGGATCTTGCCTACCGCGACGACCTCGTGCCCGGCATTCTTTATCCGGTCCATGTACGTCTCGCCGAAGGGCTCTATGCCGTAGTCGTGGCGGTTCTCGTTCTCCCGTTCATAGGCGCCCGCCTTCCCGTGGAAAGGGCGCGCGATGACGCGCTCGACCAGGATCTGCCCTTCCTGGATAAGCATCTCGTGGGCCTTCTCGGAGGCCTCGTAGAGTTCTTCCAGTGGTATGACGCCCGTGTGGGCCGCGATCTGGAAGACCGAGTCGGCGGAGGTGTAGACGATCCAGGCCCCCGTCTCCTCCTGCTCCGGCCCGAGCTCCTCTATTATCTCCGTTCCCGAGGCCGGCCTGTTCCCGATGACCCTCCGCCCCGTCTCCTCCTCGAAACGGTGGATGATCTCCTCCGGGAAGCCCTCGGGATAGGTGGGCAACGGGTCTTCCAGGATCAGTCCCATCATCTCCCAGTGTCCGGCGAGCGTGGCCTTGGCCGCGGAGAGCTCGACCATGAGCCCGTGCGAGGCGCGCGGGGACTCTTCGGCCGGAACGCCCTCTATATCCGCCACGTTGCCGAGGCCGAGGTTCTGGAGGTTCGGGAGATCCAGGCCCCCTACAGCCCGCGCCGTATTGCCCAGGGTGTTGGCCCCCTCGTCCCCGTACTCGACGGCGTCCGGCGCGTCGCCCGCGCCCACGCCGTCGAGGACCACGATTACGGCCCTGCGTCCCATACTCCTCCTTTTTCGGCCGGCCGGCATCTAGCAGGTCTGTCGGGGTGCCGGAGCGTCTCCCTACCCTTTCCTCGCCCGTTCTTGTGCCCTGGGACGCAAAAACCTGTCCCTTTGACCCATTCTGGCAGGACCGGATGTACCGGGCCACCTTCGTTGCGGTAGAGTGACTCTGCCGGTGTAGAGAGAAAGGACACCTTGGCCGAGTTGCGCGTGCGGGAAGCGAGCGCCGAAGACGCTGAGATCATTCACTCCCTGGCTGCAGAGCTGGCCGGGGCCGTGGGCGACTCGCCCCCAAGCCTGGAGAACGTCAGGGAGAGGCTCGCCGAGCTGCTGGAGGAGCCGCGGGCGCGGGTCCTGGTGGCTGAGGGCGACGTGGTTGTCGGGGTCGTGAGCCTCTGGATCAAACCCGACCTCGCCCACGGCGACAGCGTCGTCGAGGTTCCTATGCTCGTCATCTCCGAAGACCGGCGCAGGGAAGGGGTAGGCAAGCTCATGATGGAGGAGGTGCACCGTCTTGCCGCCGAGAACGGAGCCACCCTCATAGAGCTAGTCGCCACGACCCAGAACAACCCGGCGCGCGAGTTCTACCGCTCTCTGGGCTTCGTCGAGACCGACCACGTCACCCTGGAGTTCGTCGGCGACGTTGAGGACCCGCCTGACCCCGAAGAGGACTAGCTTGCCAGCAAATACGCCGCGAGCACGAGAATTCCGGTTACCGCGACCGAGGCGAGCGCGGCTCTGATCGCCCCGATCTCGCGCACCACCGCGAGCCCTACTCCGACCAGTACTACGCCCGCGTACACCGCGGCGGCCCAGCGCACCACGGGCACCGCAGAGAGCGGCAGGTAGAAGCCGAAGGGGTAGGCGACGGTCCGCCAGGTCACCAGGTACCCGTACCGGCCGCCGAAGGAGGCGAGGTGGTAGAGAGCGGCGATGGGGAAGGAGAGCGGGAGCGGCAGGAGAAGGGCGGCGAGCGCGGGGTAGAGGCCCCCGAAGGTGAGCCACAGAGCAGTCGCCGGAAGCCCCGAGAAGACGAGGAAGAGGCCCGGAGCCCGCACGTCGGATACTCTAGGCAAGACCTCGAAGAAGCGGACAGGATGCGCGAGGAGACTCCCTAGCATCCTCAGGTAGCTCGAGAAAGGCCGCGAGACGTCCCAGTCGCTCGCGCCGCCCCGGATCGTGTCCTTCGTATAACCGCGCTTGGCCACTACGGCCAGTATATAAGCGTCTACGACGGAAAGCGGCGCAGAATAAACTATAATTTGAGTGGATCAAGCTCAGAGAAGAGGTTCGCAACTACATGCCAGAAAACAACGCTTTCGACGCGCAGACAGGGCTCGGCACAGGTGAGGTGACTATCCACAGCCTGAAGAGGCTTGACGAAAGGGTGGAAGGCGACATCTTCTCCCTGCCGTTCTCGGTGCGCGTGATCCTCGAGTCGCTCCTACGGAACTGCGGCGACAAGTTCGTCTCCGAGGAGGACGTCGAGGCTCTGGCCTCCTGGCCCGGGTCGGTGGGGGAGGAGCTGGCTTACCTGCCGGCGCGCGTGGTGATGCAGGACTTCACCGGGGTGCCCGCGGTCGTCGACCTCGCGGCGATGCGAAGCGCGATGCGGGAGGTAGGGGGAGACCCGAAGAAGATCAACCCTCTGGTGCCGACCGACCTCGTCATTGACCACTCGGTGCAGGTTGATGCCTTTGGCTCTCCCGCGGCGCTGCAGTTCAACGCCGAGCGCGAGTTCGAGCGCAACCGCGAGCGCTACGAGTTCCTCAAGTGGGGCCAGCAGGCCTTCGACAACTTCACCGTCGTGCCGCCTGCGACCGGGATCATCCACCAGGTCAACCTCGAGTACCTGGCCCGCGTCGTCGAGGTGAAGGACGGCGTCGCGATGCCGGACACGCTCGTCGGCACGGACAGCCATACGACCATGATCAACGGCCTCGGCGTCCTCGGCTGGGGCGTCGGCGGCATCGAGGCCGAGGCCGTCACCCTTGGCCAGCCGTACTATATGCTCGTCCCTGAGGTCATCGGCTTAAAGCTGACCGGCGCTTTGCGCGAAGGCGTCACCGCCACCGACCTCGTTCTCACCGTGACCCAGATGCTCAGGGCGCACGGCGTCGTGGGCAAGTTCGTCGAGTTCTACGGCGAGGGGCTGTCCAGGCTCTCGCTCCCCGACAGGGCGACCATAGCGAACATGGCCCCCGAGTACGGCGCGACGTGCAGCTTCTTCCCCGTGGACGCCGAGACCACGAAGTACCTGCTCGGCACCGGCAGGGATCAAGAGCTCGCCGAACTGGTAGAGGCGTACTGCAAGGAACAGGGCCTGTGGCGCACGGACGAGACCCCCGACCCGCGTTTCTCGGAGACGCTGGAGCTCGACATGGACACTGTAGAGTCGAGCCTCGCCGGGCCGCGGCGTCCGCAGGACAGGGTAGCCCTCGACGAGATGCAGACCTCCTTCCGGCAGGCGCTGGCCGAGATGATCGGGGCCACCCCTAACGGATCGAAGAACGGGTCGAAGAAATTCGACGCCTACGACGCTGCCGATGCCGAGTCCTTCCCGGCGAGCGATCCCCCGGAGCCGGACGTATACGGCGAGACGGCGCCCGAACCGGTCGGCGAGCCCTCGCCCAGGGTGGTGAACGGAGAGCCCGGAGAAGGCGCCACGGTCACGCTCGAGGGCGAAGAGGTGTACATAACGCACGGCTCGGCGGTCATCGCAGCGATAACGAGCTGCACGAACACATCGAACCCGTCGGTCATGATCGGGGCCGGACTGCTCGCGAAGAAGGCCGTCGAGAAGGGCCTGAAGGTCGAGCCGCACGTCAAGACGAGCCTCGCGCCGGGGTCCAAAGTCGTGACCGAATATTTGCAGACCTCGGGCCTCCTCGACTACCTGGAGGATCTCAGGTTCGACGTGGTCGGCTACGGGTGCACGACCTGTATCGGGAATTCGGGGCCGCTGCCCGAGGAGATCTCGAAGGCCGTAGAGGAGAACGACCTGGTCGTTGCCGCCGTCCTCTCGGGCAACCGCAACTTCGAGGGACGCATAAATCCGGACGTGAGGGCCAACTACCTCGCCTCGCCACCGCTCGTCGTCGCCTACGCCCTGGCCGGGACGGTGGACATAGACCTAGCGAACGATCCTATAGGTCATGGGGAGGATGGCAGCCCCGTCTACCTCAAGGACATCTGGCCGTCGCAGGAGGAGGTCGCAAAGGAGATCGAGGGCGCGCTCGACCCGGAGATCTACAGGCGCCAGTACGCGAACGTCTACACCGGCAACGAGCAGTGGAACGCCGTTGACGTTCCCTCCGGCGACCTCTACAAGTGGGACCCCGACTCGACATACATCCAGGAACCCTCATTCTTCAAGGACCTGGGCCCTGAGGCCGGGGATCTCGAGGACATAGAAGGAGCCCGCGTCCTGGTCAAGGTCGGCGACTCGGTGACCACGGACCACATCTCCCCCGCGGGCGCGATCCCCTCGAAGAGCCCCGCCGGGCAGTACCTGATCAGCAAGGGCGTGGACCCGAGGAACTTCAACTCCTACGGCTCCAGGCGCGGCAACCACGAAGTCATGGTGCGCGGCACCTTCGGCAACATCAGGCTCAGGAACCAGCTCGTCTCCAGGGAGGGCGGCTACACCGTCCACTTCCCAGACGGCGAGGAGACCACCATCTACGAGGCGTCAGTGAAGTATGGGGAGGAAGGCGTCCCCCTAGTCGTGCTCGCTGGCAAGGAGTACGGTACCGGCTCCTCGCGCGACTGGGCGGCCAAGGGCTCGTTCCTCCTCGGCGTGAAGGTCGTCATCGCCGAAAGCTTCGAGCGGATCCACCGCTCCAACCTGATCGGGATGGGCGTCGTCCCCCTCCAGTTCACCGGCGGCGAGAGCGCCGCCACTCTAGGTCTCACAGGCCACGAAACTTACGACGTCGAGGGTCTCACCGACCTCTCGCCCGGCGCCGAGCTTACCGTCAGAGCCACCTCGGACGGCGCCCAGACGAAGGAGTTCAAGGCCAGGGCGCGCGTCGACTCGCCGGTCGAGGTCGAGTACCTGAAAAACGGTGGCATCCTGCAGACCGTCCTGCGCCAGCTCCTGAAGGAGGGCGCCTAGACCGTGCCCGACAAAGTGCTCGTGACGCGCGAGATACCCGAGGCCGGCCTCCGCCTCCTCGCGGACTTCGACGTTACCGTCCTCGCCGAGCGACCGCCTACCCGCGACGAATTGCTCGAGGCCGTCCGCGGGACGAGTGGCGTCCTCTCGACCGCCACAGAGAAGATGGATGGCGAGGTCATGGACGCCGCGGGCGAGGGCTTGAGGGTCATCGCCAACATGGCCGTCGGCTACGACAACATAGACGTTGAGGCAGCCGGAGAGAGGGGCGTCGTCGTCACCAACACGCCTGGCGTCCTCGACGAGACCACCGCAGACGTCGCGTTCATGCTCGTGCTCGCCGCGGCGCGCAGGCTAGGTGAAGGGGAGAGGTTGCTCCGGGCCGGGAAGTGGGAGTGGTGGGGGCCGAAGCAGCTGCGGGGCCTCGACGTGTGGGGGAAGAGGCTCGGGATCGTCGGGATGGGTCGCATAGGGCGGGCCGTCGCCCGCCGCGGGAGGGGTTTCGGGATGGAGATTCTCTACCACAACCGCTCCCGTAAAGAAGACGCCGAGAACGAGCTCGGGGCGAGGTACCTTGACCTCGACGACCTCCTGCGCGAGAGCGACTTCGTCTCGATCCACACTCCCCTCACCGACGAGACGAAACATCTCATAAGCGAAAGAGAGCTCGGCCTCATGCGCGAGACCGCCGTCCTCGTCAATACCTCGCGCGGACCCGTGGTGGACGAGGGCGCTCTAGCAGCGGCTCTCGCGGAGGGACGCATCTTCGCCGCAGGGCTCGACGTCTACGAGGAGGAGCCGAAGGTCCACCCGAAGCTACTCGAGCTCGAGAACGTGGTCCTCGCCCCGCACGTCGGCAGCGCCACCATCGACACCCGCGACAAGATGGCGACGCTCGCGGCGGAAAACCTGGCGGGCGTTCTGCGCGGCGAGGAGCCGAAAACCCCGGTCGGCTTCTCAGCACGCTCCGGCTGACGCCGTCGCTTCTCAGCACGCCCGCTTCGCGGGCTTGTCAGCACGGCGCCTGGCTTCGCCAGACGCCTTCTCAGCACGCATCGGGCCTTTACAAGGCCCTCGCTTCTCAGCTATGTTCAGCTTCTCTTGGCGCCAGAGGCTGAGAAGCCGACTGGCAGAGCCAAGGGCGGCGTGCTGAGAAGCGGAGGCCGAAGGCCGCAGCGTGCTGAGAAGCGGAGCGCCGAAGGGCGTAGCGTGCTGAGAAGCGGAGGCCGCCTAGGCCCGGAGCGCTTCATGCGAGAGGTTCACCCTCGAGCGCGTATCCTACGCTGTCCCACTCCTGCAACCCACCGGCGTAGCGGCGCACGCGTTCGTAGCCGCGTTCCTTCAGCATCCGGCAGGCCATCCGGCTCGCGATGCAGGGGGGACCAGAGTCGTAGAGGACTATCTCGTCGTGGGGGTGAAGCGTCTCGAGCGCTTCCACGACCGTGCTGATCCGCAGTGAGCCGGGGATGTGTTTTGTCCTGTATTCCCACTCGCCCAGGGTCATAACGAGCTTGAAGTCGTCCTGCCTGTCGAGCTTCTGTTTCAACTCCTGGGTGTCGATGAGATCCATTTCGGTCATTCGCGAAACTCCTTCCAGTCAAAGAATCAGGGCTCTAGCGGGTTGGCCCCAACGTCTTCCTCCGCGATCGTCCGCTCCGCGTTCCCCTCTGGTTTCTTGCCCTCGAGCAAAAGTGCGGCGCTGAACGCGCTGGCCAGCGCTATGGCCACGGCCACCAGCATAACCACCCGGTAGCCCGAGATGAACGCTTCGTCGATCGCCCGCTCCACGTTCGCGCTCTGCGCTGGACCGAGACCCTCCGGTGCTTGCGCGCCACCCAACTTCACCTTTCCTTCCTCCAGCTGCTGCCTTGCCTCGGGCGGCAGGTCCAGAGCCGCCAGTCGATCGTCCAGGCTAGAGCCGAAGCTCACGAACATGATGACACCCAACACGGCCACAGCCAGTAGCCCGGCGGTCTGCGAGAAGGCGTTGTTGATCGCGGAGGCCAGACCCTCGTGCCTGACGTCCACGGAGTTGAGGGCGACCGTGGTCACCGCCGGGACCAGGATCGAGAGCCCGACCCCCAGGACAACCGCCGCGGGGAAGAAGCTAGTCCAGTAAGAGCCGCTCTCTACCCCCGGTACGACGTACAGAGCGAAGCCGGCCGCGGCGATCGCCGGGCCGACTACCAGCGGAAGTCTCGCGCCGTAGCGGTCCGTGAGACCCCCGGTGTAGCGGGAGAGCAAGGACAGCACCAGGATAGCCGGCACTATGGCCGCGCCGGCGGCGGTGGCGGAGTAGCCCTGGACCCAGATCAGGTTGAAGGGCAGGAAGAACATGGTTCCGACCAGGGAGAAATACAGGAGCAGCGTGAAGACGTTTGCTCCGGTGAAGTTCCTCGAACGGAATAGCGACAGAGGCATCATCGGCTCGCGGGAGCGGCCCTCTACGACCAGGAAAGCTCCCAACGCGACAACACCGGTTATCAGGGCTCCGATCACCCGCGCATCCCCCACGCCCGCCCTCGAAGACTCCAGGAGCCCGAAGACGACCCCGCCAAGGCCCACCGCGACGAGTGCCGCTCCCGGAAGGTCCAGTCCTCGGGCCTCGGGGTTACTGCTCTCCGGCACGCGCCAGCGGGCTATCGCCAGGACCACGACCGCGATCGGGACGTTGATGAAGAACACCCACCGCCAGGAGACGTTCTCGGCGAAGTAGCCGCCAAGTAGCGGGCCCAGTATAAGCGTCACGCTGGTGAGGCTGGTCCAGGTACCTATGGCCTTGCCGCGGCGCTCCTCCTCGAATGAGGCGCCTATGATCGCAAGGGAGTTCGGCACGAGGAGAGCCGCACCTACGCCCTGGAGCGCCCTCGCCAGGATCAGTTGCTCCGGGCTCTGAGAGAGGCCGCACCAGGCCGAGGCCAGGGCGAAAAGCACGACGCCGACCGAAAACATACGCCGACGCCCCAGATGGTCGCCCAGGGACCCGCCTACCAGTACCAGGGCCGCCAGAAAGAGCGTGTAGGCTGCCACCACCCACTGGGCGTCGACCGCCGTTGCGTCCAGACCGCTCTGAATGGCAGGCAACGCTACGGGGAGGGCGGTCTCGTCGATGAACGCCATGCTGGATCCCAGGATAGTCGCTGCCAGAACCCACGGGGCGGCGTTCGGAGTACAGACCGACTGCGCCCCTGTCGAGCGGATTACCCCTTCGTCGCAAGGCTGCCTGATCACCTGGGCCATCGGTCCGTATCCCTACTCGGGCTACCGGAGCCGGTGTCCGCACAAGCTCCTGGTGCCATCGTCCCTTCCACTCTCGCCGTGGTAGCGTAACCTGCTACGTAATGATCTCACCATACCCTCCCTGGCGAAGCCGGCACATCCCCCAAATGAGCTGTTTATGGGCAACTAGGGAGCTTTTCTCTTGAATGGTTGGCTGGATAAGGGGCCAGGTCCGGGAGACCACCGGGGTAGTTCTCATTGACCGTTCGTGCGCTCTGTTGTGTCTGTTGTTCGCGGCTCGCCAGGTTCACTGGCATTGCTTCTGGCGAGCCGAACCGGCAACGCCACTCGAAAACGTGTCTCCCCGGGTTCGGACGTGACCTCTATCTGACCGTGGTGTTTGTGGACGACGATATTGTAGGCGATATGCAGACCCAGTCCCGTGCCGGCGCCAGGAGCCTTCGTAGTAAAGAAGGGTTCGAAAATGCGCCGTTGGATCTCGGAGGGAATACCGGGCCCGTTGTCGATGATCTCGACTACGACGTCGCTGTCTTCGGTGTAGGTGTGTAGAGCAAGCTCTCCTCGAGCCTGCATGGCATCGATCGCGTTATCGATGATGTTGGTCCAGACCTGATTTAGCTCGGATCCATAGGCCTCTATGCGCGGCACATCTTCGGCATAATCCCGCGTGACGCTCACGCCTGCTTTGATCTTGGGCCGAAGCAGCACCAGGGTGTTCTCCAGGCTCTCTCTCACGTCCACTTCCTGGATCGGCGCCTGATCCAGGTACGAATACGTCTTGACGGCCTTGACGATCTCCGACATCGCTTCAGCACTCTTTCCTACTTCCTCGAGCAGGCCGTAAACCGAAGAATTGGCCGCCAGCCACCGAACTACGACGGGCAGCTGTACGGGAGTGAAGCTGTCGGCCAATCGTTCGAGCTCAGGCGTGTCCCAGCCGAAGGAGACCAGCACCGGCGCGAGATCCCACGCCTGCCCGACGCCGTGGTCCTCCAACCACTCTTGCAGTTGATCCTCTCGCTCGCTAAGGGCTAGCGGGTCGTACAGAGGCGGTATCGTCGTGCGCTCTATGGTCTCCGCTTGCAGGGCGCCGAGCGTCTCCTTCTGATGCGGATCGTTGGCGAGCGTGCCAAGTTGCGCTGTCAGACGCTCGCGCTCGGCCAGCGCATCGCGCAACTGGGCCGCGCTACGCCGTATGGCGGCCGCGGGATTGTTGAGTTCGTGCGCGAGGCCCGCGGCAAGCGTGCCGAGAGCGGCCATCTTTTCGTTCTGTATAAGCATCGATTCGGTGCTGCGTAGCCTCGAGGTTACCGTGCGCAAGATCTTGAAGGGCGCTGAAGGGCTGCAAGAGAGCAGCGTCTGGAAGGCGGCTTGACTGATCAGTAACAGACGGCTCTCCCGCAATGTACGTACCGAGGCAGATCTTGGTGCCTGCTCGAGTAGCGCCATCTCGCCGAAGAATTGTCCCGCTTTGTATACCGCGAGCAGGACGTCCTGGCTGCCGTGGCGCTTGGTGACCTCGAGCTCGCCGTCGAGCACGACGAAAAGCGAGTCGCCCGGATCGCCCTCCCGCAACACCAGCTCTCCTGCGGGGAAGGAGACCGTCTCGGCCATCTTGTACAGTTGCTCCAGATCCTCCTGGGAGAGGTCTGCAAGGAGGGGGACCTGGCGCAACTCGTCGAGCATCACCACGTCCTGCCTCGGCACGCGGGACGGTTCACGCGCCGGCCGGCCTGGATGGCGGGGGCTCGTCGGGAGCGAGTACCAGGCTGCTGAGCTGCCGAACCTGTGGCTGGGGCAGCTCTTCGATCAGCCGGCGGGCTTCTGTACGCGCCTGTTCCGCTTCCTCGCCGCGACCCTGCTGCTCGTACCAGTAGACCAGCGATTGCAGGGCGCGCGCCAGGTAGGGTCGCATGTCGTTGCGGCGGTAGTAATCGAGGGCGGTGTCGAGATACTGTTTCGCACGCTCGAAGTCGCCAAGCCGCGTATATCCTTCACCGAGAGCCTGCGCGATAAATGCGACGGTATAGTCATCGCCCACCGCCTCGGCGTTCGCGAAAGTACTTTCCATGTGCTTGATCGCCTCGATCTCTCCGTTGAGGAACCTGGCTATAGCGAGCCCGGCGTGCACGCGGTTGACCAGCTGCTCCGAGCCCCCCACGAACTCGGAGTGATGATCCCTTCGCAGCTGGAGAGCAGTCTCGAACGCCTGCTGCGCTTCGGCCGCGTTGCGCGTCTGCAGGTTGCCGAGTCCCGTGACGTAATGGCCGGCGACGGCACATTCCAGGCCGTGGGCTGACAGAGCCTTCTCCGTGCCTCGCTGGCTATACTCCAGTCCGAGCCGCACGTCGCCCATGTCGAAAATGGCCTGCGCCGCATGAAGCGCCACATCGGCTTCTTTCACGAGCGAGTCGGTCTTGCGTACCGCCTCGTGGGCAAGCTGGATGGCATCCTGCGCCTCTGCAAATTCCCCGAGCCGAGCGTGTGCCATCGCTTTGGTGGCCAGGGCGTGCGCCTCGATCTCCCAGTTACGATACTTGCGCGCCTCCTCGATCACGCGATCGATCTGCTCCAGCCCGCGGCGCGTATCCCGATCGATCATGCCGATCGTCATCCAGAAGCTGGCCACCACGGTAAGCCGTTCGTCCCCTAGCTTTTCGGCGAGATCGTAGCTTTCGAACAACGCCGTCATCCCGCGGCCAGGGAACCCATTGGAGATATATGCGTTGGCGATCCAGTGCAGGATCTGCACGAGGCGCGCTTCATCCCCCAGCTCACGCGCGATCTTCTCCGCCTCCTCCAGCCTCTCCACCACTTCCCCATACGCCTTGAGCTTGAATGCGGCCGGGGCCCAGCCCGAGGATCGCGTCGCAGAGCTGTTCAGGCGAAGCGTTGGGGAGCTTCCTCAGCGCCTCGTAGGCATGCTCGTAGTGCTCGAGCGCTTCGCGCAGCGCGTAGACCTTCACAGCCTGTGCACCCGCGCGCATCGCGTAGTCGGCGGCGCGTTGCCATTGCTCTCCCAGCCGGAAGTGATACGCCAGTGCCGATGCCCACTCCTCGCGCTGCTCCGGATAGAGCCTCTCGAGGACCTCACCAGCGCGGCGGTGGAGCTCCTTGCGGCGTCTGATCAGTAGCAGCCTCGTAGGCGGCCTCCTGGGTCAGGGCGTGCTTGAAGATGTACTCGAGCTCCGGATCATGTACCCGCTCGCGCACCAGCTCCTCGTAGGTCAGGACACCGAGGTGAGGCTCGACATCCTCTATGCGCTCGGGCGGAGGCGCCGCCGCGCAGGTTGCCATCAGCACCCGGTACGCGAAGATCCGGCCGAGGACGGCGGCCGTCAGGGCCACCTGTTTGGTGTTCTCCGGCAGACGGTCGATGCGCGCGCTCAGCACGCCGGTCAGTGTGTCGGGGATGTTGACGTTCACGATCTCGCGCGTGGCGCGCCAGTGGCCGTTCTCCCGAACGATGTAGCCGGAGTCGATCAGGGTGCGCAGCACTTCCTCGAGGAAGAACGGGTTGCCCTCCGACTTCTTCAAGGCCAGCGCGCGCACGCTCTCCGGCAAGTCCTCGACGTAGAGCAGGTTGCCGAGCAGCTCCTTCGCATGCGCGGCGTCGAGGGGCTCGAGCGAGATCTCGGTGTAGCGAGAGGCCAGCTCGCCGCGCACCCTTTCCATGGCCGACCAGCTCGGCGCGTCTTTGTCGGGCCGTAGCAGGCAGATGATGAGGAGGGGCCGGTACTCCACCAGGCCGGCCACTTTCAGCAGGAGGTCTAGCGACGCGGTATCGGCCCAGTGCAGATCGTCGAGCACGATCACCGTAGGCATCAGGTCGGCGCGGGCAAGGAGGTAGCTTCGGGTCGCCGCGCTGATGTGGTCTACGAGCGCGTCACCCTCCAGAGCCGTGACCGCATTCAGCGTCTCGTCGCTCTCTGCGGAGAGGACCACCTCGAGGAACTGCAGGTCGCCCTCCTGCAGCGTGGCGCAACAGGGATCACGGTGCAGTCTCTCGCGTACCATCTCGGGCGACTCGCCTTCCCTGGCGCCGATAGCCTGGTGGATCACCTGCCGCCAGGGATAGTAGGTGACAGCCTGCTCGTAGGAGAGCGCCCGCCCTTCGAGCCAGGCTACCGGTGGCTGAGAATCGGTAGTCGCTGACTTGCGGACTTCCGCCAGCAACCGCGACTTGCCAAGCCCGGCTTCGCCGACCACCGCCACGAACGCGCCGTGTCCTTCGCGCACATCCTCCAGCTTGTCGTGCACGAGCTGGAATTCGGCGGCGCGGCCTACCAGCGGCGAGGACAATCCCTCGCCCTCGAGACCTCGCACCTTGCCCGGCACGGTCCTGGGAGAAAGCACCTCGTAGGTCTCGATGGGTGCGGATTTGCCTCTGACCTCTGTGGCGCCAAGCGGCTTGAATTCGAAGAGCTGCTTGACGAGGTGATAGGTGTCGGCGCTGATGAGCACGGTACCGGGTGCGGCAGCGCTCTGCAGGCGCGCGGCGACGTTGGTCGTATCGCCCATTGCCGTGTATTCCGTCCTGATCTCGTCGCCGACGGCGGCGAGCACCGCGAGCCCGGTATTGATGCCGACGCGCACGTCGAAGTCGACCCCATAGCTCCGCCTGATCAATTCCGCGTATTCTTTTGCCGCTGCCTGGATGGCCAGACCCGCTCGTACCGCGCGTTCCGCGTCGTCTTCGTGTGCGACCGGCGCGCCGAAGAAAGCAAGGATTGCATCTCCAAGCAACCTCGCGACCGTCCCGCCGTATTTCTTTACCGACGCGTTGAGGAAGGCGAACGCGCCGTTCATAATCTCCGCGAATTGTTCGGGATCTAGCCGCTCCGCCACTACGGTCGAGCCGACCACGTCTGCGAACAGTACGGTCACGTACTTGCGTTCGCCGTCCACCCGAGCGGGGGCTTCGAGCTGGTTGCCGCAGTTAAGACAGAACCTCGCGCCCTCGGGATTGGCGGTCTGGCAGTGGGGGCAGTTCATCTCAAGGCCTCGCTCGAAATACGGTAGATACTCTCGGCCGGATCATAACTACCCCTACAAGGCAATTCAACTGCTCAGGCTTCGGCGCGAGTCCCGGCGTGTACCCTACTCCGGCACCCTGCTGAGATACTGGTGGACGAACTGCACGGCCATCGCGCCCTCCCCGACCGCGGAGGCGACGCGCTTCACCGACCGGTGGCGCACATCTCCGGCCGCGAAGATGCCGGCCACGCTGGTCTCCAGAAAGAAGGGGTCCCGGTCCAGATGCCACCCTTTCGGACGCCGGCCCCCGCGCACCAGGCTACGCCCGGTCATGATGAAGCCCTGCGGGTCTCGTTCCACGACGTCGGCGACCCAGTCGGTATGCGGCCTCGCGCCGATAAAGATAAAGAGGGCGAACGCCGGCACGGTCCGCGTATCGCCGGTCGTGGCGTCGGCGAGGGTGATCTCCTCGAGCCTGGTATCTCCATTAACTTCGGCGACGGTAGAGCGCGTCAGCACGGTGATCTTCTCGTGTGATTCGATCTGTGCCACGAGGTAATGGGACATGCTCCTGGCGAGTGATCCACCCCTCACTACCAGAGTCACCGAGCTGGCGTACCTGGAGAGGTACAAGGCGGCCTGCCCGGCCGAGTTTCCCGCGCCGACGATAAATACGTCCTTGCCTTTACAGGCCATCGCTTCGGTGATCGCCGCGCCGTAGTACACCCCTGCGCCCGTGAGTCGTTCGACGCCGGGCACGTCTAGCTTGCGGTACGACACGCCGGTCGCGATGAGCAGCGCGTGGCAACTGATCTCGGCACCGCTGGTAAGGTCGACGATACGATACGGGTCCTGCGCTCGTATGCGCTTCGCCTCCAGAGGCGTGAGTATCTCCGCGCCGAACCGGCTGGCCTGGGCCACGGCTCGCCTCGACAGATCTCCTCCGCTCAAGCCGCTCGGGAATCCCAGGTAGTTCTCGATGCGGGAGCTCGTGCCGGCCTGTCCACCGGGCGCCTCACCTTCGACGAGTAGCGTGCCGAGCCCTTCGGAGGCTCCGTACACCGCCGCCGCCAGTCCCGCCGGACCCGCGCCAACGATGACCAGGTCGTAAAACGGCATGCCCGGGCGCGTCCTCAGGCCTATCTTCTCCGCGATCTCTACGTTGGACGGTTGCGTCAGGGGAGGCCCTTCGGGGAAGAGCACCAGGGGCAACCGCGAGCCGTCGGAGCCGGCGATCTCCAGCAGGTCGCGGGCTTCCTCGTCGATCTCGACGTCCAGCCACTGATAGGGCACGAGGTTCCTCGAGAGGAAGTCTTTGATCTGGTGTGATTGCGCCGACAACTGGTGACCGACGACGCGAATGCCTTCGAAAGGTGGAGCGAACGAACGCCTGCCAGTCGTCCAGCAGGTCCGTGAGCACGGGATAGAGGTGTTCTTCGGGCGGGTCCCACGGCTTCATGAGGTAGTGGTTCAGGGCGACCTCGTTGATCGCGCTGATGGCGGCCTCGGTATCCGCGTACGCGGTGAGCAGAACGCGCCTGGCGTCGGGGAAGATCTCCATGGCCTCCGCGAGGAAATCTACGCCGGACATGAGCGGCATACGCTGATCTACCAGGAACAGGGCGACAGGCGTATTGCGCAATTTCAACTGCCGCACCAGCTCCAGCGCCGAGACGCCGGAATCCGCCCTCATCACCCGGTATTGTTCGCCGTATTCGCGCCGCAGGTCACGCGCGACTGCGCTCAGCACCGCCGGCTCGTCGTCGACGGCGAGGATGACTGGCTTCTCTGCCTTTTGCGAGGTATCCACTACAGCTTGTCCGCCATACGCTTGATCTGGATGCGGTCAGCGCCCGACCTGCCCCACTATAGCAGGGCTAGCCTCCGTGTTGAGGCTACGTTCGCCCCTCTACGACCTGGCCGCGTCTTCCAGCGCGTAGGCGACAGCATCATCGAACGTCATGGCCCGTCCTTCGGCCAGCGCCGCCCCCCACTTCGCCTCCTCGAGCCGGGAGCTAGCGGCGCCCAGGAATGGTTCTCGCAGAGCCCGCTCTCTGGGCGCCTGGTGGTAGCCTACCGCTTCGCGCAGGGCCCCGGCCGCGCCGGACAGCCTGGCCGCCCGTCCCTCTTCTCCTCTGGCGGCGGAGCAGGCCAGCCCTTCAAGGGACTCCGCCGCGATCAGCTTGTCGCCCAGTTCCCTGGACAACTCCAGGCTTTCCTGGTGCAGGGAGTGAGCCCGCTCGTAATCTCCCCTTACCAGCGCTGCCCAACCCAGGTTGTCTAGAGGCATACTGCAGCTTGCCCCTGTGCCCTCGCTCCCTCAGCAACACCGCGGCTTCCTCGTTCAACGTAGCTCCTCGCTCGGGGTCACCCTGGAGCAGATACTCGTAGCCCAGGCTGATCAGGTACGAGGTCAGCAGCGCCGTGTCGTCCGTGCCCGGCAGAGAGGAGCCTCGCCACCCTGTTGAGGGAAGGACCGAAGTAGTCCCCGGCCCGCTCTTCGGCTGCCCCCGTGTGCAGCGCCATCCTGACCCGCAGAGAACCCGTCTCTTCCCATTCCGCGCGGTGAAGCACCCTCTGGGCATCGAGTGCCGCCAAAAGAGCCTTCGGGGCGGTTGGGAAGGCGGCGTGGAAGGCGTCTCCGACAGTTTTGAAGACGTGACCGTCATGAGCCTCTATGGCTCTACGCAGGATCTCGTCGTGGCGGAGGAGGGCATCGGACATCGCCTCCGGATACTTCTCCCAGAGGGAGGTGGAGCCCTCCACGTCGGTGAACAGGAAGGTCAGGGTGTGCGGCTCCGCCATCCGCTTTGCGTCCTCCTATACCCCGAGAATCAAAATTCGACTATATCGAGGTCCTCCGCCGCCTGCACCGGCCCTCCAAACACGGATTCGGCCTCGGCGATCAGGGCCTCCGGATCGACGAACCGGCTTGCGCGTAAGTGGGTGAGGACGAGCCGCGGCACACCGGCAGCGCGGGCAACTTCTCCGGCATCGGTCGCGGTCGAATGTCCCAAGGCGTGCGCCTGTTCCGCTGCGCTATGCGGCCCGTATGTATCGTGGACGAGCAGGTCTGTCTCTCTCGCGTTCTCGACTACCTCGGGGCACGGGCGCGTATCGACGGCGAAGACCACAACAGAGTCCGCCCGGGCGACGCGGAAGCCCACGCATTCGAGGCCATGGTTCATCAGGAAAGGGGTAATCTCCGTCTCTCCTACTACGGTAGGCTTGCCAGGAACGAGCTCGTGCCAGCCAAGGCGCTCCCCCAACCAGCCTTCTGCGCCGGGGATCGTCAGGCCGAGGTAGCTTCGCAGCGCTCGAAGCGTCTCGGGTGCGGCGTGGACGGTGAGAGAAGCCTCGGGAATGGCCGCGAGGGCTGTGAGCAGGGGAGCAAGCCCGCCGACGTGGTCGAAGTGGCGGTGGCTGACGAACACGTGGCGCACGGATTCGAGCGGGATGCCGGCGGCCTCGAGGCGACCTAGCAGTACGGTGCCGCTGGAGGTGTCGATCAGCATCGTCTCATCACCCGCGAGCGGCACAGCCACACTGGTCTGAGCCCGCTCCGGGTTCAGAGAGTCTCCGGTCCCGAGGAAGGTTAGACGGCCCACCTCGACTTCTACCGATCTCCCCACCACTGCGGCCGGTTTTCTCGTTCGCGAACGATGATAACGGTGCTGGTGTACGGGTTTTCGATCATTTACCCCTTGCATATAACACAAGACGGTGTCAGGTGCGAGCATAGAGATTGAAAGAACGGGCGTGCTGAGGCTGGGAGAGCTTCAACCTCCGTAGGAAGCGTCTTTTCTCTCCATGAAGATCCCGGGCCGCGCGAGCTCTGTGAACGCGTACCTCCGGTAGAGGTCGTGGGCGTCCCTGGTGGCGAGCATCCATCTCCGCAACCCTTGCAGCTCCGGGTGCGAGAGGATCACCTCGACGAGCCACTTCCCGATGCCTTGCCCCCTGTGCTCCTCCAGCACGAAGACGTCGGCGAGGTAGGCGAAGGTCGCGCGGTCCGTCACCACCCGCGCGAAGCCGGCCTGCTCCTCGCCCCTGTACACCCCGAAGCACAGCGAGTTCTCGATCGACCGCCTCACGACATCCTCCGGTACGCCCGCCGCCCAGTACGACCTGCTCAAGTAGCCGTGGACGACCTCGAGATCCAGCATCGATGCGTTCGTGCTGATCAGATACCCGTCCCGCTGCCACCCGCGCGTCATCCCGCCGCGGCCCGGACGAAGACCGCGCGCGCGAGCGGTTCGCCGAGGGCGTGGGACCCCCCGTCCTCGTCCTCCACGATGACGACGCCGTCGAGGTCGCGCACCTCCCTGACACTCAGCAGGCGGCCGGGGACGAGCCCGTGATCCCCGAGGTAGTCGAGCGTCGAGGGTTCGTCTCCGACCTTGGAGATGCAGACCCGCTGGCCGGGCGCCGCCTCGCTCAAGGGGAAGGAGTGGTCCGGCTGCATCGTGCCGTCCGCGGCGGGGATGGGGTCCCCGTGGGGGTCCTGGCCCGGATGCCCCAGGAACTCCGACAGGCGCTCCGTGAACTCGTCCGAGACCGCGTGCTCGAGACGCTCGGCCTCCTCGTGTACCTCGCCCCAGGAGTATCCGAGGTGCTCGAGCAGGAAGGTCTCGATCAGGCGGTGCCGCCGTACAAGCCGCAAGGCCTCCTCACGGCCCCGCTCCGTGAGCGAAACCCCCCGATAGCGCTCGTACTCGACATAGCCCATCTCCCGTAAACGCACGAACATGTTGGTTACAGAAGGCGGCGCGATCGATAACCTCTCGGCAACGTCTTTGGTCGAGGCTACCCCAGACCCGGCGACCTCCCAGATCGCCTTGACGTAATCCCCTACCGAAACCGACGGGGGCTGGATCGTCGCTTGATCGCTCATCTCCTCGCCAATCCTAGCCGACCAGAACCCCTATATCAAGGAAGACTAAACAATAATTTATAGTGGGGCAATCCTTGACATAAGCCAGTCTGTTATTATAGATTAGCTTTAACTAAAAATGAGCCAGAGGATTGTGAGTCGAGAGGAGCGGGGATGAGCGAGATCGAGAAAAGTAGCATCTCGCGCCGGGATTTCCTGCGGGCTGCGGGGACTCTTGGGATCTCCGGCGGATTACTAGGAGCTTACGCGGGCCAGGCCCTCGGGCACAACGGGGAAGAACACGGGTCTCACGGGACCGCCGAGGTGGAGACCGAGCACATGAGCTCCCACGGCGGGAACAGCACTGTAGGGAATGTAGACACCTCGCGGTTCGACCCGAGTGAATTCGTACGGGACTTCTACTGGGGCGATGAGCGTAGGGAAGGTGGAAGGACGGTCCGTGAGTACGAGTTGACGGCCGAGGAGGCTGAGATCGAGGTGGCACCGGGCGTGATGTACCCGGCGTGGGCCTACAACGGGCAGGTGCCGGGGCCTACTCTGAGGGCGACGGAGGGTGACCGGGTTCGGGTGGTGTTCAAGAACCAGGATGCTCATCCGCACACGATCCACTTCCACGGGTTCCATCCGGCGAACATGGATGGGGTCTTCGAGCTCGTGGGGCCTGGGCAGGAGTTCGTCTACGAGTTCGACGCCGAGCCGTTCGGGATGCACCTCTACCACTGCCACACCTCGCCCTTGAGGAAGCACATCGAGAAGGGGCTCTACGGGGCGTTCGTCATAGACCCGAAGGCCGGGCGACCGGAGGCCGACGAGCTGGTCATGGTCATGAACGGCTTCGACACCAACTTCGACGCCTCCAACGAGGTCTACGCCGTAAACAGCGTGGCGTTCCACTATCAAAAGAACCCCATAGAGATAAAGAAGGGTGAGCTCGTCCGGATCTACGTCGCCAACGTGCTCGAGTTCGACTTCGTCAACAGCTTCCACACGCACGCCAACTTCTTCGACTACTACCCGACGGGCACGAGGTTGGAACCTTCGGATTTCACGGATACGAAGGTGTTCGGGCAGGGAGAGCGCGGGATCATGGAGTTCCGCTACGGCTTTCCTGGCAAGTTCATGTTCCACGCCCACGTCAGCGAGTTCGCCGAGCTCGGCTGGATGGGCCTCTTCGACGTGAAGGAGTAGGGTGTTGGGACGAGAAGGGCGCGGACCGGGCTGGATACTTCTGGGACTACTGCCGCTCCTGGGGTTGGGGGTGCTGCTGGCTGTCATAGTGTTAAATGGGGCGGGGGTGGGACGCCAGGATGCTCCGCCAGTAGAAGATCTCAGCGTCCAGCGCGTGGCCTTGCCCACGGAGTCCGAGTTCGTGTTGACAGTCCGGAACGGCGGAACGCAGCCCGTGAAGCTGAGCCAGGTCGTGGTAAACGACGCGATCTGGAACTTCGAGGCGGAGCCGGACCGCACGATCCCGCGTCTGGGGTCTGCCACGGTGACTATCCCGTACTCGTGGGTCGAGGGCGAGGCCTACGAGATAGTCCTCATAACCAGCACGGGCACCACCTTCGACGCCGAGGTGCCCGTGGCCGTCCTTACGCCGCAGTTTTCGGGCGAGACCTTCTGGAGCTACGCGCTCATCGGGACCTATGTCGGCGTGATCCCCGTGGCGCTGGGGCTCCTGTGGTACCCGTTCCTGAGGCGGCTGGGCTCCGCGGGGATGAACTTCGTTCTGGCTATGACGGTCGGGCTGCTGGCCTTCCTCGTCATAGACACGCTGGAGGAGGCGATGGAGGTCGCCGCGGAGCTACCTGGGGTATTCTCGGGCGTCCCGCTTGTGGTACTTCTGACCTTGCTCACGCTGCTCGGGCTTGTGGGGATGGAACGGCTGCTCAGGAGGGGTCGCGAGGAGACGAGCCGGCTCGGCACCTCTTACCGGATAGCCCTCGGGATAGGGCTTCACAACCTGGGGGAGGGGCTGGCCATCGGGGCGGCGTTCGCCCTCGGGGAGGCGGCCCTGGGAGCGTTCCTGGTCGTGGGCTTCACGCTGCACAACATCACCGAGGGGGTCGGCATCGCCGCGCCAATCCTGAAGGAGAGGCCGCGGCTGGCGCACTTCCTGTGGCTGGCGCTGCTCGGCGGGGGTCCGGCCATCGTGGGCACCTGGATCGGGGGTTTCGCCTTCTCCAACCTCCTGGCTGCCATATTCCTGGCGGTCGGGGCCGGTGCCATCCTGCAGGTCATCTACGAGGTCACGCGGCTCCTTCTGAAGGACACGGGCCGGTCGAAGAGCCCTGCCCTCTCCGCTCCGAACCTGGGCGGGCTCCTGACCGGTGTAGCCGTCATGTACGCCACCGCCCTGCTGGTGAGCGTGTAGATGGACAGGATTCGTTCCAGCGAAGACGCCCGCAAGGACGACAGGCTGGTCGAGGACGTCCTGCCCGGCGAGAGCGCGACCGCCAGGGCCGCGCACGCGTCGTTAAAGGGGGAGCGGCGGGGCCTGGCGCGGTTGTGGCCGTTTCTCGGGCCCGCCTTCATCGCGGCGGTCGCCTATGTTGACCCCGGCAACTTCGCAACCAACATCTCCGCCGGGGCGCAGTTCGGGTACCTGCTCTTGTGGGTCATCCTGACCTCGAACCTTATGGCGATGCTAATCCAGTCGATGTCGGCCAAGCTGGGGATAGCCACGGGCAAGAACCTGCCGGAGGTCTGCCGCGAGCGCTTCCCGAGGTTCGTCACTCTTGGGTTGTGGGTACAGGCCGAGGTCATCGCCATGGCTACGGATCTCGCGGAGTTCATCGGGGCGGCGCTCGCCCTCAACCTCCTCTTCGGCATACCGCTCTTCCCCGCTGGCCTCATGACCGCGGTGGGTGCCTTCGGGATCCTCGAGCTCCAGCGGCGGGGCTTCAGGCCGCTCGAGGCGGCGATCTCTTCCCTCGTGGGGGTGATCGTCATCGCCTTCGCTTTCCAGATGTTCTACGCCCAGCCCGAGGGAGACCGGATACTGGCCGGCCTATTCACGCCGCAGTTCGCAGGCACCGAGAGCGTGCTCCTCGCTGCGGGCATCCTCGGGGCGACGGTCATGCCGCACGTTATATATCTGCACTCGGCCCTGACGCAGCGCAGGGTGGTTGGCCGCACCGATGAGGAGAAGAGGAAGATCTTCCGCTTCGAGCTCGTTGACGTGGTAATCGCCATGGCTATCGCAGGGACCATAAACGCCAGCATGCTCATCATGGCCGCAGCACTCTTCAACGCCAACGGCCTGACCGGCGTTGGCGATATCGATAAAGCCTTCGAGCAGCTGAACGTCCAGGTCGGGAGCACCTCGGCCATCCTCTTCGGGGTGGCTTTGCTCGCGAGCGGCTTCTCCAGCTCCTCGGTCGGGACGATGAGCGGCCAGGTAGTCATGCAGGGCTTCATAAACCGGAGCATACCGCTGTGGCTCAGGCGCTTTGTAACGATGCTGCCCGCCCTCGTCATCCTCGCCGTCGGGCTCAACCCCAGCCGCTCCCTGGTCTTAAGCCAGGTCGTGCTCTCGTTTGGCATCCCCTTCGCCCTGATCCCGCTGCTGATCCACTGCCGCAACCGTCAGGTTATGGGGGCGCTGGTAAACCGCCGCGCTACCACGGCTATCGCCACGGTGGTAGTCGCTCTCATCGTCTCCCTGAACGTATTCCTGATCTACCAGACCTTCTTCGGCTCCTAGAGCCGGGGCGCGGTGTGTTAATAATCTAGGCGTACAACAGAGCGACCTCCCACTCGCTGGGGTAGGTCTCAGGCTTCAGCAGTCGCTGCTTTCCGCTACTTACTCGCGCTTCACGCGCGGCCGATAAAGACGGCTGTATACTGCCGCCAGCGTAGCCGACGTGAGGATGGAACGGGAAAGCCAATACCTGAGACCTGATGCCTGAGACCTCGAAAAAGCTCGCTGTCTGGGCCTGGGTCCTCTACGATTTCGCGAACACAATCTTCTCGGTCAGCATCCTGACGGTGTTCTTCCCGCTGTGGGTCGACCAGCAGATCGGGGACGGCGCCTGGCTGGTCAACCTGGCCACGGCCGTCTCGGCGCTCCTTGTCTTCTTCACGGCCCCTGTCCTCGGGGCTATGGCGGACCTGCGCCAGCGCAGGGTGCCCTACCTCGTGGTCCTCACCGTGATCTCGGTCCTCCTCACGGCAGGCCTCGACCTCGCGCGCGGGGTCGTGATTGGGGTCGCGCTGTTCGTGGCTGCTGACCTGACCTACCAGTCGGCGATCGTCTTCTACAACGCGCTCCTGCCGGCGGTCGCGGCGGGGCGCGGGGCGGGCAGGATCAGCGGCTACGGCACCGCCGCGGGCTACGTCGGTACCATCCTCGCCCTCATCTTCCTGACGTTCTTCGTTTCCGACGCAGAGACCGTGCGCTCCGTCCTCGGGCCTTTCGGCGGCTGGATGGAGACCGGCGGCGAACAGAACGCCAACGCCTTCCTGCCAACTGCCATCCTCTACCTCCTGTTCAGCCTGCCCGCCTTCTTCCTCGTGCCCGACCCGGCGGTGCGGCCTCCGCGCCCGGTTGCTCTGGGTATCGCCTACAGGAACGTCCTCATCACGGTGCGCAACCTGCGCACTGGCTATGCCGGCGTGGGGACGTTCATACTCGCCACGATCCTCTACATGGACGCGGCGAACACGGCTGTGTCTAACATGGCGCTCTACGGCCGCGAGGTCTTCGAGATGGACAGCACGGAGGTCAGGAACCTGCTCCTCTTCTCGACCGTCTTCGCGGTTGTAGGCTCTACCGCCTCCGGGTTCGCAACGGACGCAGTAGGACCGAAAAAGACGCTGCTTGCCGTGCTCGCGCTTTGGCTCGTCTCTATAGCGCTCGCCGCGGCGGCGGTCGGCCCCTGGATGCTCTACCTCGCGGGGCCTCTGGTGGGGATCGCGCTCGGGGGGACGTGGACCGTCAGCCGGGTAATGCTCGTCGCGCTCTCCCCGCCCGAGAAGCTCGGGGAGTTCTTCGGGCTCTTCTCGCTCGCGAGCAGGTTCTCCGCCGTATTGGGGCCAGCGCTCACGGCGACCATGCTGGTCGTTCTCGGGGGCCTCGAAGGAACGGCGTACCGCATCTCCATAGGATCGCTCGCCGTGATCATGGCTCTGGGCATCCTCCTGCTCGCGCGCGTCCCCGATGCCCGCCCGGATCCTACCGTAGAAGAGTTCGCGCCGGTGGCGCACGTCAAGTGAGGGGGTAAAGCGTGAGAGAACACGACAGCGCCAGGCTCGTGGCGCTCCGGGGGCAGGTGGTCACGGACTACGAGGTATGGCCAGAAGGGACCATCCTATTCGAGAGCGGGACTATCGCCGACGTGAGCCCGGACGACTCGCTCCTGGGCGACGCCGAGGAGGTGCACGAGCACCCTGACTCCCTGCTCCTGCCCGGCTTCGTGGACCTGCAGGTCAACGGCGCCTTCGGCGTAGACGTGGCGACGGAGCCCTCCCGCCTCGGGGAGCTCTCCCAGGCTCTGCTCTCGACGGGGACCACCGCTTATTTGCCGACCATCATCTCCTCCCCCGCGGGCCTCTACGAGCAGGCCCTACCCGAGCTCGCAGCGGCGGTTGGAGGACCCGCCTCAGGCGCGGAGGTGCTGGGCGTACACCTCGAGGGCCCGTTCATAAACCTGGATAGAAGGGGCGCGCACGCCGCGGCGCACATATTGGCGCCGGACCCGAGGTTGCTCGCGCGCCTCCTCGACCTCGGGCCCGTACGCATGCTGACCCTCGCACCCGAGCTCGAAGGCGCGGGCGAGCTCATGGCGCTCGCCCTGGGGCGCGGAGTGGTCGTCTGTGCGGGTCACTCCGATGCCACGTTCGAGGTCGCTTACGAGGCGCTCGACGCGTCGGTAGCCGGCGTCACGCACCTCTTCAACGCCATGAGCGCCATGCACCACCGCGAGCCCGGTCTCCTGGGAGCCGCCTTCGCCCACCCGAGGGTCGTCTGCAGCCTTATCGCCGATGGACTCCACGTCCACCCCGAGATGGTCGCCCTCACCTTCCGCATGCTCGGCCCTGACCGCGTCAGTCTCGTCACCGACGCCATAGGGGCCGCGGGCATGGGAGACGGCGAGTACCGCCTGGCTACCCGGACCGTCTACCTGGAAGGCGGAGTACCCAGGCTGGGAAGCGGGGTTATCGCAGGCAGTGTCCTCACCATGGACGAGGCATTCCGGAACGTCCTGGCGTTCACGGATTGCACCCTCCCCGAGGCCGCCCGGATGGTCTCGACTACCCCAGCGCGTCTCGTCGGGGAGGGCAGGCGCAAGGGGCGCATAACCCCAGGCTACGACGCCGATGTGGCGGTGCTAGCCCCCGATCTCTCGGTAGAGGCCGTCTGGCTTGGCGGCGGGGTGGCCTACGACAAGGAATGGAGCAGCCGGTGAGGAGAACGGTGCACGGCGTGACGGTCGAGTGCGTGCGGGGGGACATAACGTCGCAGGAGGACGTGGCGGCGATCGTCAACGCGGCGAACGCGGAGCTGCGCAGCGGAGGAGGGGTAGCCGGCGCGATCCACCGCGCGGCCGGCCCCGGGCTCGCTCAGGAGGCGAGCCCACTCGCTCCGATAAGCCCCGGTGAGGCCGTAATAACCGGTGCTCACGAGCTGCCCAACCGTCACGTCATCCACACCCTGGGTCCCGTCTACGGTCAGGACCGTCCCGAGGCGGAGCTACTGGCCAACTGCTACCGCAACTCCCTCGCGCTCGCAGAGGAGAAGGGGCTAGACTCCGTGGCCTTCCCGGCAATCTCGACCGGAATCTTCGGCTATCCGGTAGAGGAGGCTGCGAGGGTGGCGCTCGGGACGGTGGTGGAGGCGGCGGAGAGGCTGGAGAGCGTACGCCTCATCAGGTTCGTCCTCTTCGGCGAGAAGGACCTCGAGGTCCACGAGAGGGTCCTCTCGGAGACGGAAGGACGGTAAGGCCGGGGCGTCGAAACCCCGGCCTCGTGGTAATAGCCCGGCTGCTTTGGAGGGGGAACTCACAAAGATTTCTCACTCTGTGGGCTGCCGGACCTGTGGCGCACATATACCCTGGGGCGCCGGATCTAAACACCCAAGAGCATGCGCCGGCATCTTTGGTTAGGATACTGGGCTGCCGGCGGCTGGCTGGGAGGGGGGCCGCCGGTCCTTCTATACGAGCCTACACCAGTTCTTCAAAACTATCGATCCCGCCAAGAACTCGGGAGAGCCCGCCCCTCCCAAGACAAAAAGGCTGAATAGCTGAGAAGCGAGGGCCTTGAAAAGGCGCCGAAGCGTGCTGACAAGCCGACCGAAGGGAGGCGTGCTGACAAGCGAAGCCCCGAAAGGGCGAGCGTGCTGACAAGCGGAGGCCGCAGGCCGGAGCGTGCTGAAGTGCGCGCGTGGTTTAAAATATAAACGTCATGGGGCTTTCTCTATCCTGGCGGTTCGTTCGCGGCTTGGCGCTCGTATCTGTCGCCGCCCTCCTGCTCGGCGCCGGGGGCTTTCTTTCCTGGTCCGCTACCGGACCCGGGGTCACCACCGCCGCGAGTTCTCACACGGCCCAGGGGGTAGACGGACACCCGCCGAGCGGGAGCCAGCTCACCGTGTTCGGCGCGGACGTCGAGGAGGGCGATAAAGGCCCGGTGAACGCAGTCCTCCTGACCGTGCTCCTGCTCGCGTCCCTTTTCGGTGTTACCGCGGGATGGCAACTCGCTTGTGACCTGAGGCAACCGGCGCCTTGTGTCCCAGGCCGGCCTTCGTTCGACGCCGCCCATGAGGACGCACCCTTCCTTAGCGTGTTCCGGCTCTAGGAGGCTCACGGCCCCGCCCGGGGCTTATAGGAGCCAGCGCACCAGGGACACGAAAGGAGCGTCCACATGCCCAACAGGGACGAGCACGCCCGCGAGACGTCGCTGAGGAAGCTATTCCTCGGTAGCCACGTCCGCGCCGAGCGGGAGGAGAAGGTACTCCGGTACATCATCCACCGCGTGAACGAGAGCGCGCCGCTGCACGACGTAGTGCAGGAGGCCTACGTACGCCGCAACTGCACCCAGGCCGAGATAGACGAGATCGTCAACGCCCCCGAGCTCGTCCACGCCTGCAGGGAAAACCTCTGGCAGACGTTCAAGTCAGGGGAGCTGGATCCGCTCCAGCCGCGCCACGCCTCGCCCCGTGGCCCGTCGGCAGACCGTGAGGATGGCGGCGATACGGTTCCGCCGGGAGCGTGATGACGCCTCGATGAGCGGGCCGCAGGACAGATGCGACCACAGCGGTCCAACCGAGGTCGAGCGGGCGGAAGGATGCTACCGCGCGCGGTGTACGGCTTGCGGGAAGAGCGGGCCGGCGCGGAAGACGGCCGAAGCCGCCCGCAAGGCGCTCGTGGTACTGGGTGCGCGGGATGGAACCCGCGGAGGCTGGTGGGCCGGAAAGCACTAGACCCGTGCTAGAATCACCCGTATGACAGATACGCCGAGAAAGATCCAGAAGTCCGAGGAGCAGTGGCAGGACGAGCTCACCTCCGAGCAGTATCGCGTAACCCGCATGAAGGGCACCGAACGGGCCTTCACAGGCGAGTACTGGGACCATAAAGGCGAGGGCGTCTACGCGTGCGTGTGCTGCGGAGCGCCGCTCTTCAGTTCCGAGACCAAGTATGACTCCGGGACGGGGTGGCCGAGCTTCTGGGAGCCCCTGGACGAGAAGAACGTCGAGATCGGAAGAGGACCGCAGCCTCTTCATGCGCCGCACCGAGGTCCACTGCGCGGCTTGCGGGGCGCACCAGGGCCACGTCTTCGACGACGGTCCCGCGCCGACAGGCAAGCGCTATTGCATCAACTCGGCCGCCCTGCGCTTCGAGCCGGAAACCGCGGAAGAGGAGTAAATTCGGGTACGGGGGTCGCGAACCCGTCCCTATCTGCCCTTGCCTTTCTTGCCTTTCCCGTGCTTGCCTCCGTTTGCGGGAAGTGGCCTATTCTCTTTCGGCTGTTTTCCCGCTTGTTGCTGCGCCCTCTCCCTTTGCTTCGCCGGTTCCTCAGCCTGTCTCTGGGGTGCCTCCGTGGCCTGTTTTGGTGCTTCATTGTTCGCGGGCGAGGAGGCCGACGCCGTCGGCGTGGATGTGGACGATGCCGACGACGACGCTGAAGAGGAGGCGGAGGATGACGGCGTGGTGGGCTCTGCGGCGGGAGGGCCTGTGCCGACTACCACGTCCACGTCTGAGCCCCGCTGTGCCTGGTTACCCGCAGGGGGGGTCTGCCTGATCACCTCGCCGGCGGCTGCCTCGTCGCTGACGTCCTCCGACTGGGAGCCGAGATCCAGGCCCGCCTCTCCGAGACGTCCCCTGGCCTCCTCCACCGACAGACCTACTACGCCGGGCACCTCCACCCGCTCCGCGCCCGATGTGTCCCCGTTCGAGGCGTCTCGCGCCAGCGCCCACGCGAGGCCGCCGAGCAGTACTGCGCCCAGGAGAAGGGCAGCCAGGGGTAGCAAGGCGCGCCTGGTCCTGGATCCTGCGCCCTGTCCTCTCCCTGGTGCGACGAGGGTGGGGGCCGTGCGGGCGTCGCCGGTGTCCCGGGGCATCTGCGCGGTCGACTGTTGCCCTGCTCCCGCGGCGAGGGGCGGGAGCCCGTCGCGGACCCGCCTGAGGTCTTCCGCGAGCACTGCGGCGCTCGCGTAGCGGTCCCCGGGGTCCTTCGCGAGCAGCTTCGCGGTCAGGGCGTCCAGCCCTTCTGGTACTGCGGGGTTCGCCTCCCGGGGATGGCGCGGCGGCTCGTCCAGGTGCTTCATGGCCGTAGCGAGGGGGTTGTCCGCGCTGTAGGGGGGCTCGCCCGTTAGCATCTCGTAGAGGACCACGCCCAGAGAGTAGAGGTCGCTCCCGGGCCCCGCGCGCTCGCCCCTCACCTGCTCCGGAGACATGTACGAGGCTGTGCCGAGGATCAGGCTCGTCTCGGTCATCGTCTTGGCGGAGGCGGCCCGCGCTATCCCGAAGTCTGCCACCTTGGGCTCGCCCGAGGCGGTGAGCAGCACGTTCTGGGGCTTTATGTCGCGGTGGATTATGCCGCGCCCGTGCGCGACCGCGAGGGCGTCGGCGACTCGTGACGCCAACCCTGCGGCCTCGCGCGGGTCTATGGGGCCTTCACGTTTTATCCTCTGGGCGAGCGTGCCGCCTGGCACGTACTCCATGGCGATGTAGTGGTCGCCGTCCTCTGTGTGGCCCTGGTCGTAGACCTGCACGATGTTGGGGTGGTTGAGCGCCGCGGCGCTCCTGGCCTCGCGCTTGAAGCGCTCGACGAAGGGTTCGTCGTTCGCGTAGCGCTCCCTTAGGATCTTGAGCGCCACGTCCCGGCCCAGAACCTCGTCGCGTGCCAGGTACACCTGGGCCATTCCTCCGCCTCCCAGGAGATCCCCCGGGACGTAGCGGCCGTCGATGAGGGGTCGCCGCATGACGCGCATGGTAACACCGACGCCCGTCTGGTTTTCTAAGCCGGTCCTCGGGCGGTGGTCGCCGGCTGGTAAGTATCCGGGCTACCTGGTGCCACCCGCCCGGCGCCACCTTTCGCGGCCCTCACGGTAAAGGTCGCCTCCGTGCAGATCGTTTATCACGACGACGGGGAAATCCTCCACGAGGAGCCTGCGGACGGCCTCGGGGCCGAGGTCTTCGTAGGCGACTACCCCGGCCTCCTTCACGCGGTCGGCCAGGAGCGCTGCCGTCCCCTCCACGGCGCCGAAGTAGACGCAACCGTGCTCGCGCATGCTCTTCAGCACCTCCTCCGAGCGCGCGCCCTTGCCCACCATCCCCCTGAGGCCGCGCTCGATCAGGTAAGGCGAGTAAGGGTCCATCCTCGAAGCTGTCGTCGGTCCCGCTGGCCCGAGGGCGCTGCCGGGACGCGCCGGGGCCGGGCCGGTGAAGTACACTACCTGCCCCTCCGGGTCGAACGGCAGCGTCTCCTCCCTTTCGATAGCTCCCTTCATGCGGTCGTGGGCCGCGTCGCGCGCGGTGTAGAGGACCCCGTAGAGTCGCACGACGTCGCCGCTCCTCAGGGGCTCCAGGTCGCGCGCTTCGAGGGGCGTCTCCAGGCGGACGGGCTCGACGCTCACAACTCTACCGAGGAGGTGCGGTGGGAGTGGCAGTCCAGGTTCACGGCGACGGGAAAGGCGGCGATGTGGGTCGGGAAGCTCTCGACGTGTACCGCGAGCGCCGTCACCGTGCCGCCGTAGCCGGCCGGCCCGATGCCTGTGGCGTTGATGGCCTCCAGTAGCTCTGCTTCCAGACCCGCCAGCTCCGGGTCGGGGTTGGGCTCCCCCGAGGGGCGGGTGAGGGCCTTCTTGGCGAGCAGGGCCGCCCTCTCGAAGGGGCCCCCGATCCCGACGCCCACGGTAAGGGGCGGGCTCGCGTTCGGGCCAGCCCTCTCTACAGTCTCGACAACGAAGCGCTTCATCTCCTCGACGCCTTCGGCGGGGGTGAGCATCCTCAAGGAGCTCATGTTGTCGCAGCCTGCTCCCTTGACGAGAAGCGTCAACCTGAGCCCGTCGCCGGGTACGACATCGTAGTAGACGATTGCCGGAGTGTTGTCGCCGGTGTTGGTCCGGTCCACCGGACCTCTGACGATGGACTTGCGCAAGTAACCCTCGTCGTAGCCGCGGCGGACACCTTCGTCTATCGCTTCGCCGATCCCGCCTCCCACCACACGTGCCTCGCTCCCGAGCTCGACGAAGAAGACAGCGTAGCCCGTGTCCTGGCAGAAGGCGACGCACCGCTCGCGGGCTACCCGCGCGTTCTCGAGAAGCTCCCCGATCACCTCCCGCCCCAGAGGAGACTCCTCCTCCTCGAGCGCCCTGTGTAGCGCCGCCAGGTGGTCTTCAGGCAGGCGCGTGTTCGCCTCGATGCACAACTCGCGCACCGCCTCGGTGATCTCAGCCGCCTCTATCTCTCGCAACCCTCACCTCGATCTCTCGCGTCGTCGCGTGTAGGGTAGCATCAGAGCGCTTCTCTGAGGGCGCTCCGCGGCTCAGGAGATGCTACTCGCGGTCAGGGTAGAGCCAGAAAGAGAAGAGGCGCGTCAGGCGGGGCATGACCACGTAGGTCATCAGCGTCACCATCACCGCGGTAGGGACCAGCGTGCGCACCAGGGTGGGGAGCAGATTCAGCCAGTGGCCGAACAGGGAGAAGATGATCGTGACGATCGGGAAGACCCCGAGCCAGGTGACGATGCAGCTGGCGCGCGCGTCGCTGTGGCTGAGAGATCCGGAGGAGATGGGAGGGGGAGAAAGGTGAGGCGAAGTGCGAGAAAATCTCGGAAGTGGAGTTTCGTAACGCTTTTCGTAACGCTCTGGAGACGGTCGACAACCTAGAATGGTGGGCAAGGAGGTCAGATGACGGCACAGACCAAGAACAAGCGGGGGTTCTGGCAGAACCTTTTGAGGCGCGACGGGCGCAGGACACCCGACGAGACGCCCGCTGTTGCGGAGGTGCCACAGCAGGCGGCGCCCGAGCTCGAGATAGCCCCGAACGACCCCATCCTCACGTACCTCGCGAGCGTCTCGGGGGTGGTCGAGGTCGAGAAGCTGGACCTCGACTCGCCGGCGCTCGCTGCGATGAAGGAGGCCGGCGTCAAGCTGGTGGTCCCGCTCGTGAGCCAGGGTGAGCTCATAGGGATTCTCAACCTCGGGCCGCGCCTCTCCCAGCAGGAGTACTCGGCCGACGACCGCAAGCTGCTCTCGGATCTGGCGACCCAGACGGCCCCGGCCGTCAGGGTGGCCCAGCTCGTCAGGCAGCAGCAGCAGGAGGCCCAGGAGCGGGAGCGCATCGAGCAGGAGCTTAAAGTCGCGCGCCTGATCCAGCAGACCCTCCTGCCAAAGACCCTGCCGGAGCTGCCCGGCTACGACGTTGCGGCCTACTACCAGCCTGCCCGCGAGGTCGGCGGCGACTTCTACGACTTCCTCGACCTGGAAGACGGCCGCATGGGCTTCGTCGTCGGGGACGTCACGGACAAGGGTGTTCCCGCAGCCATAGTCATGGCGACTACCCGCACCATGCTCCGCGCCGCCGCCCAGCGCCTCTTCTCGCCGGGGGAGGTCCTGAAGCGGGTCAACGACGTCCTCGTTACCGACATACCACCCAACATGTTCGTCACCTGCCTGTACGCGATCCTCGACCCCGAGAGCGGGCGTCTCGTCTACGCCAACGCGGGACACGATCTGCCCTACCGGCGTCGCGCCGGGCGTAATGAGGGCGCAGAAGAGCTCAGGGCGACGGGGATGCCGCTGGGGCTCCTGCCGGGGATGGGCTACGAGGAGAAGCAGATAGTCCTGGAGAAGGGCGAGAGCGTCCTGTTCTACAGTGACGGCCTCGTCGAGGCGCACGACCCGCGCCGCGACATGTTCGGCTTCCCGCGGTTGCAGGGCCTTGTAGGCGCCCACCGCTCGGGCGGCTCCTCGCTCGTCGGCTTCCTCCTCTCCGAGCTCGCGCGCTTCACCGGCGAGGGCTGGGAGCAGGAGGACGACATCACGCTGGTCACCCTGGAGAGATCGGAGGAGCTGTGACGGCACCCAGGAGTGGCGCCAGACGGACGCTCGCCGAGCTGAGCGTGCCCAGCGAGCCTGGCAACGAGCGCCGGGCGATGGAGGAGGTCGCGGCGACCGTGGAGGGGCTCGGGTTGCCAGACAGAACCGTCGAGCGGCTCAAGACCGCCGTGGCCGAGGCCACGATGAACGCGATGGAGCACGGCAACCACTACCGGGTGGAGTTGCCCGTCGTAATAGAGGTGGCGGCCTCCGACGCCGAGCTATCCGTCAAGATCACCGACGAGGGTAGTGGCCCGCCGGCCTTCGACTCCGAGACGCCGGACCTCGAGGCCAAGCTGGAGGGCATGCAGACCCCGCGCGGCTGGGGGCTCTTCCTCATAAAGAGCATGGTCGACGAGATGAACGTCACAGGCGACGAACACCACCACACCGTCGAGCTGATCCTGCACCTCGACGAGAGGGAAGGAGGTAGGTAATGGCCGTGCGACACCTGGAGGTGGAGGTGCGCCGGGAACCCGGCGGCGCCGTGCTCGACCTCCGAGGCGAGATCAACGGCTTCGCTCAGGAAGCCCTCGACGCCGCCTACATAGAGGCGGAGAATGGGAACCCTGAGGCCATAATCCTCAACTTCGAGGGGGTTGACTACATCAACTCGACAGGGATAGCCCTGATCGTCGGCCTGCTCGCAAGGGCGCGCGCCACGAAGCGCCGTCTCGTGGCCTATGGCCTGAGCGACCACTACGTCGAGATCTTCAATATCACCCGCCTCTCTGACTTCGTGAGCGTCTTCCCCGACGAGGAGAGCGCACTGGAGCCCGCGACGTGAGCTTCCCTGCGCAGCTGCACGGCTCGCTTGAGTCCTTGCGCGGGGAGTTCGAGGGAGTAAGGGAGATAAGCCGGGAAAGGAGAGAGGACATGCCCCAGGCACAGGTCATGATGGAAGTGCGGAAGGTGAGCGACAACGTTAGCATCATAGACGTCAAGGGCGAGCTGACCGCGTTCGCCGAGGGCGTTCTGATGGACGCCTACGGCCAGGCAAGCGACGGGAGGGTCAGCGCGATCGTTTTGAACTTCGAGAGACTCGAGTACATGAACAGTAGCGGCATCGGCCTGCTGGTAACGCTGCTCATCCGCATAAACCGCGAGAAGCAGCGGCTCCTTACCTACGGCCTTTCCGAGCACTATAGGAACATCTTCCAGATTACACGCCTGGACGACGCCATAGGCATCTACGACTCCGAGGAGGAGGCCGTCCGGGCGGCAACGTAAGGACGTTGAAAGGAGCCGTCGTGACGGAGAGACATCGCGACGCCGCCCACTGGGCTCGCTACGTCGAGACGCTGAAGGTGCCGGACGGGATCGTGAACCGCAACGTCGAGGGACGCAGGCCGGTGAGTCCCCTCCAGGGCTTCGGCAAGATGTGGCAGAAGACCTACAGGGTGCGTCTCGAGGACGCGGCGCCATCCGAGGTCGTCGCGATCTGGCGGGAGAGGTTCCCCGAGATCTCCGGATTCGAGGAAGGTTTTCGCGTGCCTTCGGGCGGTCTCGCTCCCGGCTCCGTCGCGCTTTTGGGGGGGTTGAGCGGGGTGATGGTGCTCTACTCCGACGAGACTTCCTTCACCTACATGACGCCGGAGGGACATCCTTTTTCGGGTTGGATCACCTTCAGCGCCCACCGCGACGAGGACGGCGCCACCGTGGCCCAGGCCCAACTGCTCATACGCGCCAACGACCCGCTCTACGAGCTCATGATGCCTCTCGGCCTTCACAGGCTGGAGGACAGAACCTGGCAGCGCACCCTCTATAACCTGGCGGCCCGCTTCGGCGCGGACGGACAGGTCGAGACCCGCGTGGTCTGCGTGGACCCGAAGCGGCAGTGGCGCCGGTACACGAACATCAGGCACAACGCCCTCATCCTGTCCGCCGTCTACGCCTTCTCGCGGCCTGCGCGCCGCAAGTCAGCCAGCCACGAACGGCGGAGAGGCGGTTCGCTCGAGTGAACGGTTCGAAAAGAAGCTAAAGTTGCGCGAGAGGGCGTCAGAGACGGCTAAAACCAACAGTCTCTGACCAGCTTTCCTACCGAAAGGAGGAACCACATGACCGAAGCGACCCCGCCACCGGAGGAGAGGGACGAGAAGCAACCCCGCGACGCTGCCTTCTGGGCCCAGAGGGTAGAGCGCTTGGAGGTCTCCGACGTGCCTGCGGGAGCCGCCAACGTCAACGTGCACGGCCGTCGCGAGGTAGGGGCTCTGCAGGGCTTCGGCCAGCTCTGGCAGAAGACCTACAGGGTGCGCCTGAGCTGGGGTCGAGGTGATACCGGAGGAGGTGGTGCGCATCTGGAAGGAGCGCTTCCCAGAGTTCCAGCCCCCCAACAGCCGGTTCTACCCTTCCATGGCCGGAGTCGCCCCTGGAGAGGTTTTGTTCATAAGTGCCTCGGTCGGAGGGATGCCCGTACACACGGGAGCGCGAGTGATCTACGCCGACGAGGAGTCCTTCACGGTTATGACCCCAGAAGGGCATCCTGAGTCTGGCTGGAACACCTTCTCGGCTTACAGCGACGAGGAGGGTGTGAGTGTTGCCCAGGTCCAGTCGCTGGCGCGAGCCAACGACCCGATCTACGAGCTAGGCTTTAGGGTTGTGGGCTCCACGGAGCAGGAGCGGATCTGGACGCACGTCCTCAAGTCGCTTGCTGCGCACTTCGGCGTGAACGAGCCGGTAACCCTGGAGAAGGCCTGTGTGGACCCGAAGGTTCAGTGGTCGCAGGTGAAGAACGTCTGGTACAACGCCGGCGCCCGCTCCATGATCTACACGATGGCCGGACCGGGCCGTTGGATACGCGGCCTGGTGCGGCGCCGAACCACCTGATGGCCGGACGCGGCGCGTACGACGCGGTTGTCGTGGGCGCGGGGCCGAACGGTCTCGCAGCCGCCGTGGAACTGGCTAGAAACGGGCGCTCCGTGGCCGTGCTCGAGGCCGAGGAGACCCCCGGCGGCGGCACGCGCTCGGCGGAGATCACGCTCCCCGGCTTCGTCCACGACCTCGGCTCGGCCATCCACCCGCTGGGGTACGCCTCGCCGTTCTTCAGCGAGCTCCCGCTCGAGGAGTACGGCCTCGAGTGGGTCCACCCCCCTGCTCCGCTCGCCCACCCCTTCGACGATGGCACGGCCGCCGTCCTCGAGCGCTCCGTGCAGGAGACGGCCAGCTCTCTAGGCCCCGACGCGCGAGCTTATCGGAGGCTCATGGAGGCTGTGGCCGAAGACGCCCCAAGGATAGCCTCCTACTTCGTCGGCTCGCCACGGCTGATCCGTCACCCCATCGCCCTGGGTGCCTCGGCGCTGCGCGGGCTCCGTCCGGCCCGCAGCCTGGCCGAGAGCGCGTTCGAGGGGGAGAAGGCCCGCGGCCTCTTCGCCGGAAACGCCGCCCACTCGTTCCTGCCGCTGGAGAAGTCCCCGAGCGCCCTCTTCGGGCTCCTCCTGAGCACCCTGGGACACGCCTTCGGCTGGCCGTTCCCGAAGGGCGGCTCGCAGAGGATAGCCGACGCGCTGACCTCGTACCTGCTCGACTTGGGCGGCGAGGTCTACACCGGCTTCAGGGTGGACACCGTCGAGGAGGTTCCGCGCACGCGCGCGGTCCTCCTCGACGTCACGCCCCGCCAGCTGCTCGACATCGCGGGGGAGCACTTCACCGAGCGCTACCGGCACGCCCTCAAGGATTACCGCTACGGACCGGGCGTCTTCAAGGTGGACTTCGCGCTCGACGGCCCGATCCCCTGGAAGGCGGAGGAGTGCCTGCGGGCCGGGACCGTCCACCTCGGCGGAACTCTGGATGAGGTCTCCGCCGGGGAAGCCGCCGTGTGGCGCGGAGAGCACCCCGAGAGGCCGTTCGTGTTGCTCGCGCAGCAGAGCCTCTTCGACCGGACGCGGGCGCCTGAGGGCAAGCACACCGTCTGGGCCTACTGCCACGTCCCCAACGGCTCGGCGTTCGACATGACAGGGCGGATAGAGGCCCAGATCGAGCGCTTCGCCCCCGGCTTCGGGGAGCGTGTACTCGCGAAGACCGCCTCGGGACCCGCCGACCTCGAGCGGCAGAACGCCAACCTGGTAGGAGGCGACATCAACGGCGGCGTTCCAGAGCTCCGGCAGCTCTTCACCCGCCCTGTCTTGAGGCCCAACCCCTACTCGACGCCGGCGCAGGGGATCTTCGTCTGCTCCTCCTCGACGCCGCCCGGAGGGGGTGTGCACGGCATGTGCGGCTACCTCGCCGCCCGCGTCGCCCTGCGTTACCTGAGTTGACGAACCAAGAGAAGTCCCCGACGGAAAGCGCGTACGGAGCCGCCGGGCCGCGCGGGCGGGCCCTCATCGCGCGGGTGGTGGCGTTGCTGGTGGTCTGCGTCTACGTCGCCGGCATGGCCGCGCTCATCCTGCTGGAGCGTCGTTTCGGCTTGCAGGGCGAAGACCCGGTCGAAGGCCTGGTGCTCTTCAGTGGGTTCGGTATGTTCGCGGTCGTGGGCGCCCTGCTGGTGGCGAAGCGGCCCGCGAACCCAATCGGCTGGATCATGAGCGCGGCCTCGCTGGTGGTGCCGGTCGCCGCAAGCGAGACCTACGCCGCCTACGTCATGACGACCCGCGGCCGGCCCGACTGGCTCGCCATCGCCGGCGTCTGGGCCAACTCCTGGTACTGGTTCATGTTCATCGCGCTTGCCTTCATATACCTGCCCCTCTACTTCCCCGACGGGCGTCTGCCTTCGCGCCGCTGGCTCCCGGTCGCCGCGATCGCGGGCATCGGAGCTCTGGCATTGGTCGTTCTCGGGATGCTCGGCGACAAGCTAATAGGACAGAACATCGATTACAGGGTCGAGAACCCCATCGGGATCGAAGGTCTCCCTCCCGTCGAAGAACTGCCCTTCTTCGCCGTGCTGGGCGTTCCCCTTGTAATCGGGTGTGTCGGGGCGGTCGCGGCCGTGGTGGTGCGCTTCCGCCGCTCCAGGGGTGTCGAACGCCAGCAGATAAAGTGGTTTCTCTACGCCTCCGCACCTATTCTGAGCTTTCCGATCACGGATTACCTGCCTGGGATCGTTGGCAATCTGGCGTTCGCATGGATGCTCATCGGCCTGCCCGCGGCTATCGGAATAGCGGTGCTTCGCTACCGTCTCTACGACATCGACGTCGTTATAAACCGGACCCTCGTCTACGGCGCCCTTACCGCGACGCTCGCGCTCGTCTACCTCGGAAGCGTGGTGGGGCTCCAGCGGCTGCTCTCGCCGGTGGTTGGGGAGAGCAGCCAGCTCGCGGTCGTCGCCTCCACGCTGGCGGTCGCCGCCCTTTTCACTCCTTTGAGGCGTCGCATCCAGGGTTTCATAGACCGCCGCTTCTACCGCCGCAAGTACGATGCGAGGAAGACGCTCCAAGCGTTCTCTGACCGGTTGCGCGGGGTCTCGGACCTGGACGGGTTGAACGGGGAGTTGCTTGCGGTGGTGCGGGAGACGGTGCAGCCGGAGCACGCCTCGTTGTGGCTGAGACCCACTAGAAGGTAGTGAACCGACAGAAATTTTTCGTGAGCGTCCTTTCGTAACGCTTTCCGTAACGGTCCTGTAACGGCCGCCGGTTAGAGTGTGTGCATGAGCCTGGAAGACGAGAGAGGAGAGACGCAGATGAAACTCTCGACGGTTTTGCAGTGGGGCGGTCCCGTCGCCATAGTTAGTGGTGTGTTCACGATGGTCTCCGACCTCCTCGGCCTGACGATCTACGTCCCCGGCCTCGGGGAGGCTGCCAATACGGGCTACCAGGCCGTCGGGGCGGGCGTGATCCTCATCGCCTTGATGCTCCTGATCGTGGGCATGGCCGGACTGTACGCCGGCCAGCCGAAGCCAGGCGACCCGAGAGTCATCGAGATAGGCTACCCCGTGCCCGAAGGCATGGAAGCCGGGCAAAGGGGCAACTCTCCAGAACTGCGGTTCACCCGGCGCGCCGCTGCGAGCCCTCGCCGCGGGCACAGGACCTCTCCGGCTCACCAGGCTTCCTTCGAGGGATACAGAAGAGCCTGAGGGCTGACACCCTCACCACTCCACCAGCTTCCAGATCTCGGGTTGCAGCTTGTCATCTTCGCCGACCTCGGCGAAGATGGTCACGGCCTGCGTGAGGTGGCGCATGGCCTCTTGCGACCGTCCGGCCTCGTGGAGGAGATCGGCCAGGTTGTTGTGAAGCGCAGCCTCGCGATGGCGATCCCCTATAGACACGCATAGAGCCAGGGCGGCCTCGGCGCGTTCCAGGGCACGCTCTGGCTCACCGCCGTTCCGGTAGGCCAGTGCCAGATTGTTCAGTGCGGCGACCCGGGCTGCAGGATCCCCGGCGGCCTCAGCAAGCTCGAGGCTGCGTTCCAGGTGATGGCGCGCCGCATCGAGGTCGCCGCTGCCGCTCGCCAGCACGCCGAGGACGTTGTAGGCCTGAGTCAGCGCCCGCCCGTCTCCGGCGGCCTCGGCGAGCTCGAGCGCCCGGCTTGCCTGCTCCAGCGCCAGTTCGTCCCGTCCCTGGCGCTGCGCGACCAGACCGAGGTCGGCGTGGAGCCTGGCGCGAACCCAGGCCGACTCGGCGTCTCCCTGCGCCAGCGCCGCCTCGAAGTGGCTCTCTGCGAGATCCCACTCCCCCAGACGCTGGTAGACGCTGCCAAGCTTGCGCTCGACGCTGGCGAGGCCGCTCCCGTCACCGAGCGCGGCCGCTGCCTCGTAGCTCGCGAGCGCCGCCGGGTACTCGCCGAGCAGGGTGTGCAAGTCCCCGATAGCCTGATGGAGCGCGGCGGCTTCCGGGTGCCCCAGCGCGAGCGCCGCCCTGAAGTGACCGAGAGCCTCGCGATTAGCGTACAACGCCCTGGCGTGCTGGCCGGCCAGCTCGAAGTACTCCGCGGCCTCCGCGTCCCGGCCAGCCGACCGGTAGTGGTGCGCGATCTGGCCCGCCAGCGGTCCCATCTCGCGCCGCCGCCGCGCGCGCCGCACCAGCGCTTCGGCCACCCTTCGGTGCAATAGCCGTCTCCTGGCCAGGCTGGTCTCCTCGTAGACGAGGGCGCGCAGCTTCTCGTGGCCGAAGTCGTAGGCTGGGGATCCTCTCCGACCGCCTGCATCTCCTCGACCAGACCTTTGTCCGTGAGCTGCCTCGAGGGCCGCGACCGCCTCTTCCTCGCTCGACCGCTCGCCTCGCGCACGGTGTCGAAGTCGAATGACCTGCCGATAACCGCGGCGGCGTTGAGCAACTCGCCCCCGTCTTCGCCCGACCGTTCCAGGCGCCCGTGCAGGAGGTCGCGCACCCCGCCCGGCAGCGACCAGGCTTCATCGCCTGCGGCCCGAGTGCCCTTCGCTATCGCCGCAAGGTACTCTCCAACGAAGAGCGGTAACCCTTCCGTCTCCTCGTACAGGCGCTGTCCCAGGCCCTCCGTGCCCCCGACGACCGACCCGACCAGCTCCTCTACGGCCGCTCTGTCCAGGCGCCCCAACCGGAGCAGCGTCGCCGCGCGGCCCTCCGTTACGAGCCCCCGCAGGCGGTTAGGGACCTGCTCGCCGCGCCAGGTGAGCCACGACGCACAACTTTCTCCCGGGTCCGAGGCGCCGCACGAGGTAAGCCAGCAGGTCGAGAGACGAGGCGTCGGCCCAGTGCACGTCGTCGATAAACAACACGCCTGGTGATGGTCCCTCGCAGACCGCGAGGAGCACCTGGCAGACGCCCTCGAAGAGGCGGCTCTGGGCGCCGGGTGCCGCGAGGGGAGGTGGCAACCCGGGACGCAAGCCCCCGATCTCGGGCAGCAGACGCGAGGCTTCGGTCAGGAAGTGATCAGGTATTCCCTCCAGACGCCCCTCGATACCCTCCCTGACGATGGCGCCGGAGAGCCCCTCTATGAAAGGCTCGTAGGCCAGGTCCGTCTCGCCTGGATAACACCGCGACGCGACGGTAACAGCACCCAGACCCGCCGCGTAAGCCAGGAACTCATCGGCCAGCCGGGTCTTGCCGATGCCCGCCTCTCCTTCCAGCACCACGACCTGGCCCGCAGTACCGGCGGCCTCGTAGGCCCGGAGCAGGGACCCCCACTCCGCCTCTCGGCCCACCAGCGGCTCCCCACGGTGCGGTCGGGCACTGGGCTCGTCCGGGGCAGCCGAGTCTGGCTCCTCGCCTGGCTGGAAGGAGGAGCGCTCCTGGGCCAGGACCGGAGGAGGCGGCAGGTCGTTCTCCTTTATGGCCTCGTAGATGCGGGTCGTCTCTTCGAGCGGCGAGACACCTAGCTCCCCATCGAGGATGCGCACGCACTCTCTGTACTGGCGCAGAGCGGCGGCCCGCTGACCCGCCCACGCGTAGAGCCGCATCAACCAGCGGTGCGCCGGCTCGTGCAGGGGATCTAGGGCCATCCAGCGCCGCGCGTGGGTGATGGCCTGCTCCCACTCTTCCCTCGCGCCGTGGCCGAAGCTGAGCCTCTCCAGCGCCCCTGCCAGCTCGCGGCGGAGCTCCTCGCCCTGGAAGAACTGCCAGTCATCAAAAGCTGCGCTGTCGCGCAGCGCGAACCCAGCCAGGAAGTCGTCCCGGTAGAGCGCCACCGCCTCCGAGAGCGGAGGCAGGCACTCGGCGCAGACCTCGCCCTCCGCGTGGCCGTGCGTCCTGCACTCGGCCAGCAGACCACGGAAGCGGTCCACGTCGACCCAGACCTCGTCCCTGGCCAGGTCCACGCTCTCCCGGTCGACCACAAGCCAGCCAGCCGCGCGGGCTGCGCCGAGCGACGAGAGGGTTCGGCGCAGAGCAGCCCGAGCCCTGGTCTGGTTGTACTCGGGCCAGAGCAGACCAGCCAGGGTGTCGCGCGCGTGGCGGCGGCGCGTGACCGCGAGGTAGGCCAGCACCGCCGTCGCCTTGCGGGTGTCTACCTCGATCTGGCCGCCGTCGTGCTCGACGTGCGGCGCGCCGAGCAGCAAGATCCTCGTCCGAGGCGTCCCTACGAGCTCCTGATCGCTCACAGCAGGATTATGGCGGCATCGGAAGGTAAGCGCAACGGTTTACGCAAGATGAGTGATCCCGTAACGCCTGCGAGGGCCCGGACGCGGGTCCGGGCCCTCTCGTAGGGTACGGTTTTGCCCTACTCGTTGAGTAGCCTGCGCGCGGCGTCGGCGATGTGGCTCGCGCTTATGCCGGCTGCGTCCATGAGCTCGTCCGGCGAGCCCGAGCCGGGCATGATGTTGACGGCCAGGTGCTCGAAGTGGAGGCCTTCGGTGCCGGCTTCGGAGAGTGCGGAGAGTACCGCCTCGCCGAGGCCGCCCTCCGGCCAGTGGTCCTCGGCGACGACGACCCTGCCGCCGGTGGCCCGCGCGGCCTCGCGCAGGGTGTCCGCGTCGATGGGCTTTACGGAGTAGGCATCTATGAGGCGTACGGACAGGCCCTCTCGTTGCAGCTCGTCGCACGCTTCGTTCGCGTTGTGCACGGTGATGCCGGCGGCGACTACCGTGACCTGGTCGTCGTCGGAGGAGCGCACGACCTTGCTGCCGCCGATAGGGAACGCTTCGTCGGGGCCGTAGATCACCGGCGTGCTCGGGCGCAGGGTGCGCAGGAAGCTGATGCCCTGCGTGTCGGCCATCTGGGCGACGAGTTTCGCCGTCTGGTTGGCGTCTGATGGGTGGAGGACGGTCGAGCCGTGGACGGCGCGCATCATGGCCAGGTCCTCGAGCGCCATCTGGGACGGGCCGTCCTCCCCGATCGATACGCCGGCGTGCGAGCCGGTGAGCCTGATGTTCGCTCTGGAGATGGCGGCCATGCGGATGAAGTCGTAGGCGCGGCTCATGAACGCGGCGAAGCTGGAGGCGAAAGGCACCCTCTTGCGCACGCTCATCCCGACCGCGGCCGCGACCATCTGCTGCTCCGCGATGAACATCTCGAAATACCGCTCCGGGAACGCCTCGGCGAACTCCTCTGACTTGGTGGAGTTGCTCACCTCGCCGTCCATGGCTACGACGTCTTCCCTGGCTGCGCCGATTGCCTTCAGGGCCTTCCCGTAGGCGTTGCGGGTCGCCTCGGAGTCGCCGACCTCCCAGGTCGGCAGCTCCGGCTCGCCTGTCCACCCGGGGGTGAAGGTCTCGCCCCCATCGTAGTCCGGCTTCTGCACCTCGACGAGGAGGTTGTTGCTGTCGCCGAGCTCCTCCAGAGCCCTGGCCTCGTCCTCTGGCTTGACCGGCTTGCCGTGCATGCCCTCCACGTCCTCGAGGAATGAGACCCCGCGGCCCTTCTTCGTCTTGGCGATGATGAGGGTGGGTACGTCCTCCTGTTCGAGCGCCTCGGCGTAGGCGCGGTCTATCTCCTCGGGGTCGTGGCCGTCTATCTGGATCGCGTGCCAGCCGAAGGCCCGCGCCCTGTTTGCGTAGTGGTCGCCGTGCCAGCCGTCCATGGTCTCGCGCGTCTGGCCGAGGCGGTTCATGTCGAGGATGGCGATGAGGTTGTCCAGCTTGTAGAAGGAGGCGTGCTGGAAGGCTTCCCACATCGACCCCTCTGCCATCTCCGAGTCACCGCACAGGACCCAGACGCGGTAGGGAAGCCTGTCAAGGTACTTGCCGGCGAGCGCGACGCCGACCCCGATGGGGAGGCCCTGTCCCAGCGAGCCGGTAGCGACGTCCACCCACGGGATGGCCGGCGTCGGGTGGCCCTGCAGGCGGCTGCCGAACTGGCGGAAGGTCATGAGCTCCTCGTCCGTGATGGCCCCAGCTGCCTTGTACAAAGAGTAGAGCAGAGGCGAGGCGTGGCCCTTCGAGAAGATCAGGTGGTCGTTAGCCGGGTTATCCGGGTTGTCGAAGTCGTAGCGCAGGTACTTGCCGAGAAGCACGGCCATCAGCTCGGCAGCCGACATGCTCGAGGTGGGGTGCCCCGAGCCCGCGCCGGTGCTCGAGCGGATGCTGTCAACGCGCAACTGCTGCGCGAGCGCGCGCCACTGCTCGGCGCCCAATGTCTCCTGGTTGATCTGTTGCGTCACCTCGTGTACCTCCTTGACGGCACCGCCGTTCTTTCTGAAACGGATTGTATCCTCTACTACCCTGCCTCCGTGATCCAGAAACTACGCCCGACGCACAGCGCCGGACACGGGTACACCAGCCAGGGTTACGCCCGTGCCCGATCGGGTACAGCTTACGCTGTCGTCTTGAGCTATCGATAGAACGAGGAGGAATTCATGGGCAGGAGAGACAGAGCCGACGAGCCAGGCGGAGGCGGGCACGGCGGACACGCAGACGAACCCCGAGGCGAGCGCGACCGCCAGGGCGGCGGTCGTCGGGAGGACCAGGACCGGCCCGTGGATCGTCAGGAGCGCAGGGAAGAGCGCCAGCAACGCAAGGAGGAGCGCCAGGAGCACAGGGAGGCACGGCAGGAGCGCAGGGAAGAGCGCGAGCAACGCAGGGAGGAGCACCAGCAAGAGGGCGGAGATCCCGGAGGTGGCCGAGATGCCGGAGGCGGTGGAGATCCCGAGCCCGGCAGAGGCTCCAGATAGCGTCCGACCGGACTCGCCGGTGCGCCGATGACCAGCGGGCCATAAGCGCCGGTCATCTCGAAGGAGCGGACCGCCGCGAGGCCGGGGCCAAACGAGAGCGCCGGCAGCAAGCGTAGCGCGTCCGCCGTCTCGAGCCAGCCGGCGCGATGCCGAGGACCGGGACGAGCTCACCATGTTCGATACCTGGGTAGCGCGAGGAGGAGATCCGGGGGACTCTGAGGCTCCTATCTTCGGCCCCCGGTCTGGCCTTCGCGCCGGCCCCTACGCTCCGAGCCCTTCAATGGTAGGGGTCGTGGGCTTCGCTTTAGCTATCCTGTTGGTCGTGCTGCCGAGCTCGGGGCGAGCGTATACCTAAGGAGCTCTGGAAAATACCTTGACCCGGGCGTTGGTGGATCGAGCAAAGAGAAGGACCGGACAGCCTGGCAAGGAGGGGGGGAGTGCATGGCCTAGAGAGCGCCCGGTCCTGTAATTACGGCTATCCTACGCGGCGCGGGAGGGTATCGCATCCTCAAAATGAGCGATCTTTCTCTAGCCCAGATGGGCTAGGGAAAGCAGAGGGCTTCACCAGTCCAGCATCAACTTCCCCTTTGGGAAGGGTGGGACCCCGCTCTCCTCGACCGGCAGACCCGGCGTGGCGCTCCTGACCGCCGCTAATACGTTGTGGGACCGGATCCTGGGCGCTATACCCGCGGCCCGACTCGCCGCGCCCCCAAACGGGCGCCCCGAGCGGTTAGAATGTCTCCTGTAACGAACAGCGGGATCAGGAGGAAGCCGTATGTCTGAGAAGGAGCGACCCGAGGCGGCGCAGGACCTGACCGAGGCGTTCGGCGAGCCTTACCGGAGGGTAATGCAGACCGCCGTTGACGCCCAGCAGAGAAACGTACAGCTTGCCCAGGGGTGGGTCGAGGGCCTGACAGGTGTACTGGAGAGCCAGGCCGAGGCGAACCGGGCGCTCACCAGGGCTATGGAGTCCTACGTGAACGTCATCGAGGAGGCAGTCCGGAGCCAGGAGCGGACCAGCCACGCCCTCACCGAGAGCCTGGATGCCTACAGGGACGTCATCGAGCGGTCCACGAGCCTGCAGGAGAGGAGCACGAACCTCGTCGAGAGCTTCTTCGGCGACGTAACGGGGGAGCTACGAGAGAGTATGCAGAACAGCCAGGCCGTGGCCCAGGGAATGATGGAGGGCTCGCAGAAGCAGATGGAGGCCTTCCAGAGGCTTCTGACCGAGGCGATGGACTCCTACATGAACCTCCTGAACGCGCCCTTCGCCCTCTACCAGAAGAACCTGGAGGCGCTCGGGCGCCAGGGCGAATAGACCCGACACCGGCCGGGTATATCCATGTATGCAACGAATAGTGCGTCGGGCGGGAAGCCCGGACGCTGTGTGCATGACTGAAAGAGGAGGTTCACGGTGCAACTGCGCGAGAGAAACCTGGAGGTCAGGAACCTGATAGGGGGCGCCTGGGAGGAGCGTGACGAGCGCGAGACCGAGCCGGTCTACGACCCCGCCACAGGCGAGGTCATAGCAGAGACCCCCCTCTCCACCGCAGAGGATGTCGATCGGGCCGTGAAGAAGGCCCAGGAGGCGTTCCCCGGATGGTCCTCGACTCCGGTAGTGGAGCGCGCACGGCTCCTGTTCCGCTTCAAGGCGCTCCTCGAAGAGCACTTCGAGGAACTCAGGGACCTCGTCACCCTTGAGAACGGCAAGGACGCCAAGGACGCGGGCGGTGAGGTCAGGCGCGGCATAGAGGTCGTCGAGTTCGCCTGCGGGATGCCCACCCTATTGATGGGCGAGACAGTGAGGGACGTTGCCAGGGGGATAGACAACGCTTCCTATCGGTTCCCGCTCGGGGTAGTTGCGGCCATAACGCCCTTCAACTTCCCGTGCATGGTGCCGCTCTGGACGCTGCCCATAGCGATTGGTGCCGGCAACACCTACATCCTGAAGCCCTCGGAGAGGACCCCCCTCTCGGCGGTGAGGCTCGGGGAGTTGCTCGGAGAGGCGGGTCTGCCGGACGGCGTCTTCTCGATAGTCAATGGGGCCCGCGAGGCCGTCGACGCCATCCTGGAGCACCCCGGCATAAAGGCCGTCTCATTTGTCGGGAGCCAGCCCGTGGCCGAGCATGTCTACAAGCACGGCACGGCGCACAAAAAGCGCGTTCAGGCGCTTGCCGGGGCGAAGAACTCCATGATAGCGATGCCCGACGCCGTGCTCGATAAAGCGGTGCCCAACATCATCTCCAGCGCCTACGGCAACGCGGGGGAGAGGTGTCTCGCCGGGAGCGTCCTCGTAGCGGTGGGCTCCGAGCAACAGCAGGACCGCCTCGTCGAGGCCGTCAGGGAGGCGGCCTCCGCGATGAAGGTGGGGCCTGGCTACGAGGACGGAGAGCTCACCCCCGTGATCCGCGATTCCCACCGCCAGAAGGTGCGCTCCTACGTGGACCTGGGCGAAGAGGAGGGGGCGAAGGTCGTCCTCGATGGTAGAGAGCCGCCAAGGGAGGAAGGCTTCTTCTTCGGGCCCACCATCCTCGATAACGTAAGCGGGGACATGCGGGTAGCAAGAGAGGAGATCTTCGGTCCGGTGCTCTCTGTTGTCAGGGTCGGCTCCCTGGACGAGGCCATAGAGTTCACGAACACCTCTCCATTCGGCAACGCCTGCTCGATCTACACCGAGAGCGGGGCTGCGGTCAGGCACTGGCGCGAGAACGTAGAAGCGGGGATGCTGGGGGTGAATGTCGGCGTCGCCGCCCCGATGGCGTTCTTCCCGTTTAACGGGGTGAAGAATTCCTTCTACGGGGACCTGCACGCAACCGGCAAGGACGGGGTGCGCTTCTTCACCGAGAACAAGGTAGAGATCTCACGCTGGCTCTCGGACCCGGACGCCGGTCCCGCCGTCCGGCTGCCGGAGGAAGCCGGCGCCTGATAGGACCCTGGTAAGAGAGACAGGGGGCGCGGCCCGATCGGGCCGCGCCCCCTGCTCTTTGCCGGTCTGGTGTGGGAGAGAGTAGCAGACCGTAACGCGCCGGTAAAAAAACTCCAAGAAATCTTCAAAACACTGATGCTTTTGTGTCGAGATACGGTTACAATACCGGGCGACGCGATTAGGTGTTCTTGGAGGGGGGCTTATGCGTCGGCTGTTATTGGTGTCTGTGACGGTCTCTTTGGCCGCTGTGTCGGCTTTGTTGGTCTCGCTGTTCGCCTTCTCGGAGAACTCGCTTGCAAGCGATTCGCCATCGCAGGGTACCTTTACCCAAGGGGCTACTGCTGGCCCCAACGAGCCTTCGCTCGTGGACGGCACCGGACCAAGCGACTCAGTGCGCGACGATGCGGTGGTGACGACAAACGGTCGCCCCTCGGCCAGAATATTGTGAGGGTGGCGCGGTGGCACATAGGCACCCGCTACGGAGCTCGCCGCCGGGGAGTTGCAGGGCTTACCGATCAGAAGACTGCTCCTGCACCACGAAGCTCGTCTTCAAGAAATTCGGCAAGAAGCTGCCCGATAACCCGGTCCGCCAGTGGCGGCGAGGCCAGGAAGATCGCGAAGTCCAATCTTCGCCCCGGCGACCTGGTCTTCTTCAAGGAGGCAGGAAGGAGCAGGCCCATAACCCACGTGGGGATATACTCGGGCAGTGGCAATCTTGTCCACGCCTCCAACTTTTTCGGCAAGGTAGTTGAGAGCAAGATGAAGTATATGCGCGGTTACTATCGGCGCGAAGAGGATACGATTGAGATAGGCGCCACGAGGTAGTGTTGATGGGGGTCCCTTGCGGGACCCCCCTTTCTTTAGATGCCCGCGGCGTCGATCGCTCGCCGAGTGAGTGGTGACTATCGACCGTTCGAGGCAGGCCTTCTCTAGGCTCAGGGCAGGTAGAGGTAGTAAGGCTTGGGTTCGAGGGTAAGTCCGGCTTCCTCGGCTATCTGTAAGGCCTCCGGTTTCTGCGGGGCGAAGCTGGACAGGAGCGCGTCGGTGAAGCTCTCGGGCTGCACGTAGCGGACGACGGTCGCCTCGTCTACGCCCGCGAGGTCCTCGGAGACCTTGGCGGCCTCGTCGAGGCCGCCGAAGGAGTCGACGAGGCCGAGCTCTCTGGCCTGCTCGCCGGAGTAGACGCGGCCGTCGGCGATCTCGCGCACCCTCTCCTCGGGGAGGCCGCGGCCCTTCACTATCACCTCGACGAACTCATCGTATGACTCGTCCACTATGGACTGCAGGATCTCGCGCTCCTCGGGGGTGAGCTCCCTGAAGGAGGACCCCATGTCTTTGAACTTGCCGCTCTTGACCACCTCCTGCTTGACGCCGTACTTGTCGGCGAGCTCGGAGATGTTGGTGAGCGAGAAGATCACGCCCAGAGAGCCCGTGAGGGTGGTCTCGTTGGCGACTATCCTGTCTGCTGCGGTGGAGATGTAGTAGCCGCCCGAGGCCGCCGTGTCGCCCATGGAGACGACGACCGGCTTGCCCGAGGACTCCTTGAAGTCGAGGATGCTCTGGTGCATCTCGTCGCTCGCCGTGACTCCCGCCGCCGGGAGAGTTGACCTCGAGCACGACCGCCGCGACGCTCTGATCCTCCGCCGCCTGCCTGAGGGCGTCGGCGAGCCCCTCGGGGGTGACCGGGGGCTGGGTGCCCGGCACGGTGCTGTCGGCGGAGGCGATGGTGCCCACCACGGGCACGACGGCTACCTTGTCCGGACCCTCCCCCGAGACGTACTCCTCCTCGTAGGCCGGGGCCGAGGCGCTAGGGCCTGCGGCGCTCACGGCGAGGACGGCCACGACGAGGCCGACACTCAGGACCAGCAGCCCGAGAGCAACCAGCCCGCCGACCACGAAAGGCCACCTGCGGCGTCTCCTGCGTCCCCCTGTGCCGCCGTTCTCCGTCTGTGTACCCTGATTGCTCCCTGGCTCCAAGAGCTTCGCCTTTCCTAGAGATACGTCCTATCAGCGGCGCCGTGATGACCCCTACGAGGCCCGCGGCTAGGAGGATTATAAGGCCGGGGCAACCGGCGCACGACACGGCGCACCACGCCGCCCAGAAGAGGGCGCGTTTGGTTTGGCGATAACTAGAACAGCGGTTGCTACCGGCTCTGAGAACCTCCGGCTTGAGGGCGGCCGGCGCGGCGCCAGGCGAGCGGTGTCGTGCCGTGGGCGCGCCTGAAGGACCTCACGAAGTAGCCTGACTCCCCGTAGCCAATACTCCGGCCAACCTCCTCAACCGAAAGGCCGGTCTCGACCAGGAGACGACGCGCCTCGGCCATGCGCCGCTCGGCGATCCACTCCTGCACCGTGCGTCCCGTCTTGCGCCTGAGGACCGTGGTGAGGTGGCCTGGCGACAGGCTCACCGCCCGCGCCACGTCCCTGAGCGAGATGGGTTCGTGGTAGCGATCCTCGATGAAGCCGAAGACCTCGGCGAGCAGTGGCTCGTCCTTGAGCCTGAGGTCGCCCACCACGTCCACCGCCAGCCTGGAGACGTCCACCAGCAGCAGAGTCAGGTGGGAAAGAACCGCCTCCCTGTAGCCGTCTTGCCTCTGGCGGAGTTCGAGGTCGAGGGCCGACAGGTGCTCAGAGAACGAGGGCCTCTCTTCGGGAGGCACCTTCAGGCGTTGGGCGCCTCCAGCCGCGCCCCTGACGAAGGGGAAGAGCAGGGGGTGGGCGCGCCAGGAGAGGAAGGCACCGGGGACCTGGGATCCGAGGACCTCGGGCTGGAAGAAGACGGCCCAGCCCCCGGGCTCATGGAGGCCGCTCGCATCATCGCCCGCTCCCACCACCTCGCCAGGGGCGATGAGGTACACGTCGCCCGCCTCTATTTGCCACTCCCGGTTGCCCAACCACATCGAGCCGCCGCCCCGTTCGAAGTAGGCGAGCACGAGGAAGTCGTGAGAGTGAGCACCTGGCCGCACCTCCGATGAACCTCGGCCCAGCCTCATGGTACTCACCTGCGGTACTCCGGGCACCGCCTCGTAGGTGTAGACCGGAGGCCCGTTATTTCGCCTGCCCAGCATTCTCGTGGTACCCAAGACAATCCCTCGTCTCCACAACGATGGAGCAGCGGCTCCGCGAGCGGCTCCCAACTTATGATAAACCGAAAATCGTCCCAAAAAGTCCAAACATCCGCCCTTTGCGTCTCCGACATGAGATTGGATACTGGTCCCCTACTCAAAATCGTCGCAAAGGCGCGAGAGGAAGGACTGACATGAGCACGACGGCAGAGGAGCCCCGAAAGCCCTACCTACCGGCAATGGGACATGATCGGTTGCTCCTGCTTTATGACCCGCTTCAGAGATTGCTGGGCCTGGGGTCGGTCCACCGATGGCTAGTCGATCAAGCCCGCATCCAGCCAGACCAGAGGGTCCTCGAGATCGGCTGCGGCACCGGGAACCTGGCGATCCTCATAAAACGTCTTCATCCGGGCAGCCAGGTCATCGGGATCGATCCCGACCCGAAGGCGCTCGCCCGGGCGCGGAGAAAGGCCGGGCGGGAGGCGCTCTCCGTGCAATTGGATCGCGGGTTCGCGGAGGAACTTCCGTACCCGGACGCATCCTTCGACCGGGTGCTATCCGCCTTGATGTTCCACCACCTCGGGCCGAAGGAGCAACAGGAGTCGCTCGGTGAGGTAAGGCGGGTACTCAAACCCGGCGGTTCCCTGCACTTGCTTGACTTCGGAGGAGCGAAGGTGCGCTCCGACGGATTCATCGCTCGTCTGCACCACAGAAGCGAGCACCTGCGAAACAACTTCGGAGACCGCATTCCGACGCTCATGCGCGAGGCGGGTTTCGCGGATCCGACGGAGGTCGCCCATCGAGTCACGATCGCCGGGCGCGTAACCTACTACCGCGCGAGCGCGCCGCGTGAGGAGTTCGACGCCAGCCACTCGACGACCTGACCCGCGCGCGGGCGTCTCCAGAAGCGGAGCGTCGAGAGCCAGGAAAGAAGGTCACTATGAACAAGCCCAAGAGCTCCAGAACCGCACCGAGTACCCTCACGGCCGGGGCCCTAATGAAGGGGCCTGAGCGCCTGAAGGCCAAGGACGCGTTCTTCAAGGTGGGCACCAGCATCCACCGGGCAATCTTCAATGCTTCGAAGGGACGGATCTTCGGCACAGCCTTCGGGATGCCCGTTGCCGAACTCCTCACCACCGGACGCAGGTCGGGCAAGAAGCGCTCGACGATGCTCGCCGTACCGATAACCGAAGGCGACCACTTGGTGCTTGTGGCCTCCTTCGGCGGCGATGACCGGAACCCGGCGTGGTACCTCAACCTCAAGACCAATCCCGAGGTAAGGGTCACTACCGCAGGCTCGACGCGCTCCATGATCGCCCGCATCGCCACCGAAGAGGAGAGGGCCAAGCTCTGGCCCCGGATCACCTCGGTGTTCGAGGGCTACGCCCGCTACCAGAAGCGGACCGAGAGGCCGATTCCGGTGGTTATCCTCGAACCCAGCTAGTCACGCGTCGACCAGGTGCTCCCAGCATCCACTGTCGCGGCGTATATAACGCTACCCCTCGCTCGGGTCACGTCGCATCTTCGGCGTCCGTCGTGTCGCGGGGTTGCACGCGGGAGCTCCTGCCGGGGACCGGCATGTTCGGGATCTGCAGCCGGCGCCGGCGGCTCTGCTTCAGGATATCGTCCTTGTCGGCCTGAAACCCATAGTCCAAGGTACTCAGAGGAATCTACAATCAGCCGCCACGGACAACAAGGCCGCCGGCAAAAGTTTCACACCTCGATGATCCTGTGCCCGAACACGTTGACGACCTTGGTCTTACCCCGGCGCACTACCCTCTGGCCCTCCGGCCCGTAGAGGTGAACGTGCCCGTGCAGCCACAGGGAGGGGTCGTGGCGATCTATGAGTCCGAGGAAGGACTCGAAGCCTACGTGGGCCTGGTCCTCGGCGTCGCCGAGGCCGAAAGGCGGGGAGTGGGTGACGAATACACGCGGTGCCGGCCGTCCGGCGAGCCTGCGCCACAGGATGCGGGCCGAGAGCGCCCTGGCCCGGCGGCGCATCTGGCGCTCCGTGTACTGGTTCGGGCCGCCCGAGTACAGTCGGGAGCCGGAGAGCCCGGCGAGAACCACTCCTTCCGCTTCTACGATCCTGCCGTCGAGCGGCGTGCAACCCGCGGGGTATTCCGGGCCGTCGGAGGAGGGGTCGTGGTTGCCGAGAACGTAGTAGACCGGCACGCCGAGGAAGGTGACGATGTAGTCAAGGTAGTCGAAAGGCAGGTCGCCGCAGGAGATCACAGCCTCCACTCCTCTAGCGTAAGAAGTGAGGCTCGGCCCGTGGAGCATCGGCTCCACCCGGTCGCTGATGCACAGGATCTTCATGTTCGCAAAAGCATAACCTCTTTCGGCGGCGGGACGTTGCGCGGCGCTGGTCGCGGGTAGTACGATCCGACGGAGGTACGAGACGGGAGGCACAGAGGTGGCTGGTCCCGAGACGCCGAAGCTCATGGTCGACGTAGTGATCCCCTCGCAGAGGGGGGTGGTCCTGATCCGGCGCGGCAGCGAGCCCTTCAAGGGGAAGTGGGCCCTGCCCGGCGGCTTCGTGGAGGTGGGGGAGACCGTGGAAGAGGCGGCCGACCGCGAGACCGCGGAGGAGACGAGCCTCGTGGTGGAGGTGGCGCGCCTCGTGGGCGTCTACTCCGATCCCGAACGCGACCCCCGCGGCCACAACGTCAGCGTCGCTTTCCTCGTCCGTGTCTTCAGCGGCCAGCTCGCAGCCGCCTCCGACGCCGCGGACATCGCGGTCCTCGATCCCGCATCGGTCGAGCTGGCCTTTGACCACAGCAAGATAATAGAGGACGCCCTGAGTCTTGATAGCGCTATGGGTAGGGGCGGTTACCGCCCCTACCCATAGCGCTTCAGCACGCTCGCTCTTACGGGCTTCGCTTCTCAACATTTCAGCTCTGAACTCAGCATCTCACGCTTCGAGCGCGGCGAACAGGTTGTTGAGGGACTCGGCGAGGGTTGGGTGGGCGAACATACCGTCCCGCAGCTTGGTGTATGGCACCCTGCCCATCATCGCTATCTGGAGCATGGCGGCTATCTCGCCGCCTTCTAGACCGAGGACCGCAGCTCCCAGGATGCGGCCCGTCCCGGCGTCCACCACGGCCTTCATCATGCCGCGCGGTTCGTCCACCTCCAGCGCACGGGTCACGTTGCTCATCGGCATCCTGGCCACGAGGACGTCGCGGCCCTCTTCTCGGGCCTCTTCTTCGCCGATTCCTATCCGACCGAGCTGCGGGTCCGTGAAGACGGTGTAGGGGATCAGGCGCCCTTCGGTGGTGGCGTCGCCACCTTCGAGCAGGTTCGTGCGGATGACGCGGAAGTCGTCGTAGGAGACGTGGGTGAAAGCCGGACCACCCTTCGCGTCGCCGAGAGCCCAGACGTGCGGCAAGTTGGTCTCGAGCCGCTCGTTGGTCTTTATGATGCCGTGTTCTTCGGTCTCGATGCCTGCTGCCTCCAGGTTGAGCGTGTCGGTGTTGGGCGTTCTGCCTGCGGCGACGAGCAGGTGTGAGCCGGAGAGCGTGCGCTCCCCTTCGGGGGTGCGGACCGTCAGCTGGATGCCGCCGTCTCCCCGCCCGGCGCGCAGGGTGCTGGTCCGCAGCAGCACCTCGACGCCGTCTTCGCGCAGGATCTCTGCTAACGCCTCGGCGACGTCGGCGTCCTCGCGCGAGAGGAGTTGCGGTCCCCGCTGGACTATAGTTACCTCGCTGCCGAAACGCCGGAACATCTGGGCGAACTCGAGGCCAACGTAGCCGCCGCCCAGGACCAGGAGGTGCTCGGGGACCTCATCGAGCTCCATGACTGTAGTCGAGTTCAAGGTGGGTATGCCGTCAAGGCCCTCTATCGGGGGCACGGACGGCCGGCCGCCGACGTTGATGAAGACGGCATCGGCAGCGAGGCGCGACGCCCCGCCTTCGCTAAGGCGCACCTCGAGCTCCTTCGGGCCGGCGAAAGAGGCTTCGCCCCGGATCAGATTCACCCCAGCCTTCTCGAGTCGCCGCTCGTCGCCGCCGCGGAAGCTCTCCACGATCTCCCGCTTGCGCTGGCGCACCCTGATCATGTCTACCGTCACGGGGCCGTCTGCTATCCCGTAGTCCGCCGACCGGCGGTCGAGGTATGCCACCCTCGCGCTGGCGATCATGGTCTTTGTCGGGGTGCAGCCCTCGTTTATGCAGGTGCCGCCCACGTGCTTGCGCTCGACTAGCGCGGTCGTGCGCCCTGACTGCGCAAGGGCGCGGGCCAGCGGGTTACCACCCTGGCCGGAGCCTATCACGACCGCGTCGTAGTGATGTGCCGGTGTCATCCAGGAAGCTCCTTTCCGGGTTGGCGTTTCCCCTGGCGCCGGGATGATCCTGGCACCGTTGCTAACGCGGCTCTTCCCGGGCCTGAGGATATCGTCTTCTGGGCGTTCGCGGAGCGTCGTTACGGTCCGGGCTGGTATAGAATGTGGATGAGGAGACCGGATTTGGAGAACCTGGACATCATCTTCTGGGCAGTGCTGGCCGCCCTCGCCTTCGTGGGGGAACTCCTCACCGTTTCCTTCTTCCTGCTCTTCTTCTCGTTAGGCGCGCTGGTCGGGCTGATTGCGGCTTCCCTGGGGTTTGGGATCGCGGCGCAGGCCATCGGCTTCGTAGCCGCTTCGGTCTTGAGCATGGCCATTTTACGGCCGGCGCTGGTGCACAGGATCTCCTTCCGGAGTAGCGAGCCCTACGAGAGCCGCGACGCCGTCACGGGCAAGAGCGGGGTCATCACGGATCGGATAGAGCCTGGGGGCAGCGGGACCGTGCGGATAGGGAGCGGGGAGTTCTGGACGGCCCGCTCGGTCTATCCGGGGCAGGGCATAGAGGCGGGGGCCAGGGTAAGGATCCTCGACACGGACGGCGTCACGGCCCTCGTCGAGGCCGTTGGCATTGAGGAAGGAGAGAAGTGGTGAACGTAGGACTCATCTTGATTGGCGTGCTGGCGCTCGTCGTGTTCCTGGTAGCGGCGAGGAGCGTGAGGATCATACCGCAGAGCCGGGTCGCAATCGTACAGCGGCTAGGGCGCTACCACCGGACGGCGCAGAGCGGGCTCACCTTCGTGGTCCCCGTGGTGGACCGGATGCTACCCAAGACGGACCTCAGGGAGCAGGTCATCGCGTTCCAGCCCCAGGCCGTCATCACCAACGACAACGTCGGGATGCAGATCTCCACTGTCGTCTACTACCAGGTCGTTGACGCCAGAGCCTCCGAGTACGAGGTCGCCAACTTCCACCTGGCGCTCGAGCAGATCACCCAGACCACGTTGCGCAACGTCATCGGGAACCTCATCCTCGACAAGACCCTGACCTCCCGCGACGAGATCAACGCCAAGCTCCGCACGGTCCTCGACGAGGTCACAGAGAATTGGGGCATCAGGGTGACGCGCGTCGAACTGAAGGAGATCATCCCTCCCAGGGACATCCAGCAGGCGATGGAGAAGCAGATGCAGGCCGAGCGCACCCGCAGGGCATCGATACTGACAGCCGAAGGGGACAAACGATCCGCCATCCTGAAAGCCGAAGGAGAGAAAGAGTCCTCCATCCTCAGGGCCGAGGGGGAGCAGAAGTCAGCCGTCCTGCGCGCCGAGGGCGAAGCGCAGGCTTACCGCAACGTCCAGGCCGCCCAGATCGAGATGACCGGAAAGCTCTTCGAGCGGCTCGAGAGCTCGGATCTCTCCCCCGAGTCTCTCCGCTACCTCTATCTCAGAGCGCTCCCCGAGATGGCTAAGGGACCGGCGAGCAAGCTCTTCGTGGTCCCCTCCGAGATACAGGACCTCGCGGGTGCCATCGGTACCCTGGCCGGCGGAGCTTCCCTCGCCAACGAGGACGGCGCGGAGGCCGAGCAACGCCAGCTCGGAGAGCCCGCGCGCCGCAGCTCGGCTAGCCTGCCCCGCGAGTAACGCCGCTCGTGTCCGAACCCGTGCGGGCGGGTCAACGTGTGGCTGCGTTCATATCCCTGCGCGACCATGACCGGTACCATTCGGAGCGCGGCGAAGCAGGGAGAAGCAGATGAAGGTTCTCATCAGCGGGGCGACGGGCCTGATCGGGTCAGCCCTCATTCGGGAGCTCGAAGACGAAGGCCACAGCATCACCCGCCTGATCCGTTCCCCTGAAGGGGAAAACGACGTCCGTTGGGACCTGGACGCCGGCACTATTGATGGCTCCCTCGAGGGCCACGACGCGGTAGTCCACCTTGCCGGCGAGAGTATCGCCGAGGGTCGCTGGACCGCCTCCAGGAAAGAGCGCATCATGCAGAGCCGCAAGAAGGGGACGCGCCTGCTCGCCGAGGCTATCGCGAGCCTCTCCGTGCCGCCTGAAGTTATGGTCAGCGCGTCTGCGGTCGGCTACTACGGCCACAGGGGAAACGAGCTCTTGCGCGAGGATAGCGGTCCCGGCTCGGATTTCCTCGCCGAGGTGTGCGAGGCGTGGGAGGCGGCGGCTGACCCCGCGCGGGAGGCGGGCATCCGCGTCGTCCACCCGCGCTTCGGGCTAGTCTTGAGCCCGCAAGGTGGAGCTCTGGGCACGACCCTTCCCATCTTCAAGCTGGGCGGGGGAGGCAGGATCGGGAGCGGCCGGCAGTGGTGGAGCTGGGTCACCCTCGACGACGTCGTCGGAGCCATCCACCACGCCCTCGCGAACAACTCCGTCGAGGGCCCCGTCAACGTCGGGAGCCCCAACCCCCTCACCAACGCCCAGTACACGAAAGTATTGGGGAAGGTCCTGAACCGTCCGACCTTCTTCGCCGTCCCGGCTCCGGCTATCCGGATCGCCATCGGCGAGATGGCTGACGCTCTGCTCCTCGCGAGCCAGCGCATGGAGCCCGCGAGGCTGAAGGAGACCGGCTACCACTTCCGTTACCCGGAGCTCGAAGGCGCCCTGCGACACCTTCTCGGAAGGTGAGAGTAGATGATGAGCGGTACCTGCGTCTGGTCGTAGAGATACTTTGAGACAACACAGACGCGCCGTCGGGCCAGAAAACACCGGCAGGAAGAGGAACCGTCATGAGCGACCGGGAAGAGTAGGCCGAACGCATCTGCCACAGCTATCCCTGAACCTCCGCCCCGAAGCCGGCATCGCGGAGTAAATCTCTGGCCAGCGGCGCGGCGTCAGAGTTCAGCGTCAGGATCAGAGCTGCGCGCTCGGTGTTGGAGTGGCGGACGTAGAGGTCGAGTATGTTTATGTTGTTCGACCCCATGAGGGTCGTCACCTCGGCGAAGACGCCGGGCCTGTTCTCAACCGGGACGGCCAGCTCGACGTTCTCTCCGCTCCTCTCGACGAGGATGCCGCCGAGGGCGTCGTAGGCTTCGCGGGCCTGCAAGAAGCGCTGCTCCATGGCCTCGCGGTCTTTGATCTCGCTCCCCAGCTGGGCCATCGCCCCCGCGAAAGCCCCGAGCGCCTCCCCCAGAGCCGGAGCGTTCTCCGCCAGGATATCCGACCAGAGGGAAGGGTTGGACGCCCCCACCCGGGTGAGGTCCCTGAACGAGGGCCCGGCGAAGGAGAGCGCCTCGGGCGAGATGTCCGAGGCGACCTTGAGGAGCGCGGCCGCCATGAGGTGCGGCAGGTGCGAGAGGGCGGCCATGAGCAGGTCGTGCTTCTCCGGGTCGACGGCCGTCGGGACCGCCCCGAGCTCCCTCACGAAAGCCGCGACCTCGCGGTAGGCGTCCGGGTCGGTCCTGCCGGTGGGGGTGAGGAAGTAGCGGGCGCCCTTGAAGAGGTCTGCCCGCGCGTGCGCGACGCCGGAGAGCTGGCTCCCCGCCATCGGATGCCCGCCGACGAAGCGGAGGCCGTGATCCTCAGCCTCGCGCACGACGGCCATCTTGGCGCTGGCGACGTCGGTGATGAGGGCGTCTGTCGGCGGCAGCTCTGCGACCAGGTCCGTGATCCTCGAGATAGGCGCCGCCAGCACGACGAGGTCCGCGCTGCGTGCCTCCTCGAGGGTCGAGGGATGGTCCACCGCGCCCGAAGATACGGCCTCCTCGAGGACCTCCGGTCTGTCGACGCCTATCACGTTCCACCCGGCGTTGCGGGCTGCGAGGCCGACGGAGCCTCCGATCAAACCCACCCCCACTATCCCTAGAGTGCGGCTCAAGAGAGCGCTCCTATCACCCTGTCGTTCTCTCCCGAGTCGCCGATGGTCACCCTGCTCCACCCCGGAAAACCGAGCGCCTCGCCTTCCCTTACGAGTACCCCTGCCTTCTCGAAGACCTCCGGCCCTGCCTCGACGAGAACGAAGTTACCCTGCGAAGGCACGTAGTGGAACCCCGCCTCTCGGAAAGCATCTTGCACGCGCTCGCGCTCCCGGATCACGAACCCGGCGCGCTCCCTTATCTTCTCGCTGGCGCGCATCGAGGCGGTGGCGGCGACCTGGCCGGCGAGGTTTACGGAGAAGGGGAACCGGACCCTCTCCACGTAGTCGGCAACCCGCTCGGTAGCTATCCCGTAGCCGACCCTGAAGCCAGCTAGCCCGTGCGCCTTCGAGAACGTGCGCACGCAGACCACGTTCTCCCTTTCGAGGGCGAGCTCGTGCGAGCCATGATAGGCAGGGTCCGAGACGAACTCGTGGTAAGCCTCGTCCAGGATGAGGAAGACGCCCTCGGGAAGCGCGTCGGCGAGGCCGCGCACCTCATCCAGGGTCAGGTACGTGCCCGTGGGGTTGTTCGGGTTCGAGAGGATGAGGGCCCGCGTCTTCTCCGTTGCGGCGGAGAGGAGGGCCTCGGGCTTCGCCTCGTGCCGCCCCGTGAGCTGGACCTTCTTCGGTGAGAGCCCCAGCGTGACGCTGATCGTCACGTACAGGCCGAACGAAGGCCAGGGGAAGACTACCTCGCCCGGGCGCTGGACGAGCTGGAGGAGGTTGAGGAGCACCTCGCTGGACCCGTTGCCCACGAGCACGTTCCTCCGGGAGTCGGCGCCGGGGTTGGCCGCGGCGACAGCCTCGCGTAAAGAGCTGGCGTGGCGGTCCGGGTAGCGGTTGGCGCGGGGCAGGGCTTCGGCGATCGCGGCCTCGGCCTCGGGGAGCGGGCCGAAGGAGAGCTCGTTCGAGGTCAGCTTCACGTAGCCTTCCGTCCCGCGCTCCGCCGCCGCCTCCTGCGACATGCGCGGCGGCTTGTACGGGGCCAGCGGGTCCAGCTCCGCTCTGAACTCCATGCGCTCCTTTCAAGCTGATCAGCTCATTGTCTCGCCGATCGAGGTCGCTAAAGACTATTCCTCTTTAATTGGCCTTTCAACGGGCGTTGGTGCGATCGGGTGAGTTTCGGCCCTGCTTCTTGCTGACGAGCGCGAAGCCCTAGTTTGCCTTATGTGCTGTGTACGGATAGAATCGCAGGTTCTATGGAAGAGGCGGCGATGCAGAGACAGGTGCGGGAGCTTAGATCGAGGGTCGACGAGGTCGACCGTGAGCTCATCCGGGCCCTGAACGAACGGGCGCGCATAGTGCAGGAGATCATGGCGCTGAAGTCGGAGGCGGGGGCCCCGGTCTACGACCCGAAGCGTGAGGAGGAGATCCTGCGTAAGGTCGTGGAGATGAACACGGGGCCCATCTACGACTCCTCCATGCGCGACATCTTCGAGCTGATACTGCACCGCATCAGGGACCTCGAGATTCAACGCGGGGAGTTTTCCAGGTAGAGATGGACGTTTCACAGGGTGTAAAGACCGACGTAAGGACAGCCAACGGTATGATGGTCCCTGGTACGTTCCGGGTCGTCGCCGGCCCCTGCACGGTCGAGAGCTACGAGCAGTTCCTGGCCGGGGCGAAGGCCGTGAAGCAGGCAGGCTTCGAGTACGTCCGCGGCGGCGCCTTCAAACCCCGCACCTCACCTTACTCCTTCCAGGGCCTCGGCGAGGAGGGCCTGAAGATCATGGACGAGGTGAGCCGGAACCTGGGACTCAAGGTCGTCACCGAGGTGATGGACCCCTACGACATAGAGATGGTCATGGAGCACGCGCAGGTCCTGCAGATCGGGGCCCGCAACATGGCGAACTTCTCGCTGCTGAAGCGGGTCGGCGCTGCTATCGCGGGCACGGACCACGGCGTCGTTTTGAAGAGGGGGCTCTCGGCGACGGTCGAGGAGTGGCTGCTCGCCGCCGAGTACGTGACCTCCTCCGGCGGGGACAACGTTGTCCTTTGCGAGCGGGGCATCCGTACGTTCGAGACGAGCACGCGCTTTACGCTGGATCTCTCTGCCGTCATCGTCGCCAAGAGGCTTACGGACCTGCCGGTGATCGTGGACCCCTCGCACGCCGCGGGACGCAGGGATCTGGTCGTGCCGCTGTCCAAGGCCGCCGTAGCCGCGGAGGCTGACGGCCTGATAGTCGAGAGCCACCACGATCCCAGCGAGGCGCTGTGCGACGGCGAGCAGGCGCTGCCTGTGAAGGCTCTGCTCGGCCTCAAAGAGACCCTCCAACCCTTCGCGAGCGCGATGGGCCGGGAGGTCATCTAGTCTCGGAGATGTTCTCCGGAGCGCGCGCGTGAGCCTTCTAGCTGGCAGGTTCGTGCTCGTGCGCGAGATCGGCTCGGGCGGCATGTCCACCGTCTTTCTGGGTCGCGACGAGGTCCTCGACAGGCCCGTCGCCGTCAAGATCCTCCGCTCAGACCTCGAGGGCTCTGACGTGAGCGCCCGCTTCCAGCGCGAGGGGCGCACCGCGGCCAGCCTCTCCCACCCGAACATAGTGCAGGTCTACGACGCCGGGGAGGTGGAGTTCGACGGCCGCGAGGTCTCCTACATCGTCGTGGAATACGTGCCGGGGGGCGACCTCAAGGCCCTCATAGACAGGCGGGGACCGCTCCCCGGCGCCATGCTCTCGCGCATAGGGGCCGCCGTCGCCGACGGGCTCGCCCACGCCCATGAGCGGGGGGTAGTCCACCGCGACATCAAGCCGCAGAACGTGCTCATAGACGAGTACGGGAGCCCGAAACTCACCGACTTCGGCATCGCCCGCGCCCTCGACACCGCCCACTCCACCAGCACGGACTCGTACCTCGGGACGGCGACCTACTCCTCCCCCGAGCAGTTACAGGGCGAGAGGGTAACACCCAAGAGCGACGTCTACTCGTTAGGCGCCACCCTCTACCACGCTGCGGTCGGGGGGCCGCCGTTCACCGGGGACCCGCTGCAGGTCGCCAGCCAGCAGCTCGCCAAGCCCCCCGTTCCGCCGCGGGCGCGCGGGGCGCTCGTGGGCGAGCGTCTCGAAGCCCTCATCCTCGGCTGCCTCGCCAAAGATGCCGCCTACAGGCCGGACACCTTCGCCCTGCACGAGAGGCTGCTCCAGATCAGCGCCGCCGCGACCGCCCCTCCCGCGGGCGCTATCGGAGCCTCGGGGCTGGCGCGCGCCACAGGAGCCGCCAGATCCGCCGGCGTCGCGGGCGTCAAGGCCTTCAGGCGCGGGTTGGGAAGGGAGACGCCCGAGCTCTCCGGGCCGCCGGAGCGCACGATCAGCATCCCGACGCGGACCTTCAGGGCCGGTTCGAGGCAGCGGAGAGCGCTTGCCTCGGCCGTCGTCTCGCTACTCCTGATCTCCGTCATCGCCGTGGGAGCCTGGGCGCTGTTCGACCCGACCGCCGGCGGGGTGCCGGAGCCGATCCAACGCATCTCCGAACCGCTGCGGGAGACACCCGCCCCGCCCGTGGCCCAACAACGGGCCGAGAACCAGGCCGGCGGAAGCGGGGCCGCCGCTCCCGCCCAAGAGCCTGTCCAGGAGCCGGCCCTCCCCGCGGCCGCGGCGGAGCAGGCGGTGTTCGACATGTACTATGAGATGTCCTTCGCCAGGCCTGACACCTCGTACGCATACCTCTCCGAGCGCCTGCAGAACGAGATCGGTTCCGTCCAGCAGTGGGCACAGCAGGAGGACATCTACACTTTCACTTACATGGAGTTCACCCAGTATCCGGTGGCCGAAGTGTCAGGGGACACCGCGGACGTGACGTTCGCGGTGAGGCTGGATCACACCTGGGGATCCGAGCTTCTCTCGGGGACCTGGGTGTGCGTCGTCGAGAACGGGGAGTGGAAGCTCGACCGCCTGGAAAACGAGAGCGTTCAAACCCTCTGAGAACGCTCACTATGACCCCTGCAGCGGCAATCGCCGCTGCTAGCTCATATAATCCTGCGCGTGATCCGTTTCGCAGATAGATTCGTTCTGGAGCGCGAGATCGGCTCGGGGGGCATGTCTGTCGTGTTCCTGGGCCGCGACGAGGTCCTCGAGCGGCCCGTCGCGATCAAGCTTCTCAAGCCCGGCTACGCGGAGACCGACATCGGGGCCCGCTTCCAGCGCGAGGGGCGTACCGCGGCCAGCCTCTCCCACCCGAACATAGTGCAGGTCTATGACGCCGGGGAGGGTGACTACGAGGGGAGGGAGACCTCCTACATCGTAATGGAGTACGTGCCGGGGGGCGACCTCAAAGCCCTCATAGACAGGCGTGGCACGCTCTCCGGCGGCGACCTCTCCAGGCTGAGCGAGGTCGCGGCAGGACTCGCTCACGCCCACGAGCGCGGCGTAATCCACCGTGACGTAAAGCCGCACAACATCCTCCTCGACGAGAACGGGCGCGCGAAGCTCTCGGACTTCGGAATCGCCCGCGCGCTCGACGCGACGCACGCCACCCGGACGGGTTCGTACCTCGGAACTGCGCTCTACTCCTCCCCCGAGCAGCTGAAGGGGGAGAAGGTAACGCCCAAGAGCGACGTCTACTCGTTAGGCGCGACCCTCTACCACGCTGCGACGGGACAGCCGCCCTTCGTCGGAGCCCCGATAGAGATCGCAAGCCAGCACGTCTCCAGGAAGCCGACTCCGCCCCGCGAGCTCAACGACGCGGTGAGTCCGGCGCTGGAGGCCCTGATCCTCGACTGCATGAAGAAGGACCCCGACGCCCGCCCGAGCGCCGACGAGGTACGGCTGGGTCTGCTGGAGGCCGGACGCGGCGTCCACGCCACCGAAATCGATCCCGAGCCCCCGGCGACGGAACCCACCAGGACAGAGTCCGCCGGTCCAACTGCGGCGGCACCGCGACGGGGTACCGCGCAGAGTCAGCCCGGTGGTGCAAGGTGGGGAAGTCGGGACAGGCGGGGAGGGATCCTGGTTGCTCTCGCGGTCGCAACCGTGCTCGTCGTCATCGGTGCCCTCGCCGGCCCCGGGCTCATCGGCGGAGGAAACGATCAGGCCGGGAGCGAGAGCCCGCAGAACAACGCGGGACAGAATCCGTCCGGAGGAGGGCAGAACGCGCAGGCTGGAGGCGGTGGCCAGCAGGCCGCCTCGCAGCCAGCGTCGGCTCCGGCAGGGCAGGCGGGAGGAGATCAGGCACAGGCGAGCAGCGGTTCCAGCGAGGCGCAAGCCGCCGAGAGAGCGGTGCAGGAGTTTTACACCTCGTCGTCTGCGGGGGATTACGACAGGTCAGCCCAGCTTCTCAGCGAGGGCTGGCGGCAGAGCACGTTTCCGAACCGGGCCACCTTCGAAGGCACGTTCGACAAGGTGGAGAGCGTAGAGTTTGTCGAGGGGCCGACCGCCGAGGTCTCCGGCGACACGGCGACCGTTACCGGCCGCACCAGGGCCACGCTGACCGACCGGGTCGAGCAGAACGAGGGTACCTGGAGGCTCGTGAAGGAGAACGGCGAGTGGAAGATAGACGGGTGGTCCGTCAACAACATCGACTCCCGTCCCGCGTGATAGGCGAGAGCTGAGGAAGAGCGGGTTCTGAGAACCGTACTCACAGCGTTCGTGGCGGCGGTCGTCGGCGGGCTCGTCACCGCGCTCTTTATCTTCGTCGGGATAACAGGGCTCGAAGACGAATCGCAAGACGTGACGATCAGGGAGGCTTCTCCGCCGGTGGAGAGCGCGTCGGGGGATGTAGCCGGCGCGCCGGTGCGCGAGGTGTACACGCGGACCGGGCCCGGCGTGGTTAGCGTGGACGTGGCCTCGTCCGAGCGCGGGCCCAGAGGGGGCTCCGGGTTCGTCCTCGACGAGCAGGGGCACATCGTCACCAACCAGCACGTCGTGGGGGGAGCCGAAGACGTCTCGGTCAGGTTCGCAAGCGGCGTCAGGGAGGATGCGGAAGTGGTGGGCGAGGACCCCTCGACCGACGTGGCGATCCTGAAGGTTGACGCGCCGGAGAGGGTTCTCGAGCCGCTGACGCTGGGCGATTCGGACAGCGTCGGGGTCGGGGAGCCGGTCATTGCCATCGGCAACCCGCTAAACGTGGGGATAAGCGTGACGACCGGCATCGTTAGCGGCACGGAGAGGCCCATAGACGCGCCAAACGGCTACACGATAGACGGGGCGGTCCAGACCGACGCGGCGATAAACCCCGGCAACTCCGGCGGGCCGCTGCTCGACTCGCGCGGAACGGTCATCGGGGTGAACGCCCAGATCGCCTCGGAGTCGGGCGGGTTCGAGGGCGTTGGCTTCGCAGTCCCGATAGACACCGTGAAGGGCGTGGTCGAGCAGCTCATAACCACAGGGGAGGTGGTGCACGGCTACATCGGGGTGCGAATGTTCACCGTCGGCGTGGATGAGCTCGCCGCCTATACCGGCCTCTCGGAAGAGCAACTTACCGACGAGTACGGCCTGCCCGGTAATGGGGCGATAGTGAGCGAGGTGAGTGCCGGCGGCCCCGCGGCGAAAGCCGGCATCGAGGGCGGCGAAGAAGTGGAGATAGAGGGTATGCCAGAAGGGGTACCCATCGGGGACGTCATAACCGAGGTGGAGGGAGAGCCTGTAGCCTCCCCCGAAGACGTGATAGAGGCCGTCAACGCGGCAAAGCCGGGCGACGAGCTCGCGCTGACCGTCGTGACCCCGGGTGAGGAGGCGCGACGGGTCGGGGTGACAGTCGGCGTCCAGCCGGAAGGCGCGTGAGCGGCGTGGTGAGGGGGGGAGACGCGGAGGGCCTCAAGCGCGATGCGGCCTACGCGGCGGTGGACCGCTACGTCGAGAGCGGCACGACCGTGGGGCTCGGGAGCGGAACTACTGCCGCCTTCGTAGTGCTCAGGATCGGGGAGCTCCTTGGCAGCGGGACGCTCCGGGACGTGCGCGGGATACCGACCTCGGAGCGGACGGCGGCGCTCGCCCGGGAAGTCGGTGTCCCGCTGGCAACGCTATCTGAGGCCCGGCCCAGCCTCACGATAGACGGCGCAGACGAGATCGGGCCCGATCTCACGGTCATCAAAGGCAGGGGAGGGGCTCTCCTGCGCGAGAAGATCGTGGCCGCCGCCTCACAGAGGGGCCTCATCATCGTGGCCGACGGCTCGAAGCCGGTCGATACTCTAGGCGATGGCCCGCTGCCAGTCGAGATCGAGCCCTTCGGCTGGGAGACGACCCTGGAGGCGCTCGGCGCTCTTGGCTGTGAGCCCCGGCTGCGGGTTGACCCGGGAGACCCGCAACACCCCTTCGTCACGGACGGGGGCCACTACACGGCCGACTGCCTCTTCCCGCAGATCCCCGATCCAGCCTCCCTGGAGACCCGGATAAAGCGCATCCCGGGCGCTCTGGAGTGCGGTCTCTTCGTGGGGCTCGTCCACGCCGCGGTCGTCGCGCGCGAGAGCGGCGTGGAAGTTATCGAGGCCGGATAGGCCGGCCAGGGGGTCTCAGGCCTCAGCTAATTACCTGAAGCCTAGCTGCTCGCGGCGCCGAACCCGGCGCGTGACCCGGATCTGCGGGAGCGCTCCCTCTCCACCACGAGCTTGTATATCTGGTCGAGATCTACGTAAACGGTGACCTTCCCCTCCTGCATCTTCACCCGCAGATGGTCGTCCACGACCTCGAGGTCCGCCAGGTCGTCCTGCTCGACGGTGAACGTGTCGCGGCGGTCCCAGATCACGAGGTTGGCCTCCTCGCTGCGCGCCTCGTCCACCACCTTCTGGATCAGTGCTCTGTCCACGTCTCGAACTTCCCTTCTAAAATATCTGCTGAAACGTCCGGGCTATTCTACTTTACTTACCCTTGCCCGGACGCCCGGGCCGAAGACGGGTACAATACCCGGCGATCCGAGATTGAAGAACCTCGCGCGCAAAATAAGGGACCTCGACAGGGCGCTTTTCAGGGCGATCTTCCGCCACAAGTGGCCTCCCATGACGACCGTGATGCGCGCCTTCACGGTCGCGGGGACCGCCGGAGCGCTCTGGGGTTTCATCGCCGCCGGGCTTTTCCTGATCACGGGTCTGCGTCTCTCGCACCTGCTCGTGCCCTGGGTAGCCATCGCGGCCTCCTGGACGCTCGCAGAGGGCGCGAAGTACCTCTTCAACCGGGCCAGGCCCTTTATCTACGACACCGAGATAGCCCCTCTCATAAAGACGCCGTCCTCGAGCTCCTTCCCCTCCGGCCACTCCGCGACCGCGGCGGCGGGAGCCCTGACGCTCTCGTACGTCTACCCTGCCTTCGCACCGGCGTTCCTGATCTCCGGCTTCCTCGTCGCCCTCTCGCGCGTCTACCTGGGCGTCCACTACCCGTTCGACGTGCTCGCCGGGGTCCTCATAGGCACCGCCACCGCCGGCGTCGTGATCGCCGTGGCCTGAAGCCATGAGCATCTCGCGCTACCACACCGTAGGGGCCGTCGCCAGGAACCTGAGGACGCTCAAAGAGCTCGACGCGCGCCTCGAGACTCTGGGCGTCCCGCCCGGCTCCCTGCTCGTGCTGGCGCGGCGGCGGGACGAGCGCCTCGTAGAAGTGACCCTCCCCGATGCCCGCGTGCGCAGGATCGGGGGCGGGCTATCCAGGACGCAGTGGTTCGAGTTCGCGAGCGCTTTTCTCGGGGTAACCGCCGTGTGCGTGCTGATGGGCGCCGTCCACCTGGCGACCGGCCTCGCCGTGCAGGCTGTCATGACCCTCGCGGCGGTAGTCGGCCTGGTCCTCTACCACAGGCGACCCCAGGTCGAGAAGCACCTCGTCGGCATGGGACTCCCCGAGGGGCCGGCCGAGGAGTGGGCCGGGGCCTTTCCTGAGGGCTTCGCCCTCGCGCTCGCCACCGTGACAGATGACCACTTCGACGAGACGCAGGAAGCCTTCCTCGAAAACGACCTCATCGCGCCCCGCGCCATGGACCGCAGGCCAGTTTTGTAGGCTTCAGGCTGTAGGCATCAGGCAATAACCCATAACCTGATGCCTACAGCCTGAAGCCTTGATAAGCTACTGCGCGTGATCGTACGGGAGAAGGGCGATTATTACGTGCTGATCAAACAGCACGACCACGCGCTGGCCTCGGGGGAGTTCGCCAGGCACTGGGCGGAGCGGCCGCGGCCGTTCGAGCCGACCATCTACGCTATAGCGCACCACGACGTGGCCTGGCAGGCGCCGGACGCGAGAGTGCGGTGGAACGAGAAGACAGGTCGCCCCTACTCCTTCGCGGATTATCCACCTGAGGAGAAGGTCAGGGCGTACGTCGGGGGCCTGGCCTGGTTGGAGGAGAGGGACCCTTACGCGGCCTGTCTTAGCAGCATGCACTACGAGACGCTCGTGCGCCGTTTCGGCGGCAGCGAGGCGGAGGCGGAGTTCGCCGAAGCCGAGTCCCGGCGCCAGGCGAGGCTGCGAGCCGGGATGTCGGGAGAGGAGCTCGAGAGCCTGGAGCACAACCTGGGTCTCCTCAGGCTGTGCGATGGCCTCTCCCTCTACGTCTGCCTCAACGAGCCGGGCGACGGCGAGTATCCGCCGCCCTATCCTGAAGGCTTCGAGCTCGACGGCGAGCGGTTCGAGCCGGTGTGGGAGGACCGGCATACTTTGCGCCTCGAGCCCAACCCGTTCTCCAAGCCGTTCGGCTTCTCCATCCCTTATATGACGGTGGGCAGAGATAGGCGGCCAGTCGAGAGCGGCCGTCTGGAACTTCGGGTGGTAACCTCTTAGGCGCGCCCCCCGACGGGCGTCGCTCGACAACATTCTCCACCAAGAAAGGACCAGATGAGGGACGCATCTTACGAGTTCTTGAAGAGACTGCTCTCCACGCCGGGGCCTAGCGGCAACGAAGGAGCGGCTGCCGGGATCTGGCGGGAGGAGGCGCGAGGGTTCGCCGAGGTCAGGGGCGACAGGATGGGCAACTCCTTCGCCACTCTGAACGCGGGCGGGTCGCCTAGAGTGATGCTATCCGGGCACATAGATGAGATCGGCGTGATAGTCACCCACATCGACGAGAAGGGGCTCGTGCGCTTCAGCGGGGTTGGCGGCTGGGACCCGCAGGTGCTCGTTGGCCAGAGGGTGCGCCTCCAGACGCAGAGCGGCGAGGTAGTGGGTGTGATCGGCAAGAAGGCCATCCACCTCATGGAACCCGAGGAACGCAAGAAGGTCTCGGACATAAAGAGCCTGTGGATAGATATAGGCGCGAAGGACGCAGACGAGGCTAAAGGGATGGTCAGGGTCGGCGACGCGGGGGTAGTAGACCAGGACCTGCTCGAGCTCCCCAACGACCGCATCGCCTCCCGCGCACTGGACAACAGGATGGGCGCCTTCGTCGTGCTCGAGGCCCTGCGGCTGCTATCCGAGGAGGAAGGCGTCAATGCGGAAGTCGTCGCTGTGGCGAGCGTGCAGGAGGAGATCGGGCTCTACGGCGCCCGCGGCGCCGCCTTCGGACTGGACCCCGACGCCGCCATAGCCGTCGACGTGACCCACGCGACCGACACACCCGGCGTCTCCAAGAACGAGAACGGCGACCACGCCCTCGGTAGCGGCCCGGTCATAAAGCGGGCCACCAACCTGAGCCCCATAGTGTCCGAGGGGCTTCTCGCCGCGGCCGAGGAGGCGGGAATCTCCTACACGCTGGAGGCAGACTCGCGCTCGACGGGGACCGACGCGGACGCGATCCAGTTAACCCGCGCCGGCATCGCCACTGGCCTCGTCTCGGCGCCAAACCGCTACATGCACTCGCCGAACGAGATGGTGGAGCTCGGCGACCTCGAGGACTGCGCGCGTCTGATCTCCGTCTACATCAAGGGGCTCGGCCCGGACACGGACTTCGTCCGCTAGCGTGAAGAAAGAGCAGCGACGGGCCTCACCCCTGGTCGAGGCCTCGCTTTTGCTCACGGTCTTCTTTTTCGGGACCAACTTCACGGCGGTGAAGCTCGTCGTGGAGAGCGTGCCGCCGATTCTGTTCGCGGCGACGCGCTTCACGCTCGCCGGTCTGCTGCTGCTGCCCCTGGCGCTACTCTCTGGAGAACAGGGCCGCCTCTCGCGGCGAGACCTCCTGCCCATGCTAGGACTCGGCCTCGTCGGCGTAACCCTGACCCAGTCGGTCTTCACCGTCGGGGTGGGTCTGACGACGGCGGCGAACACGGCCCTCGTCTACTCGACAGCCCCGGTGTGGGGGATGCTCCTCGCCTTCGCGCTCGGGTGGGAGCGCCCCAGGATCTCCGGCGTCCTGGGTGTTGGGCTCTGTCTCGCGGGGGTCGGTGCCATCGTCTACGGGAGCCTCGACTTCGCCGGTACGAGCCTCGTTGGAGACGCCCTGATCCTGGTCGCGGCCGTCTGCTGGGGCTCGTACACCGTACTTACCCTCTCGTTGCTCAGGCGCTACTCGGCCCTCGCCGTCGCCGCCTACGCGATGACCTTCGGGGGCCTCGCCGCTTTCCCTCTCGAGGCTCTCGACCCGGCGAGCCTGGACTTCACAGCCCTCGACGGTCTCACGTGGGGCGCGGCGGCCTACTCGGCGCTCTGTTCCTCGGCGTTCGGCTTCGCCGCCTGGGGATGGGGCGTCTCCCACGTCGGGGCGAACCGCGTCCTCGTCTACCAGTACCTAGTCACCCTCACCGGGGTGACCACGGGCGTCCTGCTACTCGGCGAGGACTTCGGGGCCGGCCAGCTAATCGGCGCAGCCGTGATCCTCGCTGGCGTCTACCTCGCCCGCAGCAGGTAGGTCTACGAAACGCCACCGGACGGATCAGAATGAGACGATATGAAAGGACAGAGCGCAGAGCTAGTGGCGACGCTGGACGAGAAGCGCGACGACGGGATGATGAGAAGCGTGATGGCGATGGCGAATACTCCGTCCGGGTACCCGCGTGCAACGAGAGGAGGTAGCCGGACACGTGTCCGGCTACCTCTGGAACTTCCGCCCCGTATCCGTGGGGGCGGCTGGTCGGGGCTGGCGTCAGCGTTCTCCCAACCGGACGTCGAAGGTACTCTCCTGAGAGTCTCTAAGGACGGTCAGCTCGACCTTGTCGCCCGGCTGGTACTGGCGCAGGGCGGAGAGCAGGTCGCCCGAGCTCCGGATGTCGGTGGACCCGAGGCCGGTCACGACGTCACCAGCCCGGATGCCGGCGCCGTCGGCCGGGCCGCCTGGCTCCACCTTCGCTATGAGCGCCCCGGACTCGGCGGAGACGCCGAAGCGGTTCGAGACCTGAGGAGTGAGGTCCGAGACGGAGACGCCGAGGTAAGGATGCTGGGCTTCGCCGCTCTGTATGAGCTGGTCAGCCACCGACACGACGGTGTAGGAGGGGATGGCGAAGCCTATGCCCTCGGCCCCCGTCTCGTTGGGAGGCAGATACGCGACGTTGATGCCGATGACCTGGCCGTCGCGGTCGGCGAGGGCGCCTCCGGAGTTGCCGGGCGAGATCGGGGCGTCCGTCTGGAGCAGGTCGACGAGCGAGCTCTCCTGCTGGCCGCCTGTCAGCTCGGGCGGGAACTCGCGCCCCATACCACTCAGGACGCCGGAGGTGACGGTCGACTGGAAGCCCGAAGGGCTCCCGATGGCCACGGTGAGCTGTCCTACCGCAAGCTGTTTGTCGTCGGAGAAGCTCGCCGCGGGTAGCCCGTCGCGGTTCACTTTGATCACGGCAAGGTCGGTTATGGGGTCGGTCCCGACGACCTCGCCCTGCTCGGTGGTGCCGTCGGCGAAGGCGACCTCTACAGTGCGCGCGCCCTCGACGACGTGGTTGTTGGTGATTATGTAACCGTCCGAGCGGTAGATGACGCCGCTTCCGATCCCTTCCTGCTTCTGGGTCCCGAAGGGGGTCCGCTCGACTCCGGAGACGTTGACCTGCACGACGCTCGGCTCGACCTCGGCTGCCACCCGCGCTACGGGCTCGTCGCCGGGCACGGCGCCAGGGGCCGCCACGGCTGTCTTGGCAAGGCCATCGGGTCCCTGCTCGGTCGCGGAGCGGTAGACGGCCCCCGCCGCGACGAGCAGCGCGAGCACCGTCAGCAGGAGCAATATCCGCGAGCTCATGCCACCACCTCCCGAAGCATCCTGCGGTTCTCTCTGGTCCGCAGCATGCTCTCGGCCTCCAACTGAATCTGCCTCACCCGCTCCCGCGAGATGCCGAGCTCCCTGGCGAGATCCTGGAGGGTCGCCCTCTTGCGGTCGTCGAGTCCGTAGCGCCTGACGAGGACGTGGCGCGTGCGCTGGGGCAGCCTCTCTACCGCCGTCTGCAACCCCAGAGCGTCCATCTCCCGGATCACCGCCTCAGGCGTGTCCGGCACCCGCTCGTCCTCGACGAGCTCCCCCAGCTCGGTGTCCCCGTCGGGGCCGACGAGCCTGCTCAGGCTGGAGACGTGCGTCGTCGCTCTCAAGGCCTCCCATACCTCCTCGACTTCCCACCCGAGGTGCGTCGCGACCTCTTCCACGGTCGGCTCGCGACCGTGCTCCTTCGAGAGTTCGTTCCGCGCCTTGCCGGTCTTCCGCACCTTCTCGCTCATGTGGACCGGGATACGTACGGTTCTCCCCTTGTCCACGACGGCCCGCTGCACAGCCTGCCTGATCCACCACGTCGCGTAGGTGGAGAACCTGAAGCCTTTGTCAGGGTCGAACCTCTCTACAGCCTTCATCAACCCTATGTTTCCCTCCTGGATCAAATCCTCGAAGGGCAGCCCGTTGTCCCTGTACCTCTTGGCGACGCTCACAACAAGCCTCAGGTTCTTCTCGATGAGACGCTGGCGGGCCCTCTTGTCGCCGGTGCGGGCGCGCCTGCTGAGATCCACCTCCTCCGCGTGCGTGAGCAGGGTGCCCGTGTCTATCCGGGCGAAGTAACCTGCGAGGAGCGCGGGCGTCTCCAGGTCTGCTTCCCTACGGTGCGTAGCGTGGTTGCTCATGCGCCTCTCTCCTCGTCTGCTAGCACGATCTTCTTCTCCTTCGCAGCGTCCTCGGCGCGCCCAATTCTGAACCCCCAGCTTGTGAGGACGCTTTGAAGAAGATGAGAGTTTGCACAGAAAACGCACCGGCGTGGCCCAACCTCTTTAGAATGGGACGAGAAGATGAAGAGGATCCTGGTAGTTGAGGACGAGGAGAGGCTGGCGCGTCTGATCTCCCGCGTGTTGCGCGAGGAGGGCTACGCGGTCGAGACGACCGGCGACGGGCGAACCGGGCTCTCGCGCGCCCTCTCCGAGGACTTCGACCTCCTGATCCTCGACTGGATGCTCCCCGACCGCAGCGGGCTCCAGATCGTGCGGGGCTTGAGGGCGGCGGAGATCAGGGTCCCGGTCCTGATGCTCACCGCCCGCGACCAGATCGAGGACCGCGTCGAGGGCCTCGACGCCGGGGCCGATGACTACCTGTCCAAACCGTTTGCCTTCCCCGAGCTCCTCGCCCGCGTGCGCGCACTCACGCGACGGCTCTGGGCCGAAAGAAGCGACGGGATGGCCCTCTCCGCAGGCGACGTCACGCTGGACCCGGTTCGTCACGAGGTCCGGCGCGGGGGGGAGCGCGTCGAGCTGACGGCCAAGGAGTTCGCCCTGCTCGCCACCCTCTTGCAGCGCCCGGGGCAGGTCTTCACCCGCTCGGTCCTCCTCGATACCGTCTGGGGCGGCTCCCCCGAGGTCTACGCCAACGTCGTCGACCTCTACGTATCTTACCTGCGCAAGAAGCTCGACCACGGCGGCGAGTCCTCCCACATCCGCACCGTCCGCGGCGTGGGCTATACCTTCGACCCCCAGACCTGACCTGTGCTGGACCGCATCCGACGCCGCCTCACGATGGGCTACGTGGGCATCCTCGCCCTGATCCTGATCCTCTTCGGCTGCATCGTAGTGCTCAGCTTCCACCGCCAGGTCACCGTGCAACAGAACAGGCTCCTCGAGCAGAGGGTGGAGAGCCTGGCTAAAGTCCCCTACTACGGGGTCGGCGCTCACATCCTCGAAGACCCGGATAAGTACGCCTGGGTCACACTGACCCCCGATGGGCAAGTCAGGAGCCACAACTCCACGGCTTCGTCCCTTGGTCTTCCATCCGAGAAGTTCTTCCGAGAGTGCCTCAGCGAGCTCGGGGTGGTATCCGGCACGGTCGACAGGCCAGTTGAGAACGTGCGGGTCGCGAGCTCGCCCATCGTGCAGGATGGGAAGGTGGTCGGCGTCTTGCAGGTCGCGCGGTCTCCTGCGGTGGTCTGGGAGATAGTCGGTAGCCTCGTCCTCGTCCTCGTTCCCATCGGCCTCGGCGCCCTGCTGCTGTCCGCGGTCGGAGGGCTCTATATGTCCCGACGCGCGATGCGCCCGGTCCAGGACGCTTTCGAGAGGCAGCGCACGTTTATAGCTGACGCCTCGCACGAGCTCAAGACGCCGCTCACCCTGATCCGGGCCGACGCCGAGGTCCTCTCCTCAGCCCTCACCGACCCCGACGACCGTGAGCTCGCGGATGACCTGATCTCCGAGACCGACCGGATGAACGCCCTGCTCTCCGATCTCCTGACCCTGGCCCGACTCGATGCCGGCAAGCTCTCCGTCGAGCGCAAGCCCTTCGACCTGGCGAACACCATCGCCGAAACCGCGGAACGCTTCGACGCCAGAGCCGCCGCCGAAGGGAAGAGGCTCGAGGTCCGCCTCGATCCAGCGGACGGGATCCCGGCCCGCGGCGACGCCGGGAGGACGGAGCAGATACTGGCCTCCCTCCTCGATAACGCCCTCCGTTTCACGCCCCCGGGCGGCCTCGTCACCGTCGAAGGCCATCCCCAGGACGGACAGGCCCTCGCGACCGTGACCGATACCGGCCCCGGCATACCCCACGAACACCTTCCCCGCGTCTTCGACCGCTTCTACCGCGCCGAAGCTGCCCGCACCCGCGGCGATGCCGGCGGGGGGACAGGCCTCGGCCTCTCCATCGCCCGCGCCCTCGCCCGCGCCCAGGGCGGCGACCTCACAGCCGCCAACGCGCGATCAGACGGAGCCAGCAGCGGAGCCAGCTTCACGCTCACGCTCCCCGCTATTAATTGACTTTAGCAACTGAATAATAGACAATAGCAAACATACGAGGAGGTGGTGTGAGAGTTGACGACCTCGAGGCGAGGGTTGAGGCGATCAGGCGCTTCAACCGCTTGTTCACGCGCCGGATCGGGGTTCTGCGCGAGGGGCTTTTGCACAGCAGCTACTCGCTCGCGGAGGCGAGGGTCCTGTTCGAGCTGGCGAACCGCGAAGAGCTGAGTGCCTCCGAGCTGGTGCGCGAGCTGGGCCTGGATCCGGGATACATGAGTCGCACCCTGGGTGGGCTCGAGCGGCAGGGGCTCGTCGAGAAGGTCCGTTCGGAGACCGATGGCCGGCGGCGCATACTCTCGCTGACTGCCGAGGGCGAGGAGGCTTTCAAGGTACTGGATAGCCGCTCGCGCGAGGAGGTGTCCGAGATGCTTGGCGGGCTCTCGGAGGAGGAACAGCGGCGTCTGCTCGAGGCAATGCGGACCATTGAGGGGATCTTCGAGAAGGGCCTCAAGTTCTCGGAGCCCTTCGTCTTGCGCCCCCACGAGCCGGGAGACATGGGCTGGGTCGTCCACAGGCACGGCGTACTCTACGCTGGGGAGTATGGCTGGGACGAGCGCTTCGAGGCGCTGGTAGCACGGATCGTCGCTGACTTCATCGACGGCTACGATCCGAAGAAAGAGCGGTGCTGGATCGCCGAGATGGGTGGCGATCGGGTGGGCTGCGTCTTCGTGGTGAAGGCGAGCGACACGGTCGCCAAGCTCAGGCTCTTGCTGGTCGAGCCCGAGGCGCGCGGCGTGGGCCTGGGTTCCCGCCTGGTCGAGGAGTGCATCCGCTTCGCCCGGAACCGCGGCTACGAGAAGCTCACGCTCTGGACCAACAGCGTGCTCGACGCAGCCAGGCACATCTACGAGGAGCACGGTTTCGTGCTCGTGGAGGAGGAAGAGCACCACAGCTTCGGCCACGACCTCGTCGGGCAGAACTGGGAGCTAGCCCTGTAAGACGTATGGGTGGCATCCGAACAAGGTTCCGATACCGGAAGCTCTTTGGAACGGCTCCAGCCACGAGCCCCGGCTTCAAGAATCCTTCCTCCCGGGAGGTGTCTCCTGGGAGGCGATTCTGTGGCGGTAGAAGTTCAAGAACGCCACGAACGACAATGCCGAAGCTGCTGCGCTCATCGCAAGCCTCAACCAATGTCCTGCCTGAAACTCTCGGGCTGTCTGCTTCAGATAGGCAACGGAATGGACCGCCGTACCCTCTTCAAACATGATCGTGTTTCGGGGCCAGAAAAAAGCCGCCGACAACAAGAACTCGCCTACTAGAATGACGGTCACGCTGCCCAAGATCCAGTAACGAGCCGACTTCACGCGCCAGCCCAGAATCAAGGTTCCGATGCCGGTGAGCAAGGCGAGGGTGCCTACGGGCGGGAAGAAGTCGCTCGGACCTCTGACGACCGCGAAGGCCATCGCGGTATCGAGCGAGCGAGGGACATCGTAGAAAACATTCGGATAGACGATAAGCGTATCGAATACGAGGCCGCCCAAGAAGATCATCACCACCCACACGTGAGTCAGAATGAAGATGAACGCGATCTGTTGTTTCCTCATGATCCTCCAGGTAGAGGGAAGTACCGTATTTAGACTGTGAGATGGCTATGTCGATCTACGCTGGACCCGCAACGACCGTTCTCGACGGACATAGCTCGTCATCTCCATCCTGTCTCCGGCGCGGATACATCTGGATACCTCCTCTGGTCGCATGCGCTCTGCGCCGACCAGAGTACGGCTGAACCAGTCGCAGAGGCATCAGCCATAAGGCCGATCCAGGCGGTTCAGAGGGGTTCATTCGCGGTCTACGGAAGGCTGCGTATTGCGCCTGAGGAGCGCGAGATTCCAGCGCCGTGGTGGTGAGCTCTTACCGGAGCACTTCGAGTTCGCGGGCTCTGGCGAGGGCCTCGGCGCGGTTCTTAGCCTCGAGTTTGCGGTAGATGTTGCCTGTGTGGGACTTGACCGTGCCGACGGAGATGAAGAGGTCTCTGGCGATCTCCGAGTTGGTCCTGCCCGAGGCCAGTAGGTTCAACACCTCGTGCTCGCGCTCGCTCAGAGGGTCGTCGAGTTGTGCTCCGAGCCGCCGCGGCACCCTGTGGCCCTGCTCCGCAGGTGCGGAAACCTTGCCCTGTGCCCGGTCCCATTCGCGTAGGGCGTACGCTATCACGCCCCCGTCCGCCCGCGGTCGCAGGTGCCCTTTGCGGGCTAGCTCATCGAGCATCTTCGATGCTTCATCTACGGTAAGCGAGGTCCACATGGCGGCCGTGGCGGGGGTGATCTCGCGCCGTTCGGCGAGCGTGTGCAGAAGCTCGCCTTCTTTGACCTTTCTTTCATCCGAAGTCTCGAGTCCGGGCCTGTCTAGCACGGAGAGCGCGATCGGCACGACAGAGGCGAAGACCAGGGCGAGCCACCAGAAACTCGTGAGGGGAGCCAGAACGACGCATACCCAGCCTGAGGCGATCAGGTACAACGCGGACTGCCAGTTGACCAGCGATGCAACTTCCCGTTTTGCTTTCGAGCCTCGCGCTCTGAGATCCCCGCTCCTGCTCGGAGCGCGGCCTTCACCATCGCTCGTGCGGTGTTCCGGTTCCACGATCTCACATACGTGTCAGGGCGGCCGCTTGTTTCACGATCGAATGCATTCGTCCACTAATGGAGACTCGGAGGAGGCTGGACTACGGACCTTCCGACTGGCATCTCCGGAGGTGGTGCGAACCTACTGGCCCCAGGTCTCGCGCAGCACGCGGACCCAGTTCTCGTGCGCCAGCTTCTTCAGCGCTGCGTCGTCGTAGCCGCGTTCGCGCAGCGCCGCGAGAAGATTCGGGAGCCCTGAGGCGTCCCCGATCCCGCGCGGGACCTTCGCCCCATCGAAGTCCGAGCCGAAGCCGACGCGCTCGACGCCGACCCTCTCAACCAGGTAGTCCACGTGGCGCACCACGTCCTCGATGGGCGTGTCTTCCTCCTCCGCGCCGTCCTCGCGCAGGAAAGCGACGGCGAAGTTCACGCCCACCATCCCGTCCGAGTCGCGTATCGCGTCCAGCTGTCTGTCGGTGAGGTTGCGCGAGGTCGGACACAGGGCGTGGGCGTTCGAGTGGGTCGCGACGAGCGGTGCCTCCGTTATACTTGCTACGTCCCAGAAGCCACGCTCGTTCAGGTGCGAGAGGTCGAGCAGGACACCAAGCCGGTTGCACTCGCGGACAAGCTCCTTCCCCGCATCTGTCAGCCCCGGGCCCGTGTCCGAAGGAGACGGAAACCGGAAGGGGACGCCGTGAGCGTATGCGTTGGGCCGGCTCCACACGAGGCCGAGCGAGCGGAGGCCCACCTCGTAGAGGCCTTCCAGAGCGCCGGGGAGCGGGCCGAGGTTCTCGGCGCCTTCGAAGTGGAGGATCGCCGCGAGCACGCCTTCGCTCAGGCAAGACTCGATCTCTCGAGTAGTCCGAACTACCTCGAGCTTGTCTTCAGACTCGGCCTCCAGGTCGAACAAAACCCCAACCAGTTCGTCTGCCTTTCTCCTGGCATAGACAGGGTCGAGCGGCGGCGCATCCGCGACGTCGTAGCCGGTCTTGGTCAGGGTGAGCGCGGACTCCTCGGTCCAGCCATCATTCTCCGGGTTCCGAACGTAGCAGGCGAAGAAGCCGCCGCCGAAGCCCCCCTCCCTGGCGCGCGGCAGGTCGATGTGCCCGACGTCGCTCCGCTCGAAGAAGTTCCGCTCCTCTCCGCGCTCCGGGAAGCGGAGCTTGAGCAGCGTGTCATTGTGGCCGTCCAGTACAGGTATATTCGTCATCCGACCGATGATACAGGCCCATCGAAGGCAAGAAAAAGGGGCCGCTCGGCGGCCCCTCTATCTATCGGGGCTCAGACCTGAAGCCTCCTCTAATACTTCGGGACGCTCGAGTCTATCTCCTCGCTCCAGGCGTCGATACCGCCCCTGACGTTGTAAACGTTCTGGAAGCCGGCCTCTTTGAGGAGCTTCACGGCCCTCGCGCTGCGGCCGCCGCTCTTGCAGTGGACGGCCAGGGTCTCGTCCCGGTCGAGCTCGACCAGGCGCTCGGGCAGCTCGGCGAGGGGGATGAGCCTCGCGCCGATGTTCGCTACCTCGTACTCGTGCGGCTCGCGCACGTCGAGGACGGAGACCCTTGAACCGTTCCGCAGGCGTCCCTCGAGCTCCTGGACCGTGATCTCCGGCACTTCGTCGGCCTGCGCCTGGGCGTTGGCCTGGGGGATGCCGCAGAACTCCTGGTAGTCGATGAGCTCGGTGACCGTCGGGTTCTCGCCGCAGACCGGGCAGTTCGGGTCCTTGCGGAGCTTCATCTCCCGGAAGCGCATGCCCAGGGCGTCGTAGAGCAGGAGGCGGCCGATCAGGGGCTCGCCGATGCCGAGTATGAGCTTGACGGTCTCCGTGGCCTGGATGGTGCCGATCGCGCCCGGCAGTATCCCGAGCACCCCGCCCTCGGCGCAGCTCGGGACCAGGCCGGGAGGCGGCGGCTCGGGGTACAGGCAGCGGTAGCACGGGCCCTCTTCGGCGTAGAAGACGCTCGCCTGGCCCTCGAAGCGGAAGATAGAACCGTACACGTTCGGCTTGCCGGTGAGGACGCTCGCGTCGTTCACCAGGTAGCGGGTCGGGAAGTTGTCCGTGCCGTCCACGATCACGTCGAAGTCCTCGAAGATCTCCAGCGCGTTCTCGCTGCTTAGGGGCTCTCCGAAGGTCTCGACGTTCACGTTCGGGTTTATGTCCTCTATACTCTCGCGGGCGCTCTGCAGCTTGGGACGCCCCAGGTCGGAGGTGCCGTGGATGATCTGGCGCTGCAGGTTCGACTCGTCCACGACGTCGAAGTCCACGATGCCTATGGTCCCGATCCCGGCCGCCGCGAGGTACATCGCGAGCGGGCTCCCCAGGCCCCCGGCCCCGATGGTCAAGACCCTGGCCTGCTTGAGCTGCTTCTGCCCTTCGAGGGCAACCTCGGGCATGATCAGGTGCCGGCTGTAGCGCGCGATCTCTTCATTCGAGAGATCGACCGACCCGTTGGGCGACTCTACCAATGGCTTTCTTGTCTGCATTTTGTTGGAAGACTCCTTACGAAATGAAAGTATGGGTGCGAAACCTGCGTATCTAAACTACCTACATCGCCTTCCGGCACAGCCTCCGGCGATGGAGGGGATGATGGAGAGCTCATCGCCCTCGGAGACCTCTGTATCGGCGCCGTCGAGGTAGCGGATGTCCTCGTCGCCCTTGTACACGTTGACGAAGGAGCGGAGCTTGCCGTCGGCGGTGTAGAGGTGCTGCCTGAGGTCTGGGTACTCGGAGGCCAGGTTCCCAAGCGTCTCGCCCGCGGTCTCGCCGCCGACCTCCACCTCGGAGTCTCCTCCGGTGTACTGTCTCAGCGGCGTTGGAATCTTGATCTTCGGCATCAAAGGCTCCTTTGCAGATCTAACTTACTATAGGCTCTTCTTCGTAGCCAGAGCGGTCGTCCCTTAACACCCAGGAGCGCAGGTCCTCGACCCCGTTTTCACCTACGGAGGCGATGACGTAGGAGTAGAAGGGCCACGCGTGCTCCCTGTCGTACTGCGAGGGCTCGGCAGGGTGGTCGGGGTGGGAGTGGTAGAAGCCGAGCACGTCCATGTCCCTCTCGGCGGCCCGCTCCTCGAACTCCTTGATCTTGAGCGGCTCGATCAGAAACCTGCGGCTGCGCTCGTCCTCGTGAGTGTTCTCTGCGCGCCAGACGTCGACCACGATCTTCATCCCATCGAGGCTCATCCCGACCATGGCGCCTGCGCACTCCTCCGGGTACGACTCTCTGGCGTGCTCGTGGATGTGGTCAACATCTCCCCGTCCTATCTTGAGCGGCACGGCGTCCTAATCCTCCCAGAACCTCTCGGAGAGGTACTTGTCAGCCCCGTCGCACAGGATGGTGACGACGACACCGTTCTCGATCCCGCGCGCCACCTCGAGCGCCGTCGCGACCGCGGCCCCGGCTGATATGCCGATCAGGACCCCCTCCTCGCGCGCCGCGCGCTTGACCATCTCGTAGGCGTCCTCCGTCGAGGCCCGCCTGTTCTCGTCGGCTACGCTCGGGTCGTAGATGGGTGGCACGATCGCGCTCTCCATGTGCTTCATGCCCTCGAGCCCGTGGAACGGCGACTCTGGCTCGAACGAGATGACCTTTATGTCCGGGTTGTACTCCTTGAGTCGGCTCGCGGTCCCCACGAAGGTCCCGCTCGTCCCCAACCCCGCGACGAAGTGCGTGATCTCACCGCCCGTCTGCTCCCAGATCTCCGGCGCCGTGGACTCGTAGTGCGACCTCGGATTGGCCGGGTTGCTGTACTGATCTGGGTAGAAGTACTTCTCCGGCTCCTCGGCGTAGAGCCGCCTCGCCTCTCTGATCGCTCCGTCGGAGCCCTCGCCAGGGTCCGTCAAGACGAAATCCACCCCGTAGGCGCGCAGGATCTTCTTTCGCTCCTGGCTAGCGTTACTGGGCATGCACAGCCTGACTTTGTAGCCGAGGGCGGCACAGATCCAGGCGTACGCTATCCCCGTGTTCCCGCTCGTCGCGTCCAGGATCGTCTTCTCGGGCGTGAGAGCGCCGCTCTTCTCGCCGTCTCGGATCATCCACAGCGCGGGACGGTCCTTGACCGAACCACCAGGGTTGTACCATTCGGCCTTGCCAAGGATCCTGACCCCGGGCACATCAGCAGAGATGCTGGGGAACTCTAGCAGCGGCGTGTTCCCGACCAGCTCCGTTACGTTCGTGCCTGTTGGCTCATTAATCCGAGTAATCATGTCGGGATTATTATACAAGGCTGGCCTATTGCGTCCAGCGAACCCCGAGAGGAGATACCTGACCAACGTGATAGCCGGAAGGCTCCCTCTCCGGCCCTCCGGCTATGGTTGGTGCGCTGTGAAAGATTATACTCGAGTCGCGCGCCCTTCCGCTACGGTGAAAATCGCCGATTATGCCAAAGATTCAAGAATTTCGGGGAGCGTTCTGCGACGGCAGGTGAAGATGGGAGTGTCGAGCTCGGTGTACGAGGAGGCTTCGCTCTCCCTGAGCTCCATCATCAGGTTCTGGAACTTCTCTGGCGACTCGGCCTCGAACGAGAGGATGAACTCGTAGTCGTCTATCCCGAAGCAGTAGGCGGTGTTGTTCTTCACGGGGTAATGCTTGCGGCCTATCTTCATGTGCTCGTCCATCATACGCTGACGGTCTTCGAGGGGGAGTTGGTACCAGGCGCGGGTCTTGACGAAAGGGTAGACGAAGAGGTAGTCGCCCTCGCCAGGGACGATGTAGCGTCTTTTCTCGAAGCCGGGCGTGTGCTCGCCGACGTAGATCGAACGCCTGCTGAGTGCGAAGTAGGAGTACGTGACCGTCAGATACCTGCCCAGTCCCGTCTTCATGAGCGCGCTCGTCATCTTCTCGAAGGCGTCGAGGTCGTAGCCTATGCGCCAGAGCATGAAGTCCGCGTCGCTTCTCAGACCCATGAGCGAGAACGAGCGCAGGAGCATGTCCTGGCTGTGTTCCTCGACCGCTTCCAGGAACTCCTTTTTACCCCGCTCTCGCTCCTCGTCCCCCATACGCCGCCAGAGAGGATCCAGCTTGAAGAAGACGTAGTTGACGTACTGCGCCGGGAGACTATCCTCCGGGGCAGCTTGCTGCTTGGTCCTGGTCTCGCTCATCAGTCCTCCCATCGGTCGGTCATAGGTTTCAGGTTTTTGCCGGCGAGAGTCTCGACACGTGGTCTATGTTCGTGTGCGCGAAAGGTGCGTTTCTCCTAGCCCTCTCCCCTGATGCCTAATGCCTGATGCCTGATGCCTTCTCGTCTGAAGCCTCCAACCCGAAGTTGTTCTCGTAGAGCTCGGCGACGCGGGAGAGCTCATCCTGTGAGAGGTCAGGGGTATCGGGGGCCGCTGCGAACTCGTCGAGTTGCTCATCGTCGTAGATGTTCGGTAACGTCGAGACGATCTGTGGTGAGGCGAGGATGAACTTCAGGGCAGCCTGGCCTAGAGTACGTTCGCCGGACTCGGTGAGGAAAGAGAGTTGCTCGACCTTCTTCAAGCCGTCGAGGAGCCACTCCTTCGGGCGGTGGCGGCGGTGGTCGTTCTTCGCGAAGGTCGTCTCTTCTGTGTACTTGCCCTCGAGCATGCCAGAGGAGTGGGGGACGCGGACGATCAGGCTCGTGTCCGTCTCAAGGGCGGCTTCTATCAGGGATTGGCCGGGGTCCTGTTCGAGGAGGTTGTATATCATCTGCACGCCCGCGAGGTCGCGCTCGCGCATAGCCTTGACACCCTCCTCGAGCCAGCCGATCTTGGGCCCGAGGGCGACGCCGTAGGAGCGGATCTTGCCTTCCTCTACGAACTCGTCCATGAGCTCGAAGAGCCGGTCGTTCTCTATGGCGTCCATCTTGGTGTTGTGGAGCTGGAGGAAGTCTATGTAGTCGGTGCCGAGCCGTTTGAGGCTCTGCTCCAGGGCGAAACTGATGAAGTCCTCCGACCAGTCCTGCGGACGCTCCTGCTGGCCACGGCGGGCGGTATGATTGTAGAAGTCGTAGCCGATCTTGGTGGAGATCACGACCTCGTCCCGCATCCCGCCGAAGGCGTCGGCCAGAAGCGTCTCGCCCTTGCCCGAGCCGTAGGTGTCGGCGGTGTCGAAGTAGTTGATCCCCTTCTCGAAGGCACGCCTCAACAGGCGCACCGACCGCTCGTCGTCCACCTCCCCCCACCACCCGGTAGAGACCGTCCACACGCCGAAACCGACCTCGGAGACCCGTATATCCGTGCCGGCAAGGTTGCGATATCTCATCCTGGATCCCTCGTCTAGTAGTAAGAACTCACGACAAAGAGTTACTACATTCTATCGCCGTTCGCTGTCGAGATGTTCTCAAGCGGGTATTCCGTATCGAGCGGGAGAGGCCGGAGCTTGCGCCCCGGCTTGTCTCTGTTGCTGTTGCGAGCCGGCTCGAAGGCTCCACGGATGCCGCTTCGTCCATATAATGCGCCGGGTGTCGGATAAGACGAGCATGATCGCCCGCTACGCCGGCGGCGAGCGCGGGGCGCGGGCTGCGGCGCGCGCCGGCTCGGCGGTGGTCGTGGTGGACGCCTTCAGGGCGAGCACGACGATGGCGGTCCTGATACAGAAGGGCGCCCGTGTGGTGCCTGTCGCCTCGATCGGGGAGGCTCGCTCGTATGCGGGGGCGGACCTCCGCGCGGGGGAGCGTGGGAGCGCGATGGTTGCCGGCTTCGACTTCGGCAACTCTCCGACGGAGATCCTGGAGTTCGACGTGCCCGCCGGCTCCACCGTCGTCCTCTCGACAACTAACGGCACCCGTGTCGTCGAGGCGGCCAGTGGAGCGCCCGCCATCCTGACCGGTGCCTTCGTCAACGCATCCGCTCTGGCCGACGAGCTGGCCGCCGGAGGTTACAGCTCCCTGGTGGTGGTCGGTTGCGGCTGGGAGGGCCGGCGCGCCTCCGAGGACGAGGCTGCGGCGGGGGCGATCCTGCAACGACTGGTCTGCAGGGGAGCCAAGCTGGACGAGCGCGCCCGGCGTGTCGTCGAGGCTTATAGCTCGCGTCCGGCCGGGCGCTTGCGGGATAACAGCGCGGCGAGGAGACTCAAGCGCCTCGGGTACGAACGGGACCTTGACTTCTGCCTCGCGGAAGACGCCGTGCCGGTCGTGCCGCGCCTCGTGAACAGGGCGTTTGTGGGGGGTAGATAGGGAGGCTCGAAAACTTCGGCCCCGGGGCCAATGCGGAAAGCGAAAATTCGTCTTGACAAGGGATTGGCGCCCCAGTACTCTGGGGTTAGCCAGGGCGGACCAAACGTTACAAAGGTTCGCTCGACTCCACGATGGGAAGGAGGTGATCCGACAAGTGACTCTCACCATCTCGCACGAGAAGACGCGCGAAATCACCCGCGAGGAGGTGGACCGGGCCATAGACGTCATCGAACGTCACCTCGAGAAGGAGGCCCGCACCCGCAACCTGCTGGACGAGCAGGCGATCATGCGCCCGAAGGACCTGTGCAAGCAGCAGGGCCTCGATATGGTCGCCGAGCTGCGCGGCATGATGTAACCCCTAGTGGAGCGCCGCCGCGCTAGGCGAAGCCATGAGCGCGGTCGAGGGCCTACGAAGGGGGATGCACAGTGAAAGCGTCCCGGGTCTCCACGGGAGGCCCAGCGGGCTGTCCATCCCCCTTCGCATAGGTCAATGAAGAGGGTCGGGAAAAATCCCGGCCCTCTTTCTCTGCGTCCGTTACCGGGCGGTGTCCAGGACCCTCTTCAACAGGTGCTGCCGGGCGTTCTTCTTGATCTCGCAGCGCGTAAGATGGTCGAAGGGGCCTGCGAGAACCTGCCTGCCCCGCCAGCCGTGACTGGGGAACGAGTCGGTTCTCATCGGTTCTACCTCTCCTGATCGTAGCGAGAGGGCAGGATGGCCCTCCCATTTGAACGTTACAATAGTATCATTACCCTCGAGAAGGATACTGTGAAGCGATCAGGCGGCCGGATTGTTACGGAGCGAGATGCTCGGTTCGCGAGGAGGGGACGCTTTGAGACGAGGAGAAGATCTTGAGCGCGAAGGTGGCGTTTGCATTGGCTGTGATCCCGGCCTCGCTCCTTATCCTGGCGAGTTGCGACGTGAACGCACACTCTGGTGAGGGCTCGCGGGCCGTTGCGGAGCAAACGACGAACCATAGGACCGTCGAAGAACCCCTATCGTTGCGGGGTGCGGTAGCACGTGCCGGAGACGCCAGGGCGCGGGCTGGAGACGGCGCGGTCGCACGTGCCGGAGACGTGGTGGCGCGTGCGGGAGCAGGGGCGTTAGCACGGGCCGGGGACGTCGAGGCCCGGGCGAACGGCGATAGCGAACACCCCTCTCGAAAAGTTACACTGGAAATCAGGGGCGAGCGCGGCACGAGTTTCTCGGGCACGTGTTCAATCGGGGGTGAGGACAGGCGCTTCGGCGGGCGTGTCCCGGAGAGCTACTCATACGAATTGGGTGGCAAGAAGCTCGAGTGCGAGATCCGTAAGGACGGCCCTGGCACCCTGGAGGTCGTGCTCGCCGCCGGGGACGAAGTCCGCTCCGTGCACCGGCAGACCGGAGCGGGCAGCGGCATCATACGCCTGACCTACTCGGGTGACGGCGCCTCCGGCGTCTCGTCTTCGCAGAGCCAGGTCAGCTCTACTCTGGACTCCTCCACGCAGTCGCGGTAGGGGGTCTTCTCTGGGAAGAGTTACGGGGCGTTGCCCTCTCAGGAGTCTGCTCCTCCATCATCGGCGTACCTCCTTCTCTCAGCCGGTAGCGCTCCTACCACAGCGAACCCTTACCCCTCGCAGATTCAGGTTAACCCCGAACCCGTCACACGCTTCACAGAAGATAGCCGTATCACCGACGTTGAGGTGGTCCTGAACAGCGTTAGCCTCACCCGCCCCGACGACTTGGACGTGCTGCTGGTCGGGCCACATGGGCAAAGCACAATCTTGATGTCCGACGCGGGCGGTAGTACTGCCGTGAGCAACATTTTCCTCTGGTTTACAAATGAGAAGCAAAGGAAGCTGCCAGACGTGCCGGACGAATCGTCGTTGGACGCCGGCGCCGGCGGCGGCGTATACAAGCCGGCCAGCTACGACGGCTCAGACGCCGATACCTTTCCCGACCCTGCTAACCCGGGTGAAGCACTCACCCTGGGCAAAAAGGTGAACTTCTCGGTCTTCAACGGCACCAACCCTATCGGCGCCTGGAAACTCTACGTCGTGGACGACGCAGAGAATGAAGCGGGTTTTATCAGTGGTTGGACCTTGCATATCCGGGCGAGAGGTTAACGAGCTAGAAGTAGGCGATTCTCGGAGAGGGCCGGGGCCACGCGCTCCGGCCCTTCATCTTTCCCTTATTCACCAATCACCGAGAAGTAGAGTTCTCCGAAGTTGAACTTCCGCTTTACAGCGTTCTCGGAAGTCTGGGCGCTTCAGGCAGGGCCCAACTCTTCGAGCAGGTCCTTCGGATCCAGCTTCTTATAAAAGGTCTCTATCGAAGAGCGGCTTCGTAGTGCCGACGGACGGCCTCCTGCAGCTCGGAAAAGTCGGTGGCGTCTAAGGAGGGCGGGAGTCTCGGGGAGCTCTCTACGGTCTCCTTGTCCACTTGCAGCTCGACGTCGTCAAAGGAATCCCGCCGGATCGCCTCGTCACGGGAGATCAGGGCTTCGATGGGGATCAAGTGGTGGTGGCCCTTCCTTTGCATGCCCAGCCAGTTCTCCGGCACCACGTCTAAAAAGCGCACGCGCCTCTCGTCCTCATCCACAAAGAGGTTCGCCACGTATCCGATTATGTGGTCCCCGGAGTCGAGGACGCTTTCGCCGCGCACGTCGGGCTCCCCGTGTGCAGGATATTCATGTTTTTGCAGCATAATTACATTCATAGGCACTCCTCTCTCTTGAAGCCTACCTTTCCCAGAGCAGACCAGTATTGGGCCAATATACGCCCGAGCGAAGGCCGCTACAAGGTTCTGGGGCACTAAGTCTATGTGGCTGTATGTGGCCTTGCCTGTGTAGGTAGCGCCCCGCAGAGTAAGGGTCGGGGCTCCCGTGCTTATTCTTGCCCTTATTCACCCTATTGCCTAGAAGAAGAGTTCTGGGAAGTCCATATCCAGAAAACTGCATACGAGGAGGCAAGGAGGCGCTCTTTCGTCGGGCGAGGTCGGACCGCACCGCGAGGGCGACTACAACCTCTGGTGGTGGTGCATATAAATTCATGGTTGCGGATGCAGTGTTCGTGGCTGAGAAAGAGGTATTTGGCTGCGTTGGTGTACTCGTTGGTGTAGTAAGGGCCGGGAGAAAATCCGGCCCACTTTCTTGTCCAAACGTTTTTCCTGCAAACAAGGCCTTTTCGAAGCGGAGGAGGAGGGATTCGAACCCTCGATACCCCGTTAAGAGGTATAACACCTTAGCAGGGTGCCGCCTTCAACCACTCGGCCACTCCTCCGTAAGTCGTGGATTATAGCAGAAAGGGGTTCGGTACCTCAGTCGTTATCCCGGATCTCTTCGACGGTCTCGTCGTCGAGGATGTCCGGCTTCTCGTTGGCGGGCTTGGCGTCGAGGATCTGGCTGCCGGAGATCTCCTCCTTCATCCTGACCAGGGTAGCGTTCAGCGTGGCGCCGAAGAGGATCGTGAGCGAGGAGATGTAGAGGTAGAGGAGCAGCACTATCACGGCTCCTATGGAACCGTAGGTCTTGTTGTAGGAGCCGAAGTTCGAGACGTAGAAATTGAAGCCCACGCTGGCCAGCACCCAGAGTACGACCCCGATCAGGCCGCCGGGCGTGATCCAGCGGAAAGGCTGGTCCACGTCGGGGGCGAAGTAGTAGAGAAGGGCGACCGTGAACATCATGAAGAAAAGCGCCACGGGCCAGCGCGCTACCTCCCACACCACGAGGAAAGTCCTTTCGAGCCCGAACACGTTGGCGATGGCCTCACCGATCTGGGGGCCGAGGACCAGCAGCAGGACGCCTATGAGGATGAGGACAGAGAGCCCCAGCGTCATCAGGATCGCGATGCTCCGCACCTTCCAGAACGGTCTCGTCTCCTGCACGTCGTATGCCCGGTTGAGGGCGTTTATGAGGGCGGCGAAGGCGCCTGAGGCGGCCCAGATCGTGAAGAGGATGCCGAAGGTGAAGAGCCCCGGCGCCTCCGCTTTCCCGCTGATGATGTTGTCGGTGAAGTCCTTTATGATCTCGTAAGCCTGCTCTGGCATGACCTGCTGGAAGTAACCGAGGACCTCTGAGGCCAGCTCCTCGCTCCCGAACGTGCCAAGTAGGGAGACGAGCACGAGGATGAACGGGAAGAGTGCCAGGATCAGGTAATAGGCCAGCTGCGCCGCGATCCCCAGGGCGTCATCCCTCTGGAACTCCTCCACCGTGGCTTTGAGCGCTCGGAAGCTAGCCAGATCCCTGAGGTCGCGCAAGAAGTTCTTGAGCGAACCCCTCGCGGGTCGCCTTGCCACGGACTGGAGTTCTTCCTTCGAAAGATCCGACGACACTCAGTCTCCCTCCGAGCTGTTGCATTATTCTAACGCAACACGAGTTACGGGTGGTTGCGGGAAAGCCGGCCCGCTTCGATCTGCTGCGAGGAATCATCCGAAAGGCCGGTGCAGGCGTATACCAATACGTATGGAAGTCGTCGTCCACAGCAGGTTCGGTCCACCCGTGCCCGGGTTCGGGCGCGTGGGCGGGGCACAGGATATCATTTGGAGCGATGGTTGGGAGAGGCTCGTAGTGAGAGACGTCTCGGACGAGGTTCTGGTAAGGCGGGTGGCACAGGCCGGGGAGGAGCGCGCTCTCTCTGAGCTGTATGACCGTTACGCCGGCCTCATATACGGAGCAGGTATGCGGTATCTCGGTGACCGGGCGCTCGCGGAGGACCTCGTGCAGGATGTGTTCACTGCCGTGTGGCGGAACGCTTCGGGCTTCGACCCTGCGCGGGCGAGCTTCGCGGCCTGGGTATACCGCATCACGCGCAACCGGGCGACGGACCTGATCCGCCGCCGCCGTGCCAGGGTTCGGACCGTGAGCAGCGACCCTCCTTTCGAGCCGGGCGAGGAGGACGCAACGGGCGAGCTCTCACGCAGCTTCGATCTTGCTTCCGCCCTCTCTCGGATCTCACCCGTCCACCGCGAGGTGCTCATCCTCGCGTACTTCCACGGGCTCTCGCAGAGCGAGATCTCCCGCCGCACCGACACACCTCTGGGGACGGTCAAGAGCCGGACGACAGCCGCGCTGCGCGCGCTGCGCGAGAGCATGCTCGAGGACGAGGGTGGGTGACGCGGCGGTGAACGAACACCCGCAACTGAGAGACCTCCTCGGGCCATTCGTCATGGGCGCCCTCGGCCCGGATGAACAGCGCAAAGTCGAGGAGCACCTCGAAGGGTGCCCGTCGTGCAGGGAGGAGGTCAGCGACCTCCGCCTCGTCCACGAACGCCTGACTGACCTCGTCAACATGGAGGAGACGCCGCCACCGGAGCTAAAGGACCGCCTCCTGACTGGGCTGCCGCGCCGGGAGACGCGCCGGGTCCCGCTCGCGGTTGCGGCTGCCATCCTCTGCGCGCTCGCCGTGCTCGGCGTGCTCTACTCCACCGGGTTCTTCGCGCCTGACGAGGTCGCCTCGGCCAACCTCCACGCTACCGACCTCGCGCCCGAAGCAGGAGGCGAGCTGCGCGTGCGCGAAGAAGATCCCAACGCCAGGGCCGAGCTGGAGGTCTGGGGGCTGCCTCAGCCAGGGAAGGACGAATACTACGAGCTGTGGTTCGGGAGAGAGGGAGGGCGCATGAGCGCTGGTACCTTCACGGTCGACGCCCGGGGCCGGGAGACCCTCACTATGACCGTGCCCGAGAAAGCGAGCAGCTACGATCAGGTGGGCATCACCATCGAGCAGTTCCCCAAAGAACCGCGCATGAGCGCCGCGAAACCGGTGCTCATAGGCGAGCTCGAGGAATCCTGAGCACTCCCGGAGAGTAGCTCGCCGAGGACAAGAAGTAGAAGGAGAACGACGCGGAGGTCATGACATGTCCAAGGTCTTGCTTTTCAGCACGTCAACGTGCTCCTGGTGCCGAAGGGCGAAGCGATACTTCAAAGATCGCAGGGTTCCCTTCAAGGAGATCAACATAGAACGTGACCCGGACGCGGCGCGGGACATCGTTCGCAAGACCGGACAGGCTGGCGTGCCGGTCATCAAGATCGGGAGCAAGTGGATCGTCGGGTTCGACAGAGAGCGGATAGAGAAGGAGCTGGCCCGCAGAGCCTCTTAGCTCGCCGGTCAGCGTATTCGCCGCTGTTATCCTGGCTCTCTCCCGTATACTCCACTTTATGAGGCTCATCGTCGCCGAGAAGCCTTCGGTCGGGCGCGACCTTGCGAGCGCCCTGGGCAGGCACCGCAAGGAGAAGGGGGACCTGGTTGGCGACGGCTGGACCGTCACCTGGGCGCTCGGGCACCTTGCCGAGCTCGCCCCGCCCGACGCCTACGGCGAGCAGTACAAGAAGTGGCGGCTCGAGAGTTTGCCCATTCTGCCGGAGCGGTTCAAGGTCAGGGTGAACCGGAAGACCCGCGACCAGTTCTCGGTGGTGAAGAAGCTTTTGCGCGACCCTTCAGTGACCGAGGTCGTAAACGCCTGCGACGCGGGGAGGGAGGGGGAGCTCATCTTCGCCTACCTCTATGGGCTCTCGGGGTGCAAGAAACCGGTGCGGCGGCTCTGGATCTCCTCTCTCACCCCCGAGGCCATCAGGGAGGGCTTTGACGCTTTGCGCGACGGAAGCTCGATGAGGCCCCTCGAGGACGCGGCGCGCAGCCGCAGCGAGTCGGATTGGATCGTGGGCATGAACGCTACCCGCGCCTACTCCGTGCGCTTCGGGCGCCCTGGCAACGTCCTCTCGGTCGGCCGCGTCCAGACCCCCACCCTCAGGCTGATCGTGGACCGCGAGAAGGAGATAGAGGACTTCAAGCCCGAGAAGTTCTGGACCGTCCATGCCCGCTTCGCCCGCGAGGGCGTCACCTACGATGGGGTCTGGTTCAAGAAAAAGCAGAACCGCCTCAAAGAGAAGGAAGCGGCGGAGGAGATCGCCGCGAAGGTGCAGGGCGGCACCGGCGTCGTAAAGAAGGCCGAGAAGAAGACGGCCTCGGAGAAGCCGCCGCTGCTCTACGACCTGACAGAGCTGCAGCGCAACGCCAACGCGAGGTTCGGCTTCACCGCGGATCGCACGCTGCGCGTCGCCCAGGCTCTCTACGAGGAGAAGAAGCTCATCACCTACCCCCGCACCTCGAGCCGCTACCTCTCCAGAGACATGGTCGGAGGGCTCGAGAAGCGGGTCGAGGCCGCGGGCGCGCTCCCCAAGCTGGCGCCGTTCGCCGAGAAGCTCCTGGGACAGCAGAAGCTTCCGATCAGCAAGCGCATCGTGGACGACTCCAAGGTGACCGACCACCACGCCATCGTCCCGACGGGCAAGAAGCTATCAGGTGAGCTGCCGCCGGACGAGGCGAAGGTCTACGACCTGGTGGCGCGACGATTCCTAGCCGTCTTCTTCCCTGCTGCCCGCTTCGAGAACACCACAGTTGTGACCGAGGTCAGGGGGGAGACGTTCCTGAGCAAGGGGAAGGTGGTGCTCGAGGCGGGGTGGCGCGCGCTGTACCCGGACGGGGTCGGGGGGAAGAAGGAGAAGGAGCCACCGGTGCTGCCGCCAATCGAAGTGGGCCAGGAGTGGCGGGTGGCGAAGGTCGGCGTCAAGGAGGGGGAGACCAAGCCGCCGCCTAGGTACTCTGAGTCGGCGCTGCTCGGGGCGATGGAGACGGCTGGGAAGTTCGTCGAGGACGAAGAATTGCGGCAGGCGATGAAGGAGAGTGGTCTCGGGACCCCGGCTACGCGGGCGGCGATCATCGAGCGCCTCATAAAGGTCGGCTACGTCGAGCGCGAGAAGAAGGCGCTCGTCCCTACGAGCAAGGGACGAGCCCTGATCTCGCTCCTCAGGGAGAGCCCGCTATCCTCCCCCGAGCTCACAGGCCAGTGGGAGCGCCGCCTCGCCGAGATGGAGCGCGGCGCGGAGAGGCGCCCGGACTTCATGGCCGACATCGGCAGCTTTACTACCTCGCTCGTCGAGGGGGTGCGCGCGATGGAGGGGGAGAAGCTGGCCTCCCGCAGCCGCGAGCCGCTCGGGGCCTGCCCCAAGTGCGGCTCTCCGGTCGTCGAGACGCAGAAAGCGTACGGATGCTCCGCCTGGAAGACGAGCGGCTGTGACTTCGCTATCTGGAAGCAGGTCTCCGGCAAGCGCCTGAGCGAAGGTTTAGCGAAACAGCTCCTTGCAAGGGGCCGAACCGGCCAGCTCAAGGGTTTCAGGAGCAAGGCCGGGAAGCCGTACTCCGCGGCGTTGAAGCTGGATGGGGATCACAGGGTGCGGCTGGAGTTCGGGGAGCGGAATTAGGGAGATGTGAACTTTCTCTTGGCCGCTCCCGCCTCTTGCGAGTAAACTCTCTGCTCTATGAGAACAATTATCGTTCGGGCCGGTCTGGCCGGCCTCGCCTGTACAAAGGTACCGGGATGAAAGACGTTCCGGCCCTCAAGGTGGAGAAGCTCAAGAAGACGTACTCGACCGGCGTTCTGGCGCTGGACGGCATCTCGCTGGAGGTGGAGGCGGGGCGCTTCTTCGGGCTTCTTGGGCCAAACGGCGCGGGGAAGACGACGCTCATCAACAGCATCGTGAGCCTGGCGCGGCCTGACTCGGGAAGCGTGGAGGTCTTCGGGCGGGACGCCTACCTGGAGTTCAGGGAGGCGAGGCGCATGATCGGGGTCTCCCCGCAGGAGATAAACCTGGACAAGTTTCTGACCGTCGAGGAGACGATGCTCTTCCACGCCGGCTACTACGGCGTACCGAAGGAGAAGGCGAAGGAGAGGACCGAAGAGCTTCTCGAGCGCTTCGCCCTCACGGAGAAGCGCAAACAAAGGGTCAATACGCTATCTGGTGGGATGAAGCGGCGGGTGCTCTTCGCCAGGGCGCTCATGCACGACCCGAAGGTGCTCTTCCTCGACGAGCCGACGGCCGGGGTGGACGTGGAGCTGCGCTACAAGTTGTGGGGCTACATTCGGGAGCTCAACCGTGGCGGGCTCACCATCCTGCTCACGACGCATTATCTGGAGGAGGCGGAGGCACTGTGCGAGGAGATAGCGCTCATAAACGGTGGGAGGATCGTGGCCCAGGGCACTATCGAAGAGCTCAAGTGGACATATGGTGCGGCGAGCATAGAAGAGGTGTACCTCAAGGTGGTCGGCCGTGATATTAGCGGATAGGCCGTTCCGGACGCTGCTCTCGCGCGAGGTCCTGCGCTTCACCAGGATCTGGGTGCAGACCCTGATCCCATCTCTCCTGACCTCGCTGCTCTACCTGCTCGTCTTCGGGCTGGCCCTCGGGGTGCGCATAAAGCAGATAGAGGGGATACCTTACCTGGAGTACATCCTCCCCGGTGTCGCGCTGATGAACCTAGTCACCGGCTCGCAGATGAACTCGTCGTGGTCTGTTTTCGACGCCAAGCGCGAGCGCTATATAGACGAGGTCCTCATCGCTCCGATGAGTGATCTGCAGATCGCGCTCGCCTACTCGTTGGGCGGCACTCTGCGCGGCGTCATTATGGGCGCGGGTGTGCTCCTCGTGGGCGCCCCGTTCGTAGGTCTGCACATCGCCCACCCCGCGCTCCTGCTCCTGATGGGGATCCTCTCGGCCTTTACCTTCTCTGCTCTAGGCACGATGGTAGGCGCTCTGGCGACCAGGATCGAGCACATCTCGTTCCTCACCAGCGTGGTCATCCAACCCCTCGCATTCCTGGGCGGTGTCTTCTACTCTGTGGAGATGCTGCCAGAGCCTTTGAGGATCGCGACGCTCTTCAACCCGATCTTCCACACAGTGGACGCGGCCCGCTACGCCACCCTCGAGGTCTCGGACCTGAACCCCTACCCGACTATCGCCGTGGTCTTCCTCCTCGCCTTCCTCGCCTTCTGCGGAGCCTGGTGGGCTATAAGCCGTGGTCCGAACCTCCGCTACTAAGGAGCCTTCGGACCGGGAGGCCTGGTCATTCGTCCTGGTCTCCTTCGCCCTCTCGCGGCTGCTGTTTCTGGGCGTAGGAGCTCTGGCCGCAGCCTATTTGCCACTAGCAGATCCGGCGGGGGACCCTCTCGAGCCGCCCGGCTCTCTGAACTACTGGGCTCACTGGGACGGGGCCTGGTTCTCGGAGATAGCCACACAGGGCTACGCAGACGAGGCTCCGGCCTCAACCGCTTTCTTCCCGCTGTATCCGATGCTCCTCAGATTAGGGACCGTCTTCGGTGGAGGGCCGGCGATGTGGGGGGTTTTGATCTCCCTCACAGCCACTCTCTTCGCGCTGTTCTTCCTCTACCGCATCGCGGAGACGCTGCACGGCACGCGCGCCGCCAGGGCCGCCACGCTCGCCCTCGCCTTCTTCCCGACGGCCTTCTTCCTTAACGCAGCCTACTCCGAGGCGCTCTTCCTCGCCCTCTCCACGGGCGCGGTGTGGGCCGCCATCGTGCGCCGCAACCTGTTGCTCGCGGGCATCTTCGGCGCTCTAGCTGCTGCGACCCGGAACCTCGGGGTGGTCCTTATCCTCCCGCTCTTCTTCGAGTGGCTCCGCTACCGGAGGGAGTTCGGCGCTATCGGTTTCGCAGGTATAGCCCTGGTCCCGGCCGGCTTCGTGGGGTACGCCGGCTTCCTGTGGGCGCGCTTCGGGGACCCTCTTCTCTCAGCCCGCCAGCAGGACGAGCACTGGGGGCGCGAGCTCGCGAGCCCCTTCGCGACCCTGGGAGATGCCTGGCAAGCGGCCGGTGACGGTATGAACTACCTGCTCTACCCTCAGATACTCTTCTTCAGCTCCTCCGCCACGCCGACGCTCGAAGCCTCGAACACCCTCAACCTCGCGTTCCTGGCGCTATTCCTGATCCTGCTCGTAGTCGGGTCCTTCGTGCTGCCGCCGGGGCTCTCGCTCTACGCCTTCGCCGTGGTTCTGCTGCCGGTCCTGACGCCCGCGCCCTCCTTCCCGCTCATGAGCCTGCCGCGCTTCATGCTCGGGGCGTTCCCCATCTTCCTAGTCCTCGGCTATCTCCTGTCGCGCAGCAGACCCGCGCTCGTCCTCTGGCTACTCCTAAGCGCCGGCACAGGAGTGGCGCTGACCGTGTTGTTCACGACGTGGAGGTGGGTTGCATGAGCAGGCTGTAGGCATCAGGCACCGGGTAAAACTCCTGAAGCCTGCTAATCCGAGCGGCGGGCGTCGAGCAGGAGAAGCGAGATCAGGACGATTTCGATGACCTTGTCTATGTACCCGATCGGGGTGCGCGCCCCGATGAGGATCCAGAGGAAGATCGTGAGCGCTGCGTACCCGGCGAGAACGAACCGCACTACGTTCCGGTAACGTGCAATTCGCGGTATCGGCAGGAACAGCGCTGCCAGGAGCGTGAGGTACCCCAGGCCGTTGAGGATGAACACGGGATCCGGGAAGTTGAGCTGGAGGTGGATCAGGGCCGTTGCCAGGGTCAGTACGACGATTCCGATCCGGAGCACGCTGTGGGTGGTTGACTGCCTCGTCGCCATCGCGGTTATTCTCCCTGTCTCCGAAGTGCGTCGGCTTCGACGGCTGGCCGCTTCGCGAAGCTCCGCTTTGTGGGTGCTGAGTTGTGCCCCGGCATCAGGGCTGCCGATGCCGCAATCAACGCCAGCGCCGCGAGCAGGGCGCCGATCCAGTACGGCGCCGGTACGCCTAGATGGTCGAAGGCGAGGCCCGCGACTACCGGCCCGACGATCAGGGTGACGCTGATCACGGCCTGCAACCCTCCCATTACCCTGCCCTGCTCCCTCCCCGACACCCGGCGCGAGATGAGCGCCGTGAGCGACGGGATGGCGAGCCCGACTCCGACAGCCAGCACACCCACGACAGGGTAGAGGAGCGGGCCGTATGGGACGATCGCCACCAGCACCAGACCGGCTGCCATGACGGAGAGCCCGCCGATGAGGAGTCTCTCCTCTCCGAAGCGTGGCTGCAGCCGTCCGATGAGCACTCCTTGCGTGAGCACGGCGCAGGCGCCGACGAACGCGAAGAAGAAAGCGTTGGAAGGAGCGTCCCACGCGAAGCGGGCGTTTGAGAAGAGCGGGAAGTTGGTCAGCAGCCCTGCGAACGAGAGGTTCAGCAAGAAGACGGCGAGCAAGAACCACCGGATACTCCTGATGCCGAGGACCTCACGCAACTGTGACAGGGGATTGAGGCGGCGCAGCGGCGTCGGCGTGCGCAGCTTGGCGGGCAGGGACTCCGGCAGGACGAGGAAGCCGAACGTCGCGTTGGCCAGGGCCAGCGCGGCGGCGGCGAAGGCCGGGGCGTGGAGCGAGTAGAGGCTAAGGAGCCCGCCCAGGGCCGGGCCGGCCATCAGCCCGAGGCCGAAGGCGGCTCCGATCAGGCCTAGTCCCCTCGCGCGGCGCTCGGGAGAGGTGCTGTCCGCTATGTAGGCCTGGGCGGTCGCCTGGGTGCCGCCCGCGGCTCCGGCGAGCACGACCGCCGCGAAGAGCAAGAAGATCGTCTCGGCCAGGCCGAGCAGGAGGTAGGCCAGGGACGCGCCGAGCAGGCAGACGACGAGGACCGGGCGGCGCCCCGTGCGGTCGGAGAGGCCCCCGAGGAAGGGTCCGCCGACGAACTGCATTGCGGCGTAGAGCGAGCCGAGCAGGCCGACGAGCGCGGCCCCGGTGGCGTACTCCCGCGCGTAGAAGGGGAGGAGCGGTACGACGAGCCCGTAACCGACCATGTCCACGAAGACAGTGACGAAGATAAACAGCAGCGGCGGCCAGCGGAGCTGGCGACCGGACGCTAGCTTGCCGCGCACCGTTCGATCAGGCGCCGCGTCTCATCCAGCACGGCTTCCCTGACGCTCCCATCGGGTACGTCTCCGGTGCGCATGGGCCGTCCGAAGACGACCCTCGTAGTGACGTTGCGCAGCGCGGGCGTCAGCATCTGGAGCGTGGCCGCGAGCCACTCGCGGTCACAGCGGTGGCGGCGCACCAGGATCAGAGGGTTGCGCAGAGCGAGGGGGGAGAGCACGCCGCTGACGACGGCGGGGACAACCTTGAGGTCGGGCACCAGCCGCGCGAAGAGGTCGAGGCTCTCGGACCAGCGCTCGAGCGCGTCTCTGGCGCCGGGCAGCACCGCGGGGTCGGGCTCGATCCTCCCGCCGGGGAAGGTGAGCAGCGCCCCGTCGCGCTTCAGGTGCCTCGCTGCGGTCCGCACCACCCCCAGTCGTCCAGAAGAGGCTTCGGAGACGGAGATCAGGTACCGCGAGGTGTTAGGGAGCGCGTCGAGCAACGGGTTCTCGGCGGCGACTACGCGCAGGTCCTCCCTCGCGATCGTGGCGAAGAGGGCGAGGCAGTCGGCCAGCCCCGGGTGGTTCGCTGTGAGCAGCACGGGGCCGTGCGCCGGCACGTTCTCGCGCCCCTCGACCTCCACGCTCCGCGCCATCAGTTCCAGCGCCCAGGCTCCCCCCGCAGCGAGCCCCGACTCGCCCACGACCTCGTCGTAGGTCACGACCTGGCGCGCTAGACGCTCCGCCGGAAACCGGGCGAGCAGCTCCAGGGGACGCACCCCGTTGCTGAGCCCGAAAGCTTCCAGTAGCTGGTCTGCGCAGATCCGCGTAAGCACCTCGACCCGCTCCGGACGCGTCGGCTCCGGCTCGCGCGCCTGGCTCATGGTGGGTAGTGGGGAGACGTTATCCAACGCTACGCGTCCTTTTCGCTCTGCCGTACCGTACCAGTATGGCGCCGGTGGACGGGCTGTTCATCATACAAATGGACTATTTATCCTGGGTCCGGAGAATTAGATGCAGGTCGTTGGGGCGCTCTCATATCGATTTATACGCGCCGCCCGGCGCGGCGGTTCGGCGAGCTACCGGGTCTGATCTTGGTCGCGGTGGCGCAGGATCTCGACGGCGGAGCCCTCGAGGAGGGTGTCGCCGAGCCTGACGTGTGGCTTGGCGACCTTCACCCGGACGGCTTCTACCGGCGGGTGCTCTTCCAGGACCGTGGCGGCTATCCTCTCGGCGATCGTCTCGGTCAGGTTGACGGGCGGACCCTCGACGATCTCCCTGGCTCGTTTGTGGACCTCGCCGTAGTCCACGGTCTGTGTCAGGTCGTCGGAGAGGCCCGCGGGGCGAAGGTCGAGGCGAAGCTCGACGTCCACGACGAAGGGCTGCCCCAGCTCGCGCTCGGCGGGCAGCGTTCCGTGGCGGCCGTGGAAGACCATGCCCTCAAGAAGTATCCGGTCTTCGGCGCTTTCTTCGCTCCGAGACATCCGGCACAGTATAGATGGCCGTAAATAATCGTGCGTCGGGTGGCCTGGTCAGGCGTGCTAACCTTGTGCGGGAGAAACGAGGAGGCTATGATCGTCCGCCCCGCCGTCACTGTAAGCTACGCGCAGACGCTCGACGGGCGCCTCGCGGCCGCGAACGGTTCTTCGCGCTGGATCAGCTCCCCAGACTCGCTCCGCTTCGCCCACTCCTTGCGGGCCGAGCACGACGCGGTCGCGGTCGGCGCGGGCACCGCGTGCAACGACGACCCACGCCTGACCGTCCGCCTGGTCCCCGGAGACGACCCCCTGCGCGTAGTCGTGGACAGCACTTTTCGTACCCCCCTCTCCGCAGCGGTGCTCGCGCACGGGGCGGCCAAACGCACCATCCTGGCCGTCACGGACCGCGCCCCGCATGAGCGATGCGAGGAGGCCCGGTCTCTGGGCGCAACCGTCCTCAGGTTGCCGGCCAGCGCCGCGGGGCGGGTGGATCTCGGCGCGCTGCTGGCCGAGCTTTACTCTATGGGCGTCCGCTCGGTCATGGTGGAGGGAGGGGCGGCCCTGATCACCTCTTTCCTCTACGACCGGCTGGTGGATCGCCTCGCCGTCTGCATCGCGCCGAAGATCCTCGGCAGCGGCATCGAGGCCGTGGGCGACCTCGGCATCGGCGACCTTACCGACTCCATCATCCTCACCGACACCTCCGTCACCCCCTACGGCGTTGACCTCGTCCTCGACAGCCGCGTCGAGTACCCGGACGGTAATCGCTGAGCGCGGAGGTCTCCCTCGAAGCCCGCGCCGTCTGGTTCGGCGGTCCTCGGACCGCCGAGCTCCGCCGGGAAAGGGTGCCGCCGCCCGGACCGGGCGAGGTCCGCGTCCGCTCCATTGCCTCCGCGATCAGCCATGGGACCGAGATGCTCGTCTACCGGGGCGAGGTCCCCCCCGACGTCCCGCTCGACCTGCCCACCCTCGCCGGCGACTTCTCCTTCCCGATCAAACACGGCTACGCTACCGTTGGGCGAGTCGCGGAATCGGGCACCGCCGTCGAGCTCCTCTCCCCAGGAGACCTAGTCTTCGTTCACCATCCGCACCAGGACACTTTCACCGTGCCGGCGGCCATGCCGGTGCGTCTCCCCCATGGCACCGACCCCGCCGCCGGTGTCTTCTTCGCCAACCTGGAGACCGCGCTGAACGTCGTCCACGACTCCCCGCTGCACCTCGGCGAGACGGCACTGGTATTCGGGCAGGGCGTGGTCGGCCTCCTGGTCACGCAGCTTCTCAAGCGCGCCGGGGCCGAGCGGGTGCTGGCCGTGGAGCCCATAGGGAGGCGAAGGGAGCTGGCCCTCCAGGTGGGAGCGGACGCGTCCTTCGAGCCGGACGAGGACCTGCTCGAGCGCGTTCTGGAAGCGACCGGCGGCAGGGGCGCGGACGTGGCGGTCGAGGTGAGCTCTTCGGGAGTGGCGCTGCAGGCCGCCGTGGACGCCGTCGCCGCCGAGGGGACCGTGGTCGTCGCCTCCTGGTACGGCACGAAGCCGGTAACCCTCTCTCTGGGGGGACACTTCCACAGGGGGAGGGTAAAGGTGCGCTCTTCGCAGGTAGGCCGGATCTCCCCGGAGCTTGGTCCCAGCTGGGACCGCGCCCGCAGGACCGAGGCCGTCCTCGATCTACTCCCCAGGCTGCGTCTGGAGGAGCTCATCTCGCATCGAATACCATTGGAGGAGGCACCGCGGGCGTACCGGCTCGTGGATGAGGAGCCGGGCGAGACGGTCCAGGTGGTCCTGACCTACGGAGGAAGGTGAGAGGTGTACGAGATCTATGTTGCGGCGCAGTTCGAGGCGGCGCACCGGCTCGTCGGGGACTTCGGACCGGCGACGAGGATGCACGGCCATACCTACAGGCTGGAGGTGATAGTGCGCGGGCAGCGGCTCTCAGGGGACGGAACCCTCTACGACATCGGCCGGCTCCGCCCCGCGGTGGAAGCCCTCGCCTCCTCGCTCCACTACCGCGATCTGGACGAGGTGCCTGGCCTCGAGAGCGTCAACACGACCGCCGAGGCGGTGGCGGATTACTGCTGGGAGAGGCTCGCGATGACGCTGCGCGACGGCGGGCTCGACTCGCTCACCGTGCGCGTCTGGGAGTCGCCGCAGGTCTACGCCGCCCGCGACGATTCTCTCGTCTGAACAGACCGTGCGCGTCGCATTCGTCACGGTGGGGGACACTGGCCGTTTGACAGGCGGTTACCTCTACAACGCCAGAGTACTCCTCGGGTTACGAGAGAACGGAGTTGAGATCGAGGAGATCGTGCCCTGCGGCGCTTCCCTCGAGGAGCAAGAAGAGTCGGCGAGTCGCCTCGGAACGACTCTGGAGCCACGACACTTCGACGTTATCGTGGTGGACGCCCTGGCCAGGATAGTCAGTGCACCCCACCTCGACCGCTGGCGCAAAGAGCGTCCCGTTGTGGCGATGGTTCACGAGATACCGAGCGTCGCCGCTCCGATGGCGGTGTTGGATCGGGAAAGAGAATACGAGGAGCCGTTGTTGCGAGCCGAAAGCTTGATCTCGGTGAGTCCCCACGGAGCATCGATCCTTGAAGAGAGGGGTGTACCCGCCGCGCGCATCCGCGTTATCCCGCCTGGCTTCGACCGCCTTCCGAAGGGTGATGGGACGCAGTTGCCTGTCCGAAATGACGAGACGGTTCGCGCCCTCTGCGTCGCGCAGTGGATCCCGCGCAAGGGGATTCTGGATCTAGTGCAAGCCTGGACGCTCCACGAGCGTCCTGGAAAGTCACTGGAGCTCGTCGGCGAGACGGACGCAGACCCCGTCTACGCGGACTCCGTGCGCGCCGCTATCGCGGAGGCACCCGAGGGCTCGATCACCGTGAGTGGTCCGGTGGACGATGCGACGCTCGCAGTCGCCTACGCCACGGCAGACCTCTTCGTGCTGCCTTCTCGGTATGAGGGTTACGGCGTCGTCTACGCAGAAGCTCTCGCCCACGGGCTGCCCGTCGTCGCGTGTAGCGTAGGTCCTGTCCCCGAGGTGGTTGGCGAAGAGGCTGCCTTGCTCGTGCCGCCGGGCGACGTCGAGGTGCTCTGCGGGGCGTTGGATCTCCTCCTGAACGACGCCGGTTTGCGGGACCGGATGTCCGTCGCCGCCCGCCGCCGCGCTAGAGAACTGCCCCGCTGGGAGGACACAGCGGCCGCATTCCTGCGCGTCCTGCGAGAGCTCGTGGCCGAACGGTTGTCTTGAGCGCGCTGGCTGCGGTGTAGAATCCGGCCGTGGAACGCAAGCATCTGAGGGAACAGAACAGGCTCTCGTGGAACGGGGTGGTGGGGGCGCACGACAGCCACCGCGGGGATCTCGCCGGTTTCCTGCGCGCGGGTGGGAGCACTCTCTTCCCAGAGGAACTGGAGCTCCTCGGAGACCTTGAAGGGAAGGCGCTTGCTCACCTCCAGTGCAACTCCGGGGGCGACTCGTTGAGCCTGGCCGTGCGCGGGGCAACGGTCACCGGCGTAGACATCAGCGACGCGGCGATCTCCTCCGCCCGCAGGCTCTCGAAGCAGGCCGGCATCCCCGCGGGATTCGAGCGCGCTGACGTCTACGACTGGCTCGAAGAGACGGCGCGCGCAGGACGGCGCTTCGACACCGTATTCTCGTCTTACGGGGTCGTCTGCTGGCTACCCGACCTCGACACCTGGGCCCGGGGCATAGCCGCCGTTCTTACGGGCGGCGGGCGGTTCGTACTGGTGGATTTCCACCCGGCGAACGGCATGTTCGACGAGAGCTGGGAACACGCCAGAGCTTACCCATCCGGCGGGGAGCGGCTTTTCCTAGAAGAAGGTGTGGGCGACTACGTCGCGGAATCCGAGGGTGGTCTCACGCCGGCGGGGTTTGCCGAAGGAGCGCGTGACTTCGAGAACCTTCATCACAGCCACCTCTTCAGGTGGGGGCTCGGCGAGGTCGTTACGGCGCTGGCCGCGGCAGGATTGAGGATCGCCACGTTGAATGAGTACCTCTACGTCAATGGAGAGCGCCCCTTCTCGGGTATGCGCGAGCTACCGGGAAGGCGGATGGTTCCTCCCGAGCGCGTGCCCGCCGTTCCCCTGATGTACGGTATCTCCGCCGTGAAGGACTGACGCCGAAGGGACAGAATGCTGCTCGGGCTCGCTGGATGATCCCGGGTTACGCGAAGTGGGGATGCGCGCTGGTTGCCGTCTGGATCGGGCTTGCTAGGAGCGCGTGCCGGATACTCGATTCCGGTTTCTCAGCCAGGCATGGACCGCGATCACAGCTCCGGCCATCAGAGCGAACATAGCGACAGTTCTTGCACTCGGGAGATCATGCCCCTTGGGCTCGGGTTCAGACGAACGCTGCGCGGCCTCCGCCCCGTCCGCTCCGTCGACGAGCGTGACTGTGCCAGCATCACCATCGACCAGGATGGTCTGGCCGGATCTGATGCGCGTGGTCGCGGTGCCGGTGCCCAGGACGGCCGGGATACCGTACTCGCGCGCCACGATCGAACCGTGGGCAAGCACGCCTCCGACGTCGGTCACAAGCCCACGCGCTTGTGAGAAGAGAGGCGTCCACGCCGGTGTAGTAGTGGAGCACACAAGGATCGTGCCCGGCTCCATCTCCGAGAAGTCAGCTGGCGAGCGGATGACGCTGGCGGGAGCGCTCACTCGACCGGGGCTGACGGCGAAGCCGCGCAGGACCGCGCCTGCCGGCTCGTTGCGCCGTTGCGTCTCCCAGACGGACATGTCGAAAGGTCCGAGGCGCGGCTTGTGGTCCGGCGGCACCACAGGCGGCGGGTGCAGCCGCTTGCGGGACTCGCGCAACTCGCGCCGCTCGCGCGCCTGGCGCGCGAGATCGGGCCAGGCGCCCGTCCGCGCGGCGATGGCGGCTTCGATCTCGGAGGTATCTAGGAAGAAGATGTCTCCTTCTGCGAGCAACGAGCCCCTCTTGGTCAGCCGCCGGCCCAGCTCTAGGGCCAGGCGCCGCAGGGTGGGCCAGCCAGCTCCAATGTAGAAGAGTGCCTCTTCCCGGTCCGGGCCGAAGCGCTGCGCCCAGCCGAGCAGGATGCGGAACAGACGGCGGCGCAGGGGATCGAAGGATCTCAAGGTCTCCTCCACGCGCGCGTCCCGTTCGGCGACGATGGCTCGCTGGCGAGTTCGCGAGTCCTTCCCTGGTTGCTGCACCATAGCTTTGAGGCTCAGCAGTACCGGTAGAGGATCATCGGCCTGGGTGGGTGCGACGAAGTCCAGGTTGTAGACCTGGTGTCCATACCGGTCGAGGTAGCGCGCGAAGGCGGCCAGCCAGGCCCGACCCACCGGCGTACCCTCGAACGCTGCGGGCAGACCCGCAGCAGGCGTGGTAGCGACGAGGGCGCGCAACTCCTCCGAGCCGCGAACCTGCCCGGCCAACTCCTCCAGCTCGGTCTCGGCGTCCACTGTCGGCGACGGAAAACCCCGCAGGAACATCCCGCTGGTCAGGTTTCTGCCGGGCGCCGCCGTGGTGAGAAAGCGGCCCAACAGCGCATCCGTTACCTTCGCGCGGGCTATCATCAGGGCGCAGGCGAACCAGTAGCGGCCACCCTCCATCGCCAGCTCGCGTACGCCTGCAAGGAGAAGCTCATCGGGGGCGCTCGCCGGGTCTACTGACTTCCACCGTTCGATCTTGGCCAGGTAGGCGGGCAGCGCTTGCTCGCGCCAGTACGCCCGCATCTCGTCCCCGAACATCATCCGAAACTCGTCGAACGTTGCGCGCAGGATCGGCGGGACCGTGCTCCACCTGAGCTTGTAGTCTGCTCGCAGATAAGCATAGCCGTTGACGGTGGCGAACATTGGCCGGTCGATGAAGTCCTCGACGCGCAGGTAATCCATCCCGAAGTACGCCATCAGGTCGTCGATCGAGAGCTCGAGGCCCTCGCGCAGGTACAGCTCCTCGAAGAGCGGTGAGAGCGGCTCGGGCAGGTTCTCGACTACCTGCCGGCGCCACCACGCCGAACCGGGGACCGGTGGTTCCCAGCGTATGTCGCCGAGCGGCAAAGAAGGCAGGTTGGTGATCGGGCGCGCCTGTAGGATGAAGAACTCCCCGCCTGCGCGCGCCCACTCGATGTCCTGCGGCGAGCCGTAGTGATCCTCGATCCGCGCTCCGTAGCGCGCCAGCTCCTCGGCCGCCTCATCGTCGAGCACCGGCTGGTGGCGCCTCGCTTCCGGCACGGACCGGTCCTCCACACCGCTTCCGGAATAGGCGGTCATTACCTCTTTGTCGGCTGTCTTGCGCGAGATCACGCGCCCACTACCGCCCTTCGCCAGCACCAGCGTGTCCGGCGTAACCTGTCCTCCAACCACCGCTTCGCCCAGTCCCCAGGCCGCGTTGATGATGGTCCTGTCGCGCTGGCCGCTCACAGGATCGGCGGTGAACAACGTCCCGGCGGCCTCGGCTTCCACCATTCGCTGCACGACAACCGCCAGGCTGACCGTTGCCGGGTCTATGCCTTCGTGAGCCCGGTATGCCATCGCCCGCGCCGTCCACAGGCTAGCCCAGCAGTTCTTGACCGCCTCGAGCAGCGTCTCCGCTCCGCGCACGTTGAGGTACGTATCCTGCTGTCCGGCGAAGCTCGCGCCTGGCAGGTCCTCGGCGGTGGCAGAAGATCGGACGGCGACTGCCTCTCCGTTCTCGTTCGCCAGCCGGTAGTAGGCGGCGCGAATCTCGGCTTCTATTTCGTCTGGGATCTCCCCCCGGGCGAACAGAGCGTGGATCCTCTCCTCTGCCGCCTCGAAAGCGGCAGGGCCGTCGGCCTGTGAGGCGAGGCCGACGATCTCGCCCTTCAGGCCGCCAGCCTCGACGAAAGCATCGTACGCCCTGGTGGTGAGGACGAAGCCGGGTGGTACGGGCAGTCCCGCGTGGCTCAATTCGCCCAGGTTGGCGCCCTTGCCGCCAACCTGGGCAATGTCGTCTCTACGTATGTCATCGAGCCAGGCTGAGTACGTCACGTCCGCTGCCTATAGATTGGTGGGACGCAGATCATGAGTCCCTATCACCGCAATTTTATTACGGGAATCCGGGATGAGAACGTTGTTCTCCGTGCGCTCCTACGAGAAATAGAAGGCCAGCGCGGCGATGACGTAGACGCCGCAGAGCATTGCGCCCTCCAGCCAGTTGGAGCGGCCGTCGAGGGCGACGAAGCCGGTGACGATTACCGCTGCGCCCAGAGCGCCGAGCTCGAGCGGGGTGAAGACCAGCCGCAGAGGATGGCCGAGCAGGGGGCCGAGGAAGACCAGGATCGGGGTCACCAGGAGGGCGACCTGGATGGAGGAGCCCAGCGAGATCGCCATCGAGAAGTCCATGTTGTTCCTGTAGGCGATCTGGACCCCCACCACGTGCTCGGCGATGTTGCCGACTATGGGGACGATTATGACGCCGACGAAGAGCTCGGAGATGCCGTACTCCTCGGTGAGCGGCTCTATCGCGCCCACGAAGGCCTCGGAGGTGAAGGCTACTGCCGCGGTCGAGGCTAGCAGCACGACGAGCGAAGCCGCCCGCCCGAACGGCGCGTGTCCCTCGCCCGTGGCCACGCCGCCCTCGGGGCTGCGGAGGTAGAAGAGCAGGTAGAGGACGTAGAGGACGAACATCACCACCGCTACCTCGACGCTCAGGGTGGCGGGCCCTGGCCCGGGTTCGTGGCGGCGAAGATCGTGGGTAGTGAGAGCGCGGCGGCGACGATGGCGAGCATCGAGGCGTTTATCCCGGCTATCGTCGCCGAGAAGGTCTGGGCGCCGTTCTTGAGCCCGCCGAGAAGCAGGCTAGCCCCGAGCCGAGGAGGACGTTGCCGATAATAGAGCCGATGATCGAAGCCTTCACGACTGTGGTCAGGCCCGCCGCCAGCGCGAAGATGGTGATGATGAGCTCTGCGGCGTTCCCGAAGGTGGCGTTGAGTATGCCCCCGACCCGCGGCCCGGCGTGGTGCCCCAGTGACTCCGTGGCCTGTCCCAACACCCACGCGAGCCCGACGAGGGCGAGGGCGGAGACGGCGAAGATGAGCAGCGTGTGTGCGTGCAGTAGTTCGGCGGCGACCACGCCCGCGGTGAGCAGGACGGTGGCCGCGTAGGCTATCTTACCCGCCAACGCGCTTCTCTCTTTAGAGCAGACACAATTAGCATCTTACCCAGATAAATGCGGCAGCTATCCTATAAGATAAACACGTTGGACGTTGCTTGTTAAGGAGACCTTTGATCGACTACCACCTTCACGTCGTCGCCCACGGAGACCGGCCGATGACGGTCGAGAACATACTCGCCTACTGCAAGGTCGCAAGAGAGCGCGGCATCCTACAGATGGGCATCACCGAGCATGACCGATACCTCGACGAGATAGATCTGGCCGCCTTCCAGGAGGCGCGGGAGAAGTCTCGAGACGTGGAGCTGCGCCTGGGGATAGAAATAGACTTCGTCCCCGGCGATGAGGAGCGGATGGAGCACGATTCTACCGCCCTCCCCTACGACTACGTCATCGGGAGCGTGCACAGGGTTGACGGTGAGGAGGTGGATCACCCCGACCACAGAGAGATCTACGAGAAGTGGGACACCTACTACCTCTACGAGGCCTATTACGCGAACGTGCGGGCGGCCGCTCTCTCCGGACGCTTCGACGTCCTCGGCCACCCCGACCTCATAAAGATCTTCAGCCAGTACCCGGACGAAGACATCACCGGCATGCTCGAGGAGACCGCCGACGCCGTGGCGGAGTCGGGCATCGTCATTGACGTGAACGCCGCGGGGTTGCGCAAGCCGGTCGGTGAGATCTACCCCTCCAGAAAGCTCCTCGAGATGTTCTATCGCCGCGGCGTGCCCATCATCCTCTCCTCCGACGCCCACGCCGCCGACCAGGTCGGGATGGGCTACGAGAAGAGCCTCCCGCTCGTCCGCGACATCGGCTACCGCGAGGTCGTCACCTTCTCCGGCCGCGAGCGCGGAACCCTGGCGCTGTGACCGAGGAGCTCTTCCTCGGGGACTCGTACCTGCGCGAGTTCGAGGCCGTGGTCGTCGAGCTCTCGGGGCGGGAGGTGATACTGGACCGCACCGCCTTCTACCCCGGCGGCGGGGGCCAGCCGCCTGACAGGGGAACTCTGGGTATCGGCCCTGTCAACGCTAACGTGGTGGACGCGCGGCGCGAAGGCCGCCAGGTCATCCACGTCCTCGATAACCCTATCCCCGACACGGTGCGGGAGCTCGAGGGGAGCCTGGACTGGGAACGGCGTTACGGCCACATGCGCCACCACACCGCCCTGCACGTCCTCTCCGGCGTCATCTGGCGGAACTTCGGGGCGAAGGTAACGGGAGGCCAGATGCGCTCGGACCGCGCCAGGATGGATTTCTCCTTCCCGGAGGAGTGGACCACGGGCGTCGTCGGGGAGATAGAGCGGCTAACGAACGAGGCTCTCGCCGAAGAGCGGCCCGTGAAGGTTTACGAGCTGCCGCGCGAAGAAGCCCTCGAGAACCCCGACCTGATCCGCACCCAGGTCAACCTGGTGCCCGAGCGGGTGAGCATGATCCGGATCGTCGAGATCGAGGGTATAGACACCCAGGCCGACGGCGGTACCCACGTCGCCAACACCGGCGAGGTGGGAGAGATAGAGATAACCGGCCACAAGAGCAAGGGCCGCCAGAACAAGCGCGTGGAGTTCGTCCTGCGATGAGAGCGTCCATAATAGCCCTCTTCCTGGTCGTGCTGCTCCTCGCCGGCTGCGGTTCGTTCCGGCACCGGATCGTCCGGCACCGGATCGTCCGGCACAGGCGCGAGCGCTTCCCCGGAAGCAGAATCGACCGGCACCGCTTCCGAGCTGCGCACCGTGACGATCGACTCCTCCGGCGGCGGAAAGGTCGAGCTGAGGGTGGAGATCGCCGACGATTCCCCCGAGCAGACCAGGGGACTCATGGAGCGTACCGCCCTCGGCGAAGACAGGGGTATGCTCTTCGTCTACCCGGACGAGGAGGTACTTTCCTTCTGGATGAAGAACACCCTCATCCCCCTCTCCATTGCGTACATAGCCTCCGATGGCACCATCGTGGACCTCCAGGACATGAAACCCCTGGACGACGACCCGCCACACTACGTCTCCGCCGAGCCCGCCCGGTACGCCCTCGAGGTCAACCAGGGCTACTTCGAGAAGCACGGCATTAAGGTGGGGGACAGGGCGGACCTGCCGGTTTAGCCGCGACTAGGTGTCTTCGAGCGGGCCGTTGCGTAGCAGGTCCGCTACCCTGAAAGGGTCCGAGGCGACCACCGAGGCCGCGTAGAGCTCCATCGCACCGATGTCGGAGGTGCGGTTGGCAGGGCTCCCACGGTCCACCATGTGGACCACAGTGGGGAACCCGGACCAGTCTTCCTCTGACGGAGTGAGCGGGGGCATGTAGAACGCGACGTTGAAGGCCCGGACCCCAAGGGTCTGGAGGTAGCTCTGGAGCAGAGCCCCGACCGTTCGTTGAAGGCCCTCGTCCTCCGGGTTCCGGCCTATCACGATTAGCTCCTTCTCCTTGATAGGAACAAGGCTCGCGAAGGCTCTGGCGCCCTCTTCGGCGGGAATGCCCAGGCCCAGAGCGCCGTGGACACGGCTCAGGTCTTCGAAGTAGTCGGAGCCATGTCTGGCTCTGTAAAACGCCGCGGCCCGCCGGAGGCGCTCGATCTTCGGGTAGTGGGTGCCGCGGGTGACTGTTACCTGGGCGTGGCCGTGGATGATCGAGCCGCCTGCGCGCCAGAGGCAGTTCCACATGAGGAAGGGGTACTTTGCCGCGGGGTCGGTCTGGAGAGCCCTGCGGCACCACTCGAGGGCCACGGAAATGTAGTCGGAGACCTTCTCGGGGGTGAGGTGGAGGGGGTTGTGGTCGTCGAAGACGACGACGCCGTGGAAGCCGTCGTATTTGGCGACGTTCGAGGCGGTCACGGAGTACTCGCCCCTCACCCTCCCGAAGACGTCGGCGGGGGTGCCCTCCTCCGGGCGGCAGAACGGGTCTCCGACCGTGGCTTCTATCTCGCGCTCGAGGTCCACGCTCACGCCTGTATCCAGCGGACGTGAGGCGCGCAGCCCGTTAAAGAGGCTTCCCTCCAGGGTCGCGCGGTTCGTTACCTTGACTATGCGTTGCTCCGTCACCACCTCGACAGAGCCGAAGGACCTTTCGATCCAGGCGCGCATCGCCTCGGGCGGGTCGAGGCGGCCCGTCGTGGCGACCACGTCGAAGAGGCGCCCGGCGGCGGCGTGGTCTTCGGGTTCGAGAGCCTCGATGAGAGTGGGGAGGTCGGTGATCCTGCGTTCCGACGTTCCGCTCATGACCTGCGCCCGGCCTGGATCGACTTCGTCGCCCGGCCGTGAGCCGCTAGCAGGAAAAGCCCTCGCGCCGCAGCGCGTCGCGCAACAGCCCGAGCACCCGGATCAGGTCTCTCCGGTCCTCCTCCGAGAGCTCCGCGAACAGCTCGGCGACCGCCTCCCTGTGCTCGTCGTACATCGCGCCGGCGGTCCGCTCTCCCTCCTCGGTCAACTCGATGACGGTAGCCCGGCGGTCCGTCGGGTGTGGCTGCCGCCGGACCAGCCCCTCCTCCTCCAGAGCGTCCACCAGCGCCGTGACGTTGCGCCGCGTGACGCCGAGCTCCTCGCTGATGCCGCTCATGATCTGGGGCCCTCCGCAATGCAACGCTCCTATTAACCTGATCCGCGCGTAGGTCAGATCCCTGTCTCGTAATCGCGACTTTACCCACTTCATGTAGGAAGGTCCGAAGCCGGCGAACTCGTCAACGAGCCGCAGCCGCAGATCCTCCTCAGCCGACCCAGCCCTCAGCGTCTCCACACTCTCACCCACGACGTCCACGTTGGTAACTCGACCTGCCCAGTTTACTGTTGACGTTCATTGTTGTCAATGTTATTGTGAACTTGTACATCATAGTCAGGTACAAGGGTAGTGATGGCGTCATGAAGAGGCTCATTATTGGAGAGGTCGAGATCACGGCGCTGACCGACATCGAGGGGCCATTTTTCAGGTTGAGCCAGCTCTTCCCTGGAGTCCTGGAGGATCAGTGGGAGCCCTATGTCGGACGCTATCCGTGGGCGTTCGCCGACTCGGGCACGCTCTACGGGCGCGTCGGTGCTTATGTGTTGAGATCGCCGGGGAGCGTGGTGCTAGTGGACACCGGGATCGGGCCTGGCGCCATGGGGATGCGGGGCAGGTTGATAGAGGACCTCGAGAGGAACGGCGCCTACCCTGACGATGTGGACACCGTCTTCCTGACGCACCTGCACGGCGACCACGTCGGCTGGAGCCTGGAGCCCGACGGCGGGCCGGCTTTCCCCAGGGCGCGCTACGTGACGCAGGAGGCCGAGTGGGAGGCTGCCGAGCCTTATGTGCGCAAGGCCATGTCCTCACTCGAGGACCTCGGGGTCTTGAGGTTGATAGACGGCGAGGAGGCGCTCACCGAAGAGTTCACGGCGATCCCGACGCCGGGACACTCGCCTGGGCACGCAAGCCTGCTCGTCTCCTCGGGCGTGGAGCAGGCGCTCGTCCTCGGCGACGTGATCTCCCATCCGGCCCAGGCGACGGAGACCACGTGGAACATCGCCTTCGACGTGGACAAGGAGCGGGCGGCGTTCACCCGCGCGCAGCTGCTGGACTGGCTCGAGGCGGACGGGATACCGGTCGCCGCCGGCCACATCTCCGGCACCGGCTTCGGCCGAGTAGTGCGTGAGGATGGCCGCCGCTACTGGAAGCCGTTGGAAGAGGCGGCGAAGCAATCCACGCTTCGATACTTTTTGAAGGAGGCAGACCGTGAGAGCCATGATAAAGAGTGAAGAGAACGTCCGGCGGGCTAAAGTACCGGCGCCCGTGGAGGCGCGGGGCGACGAGGACTGGCTGTGGATGATCGACGGGGATCCCGCCTTCTACCTCGAAGAGCGCGAAGTGGCGCGCTAGCTCTCACCACGACCGGTCGTGTGGAGTGCTGGACGCTAACTACACCAATCCTCGAAATGAATAATCGTACTAGGTGCCCGGGAGTGCCTACGCCTCCCCAACAAAAAGCTGACAAGCTGACAAGTCGCCTGGGGGGGCGAGGTGCGCAAGCGAGGCGAAGGCCGAAGCGTGCTGACAAGCGCGAGGCCCTGAAGGGAGCCGAGCGTGCTGACAAGCGAAGCCCGAAGGCGCGTAGCGTGCTGAACGGCGAGGTCGTCCTGATCACGGGTGGCACCTCTGGCATCGGCAGGGCGGCGGCGACGGCGCTCGCCGCGATGGGCGCGGAGGTCGTTGTGGCCGGTCGCGACAGGGAACGCGGGGAGGCGGCCGTCGAGGAGATCAGGGAGACGTCGGGCAACGAGCGGGTCTTCCTCATGCTCGCGGACCTGGCGGTGCAGGCGGAGGTTCGCGGGCTGGCGGAGGAGTTCAGGGAGCGGTACGACCGGCTCGACGTGCTGGTGAACAACGCCGGCCTGGTTCAATCCCAGCGCGCCGAGACACCGGATGGCATCGAGATGACTCTCGCGGTGAACCACCTGGCTCCGTTCCTGCTGACGAACCTTATGCTGGATCTGCTCCGGGAGAGCGCGCCGAGCCGGATCGTCACGGTCTCCTCCGAGGCGCGCCGTGGGGCGCGGATAGACTTCGAGGACCTCCAATCAGAGCGCCGCTACCGCGCCTTCAAAGTCTACGGGATGACGAAGCTGGCTAACATCCTGTTCACCTACGAGCTCGCCGAGCGCCTGGAAGGGTCCGGTGTGGTGGCCAACTGCCTGCACCCTGGTGGCGTCAATACCAACTTCGCCAACGGCAACCGCACCTTCGGGACCCTGCTCTTCCGGGCCTTCAAGCCCTTTATGCGCACCCCGGAGCAGGGGGCGGACACCGTCGTCTACCTCGCGTCCTCGCCCGAAGCCGGAAGCATGACCGGGAGATACCTTATAGACAGGAAGGTCGTCTCCTCCTACGAAGAGCCCCACGACGTAGTGGCGCAAAAAAGGTTGTGGGAGGTCAGCGAGAAGCTCACCAACCTCGAGGCCGCGTCGTAGAATCTGGGGTCTGGTTAAGAGCGTTCCCAGGAGGCGGTTGATAAAGAGTGAGGGAGAAGACCGGTTGATGGGCCGCAAGGGCGGCATAGAGGTGGAGGACCTGGTCCGCGAGTTCCGGAAGGGGCCGCGGGCCGTTGACGGCATAAGCCTGCGCGTAGAGCCGGGCGAGGTGTACGGCTTCCTCGGCCCCAACGGCGCCGGCAAGTCCACGACGGTCCTGATGCTCACGACGCTCCTGCCGCCAACGAGCGGCACCGCGCGCGTCGCCGGGTACGACATCGTCGAGGAGGGACCGCAGGTGCGCGCCTCCATCGGGGCGGCGCTGCAAGAAGCTGCCCTCGACCAGTTCCTTACCGGGCGCGACCACCTTCGCTTGCAGGGCGCGCTGCACGGCCTGCCGCGGGCCGAGCGGAAAAGAGGAGCGCCGAGCTCCTGGAGCGCGTCGGGCTATCCGAGGCCGCGGACAGGAGGGTTCGCGGCTACTCCGGCGGGATGAAGCGGCGGCTGGACCTCGCACTCGCGCTGGTGCACAGGCCGAGCATTCTGTTTCTCGACGAGCCGACGACGGGCCTGGATCCCCAGAGCCGCAGCGCGTTGTGGGCCGAGGTGAGCCGGCTCGCGCGCGAGGACGGGGTTACGGTCTTCCTGACCACGCAGTACCTCGAAGAGGCGGACGTGCTCGCGGACCGGGTTGGGATCATCGACAAGGGACGTATAGTAGCCGAGGAAACGCCCGAGGCGCTGAAGGCGGAGATCGGACGCCCCAGCGTCGAGGTGACACCGTCTGATCCTGGGGGGCGTATCGCCGTCGCGAGGACGTTAGGGCGCTTCGGGGAGGAGATCCCCGCCCAGCCAGGCGCTGTCGCCGTCCGCCTCGACCAGGGCGGTCTCGCCGACGTGGTGCGCGCCCTCGACGCCGAAGGCCTCGAGGTGTCCAACCTGAGGCTCGACGAGCCCTCCCTGAACGACGTGTTCCTCGCGAAGACGGGACGCTCGCTCGAGGGCGCGGGCGAGGGGGCCCAGACCTAGAATGGGCTCCTCGCTACCCACCCAGATCGCGGCCATAGCGCAGCGCTCCGTGCTCCGGACGGTGCGCCAGCCCGCCGTCATAATCTCGGCCCTTCTCTTCCCGATGATGTTCTTTTCCATCAACGCCTACGGTCTGGACGCCGCCGCTCGTATCCCCGGCTTCCCGGCCGACTCTTACATGGACTTTGCCTTCGCTTTCCCCCTCATCCAGGCCTCGCTCTTCGGGGCGGTGACGGCGGGCGCCGACCTCGCCCGCGACATCGAGAGTGGCTTCTTCGACAGGCTCAAGCTCACCCCGATGCGTCCGGTATCGCTGCTCCTCGGGATGCTCGCGGGGATAGTTGCTCTGGGACTCCTGCAGGGCGTCGTCTTTCTCCTGGTCGGGACCCTCATGGGGGTAGACGTGCGGTCGGGCTTCTTCGGGATGGTCGTGATCGTGTTTCTCACTGTGCTCGTCGCTCTCGGGTTCGGGGGGCTAGGGGCTATCCTGGCGCTGAGGACCGGATCTGTCGAGGCGGTCGAGAGCGCGTTCCCGCTATTCTTCGTCGCTATCTTCTTGTCGAGCATCAATCTGCCGCGCGACCTGATCGAGGCCGACTGGTTCCGTTTCATAGCCACCATCAACCCGATCTCCTACCTCGTTGAAGGTATCAGGAGCCTGGTCATAACCGGCTGGGACGCGCAGGCTCTCACTCTGGGTTTCGGTTGCGCGACCGCCATCGTCACGCTCGCCCTTGCCGGGGCGGCGGCATCTCTGAAGACGAGGGTGGCGTAGCTGTGGGCGGCTTCTTCTGGGTGGCCGGGGCCGTTGCCGGGCGACAGATCTACAAGTACTTCACCAACCCCGCTTTCCTGGCGCCGGCGTTCTTCCCCATCTTCTTCTTCGTCGCCTTCGCCGGAGGGCTCACGAGGGTAGGCGACGTGCCCGGCTTCGACTATCCGGCGGGATACATCGCCTTCCAGTACGTCTGGGCGCTTTTACAGGCGGTCGCGATGGGCGGGGCCTTCACCGGGTTCTCGATCGCCGGGGACTTCGAGAACGGCTTCGCCAGGAGGCTCATGCTCGCCGCCTCGAACCGCTCCGGGATAATCCTCGGCTACGCGATAGCCTCGCTGGTACGCGTCACCACAACGGGGGCGCTCGTCACCATCATCGCGCTCATCGCCGGTATTCCCATAAGCGGAGGCTTCGACTTTTTCGGCCTGATCGGGCTCGCCGTCCTCGTGAACGTCGCGGCGACGCTCTTCGGGGCGGGGGTGGCGATGCTGATGCGCACCCAGCAGGCGGGACCGGTGATCCGGACTCCCATCTTTATGGTCCTCTTCCTCGCGCCCGTCTTCGTGCCGCTGAACCTGCTCCAGGGCTGGATAGAGACCATCGCCCGCCTGAACCCGTTCACCACCATCCTCGACGCCGCGCGTGGCTTCCTCGCCGGCGAACCGACGAGCTCTCTCCCGGCCTATGCCATAGGGTTCGCCCTCGTCTTCACCTTCGCCCTCTGGGCCCTCTTCGGTCTGCGCCGTGCCGAGAAGGCGGAGATGAGACGCAAAGGAGGGCGGTGAAGAAGAGCCGGAGAGCGGCTTCCAGGCATAATGGGGTTTGCGAAGCAGAGATCGAGCAAGGGGTGCAGTGGCTTGGAAGGGAAAGAACTGGGCCGGCAACTACACGTACCGGGCGCGAGAAGCTGCACCGGCCGCGACGCTCGAGCAGGTGAGGGAGATCATCGCCGACGCGCCCGGCGTGCGGGTCCTCGGTCCCGGCACTCGTTCAACGACATCGCCGACTCCTCGGAGCTGGTAACGCTCGGAGCGCTATGCCCAATGGACGTGGCCGTCGACCACGCGGCAAACACGGTCTCATTCAACGCGGGCGCTGAGGTACGGCGAGCTGGTGGAGACGTTGAGCGCCGAGGGCGTGGCACTTCATAACCTGGCCTCGCTTCCCCACATCTCTGTTGCGGGTGCCGTGGCGACGGCGACGCACGGCTCGGGCGTCGCGAACGGCAACCTCGCGACCGCGGTCGCCGGCCTGGAGCTCGTTACGTCCGGCGGTGAGATCATCCAGGCCTCCCGAGGCGAGCCCGACTTCGACGGCCTCGTGGTCGGGCTCGGCGCGCTCGGCGCGGTCACCCGGATCACCCTGGACGTCGAGCCTGCCTACGAGGTGCGCCAGCGGGTCTTCGAAGGCCTGAGCTGGGACGCCCTCTTCGAGCACTTCGACGAGATCATCTCGTGCGGCTACAGCGTCAGCGTCTTCACCCGCTGGGGTGAGACCACGGATCAAATCTGGGTCAAGAGCCGGGTGACGGATGAGCCGGAGCAGATCGATGAGTGACCTCTTCGGCGCGGTCGCGGCAGCAGTCGATCGGCACCCGATCCTCGAGCTCGACGCGGCCTCCTGTACGCCGCAGTTGGGCAGGCCCGGCCTCTGGTCCGACCGCCTGCCGCATTTCCGTATGGGCTTTACGCCGAGCAGCGGCGAGGAGATACAGTCAGAGTACCTGCTGCCGCGCCGGTACGCTGTGGAGGCCATAGAGGCCGTGCGCACCCTCGCGGATCGGGTCCGACCGCTATTGCAGGTTTCCGAGATTCGCGCGGTGGCTGCAGACCGGCTATGGATGAGCATGAACTACGGGGAAGACACCGTCGGCATCCACTTCACCTGGAAGCCCGAGCGAGACGCCGTCGAGGATATGCTCGTCCAGCTCGAGGGCGCGCTCGGCCCCGTTCGAAGCACGACCGCACTGGGGCAAGCTCTTCAACGCGGACGCGGCAGCGATCTCTCCGCTCTACGAGCGCATGCCCGACTTCATCCGTCTTGTCGAGCGGCTAGACCCGCGCGGAGCTTTCTGCAACTCGTGGTTGAAAACTCACGTGCTTGGTGAGCCATGATGCGCAACTCAACAGAACTGGCGGCGCGGGCGGACGAGGTGCGATGCGAGAGGAGCGTACGGAGCGCTAGATGTCAGTGCTGGTACTGCGCCCCGCAGACTACACCAGTTCTTCAAAACTTATCGATCCCGCCAAGAACTCGGGAGAGCCCGCCCCTCAGAAAACAAAAGCAAAGTGCTGAGAAGCGAAGGCGAAGCCGGAGCGTGCTGAGAAGCGGGTCCCCGAAGGGACCCGCTTCTCAAAGCCTTTCCCGGTTACTTACCGAAGGATCCTGCGTGCCAGAAGACCGCTGGCCACGAGCAGGGCACCGGCACCGAGCGCCAGTATTGGAGCACCACCCGTGGGCGGAAGCGCGGCCGGAGCAGGCGCACTAGGCGCAGCAGGTGCCGCAGCAGGTGCCGCAGCAGCTGCCGCAGCAGTTGCCGTAGCAGTTGCCGTAGCAGTTGCCTTGGCAGCCTTGGGAGCCTTGGCAGCCTTGGCGAGCCTTGGCAGCCTTGGGAGCAGCAGCCGTAGCCGAAGCGGTGTTGATGTTCACGTTGCGGCCAGCAGCGATGCTGCTGAGGCACGCGAGCACCTGGTTCTGGCTAACGCCGAGCTCCTGCGCCACACCAGCGAGGTTCTGCTGGTTGTTGGTGTTGTACTGACCCGTGGCCGCAGCCTGGATCTGGTCACAGTCCACGTACTGGACGCTGCCACCAACGGCCGTCGCCTGCGCGAAAGCCGGGGCGGCGGCGGCCAGAACCATGGCCATGACCGCTGCCAACAATATTACCTTCTTCAAACCATTACCTCCTTACCAGCCATGAACCTTTCCTTCAAGGGAACCACATTCTTTCACCACAATGTAATATCGTCAACGCTACATAGTGCATTCTTTGCGTTTCTTCAAACTATATATCACATTTTTTACGATTGTTCGCATGACTCAAAAGTGCTTAGCAATATCGCATTAGAAGGGCAACACACGATGCAGGCGGCTGCGATCCTAATTTCAGGAAGTTGGTGAGAAGAACAGAGCCGGAGTCCATTGAGGGACTCCGGCTCGGAGGTAATGAGTCGAGGAAGGCCGATACGAGTGGTAGCAAGACCTGTACCAGCCAGTTCCTCTACTCTAACCTGAAATGTAACATTCGAGACGCTCACATTGGTTAAGCATCGGTGAAGCTTTGGTTAAGGAGGTTGAAAGACCGGGGCGTCACGATCTCGCACGGTTGCCGGGATACCATAGGGTAGGAAAATCAAGTAGGGAGGAGAGGGGGGAGGCTCGTGAAGACGATAACTCGTGAAGAGCTCAAGGCAAAGATGGATCGGGGGGACTACTTTGTGTTGTTGGAGGCGCTGGGGGAAGCGTCCTACCGCCGGGGGCATTTGCCGGGCGCGATCCGGCTTCAGGACACTGGCGCCGCGGCTGAGGTCGTCCCGGACGAGCAGGCCTTCATCGTCGCTTACTGCTCCAACTTCAACTGACACTCCTCGACGCGGGTCGTCCGGGAGCTGACGGCTATGGGTTACGAGAACGCCTACGAGTACGAGGGTGGCAAGGAGGATTGGATCGAGGCCGGCTACCCCGTCGAGCGCGAGGTCCCTTGAACCCGCAGGACGCTCCTCGATGGGTACACGGACGGTATCGTTCTGGTCCGGAGGCGACTACCTCGAAGCTTTCAGCGTGTATCTCTTCGCAAGCCGCTACCGAGCCGTATACTTGGCCCCTCCTTCAGAGAAATCTCGCTTGATCTAGAACCCCGAAGCACCCCATCGCTCCAGACTACCCCGGTACAGTCTCTGTAAAAAACTTTACAGAGCAAACTTTGCGCTCGCAAATAATAGCGATATGCTAATTGCGACGAGCGAGGAGCGGTAGACCGGAGTGGCGGAGTCGAGACGAGAAGAGGTAATTCGGGAGAGCATCCCGATGTTGACGCCGCTGGGGCTGGCGTTCAAGCGGATGATGGCGTTAGTCGAGCGGGAGACGGGCTTGAGCGCGCCCAAATGGTTCGTGCTGGTGATCCTGAGCAGACAGGATGGGATCGGGCAGGGGGAGATCAGCCGTCTCTACGGGGTGGATCCTTCGCGGGTCACCAGGATCGGCCAGGGGTTGGAGAGTGACGGTCTGGTGCGCCGTGAGCGCGACCCCGAGGACAATCGGGTGGTCAGGATGTACCTGACCGAGGAAGGCCGGCTGCGGCTGCGGAGGCTACCGGAGCTCAACAGCCAGGTGGAAGGACGCATCAGGGAGGTCCTGAGCGCGGAGGAGCACGAGGAATTGCAACGGATGCTCGGCCTGCTCGCCGAGGGGATGAAAGAGTGATCGGGGGAGAAGGCATGGTCGCATATCTGCAAGGACTGTCCGCCGGATGAGCGTCGTAGCGGTACGGTCCGGGCGGCGGGGGACGTTGCTCGCGGTGGCGGGCCTCATGCTAGCGCTGTTTCTGGTGGCGCTCGACCAGACCGTCGTGGGGACCGCGCTGCCCAAGATCATCGCCGACCTGCACGGGTTCGAGAGGTACGCGTGGGTGACCACGGCTTATCTGCTGGCCTCCACCTCGATGATCCCCGTCATAGGCAAGCTCGGGGACATCTACGGCAGGAAGTGGTTCATCGTCTCGGGCGTCGTGGTGTTCCTGGTAGGGAGCGCGCTGTGCGGGGCGGCGTGGGGGATGAACGAGCTCATAATCTTCCGGGGGATACAGGGGTTGGGTGCTGGCATGATCTTCGCCAACATCTTCACATCGGTCGCCGACATCTTTCCCGACCCCGCGCGGCGGGCCAAGTACCAGGGCATCTTCTTCAGCGTATTCGCCCTCTCGAGCGTGGTTGGTCCCACTTTGGGGGGTTGGATCACGGACAACCTCGACTGGCGGTGGGTGTTCTACATAAACCTGCCGCTCGGCCTTTTCTCGCTGTTCGCCCTGCCCATAGTGCTACCCCAGAGCGGCCAACGACGCAGGGCGAAGATAGATTTCCTCGGATCCGCCACCATCACGGCCTCCGTCGTGGCGCTCCTGCTCGCGCTCTCGTGGGTTGGCGAGGGCGAAGCCTGGGACGCCACGCGCGTCATCATCGGGTTCGTGGTATCCGCCGTTCTGCTGGCGATCTTCATCCCCATCGAGCTGCGCGCTGCGGAGCCCGTCATCCCAATGTCGCTCTTCAGGAGCAGGGTGTTCGCCTCGGCCTCGCTGCTCATGTTTCTCGTTGGAATCGGGATGTTCGGGGTCATCCTCTACACTCCTCTGTTCGTGCAGGGGGTTCTGGGCAAGAGCGCGACGGGCTCAGGAACCGTCCTCACCCCGCTGGTCTTCTCCATGACCGCCGTGGGGGTGATAGGAGGACAGATCATCGCCCGTGTGAGGCGCGTCAAGCCCTTCACGCTCTTCGGGACGGTGATGATGACGTTCGGGGTGTACCTGCTGACCACGCTGGATGTGAGCTCGACCCAGGCTACCGTCGCGTTGTACCTCGCGGTAACAGGCCTGGGACTTGGTTTCATCATGCCGACTGCGACTTTAGCCGTGCAGAGCACCGTGCAGAGGAGGATGCTCGGCGTGGCTACCTCGGCGACGCAGTTCATCCGCTCGATAGGCTCGACGGTGGGTACAGCAGTGATCGGGTCCATCGTCACGAAGGGCTACGCAGAGGGGCTGAGAGATAACGCCCCGCCCCAAGCCCCTCAGCGGCTTGTTTCCGCGCTCCAGAACCCGCAGGCTCTGGTCAGCGAGGGAGCGAGGGAGGCCCTCACCCGTGCGGCATCTGCGTTCCCCGGGGGGGAGCAGCTCGTGAGGCAGGTCATCCAGGTTGCGCGCGAGGCCCTCTCAGACTCCATCCACGATGGTTTCGTGTTCGTGCTCTTCGCTGTCGGGTGTGCCATCGGCGCGGCTCTACTTATGAAGAACATCCGTCTCGAAGAGGTACGGCCTGTCGAGCCAGAACAGCGAGGCGCTCCTGCCAGTGATATCGCATTCGTGCTGGACCTCGCGGTGGCGTTGCGGAGGGACGCGAAGGGCTCTGGGGACGAGGCTTACGCTTCCCTCCTCGACTCGATAGGCGCGGGGATCGACCCGGCCGGGCGGAGAGGCGCGGCGATCGCCCTCTCGGGTCTCGCGGATCGCATCGAATCCTCCAATGGCCGTTACCCGAACCTGCTCCGTGCGGCCGCGGGACTGGCGAACGGTAGAGGTGGAGACGAGCACGAGCGCGCCGTCTACGCCTCGAAGAACATAATCCGGCCCCTGGCCGATAGCTTCAGAGAGTAGATCCGGGCATCCGGCAGTGAGGATTTGGTAAACTCTTCCCGCGTCATCAGGAGAGGTGTCCGAGTTGGCCGAAGGAGCGCGATTGGAAATCGCGTAGGCGGTGTTGAACCGTCTCGTGGGTTCGAATCCCACCCTCTCCGCTTTCCGTGACCTGATGCCATCCGGTTGCCGACACAACGCGTCCGGTCGGTGTAGAGGGAGCCGTCAATTGTCGGAGCTGCGACCGGCGATGCGTCCAGCGCGACCGGATGGGTTCCGGTCGTCCTATCGGCTTGTTCACGCTGCTCATCTGCCTTCGTTGGGGACTGACCGGAGTGACAGGCCGGTTTAGGGTGGTACTGCGTAATAAGATTGCTTAGCTCGACCCCCAAAGGGAGGAATACGCATGAATGTCAATTCCGAACTCTCTATCCGCAGCCTTACCGTTCGCGCGGTCAACGTTCCGATGCGACGGCCGCTCAAGACCGGCGGTGGTGAGGTCGGCACGGCGGCGATTGTTCTGATCGATCTTGGAACCGAGGAAGGGATCACAGGGCGCAGTTACCTCTTCTGCCCTACGCCCGTGGTGCTTGAGCCGGTGGCTAGACTCCTCTTGAACCTGGCACCAATGATCGAGGGTGAGCTCCTCAGCCCGGTGGCAATCGAGCGGAAACTCCAAATGGCGTTCCGGCTATTGGGCCCTCAAGGCCTTGCGGGAATGGCAATGGCTGGCATCGACATGGCAGCCTGGGACGCCTTGGCGAAGTCTTGCGAGATGCCCCTGCTCAGGCTGCTTGGCGGCGAGCCGCGAGAGATCCCGGCCTACAACAGCTGCGGGTTGGGCATGATCGGAGGCGAGCGCGCTGCCCAAGAAGCCCAGGAACTGCTTCGCCCAGGGTTCAGCGCCCTCAAGGTCAGGTTGGGTTATCCCGAGCTGAAGACGGACGTCGAAGTGGTCCGAGCAGTTAAGGGCGCTGCCGGTGAGGATGTTGTGCTCATGTCGGATTACAACCAGTCACTCTCTGTTGCGGAGGCGGGGATTCGCGCCGCGGCCCTAGATGACGAAGGGCTCTACTGGATAGAGGAACCGACCCGCGCCGACGATTACTCTGGTCACGCACACATCCGGCGCGAGGCCAAGACCCCGATCCAGATAGGAGAGAACTGGTGGGGAGCGCATGACATGACCAAGAGCGTGGAAGCTGGTGCCTCCGACTATGCGATGGTGGATGCTATGAAGATCGGCGGGGTAACGGGTTGGCTCAGAGCCGCAGCCCTGGCAGAGTCCGCAGGTCTTCCGCTCTCCAGCCACCTCTTTCCGGAGATCAGCGCTCACCTCCTGGCGGTGAGTCCGACGAGCCACTGGCTGGAGTATGTCGACTGGGCTGACCCGATCCTGGAGGAGCCCCTGAAGGTAGAGGGAGGACGCGCTTGTATCTCGGAGGTGCCTGGGATTGGCCTGAGTTGGGACGAGGCAGCGGTCCAGCGCTACTCGGTGTGGTGAATTGTGCAAGCGGCTTGCGTTGGGGCAGATGAGCGGTTCGTGACTTGCTGTAATCTCTTTCCTTAGGCGCGGCCGACAAGGCTCTGGGCAGTTTGGAGATGCACAGGGGAGACCCACGGCCGCTGTCTAGCCCTTGGTGCGTAAAGTGGTTTTAAGAGCTTGCGCCAATAGGGAACGCGCCTGTAAGCAAACGGGCATGGAGTGCTTCATCATTCGGGGAGTTCTCGAAGCTCTCCGATGCGAAGGAGCGTCTCCATGCCCGCTGTGTGTGCTCTCGCGGTTCCGGGCCTCAGCCCGCCGCCTCCCCCGAGGCTATGCTCCGGCGCAGGGATCTGGTCTCAGGCGAGGGGGCCGTGCCGTACTTCTGGTCGAGGATCCTCTCGCACAAGCGGTATTGCCTTAGTGCCCTGCCCCGCTGGCCGAGCTGCACGTAGCAGCGCATCAAGAGGCGATGGCTGTCCTCGTGGCAGCGGTCCTTCTCCAGCGCCCGGTAGCAGCAGCGCACACTCTCCCTCAGTTGCCCGCTCTGCAGGTAATGGACGGCGAGCGAGTCGAGCATGTCCCCGTAGGCGTTAGAGAGGCGCTCGCGCTCTACCATGGTCCAGTCTTCGTAGAGGTCCTCGAGGAGGTAGTCGCCCCTGTAGAGTCCAACGGCCTCCTCGTAGGCCGTGGCGGCCTCCTCCGCCTGGCCGGCCCGCTCCAGGTGGCGTCCCCGCTCGTAGCGCTCGTCGAACTCCTCCACGTCCGTGGCAACCTGGATCTCCGGGCTCAAGCGGTAGTAGCCCTCCTCGAGAAGAACGTAGGTCACGGCTGCGGACGACGGGCAGCTCCCGAGAAGCTTGCGCAGGCCGTGGATGGCGGAGTTCAAGGACCACCGGGCCTTCTTGAGGTTGGAATCGGGCCACAGCCAGCCCATCAGGTGGTCCTGGGAGACGGGCCGCGATCTGTGGGCCAGAAGGTACTTGAGGATGGCAAGCGCCTTGCCCTTAGTTCCCAGGTGGATGACCTCCTCGTTGCACAGGAGCTCGAAGTGGCCGAAGAAGCGTGCCCGCAACGCCGGGGGGCAGCCTCATCCCCAGCGGACGGTTCACCGCGTGCGGATTCCTCGATAGCCCTCTGGACGGCTTCGGTGGCGACTCCGCGAGCGCTGAAGGCGCCGACCATGGTGCCGTCGAGGCGGCGCAAGACCAGTACGTCCGGGTCCCGTTCCAGGTAATAGCCGGCGGGCAACTCTAATGACAAACTTTGTACCGTTCTCTTCACGACTTTTCCCTTCTCGTGCTCCGTGCCTGAGTTCTGCATCCCAGTCCTCTACGTGATCGCGGAACGTCGCCTGCCGTTCGCGGCCTTCGTGGTTGCTCGCGCCGTCTTGACCTCGGTGCGCAGTACGTGGCGGTCTACTCTCGAAAAGTCGTCAATGCCGGACGCCTATACCTCGCCGCGCACCAGGCGGTCGAGGTTGCCGTGCGTCGAGTGCCTTGATGACCTCGAAGCCGCCCACCCACCGTCCGGCGACGAAGACTTGCGGCACCGCCTTGCATCCAGTGCTCTCTATCAGCAAGGCACACGACCCGTCGTCGGTTATGTCGACTACCTCGAAGACGTAGCCTCTGCGCTTGAAGAGCCGTTTGATGCGCCAGCAAGACAGACTCCAGGCCTTGCTGTAGAGCGCCATTCTCATCTGGTCCACACCTAAACCTCCGTCCTGCCCTCCTACTGTCTTTCGCATCGGCCTGCCGTCTGGGAGCGCACTGGATCTCCTCCTGGCACACTGGCGTGCCGAGGTCGCCCGCCCCGTCTTCCAGTTCGTCCACCTCCCCCCGCGAGCGGTGCCACAGCTCACTGGGCCAGATCAACGAAGCCGCGTCCCTAGGGTGGCTCATGATGAGCTACCCGGCCGTCCTGGTTCGAAGGAACAGCGGCGCCAGCACGTTTCTCCAAGTAAGGTCCAAACGCCGCAATCCGCGGGTCTCCCGGCGCTCCCGCTCGAGGGGATCACGCCTCCGCGCCTCGTCCATGACCTGCGTGCGGTAATCCGTGCTCCAGGAGTGGAGGTAGTAGGGGTTGTTCATGGCCGCTCTCCTTTCCTTAGGCTGTCCCGTCTTTTGCGTCTTGGGGACAGCTTAGGAGGCGGCCGTTATCTGGCCGTTAACCGGAGGGCCTTAGGACGTAGTTAAGATTGAGTATTTCTCGAAAGAATCGAGCCGAATGACTCGTTGCAGTGGCGCTCGGGTGAGGAACCCTTAATCTGGGGTGAAGGGGGAAGTCCGCTGTTCGGCCAACCAGGAGCCGATCTGTGCTCGAGACTGGACCTTGAGAACCTTGGGGACCAGGAAGGGCAGCGCGTTGGTTTGAAGGACGTTTTAGCAGCGTTGAAGAGAGCCTCAACGGATCTCTCGACCTTCCTGCCCCGTTCGTGAGCGTACTGAATGAGGTACACGGGGCCCGCTACGCCCTCACCTCCAAGGTCATGCTCACTCCCCACTTAGTAGATCATGATCAGCAACTGGCACAGTGTAACCTCCTTGGTCAGCGAGACGATCTGACGCTTCTGCCATGGTGAGCTTGTCGTGTATTCCCCAGACACGCCTCGATTGTTTCCGCCGCAACCCCCTCTCTAGGAGCTGCACGAAGGAACTCGTACGAAGCCCACCAGATTCACGGCTTGGGATACCCGTACACGAACACCAGCTTCACCGGAGAAGTGGACCCGGCCGGTACACTTGCAGTGGGCTTGCTCGCCGACCGCTAGACTTCCGCCGCTTTGTACTCTTGTGGGGTTGTGGAACTCTTCATTACCGCAAGCCTCTGCCGCATGTCCTCAACTACCGCCTGCTCCTCGGCCGTCACGATGCGACCGTCTAGCTGGTAGGGATCGTCCTGGTAGTCGTAGAGCTCCTCGAACCCATCGTTCCACAAGACGTAGAGGAATCGATCGTTCCTCACCGAGTGCCACCCACGCTGCTCGGCTTCGACCATCAGATACCTGCGCCACTCAAAGGTGCTCGGATCGTCGCCACGCAGGAGCGGCATCAGGTTGCGTCCGTCAAATCCGCTGCTATCTGCACCAGCTATACCGCAGACGGTCGGAGCGAGATCCAGGTGCGTCACCAGGTTGGCTGAGCGCACGCCGGAACGGACGTCGGGACCTGCCACAACGTAAGGCGTCCTGGTTGAGTCCTCATAAGGCCAGTTTTTCTTGTCGAGCCGGTGTCCGCCGAACTCGTAACCGTTGTCCGTCACGAAGAAGATGTAAGTGCGCTCTAGCTGGTTGGTATCCACCAGAGCACGGTGACACTGAACAAAGAGATCGTCTACCTCTTCAATCTCCCGCTTCTTGCCCCGGTACTCGCTGTGGCGCTCCTGCTGCACTGCTCTGGTGGCATCCCGACCCAAGCGTCTGACCAGAGGGTCTTTGTCCGTAACGTCGCGCTCGTTGAAGTCGGGGTCAGCTTCGGTAGGCGAAACCTGACGCCTGAAATCGTCTTTGTATCTATCGAGGGGAAAGTAGGGCCCGTGCGGGGCGTGCGGCCACACGCAAGCGAACCAGCCATTCGTTGTGCGATGGGTACGGATGAAGGTCTCGGCAAAGCCAGCCAGCACGCCCGTTTCGTTGTGCTCCCAATCTCCTCCCCTAGTTACGGTGCGCTTGTGGTCGCCATCTATGGAGTAGTAGAACTCATCCTCGCGGTTAAACGGCTCGAGCTAAGCGAACCACTGTGCCACTCCCGGCGCAACGTAGTGAGCGTTCTTCAGGCCATTTGTAAACTTCCCTCCGAAGAAAAGTGTGTACTCCGCGTCAGCCACGCGCTAGAGGAGGAGCGTCCCCTTCTCACCCGAGGCGTGCCACTCCTCAAATGCATCGGTGTCGCCCTCAGTGTGGATTAGGCCGGTGCGGTGCGACCACTTGCCGGTGAGGCCTTCTCTGCGTGCAGGGCCGCAGATCGGCGTCCCACATACCAGTTGGCGAACCGGAGGCCATGCGTCGCTAGGAGCCTACGCCACCATGCCACTTAACGCGTAGGGATGGTCACTCGTCATTATGAGTACAATGTTGGGTCGTAGATCGCACCCGTGCTCTCCTCCTCGCCGTCTTTCGCTCGTTAGCGTCTGCCCTTCTGGCCCCTTCAGAAGCGATGAGCCTGGGATAAGTCCTATGGAACCGCCTGCGGAACAACAAGTCGTGTAGCCGGTAAGTCCAGGGGCCGGAGCTGTTACTTTCCGGCTCCTTCTTCATGCCTTATTCACCCAACCATCTATATCGTAAGGGGCCAGAGGAGCCTCGCAACGCTTTTCAGGCAGCCGATTTCAATCTACAGGTAATTCTTGATGCCCGAGCCCTGTAACTTCGAGCCTCTCTGATAAAATCACTCCGCCGCGCTAAGCGGGGAGCTGGCGATGCCCTGTACCTGCGATCGCCTAGCAGGGCCTAGACCCCCGCCCGAGGCGGCCCGTGTTCGGTAGAGATCGGTGACCGCGGCGTTGATGGCCGGGTCCCGGGCAATGAGGCCCCGTGAACCGTGTCAGGACCGGGAGGTAGCAGCACTAAGCGGGTAACCTCATGTGCTTCGGGGTAGCTCGGCCGGAGCTAGCAGCCGGAAGTTCGCCGGGTTCGGGCCCGTCGACGGCGGGGTGCGCGGCATTTTCCTGGCGGAGCCCTTCCTGGTGGATGTTGTCGTACGCAGTGGATTGCGGCGAGGACCTCATCGGCGGTGCGGACAACGACGTGTTCTTTTAGACTCCGGAGACACCATAGACCCCAACTGCGAGAGCGCGCTCAGCACCTAGAGAACCGCCGACTAAACATCACGCTCACAGGGCCGGGGCGCAAGAGTCCCGGCCCTTGCCCTATGCCCAGGACCTTGCGTCGAGCACCGATGGTCCTCGCCGGGTCGTCCGGTATACTTGCTGCGTGAGCCTTACAGCCCCCTCATCCACATGAACCACACCACGCTCTACCGCAAGTGGCGGCCCAGGCGTTTTGGCCAGGTCGTCGGCCAGGAGCCGGTCGTGCGCACCATCAGCCGGGCCATAGAGACCGGCCGCGTCGCCCACGCCTACCTGTTCTCCGGACCCAGGGGGACGGGAAAGACGAGCACGGCGAAGGTGCTCGCGATGGGGTTGAATTGTGCTCAGGGGCCGACGCCGGAGCCGGACGGGACGTGCGAGAGCTGCCGCGCGATCATGAACAATTCCTCGCTCGATGTGGTCGAGATGGATGCGGCTTCAAACCGGGGGATAGATGAGATCCGGGACCTCAGAGACAGGGTGAACCTCGCCCCCGTGGCCGGCAGGATGAAGGTCTACATCATAGACGAGGTCCACATGCTGACTCCCGAGGCCTTCAACGCTCTCCTGAAGATGCTCGAGGAGCCCCCCGAGCACGTCGTATTCGTACTCGCCACCACAGAGAAACACAAGGTGCTCCCTACCATCATAAGCCGCTGTCAGAGCTTCGACTTCCGCCGTCCCGCCGTCGAGACGCTCAAGGAGAAGCTGGCCGAGATAGCGGAGGCCGAGGGCATAACGGTAGAGCCGGAGGCGCTCACGGTCATAGCCCGCGAGGGCAGGGGCTCTTTCCGCGACGCCGAAGGCCTCCTCGACCAGCTCTCCTCTTTCGCGGAAGGCCAGATCACGGCTTCGATGGTGCGTGATCTGCTCGGGAGCGTCGGCCCCGAGCCTCTCCTCGAGACGACCTCAGCGCTCTACGAGCGCAGGGCCGCAGACGCTTTGCGCATCGTGGACCGGCTTTCGAACCAGGGCAGGGACCTCGGCCAGGTCGTCGGGGAGCTGATCTCGCACCTGCGAACCGTGATGCTCCTGCCGCATGCACCCGAGGTCGCTCTCGCCGAGGTCGGGGCCGACGAGCGCGGGCCGCTCGAGGAGCAAGCGCAGACCATCCCGACGGCAGAGGTCGTGCGGCTCATCGAAGCGCTGGACGGCGCTCTGGGGCGCATAAAGCGCGGCGGTGATCCTAGGCTCGAGCTGGAGCTCTGCTTCCTCAAGCTGACCCGCGACTACACCGAGCCCTCGGTCGAGAGCCTCCTGAGCCGTCTGGAGTCGCTGGAGCAGGCAGCCGAAAGGGGAAGCCTGGCCGGAGCGGCGCCCAAGATCATGGCCGACGAGGTCACGAGAGTGGAGGAGGCAACGGCGGCCGATCCTGTGACTTCGGAAGTAGAGCCGCTGCTTGACGATCCGCGCGAGCCGGAGGCTTCCGCGCCGGATGAATCGGGCGGCGACGCGGGGAGTGCCCAGATGACCGTAGGGGCTCTGTCCTCCCGGTGGAGGCAGCTAATGGAAGACCTGAAGCGGAACCGTCAGGCCCTCACGGCCACGGTGTTTCAGGAAGGACGTCCCGTCGGCTTCGAGGACAACGTTCTGCGGATCGAGTTTCCCAAAGAGTCGGACTTCCACGCCGGAGAAGCCAGGAAATCCCGGCACGCAGATGCCCTGGGGGAGGTAATCGAGGAGCACTTCGGCGTGAGACCCCGCCTGGAATGCCAGATCGCCGACGGCCCGCTCGAGGCTCCTTCAGAGGCCGCGGAGCGCGGCCCGGCGTTGGGGATGGAGGCCGACGGGGATGAGCCAGCGCGACGCGCCACCGGCGGAAAGGCTTCGCGCGGTGCTGCGGACGATTCGCAGGCAGCCAGCAGCCCCGGCACGGCCCCGGACGCGGCAGGTCTCGATGATAAGATCGGCAGCGAAGACGAGGTTTTCGAGATGGCTCGGGAGCGCGGTCTGTTCGGCCAGGACGGAGTGGGCTAACGTGGGCGGCAGAAGAAACGTCACGTCGATTATCTCTCTGCCGGTAATGGTGGCGTCGACGCTCCAGTGAAGGCGTTCGGCGTCATGCCGGGTTATGTAACCATCACCGTCGATCAATCCGGCCGGGTAACCTGAGTCCGCTTCCTTTTCAGGAAGCAGGGCCGGGCTCCCGCTAGAGAATGCCCTGCTTCTCCCGTTCGCTGGGTACGCTCGAAACCTCTTTGGGGACAGCGGGGAAGGGCGGGGCGCATCTGGAGGGACGGTAAGAAACCTGCCACTGCGCTCCCGCCCAGTGTGCACCCTAACAGGCAGCGATGAATCCGCGATGAATTGTGGCTCGAGTACACCCTTTTCGCTGCCCTGGAACGTGGGCCAGGAGAGAGTCTGAGATGCCCGGCCCGTAAATCTCGCCTCAAGCCGCCTCTTGTCGGCCGGAAACTGGGATTGAGAAGAGAGCCTCCGGTTCTTTCGGGAAGACGAGTCGCAGCTTGCGACCGGGCTTCTCTCCGCCTGCGAGCTCAAGGGCCCGTTGGATGCTGAAGCCAACGCGTACCTGACCGATCCGAACTACGGCGCTCTGCGGCTCAGGTTAGAGAACTCCCACGCAGCGGTAGAGGCACGGAGCAGGGGGCGGCTCGACGAGGGACACTAGGCGGCCTTAGCCCTCGTCACCCTTCACGCCCGTCTCGGAGCGCAACCACAGCGAGAGGTGAGTGGGCTGCATCGTCTCCCTCACCACCCCCACCAGGGTGCCGCTCAGCACATCCAGGTCTGTCTCGTCCCGCAGCGTCGTCGAGAAGGCTTCAAGGGCATTTCTCGCATCGTACTTCCTACGATAGAAGCGGCGATCCACGAAGGCCTGCACCCAACGACGCAGCGGGCTGAACAGGGCAGCAATGGCCAGCGTGGAAGCCACGACCGCGAGGGTGGATCCCTGGCCCGTGACGGTGCGTAAGACGTACTGCAAGCCGACCACGCCTCCGAAGTAGGTAGCTGCCAGAAGGATGGTGAGGGAGCCGTAGACGAGAGTGCGGTTTATGAGGATGTCTATGTCGTAGAGACGGTACTTGAGTATCTGCGAAACCCACGGCCACGGGTACACTCGCGTAGCTCAACAGAACTACATTTTGCAGGACGCTCACCAGCAGTGGCGTTCCTTCGCTACCCCAGGCAGCTTCCGTCGTGAAGAAGAGCCCTACGACCACGACGCTCAGGTAGCACGCCCACCAACGAAGCGGCGAAGGCCACCCACTTGACCTGCTGCCGCACCACCCCCCCGGAACGCCTGTAACGCAGCACCAGGCTAAGGGCGGAGGCGAGTATGCACACCGGCAAGAGCGCAGGGATGCTTGCTCTTCCCTCACAACCCAACTCTACAGGACGATCGTCTCTAGAGCGTTACGGCGAGCGTTACGAGCAAGAGGGATCCGAACCTTCCGAGAGAAAGCCGGCGATAGAGAAGGCCAGGGCCCCGCTAAGGATGCCCCGGCCCGGGTGGTGGGCTGCGACCTGGTGAGCCTCTGGCGGAACGTAGTCCTCCTGGCCGTCCATCTATTCCTGTAGGACAGCCTCGGACCCATGCGCTTCGCTTTCAGATCAGCTCCCCAGAGGAACGTCGCAAAGTGTACGTTATACTTAAGCTCACCGTCGAGGCTTTGGCAGACGGTGGCTTGAAGATAAGCGGTGCGTTCGGAGAGGAGATCCCGGTTTGGGAAGACGTCAGAACGTCAACAAGATGATGCAGCAGGTCCAGCAAATGCAGCAGCAGATGCAGCAGGCGCAGGAGGAGCTGGCCCGCGAGACAGTGACCGCGAGCGCGGGCGGCGGGGCTGTGAAGGCCACGATGACCGGCGGGCTCGAGCTGGTCTCGATCGAGATCGACCCTGACGTAGTGGACCCCGAGGACGTCGAGGGGCTACAGGACCTGGTCATAGCAGCGGTAAACGAGGCGCTCTCCAGCGCCCAGGAGCTCGCCTCCAAGAAGCTCGGCGGGATCACGGGCGGGCTTGGGGATCTGGGCCTGCCCGGGATGTAGAGGCTCTTTGGCGACCTACGCGAGGCCGGTAGAGCGCCTCATAACCGAGCTCTCGAAGCTCCCCTCCATCGGTCCCAGGAGCGCCCAGCGTATAGCGTTCCACATTATCCGGAGCCGCCAGGAGGACGCGCTCGGGCTAGCCGAGGCTCTTAGAGAGGTGAAGGAGCGGATCAAACCGTGCCGGCGCTGCTTCAACCTGACCGAGGCCGAGGAGTGCGAGATCTGCCGCGACCAGCGGCGGGACCATACCGCCATCTGCGTGGTCGAGGACCCCTACGACATAGGCCCGATCGAGCGCACTAACGAGTACAGGGGTCTCTACCATGTCCTTGGCGGCTCCCTCTCGCCGCTCGACGGCGTCGAGCCCGAGGATCTCCGCATAGCGGAGCTCCTGACGCGCATCGAGAAGGAGGGCACCAGAGAGCTCGTAATCGCCACCAACCCGAACACCACGGGCGAGGCGACGGCGATGTTCATCGCCCAGGAGGTGAAAGACCTGCCCGTGCGGGTGACTGCGCTCGCCTCCGGTCTGCCTGTAGGCGGGGACCTCGAGTACGCAGACGAGGTAACTCTGGGCCGGGCCTTCGTCGGCCGGCGTGAGCTCTAGTTCAGAATACCGGCTCCTGGTCCGAAATACTCTTTGATGGCGCGCAGCAAGCCAGGAGCCAGGGGTCGTGGACCGGCGTCCCTAGCCGGGATCGGGCGCGGCGCGGTCGACGCTTTAGGAGAGACCGTCGCGAGCCTGCCCCCGCGCCCGGCGAACCTGGTAGAGCCGCCGGACCTGCACCGCGAGCTCATAGCGGCTCTCTCCAGAGAGGGGGTCGAGCGGCTGTACTCCCACCAGCGTGAAGCCTGCGAGCGGGTGTGGGCCGGGGAGAACGTCGTGGTGGCGACGGCGACGGCGAGCGGCAAGTCCCTGTGCTACAAGATACCGGCCTTCGAGAACGCGCTCGAGAGCGCGGCGAGCCGGGCCTTGTTTCTCTACCCGACGAAGGCGCTGGCCCAGGACCAGCTGGGGAAGATACGGGCCTTCGGGCTGCGCGGCGTCCACCCGGCGACCTACGACGGCGACACGCCCCAGGCCATAAGGGCCGACGTGCGACGCCGCGCGAACGTGGTCCTCACCAACCCCGACATGCTCAACGTCGGCGTCTTGCCCAACCACGAGGCCTGGGCAGATTTCCTGCGCAACCTGCGAATAGTGGCCGTGGACGAGGCCCACGTCCTGCGCGGGGTGTTCGGCTCGCACGTCGCTGCGGTCTTGAGGAGGCTGCGGCGGGTCGCCAATATGCACGGCGGCGACCCGCGGTTCGTGCTCACGAGCGCGACGATAGCCAACCCGCAGGAGCTGGCCGAGAGCCTCACGGGGCTGCCCTTCTCGCTCGTTGACGAGGACGGGGCATCGTCCGGGGAGCGGCGTGTCATCTTCCGCAACCCGCCGCTCCTGGACAAGGAGAAAGGCGAGCGCCGCAGCCTGCTCACCGAGGGGGCGCTCGTCTTCGCAAACCTGGTCTCCCAGGGTGTACGGACCATCGCTTTCGCGAGGACGCGCAAGGGAGCGGAGCTCATCTACCGCTACGCCGCCGACCGGGTCGGCGTTGACCTGGCGCGCCGCATCTCGCCGTACCGGGCAGGGTACACGCCCGGAGAGAGGCGCGAGATAGAGGGCCGCCTCTTCCGCGGGGACCTCCTCGGCGTCGTCTCGACGAGCGCGCTGGAGCTCGGGGTCGACGTTGGCGCGCTCGACGCCGTCGTCTGCTGCGGTTATCCAGGGAGCGTTGCCTCCATCTGGCAGCAGTGGGGCCGCGCCGGGCGCGGCAACGACCCTTCGCTCGCCCTCTACATCGCCGGACGCGATGCCCTCGACCAGTACCTCTACGAGAACCCGAAGAGGGTGCTCGGCCGCCGCGTCGAGGCCGCCCGCGTTACCCTGGAGAACCCATACATCCTCGGCCCTCACCTGCTCGCGGCCGCGCACGAGGCGCCGCTCGATGCGGAGACGAGGAGTACTTCGGGCCCGCCTACAGGGACGTGCTTCAGGGGATGGCTGGTAGGGCGCTGGCGGCGAGCGGGGGGCGGCTGGTGTACGCGGGCGCCGACAGTCCGGCGCGCAGGATCTCGTTGCGGTCCGCCTCCTCCGAGACTGTACTCATAGCCGACGAGGAGGGGGAGTTGATCGGGACCGCGGAGGCCTCCCGCGCCCCGAGCGAGCTGCATCCCGGCGCGACCTACCTGCACCGCGGGACGGCTTACGAGGTCGACGAGCTCGACCTCTGCCAACCGCGCCCTCGCCCGCCGCGTCCCCAACCGCTACTACACGAGACCAAGGGTCGAGACGGACGTGGAGATCCTGGAGGAATCGAGGAGCGAGAGCTGGCGAACGGGGCGAAGCTCCACTGGGGTAGGGCGAGGACGACGGACTCCGTCACGTTCTACAAGAAGGTAAGGGTGGCCGACGATAGGGAGGTGGGAGTCTATCCCCTGGACCTCCCGGACGTTATCCTCGAGACGCAGGCGTTCTGGGTGACTTTGCCGCCCCTCCCCCGCGGAGCCAGGCCGAGCTTCGAGAGCTTCGGTGGAGCTTTACACGCCGGGGAGCACGGCATGATCGGGCTCCTGCCCCTCTTCGCGATGTGCGACAGGGCTGACATAGGCGGGCTTTCGACCCCGATCCACCGCCAGACGACCCTGCCGACGATCTTCGTCTATGACGGCTACCCAGGCGGCGTCGGCATCTCGCGCCGCGGCTACGACGCCTTCGAGTCCCTCGCCCGCGATACTCTTGGCGTCATCACCCGCTGCCCGTGCGAGAGCGGCTGCCCCGCCTGCATCCAGTCCCCCAAGTGCGGCAACTGGAACGAGCCCCTGAGCAAGGACGGCGCCGTCTCTCTCCTGCGCTACCTGCTCGGCCAGGTGGACCGCTACCCGACGCTGTGAACCCTGCGCCGTACGTGTCTGTGGTGGGCTCAGGCGAAGCCTCGGGCGAGCTCTACGAGAAGGCCAGGGAGGTCGGCCGGCTCGTCGCCGGGCGGGGTGGGATCGTCGTCTGCGGCGGACGCTCCGGCGTGATGGAGGCCGCCGCGCGGGGAGCCACGGAGGCTGGCGGCGTAGCCATCGGAATCCTGCCCGACGAGGACCGTGAGAGTGCAAACGAGTATCTCACTTACTCCATACCCACCGGCACCGGGCACGCGAGAAACCTGGCGGTAGTGTGTTCGGGGGACGTGGTGATCGCCGTTGGTGGCGAGTACGGGACGCTGTCGGAGATGGGACTAGCCCTCAAAGTGGGGCGTCCGGTCGTGGCCCTGGAGAGTTGGGACCTCGGGGAGCACGTCGCCGCGGCGTCATCCCCGCGGGCGGCCGTCGAGGCTGCGTTCGCGAGCCTGCGAGGAAACGCTGGTTGACAGGGATCCCGGTACCCTCCTGGCTCGAAAGGTTCGAAGCTTCCGGGGATCTATCACCGAATGCCGAATGTTAGATCCTCGCCTTGCGCGGCCCTGTAGGCGAGGATGATGATGAACACCGCCAGGATAAGGAGGATTATAAGGGGGATCAGGATGGCTCCCAGGGTCCTCCTGGTCGAGATCCGATGTACCCGCCTGAGGGCGGTCGTGTAGAGGTAGAAGCAGTAGAGCGCGGCCAGAAGGCCGACGATGGGGATCCAGCCCAGGGCGACCGGCGCTCCGACGGCGTAGCACGAGAGGCGCAGGGTAGCCCTCAAGCCCCGCTGGTCGCGCCCCGCGATGAGGATGACGAAGGCGTGCTGGAGGGGTACGCTCGCGAAGAAAAGCACGCCTACCAGTACGAAGAAAGCCAGGGACAGGAGCACGAAGACGAGAAAGAAGAACAGCAGCCCCGAGGTCGCGGCTCGCGGCTCTGAGGGGTTGGCCGCCGCTACGAAGACCGCCGGCACCGCGAAGAGAGCCGCAGTCGCCACGAGGCTGATGAGCGTGGTCGCCAGGTAGCAGATCAAGAAGTAAAGCACGGGCGGCCACAGCGGTCCGTCCGGGGCCAGCTCGTCGAAAAAACGCCGCGGCGAGAGGAGCACGTCGCGCGTGGTAGAAAGCAGGCTCGCGAACGGTCTCTCCAGCGTAAACTCGACAGCGTCCGCCGCCCCGCGTCCACCAGGATTCTCGTCCAAACGAAAGCCCTCCCCGCCCGCCGCTCCGGCGAGAGTATACGCCGCACTGCCGCGCGTCCCCTTGTGTAACATTGATCCCTGGCGAGATCACAGGAGGCTGCATGGTGGAGAACGGGAGCGTCGCGCTGGTGAGCGGGGGTAACAGGGGGATAGGGCTGGAGATCGTGCGCCAGCTCGCCGGGAGGGGCATCACGACGATCCTGGGCTCCCGGGACGAGGAGAAGGGCCGGGCGGCGGCGGAGGACCTCTCCGGGAACGTGGTGGTCCACCAGCTCGATGTCTCCGACGAGAAGAGTGTGGGCCGGCTCGCGTCCTTCGTCGAGGAGGAGTTCGGCAGGCTCGACGTCCTTGTGAACAACGCCGCGATCTCCAACGACAACGGCCAGCGCGGCGTGGACGCCGACCTGGACCGCGTGCGCGAGGCGCTGGAGGCGAACCTGCTCGGCGCGTGGCGTCTCTGCGAGGTGGCAATCCCGCTCATGCGGCGTTACGGGTACGGCAGGATCGTCAACATCTCCACCGGCTTGGCGGCGCTCGAGGATATGGGCGGCGGCTCGCCCGGCTACCGCGTCTCCAAGACGGGCCTCAATGCCCTCACCCGTATCCTGGCCTCCGAGCTGCGCGGGAGCGGCATCCTCGTCAACTCCGTCGAGCCAGGCTGGGTCCAGACCGACATGGGCGGCTCTCGCGCACCGCGCCCGGTCGAGGAGGGCGCCGAAGGGGCCGTCTGGGCAGCTACTCTTCCGAATAACGGTCCCACCGGTGGCTTCTTCCGCGACCGGCGTCCGATCCCCTGGTAGACGAGCAAGTCTGTAAATGCACCGGACGCTCGGTGGTGGCATCATTTATGCGAAAACGGATCGGGGAGGAGTACGTCTATGAACCTGGAAACGCGCCCGACGTCGAGCACGGGGACATCGAGGCCCTGATGAAGGACTTCCCGGACTTCCGGGAGGAGATCCAGGCCTTTACAGGGAATAAGTAGCGCGATCGAGGCACGCCGCCAGCAACTACTACGACGGAAGCTACTCTGACCGCTGGACCTTCGAGGCCATGCTATCGGGGCGCAGCCACAGCGAGGCGTGCTCGGGTTGCATCGCCTGGCGCACCACGCCGACCACGTCGTCAACGAGTGTATCGAGGTCCGTTTCGTCGCGTAGCCGAGCGTTGAATGAAGCCAGAGTCTTGGCGGCGTCATATTTCCTGCGGTAGAAACGCCTGTCCACGAACCCCTGCACTCGGCGTCTCAAAGGGATGAAAAGAGCGGCTATGGCCAGGGTCGAGGCAACGATAGCAAGTTGCGACTCCTGGCCGGTGAGCGCACGGAAGAGGTATTGCAGGAGGATCACGCCGCCGAGGTAGACTCCGGCGAGCGTTGCCGTGAGCAAGCCGTAGACGAGGGCGCGGTTGATGATGATGTCGATATCGTAGAGGCGATGCTTGAGTACGGCAAAGCCGATGGCCACGGGTACCCCGGCGAAGCTCAGCAGCATCACGTTCTCCAGTAGCGCGCCCCACCACGTCTGCGTGCCCAGGTCTCTCGGGGTTTCCGGTGCGACGAGGAGCCAGATGATTGTGCCCCCGCCTATGACCACCATATACATCAGGCACACGAACGAGGCGGCGAAGGCTATCCACTTGATCTGCTGGCGCACCTCGCCCCCAGAACGCCGGTAACGCAACACAAGGCTCACTGCCGAGGCGAGCATGCACAAAGGCAACAGGGCGAGCACAACATCGCCTGCATCACCTACCCAAGGGAGCCCTTCCAGCCCGAACGGGTTGCGCGCCCTCCCGAGATCTTCCAAGGGCCCGGGGGTGAAGAATACGGCGACGCTCTCTAGTACGATCACCGCTCCCGCTAGCCAGGCCAGGGGGCGCCACCTCCTGGAAGGGAGCCGCCCGTCCGGGAACAGTAGAAGCAGGTAGACCCCGAGCAGACCCACGGCTGGCACCCACAACCACGCGTACAGCAGCGCGTTGATCGTCACCGGGAACGGCACCGAGCCGGGGATGGCAAGGCCGTAGGCACTGTAGTCCTCGCTCAGGAAGATGAGCGCCCACAGCAAGCCGTCGGCGAGGCAGATCCAACCGATGGGGTTCCGAGGACGTTTGGATGCTATCAGGGCCCCGATGACGGGGAAGACCGAGAAGGACATGAAGAGCGCCACATCGCCGACGGTGCTGGAACGTCCAGCTGCTGGGCACGTGGGAGGATCGGGCGAGGACAAACAGCGCGACGCTGGCGACGACCATGGTCAGCGTGAGGCCGGCGAGCGCCCATGCCAGCCAGCTGGCGGTACGGGCGCTCATCGTCTGGCACTTTCTGTCACAACATCACTCTACCGGACTACCGTCTCCCAAGCGTTACGGCAGCCGTTACGAAGAAAAAGATCCGGGACGAATCTCTGAGAACAAGCGCTCAGGGAAACTAACCCTTCTTCCGGGAAAAAACTAGCCGAACGGGCGATGCCCGGCCTTCCCGCTCGCGGCTACAGTAACCGCAAAAGCGAATCCCCATAGAGGAGAGATCATGGAGAACGTGAAGGAGAATTCGGACCTTCTCGCCGCGCTGTCGGACGGGATGGCCGACGCGGTCGAGAAAGTCAGCGGGTCGGTAGTGCGGGTGAACGGCCGCAGGCGCCGCCCGGCGAGCGGCGTGGTCTACGCCCGGAACGCGGTGCTCACTGCAAGCCACGTGCTGGAGCGCGAGGAGGACCTCTCGGTAGTGACGGCCGACGGGCGCAGGCTCCCGGCCCAATTCGTCGGCAGGGACCCCTCGTCCGACCTTGCAGTCCTGTCCGTCGAGGGGCTGAACGTCGAAGCAGCAGCGCCCACCGAGGGGGAGCCCAGGATCGGCCAGCTCGCGCTGGCGGTCGGCGGCCCGGGACGTGGCGAGGGATCGAGAGCTTCCCTGGGAGTCGTGAGCTCCGTCGGCGGTCCGATGCGGACCTGGCGGGGGCCGAGGCTCGAGCGCTACATCCAGACCGACGCGACGCCGTATCCCGGCTTCTCGGGCGGGCCGCTCGTCGACGCGCGGGGGAGGGTGCTCGGGATCATGACCACCGGCCTGGCGCGGGGCGCGGCGCTCGCGATCCCCGCGGATCTCGCCTGGCGCGTCGCGAAGACGATCGAGGAGCGGGGTTCCCTCAAGCGCGGCTACCTGGGCATACTGAGCCAGCCTGTCCAGCTCCCTGATGGGCAGCGGCTTGGGCTCACGCAGAGGGGCGGCCTCCTCGTCGTCGGGGTCGAGGACGGCAGCCCCGCGGACCGTGGCGGCCTCATCATAGGCGACATCCTCGTGACCCTCGACGGCCAGCCGGTTGAGGATACCGAAGACCTGCTGGTCCTGCTCACAGGTGAGCGGGTCGGCCGGGAGGTTCCGGTCAAGGTTGTCCGCGGTGGCGAACTGCAGGAGCTCCAGGTCACCGTCGGTGAGCGCGGTTAGGGGGCGCAGGGATGTCTGAGGAGGAGATCCTGCAGCCGGTCGAGAGAGCCTCGTCGGCGAGCGTGGATATGGTCGGGCGCGCGCACCAGAGCGTAGTGCAGGTGCGCGCCCGTGGCCGCGGTGTGGGGGCGGGCGTGATCTGGGACGACGCGGGCCTCGTGCTCACGAACTACCACGTCGTCGCCGGCAGAGGCCGCGGCGCGAAGGCTGCGGTGGTCCTGAGCGACGGCCGGGAGCTCGACGCCGGGGTCGTGAAGAGCAGCAGGGACCTCGACCTCGCGCTGCTGCGCGTAGAGGGTGCTCCCGGGGACCTGCCGGCGCTTCGCGTCGGGGACTCGGACGCTCTGCGCGTCGGGGAGCTCGTCTACGCCATCGGCCACCCGTGGGGGCGGCTCGGGGCCGTCACCGCAGGTGTAGTCAGCGGCATCGGCGTGGCGGGCGGTCCGGGGGGCGGGACGCGTTACGTCCAGTCCGACGTCTCTCTGGCGCCGGGCAACTCGGGCGGGCCGCTTCTCAACGCGAGGGGCCAGGTAGTCGGGATAAACGCTATGATCTTCGGCCGTCTCGCGCTCTCGATCCCGAGCAACGCCGCGAGCGAGTGGCTCGCGGGCGCGCAGCAGCGGCGGCCCCGGCTGGGCGTCGGGATCGTGCCGGTCGAGATCCCTGCTTCCCTGCGCGCCGCGGACCCCGAGATGCCCGAGGCGGGTCTCATGGTCGCCTCCCTCGAAGCGGGCAGTCCCGCCGAGAGAGCCGGCCTCATCGTAGGCGACGTGCTGCTCGGCGTGGACGGCGGGACGCCCGGCGACGTGGAATCCTTGCTCGAGGACATCGCCAGCGCCAGGGAGGCTATCCGCCTGCGTCTGATGCGCGGCGGTAAGATCTCGGTCGTGGACGTGGACCTGAAGGCTCCGGGGCGCGCCGCGTGACACCGACGCGAGCATTCGTCGTGGCCCCGACGCCGGTGACCCGGGCGGGGTTGCGCTCGATGCTCGCGAACGCCGAGGGGACCGACGTGCGAGTCGTGGGGGAGGCCTCCTCTCCCACGGATCCCTCTGAGCTCTCCGAGGCCGATGTCGTCCTGCTGGCTAACGAGGAACTGCTCGAAGAGGCCTCTTTCGCCGTGGCGGAGGACGGCACGCAGGCACTCGTCTTGATCTCCGAGGACGACCACGCCGTCTCCAGGCTGCGCGCAATGCAGCTAAGGGGCTGGGGCGTCGTCCCGCCCGACGCCCCGCCCGAGGAGCTCGCGGCCGCTGTCGCCGCGGCGGGGCAGGGCCTGATCGTGCTCCCCAAAGCCGTGACCGAAAGGTTACTCCATGTACCTGCGGCCTCCGCCGAGGAGCTCTCCGAGACCCTCACCGCGCGCGAGCGGGAGGTCCTGGATCTCCTCGGCCACGGCCTCTCCAACAAGCTCATCGGCCGCGAGCTTCACATCAGCGAGCACACTGTCAAGTTTCACATCTCTTCCCTCTACGCCAAGCTCGGGGTCAACAACCGCGCCGAAGCCGTTAGCCGCGGCGCCCGGTACGGACTGATCTCCCTCTAGGAGAACTCCTCCGCGTCGAACACTCGCGAAGGTCCTATCCCTGGCTGCGAGCCTGGATGGTTGGCATGGTGTAGTTCTTCTCCCGGGTGTAGAGTGGACCCGCCCCGCAAGGCGGTAGGGAAAGGAACCAGTGAGTGGGCGTCGTACAAGCACGAGGGTCTTGCCGGTACTGCTCCTCGCGTTCGTTGTGCTGGGGTGTGGGGGGGAGCAAGGCTCGGGGGACGGCTCGCGGTACGCCGGATCGCCTACGGGCGAGGGAGCGAAGGTCCAGGAAAGCGGGGATCACGGGTCCGATGTGAAGGTGATCGTCACAAGCGACGACGCCTCTTTGCCGGACGGGTGTAACACGCGCCAGATGGCGGAGCTGGCGATCGAGTTCGTAGACGCCTTCAACCGCGGCGATGAGGAGCGGTTGTCCCGCCTCTTCTTCGTCTCGGAGGGTCCGAGCCCCCCGGATTTCTCTGAGGCGGGGTATTTCCCGTGGTCCTGGTACTCGGTTAGCGAGGTCGGGGAAGACGGAAGGATCGAGAACGGATTCGTCACCTACGACAAGGGTGAGTTGCTCCGCTACTTCGCCGAGAGGCACAGGCACGGAGAGCGTCTCGAGTTGATCAAGGTGAGCTCGACGCAGGCTGGATTGCTGGACGAGGAGAACAACGTGGGCATCGTCTACGTCCTCACTCGCGATGCCGAAGACCTCGACCCCGGGCTCGGCGGTCCGTCCCGGATCGCCTTCGGCAAAGGAGCCATCAATTGCGAGAGCCGCCAGCTCTTCGTGTGGAGCATGGAGATGAGAGAGGGAGATGAGAGAACCCCGAGGGAGGCAGCCGGCTGGCTATGCACCGATCCGCCCGGCTGGAGTCCGGGAGACGCCGTGGTCGCCTGTGCCTGAAGGAGGTGTGCAGCGGAGGACCGCCGAACCGAGGTACGCCCCGCGTGCTATGTGAGTCGCAGGTAGTAACCGTGCGGCGGCAGTTCGTAAGCCACTTCTATCTCTCCTGCTCTCTAAACTCGGGACCTGCGTTATGGACTGCATCATCTCTCCCCGCGCCGGCTGCTGAAGCCTGAAACCTACAGGATCAAATGCAGGTCGCCGAACTCGTGCCAGAGGTACCCTTCCCGCAGGGCTTCGCCGTATGCGGTGCGCAGGTGCTCGCGCCCGGCGAGCGCTTCGAGCATGGCCAGGTGGGAGGAGCGGGGCTCGTGCAGGCCCGTGATCATCGAGTCCACAGACCGGATGCCGCGCTCGGGCGTGACGATCAGGCGCGTCCAGCCTTCGCCGGGGTGGGTGGTGCCGCTCTCGTCCGTGACGGTCTCGAGCGCCCGCACCGCCGTTGTCCCGACCGCGACGACCCTGTGGCCCGACCTCCGCGCGGCGTTCACCAGGCGGGCGGTCTCGGGTTGGACGCGGTAGAACTCGTCGTAGGGGGGCTCGTCCTCCTCGAGGCTTGCCACACCGGTGTGCAGTAGCAGGGGCGCGAACTGTACGCCCTGCGCGACCAGGCGCGTGATGAGCTCCGGCGTGAACGCCCTTCCGGCTGAGGGCATCTCCGCGCTGCCGGCCTCCGTGGCGTAGGCTGTCTGGTAGTAGCTTATGGGCCAGGTCTCCCCGACGTAGCCGTACCGGATCGGAAACCCGTGGCGGTCGAGGTACTCGTCGAGCGGATGCGGCAGATCGAGGGTCGAGAGCCATAGACGCGACCCTTCGCCCATGGCTGTGTGCCCTGGATAGGGGGTGTGCAGCGTAACGGTGGCTCCCTCCGGGAGACGCAGCCTCTCGCCAGGGGTGGCGTGGCGGAACGGCTCCGTGGCCGTACTAATAGGCCGGCGCAGCTCCACGATCCAGAAGTCTCCTGGAAGGCGGGTGGACAGGTGAAGCTCCAGCGCCGTGCCGTCCTCGCGCTCGGCGTCTACAGCGGCGTTCATAGTGGCGCTCGTGTTGATCACCAGCACGTCCCCGGCTTCGAGGAAGTCCCCGAGATCCCTGAACCTGGAGTGAACCACGCGGTCGTCGTCCCTGTATGAGACCATCAGGCGCACTTCATCGCGCGCCAGACCCCTGGCCTCGGGCGGCTCGCTCGCCTCCAGCTCAGGCGGCAGGTCGAAATCGAGTAGTGGAAGGTCCCAGAGTTCTCGGTCGCTGTTGTGTTCGACCAGAAAGTCTTGTGCGTTCAACAATTCGTCATCCTTCATTGATGTGGATCAGGGCTCGTGCCTCGTAGCGCCCGCTTGGCAGGTCGCCTGTCAGGAGCTCGAGCAAGCCCGGAACGCTCTCCTCCGGGAGCGGCCGGTCGCTTATGTCCTCTCCCGGAAACGCCTCCTGTTGCATCCGGGTGCGCATGTCGCCCGGGTCCACCCTGTAGACGCGCAGATCCGGGTTCTCGGCTGCGAGGATGTTGGTGAGCTGCTCGAGGGCGGCCTTGCTGGAACCATATCCGCCCCAGCCCTCGTAGGGTTCGGCGGCGGCGTCGCTCGTCACGTTGATTATTCGAGCCCCTGGCTTCAGCTCGCTTCGCGCGGCCTGGATCAGCGCGAGTGGCGCGAGCGTGTTGGCGCGGTATACCTCCTCGAGCGCGTCGAGCGGGTAGTCGAGCAACGCGGGCTGTGGGCTTGGTCCGAGGATGCTCGCGTTGTTGATGAGGGCGTCGAGGCCGCCCGCGGCGCGCGCCGCACCGGCGAGCTCCCGGCGATGCTCTTCGTTCCTTACATCGCCGGGTATGGCGACGACGCTGGTCAGGGCCGCGAGCTCTGCGCGGGCGGCCTCGAGGTCTTCCGAACCGCGGGCGTCGATGATCAGAGTCCACGCTTCGGAGGCGAGAGCGCGGGCGAGCGCGAGCCCGAGGCCCCGTGAGGCGCCCGTGATCAGGGCCGTCTTCTGTTCCATGACCGAACCTCCTCCGTTTCGGCGCGGTTTATCCGGGCGAAGCGTTACGATCGCCCGTCGTCTTCTGTCATGTGCAAAGTATTCATCGGGATGAGGATTCCGTCATCGTGCGGGGGGACGGTTTCTGGCCTGTACGAAGGTACAGGTGTTAGCCCGGCATCCGGATAAGACCCCGGCGGGCGGCGAGGGCGACGGCCTCGGTGCGGTTGTCGGCGCCGAGCTTGGCGAGTATCGAGCTGACGTGGAACTTGACGGTCCTCTCGGTGACGAAGAGCCGCCCTGCGATCTCGCTGTTGTGCAGGCCCTCGGAGATGAGCACCAGCACCTCGAGCTCCCTTGGCGTGAGAGGCTCCCGTGGCTGCCTGTCCTCCCTCAGCTGGTCGAGCAGTCGGGTCGTAACGCCGGGCTCGAGCAGCGAGCCGCCGGCGTGGATGGTGCGGATGGCGTCGAAGATCTCCGTCCGGGAGGCGCCCTTGAGCAGGTAACCGCGCGCCCCGGCGCGCAGGGCGCCCAGGATGCGCTGGTCTGTGTCGTAGGCGGTGAAGACTATCGCGCGCGATGTGGACCCGGCATCCCGCAGCCGTTCCAGGGCGGCGACGCCGTCTACCCCGGGCATCTCGAGGTCGAGCAGGATCACGTCCGGCCGGAGCGTCTCGGCCAGCCGCACCGCCTCCGAGCCGTCCGCGGCCTCGCCGACCACCTCGAAGTCCGGCTGGGTGCCGAGGACGGCGACGAGGCCCTCGCGCAGCATCGGGTGGTCGTCGGCGACCAGGATCCGGATCCTCGCGTCCATCCTCAGAGCTTCTCCAGCGGTATGGTGACCTCGATCCTGGTTCCCTCGCCGGTCCCGCTGCGGATCTCGAGATTGCCGCCGAGCACCTCAGCCCGCTCGCGCATCCCCACGATCCCGTGCCGGTCTTCGGGCACTCCTGCGGCGTCGAAGCCCCGGCCGTCGTCCTCGACCGCGAGCCGGACCCGGTCGGGGGTGGCGACGAGCCGGATGGTCGCGCGCTCCGCCCCCGCGTGCCGGGCTAAGTTCGTGAGCGCCTCCTGGCAGATGCGGTAAAGGGCCGCCTCCACACTAGGCGGGAGCGGCCTGCTGCCGTTCACCGCCCCGTAGCGCGCGGCGATGCCCGTCTCGGCCTCCCAGCGCTCCACGAGGGCCTTGAGCGCCTCGGAGAGCGGCCGTCCTTCGAGTGGGGAGGCACGCAGGTCCAGCACCGATCGCCTGGCCTCTTCAAGGTTGGAGCGGGTGAGGGATAGCGCGCGGCGCAGCGGTTCGTGCACCTTCTCCGAGGAGCCCGCGTCGAGCAGGGCGTCGGCGGACTCCAGCTGCAGCGCGGTAGCGGTGAGGCCCTGGGCCAGGGTGTCGTGGATCTCGCGCGCCAGCCTGTTCCGCTCCTCGACCGCCCCGAGCCTGGTGCTCCGCGCGAAGAGCCCGGCCCGTTCGACAGAGATGCTCAACAGATCGCCAATGGTGTAGAGGAGCTGCAGGTCTTCCGGGGAGAGGCTCCGCCAGCCGGGGCTGGCGACGTTCATGACGCCGAGCTTCTTTTCTTGAGCGTAGAGCGGGATGCTGGCGTGGTAGCGGAGGCCGTCAGTGCCGTCAACGAGCCCGTCGAGTCGGCTGCACGTGAGCACGTTGACGTTCGCCGCCCCTTCGAGGTCGCCTCTCTTGTACGTGTCGAGGCAGTAGCAATACCCCGACCCGTCCATGCGGCGGGGATCGTCTGCGAGCGCTGGCGGGAGGTTCTGGGCGGCCGCCAGATAGGGCTCGGAAGAGTCCTCGTTCATGAGCCAGATCCAACCCGTCCGGAGGCCGAGGAGCTCCGCGACCTGGGCCAACGTGAAACCCAGCGCCTCGCCCAGGTTCACAGAGCGGTTCAGCTCGCGCGCGATCTCGTTGAGCACCGAGAGCTCGTGGTTCAGGCGCCGCAGGTCCTTCTTCCCGCCGTTGTCCTGGGACATCGCCTCTGCTCTACCTCCTTGGAGATGAGTCTATCAGCGTGGGAGTGGCCAGGCACGGCGTCCGACGGCGCCGAGTCTAACAGGCGTTGCGCGACCCCGGCACGCGCGGCTATAGTGTAGAAAGTAATGCAAGATTCAAGCTGCTGAGGAGGATGGTGTGAGCGAGCTGGATCTCGCCGGGCGGCTCGAGGACCTTTTTCGCGAGACCGGAGAGGCCCACCACCAGGCGTACATCGAGACGGACGGCGCCGACCCCGAGTGGCCGCTGTGGTACGCCGGGTACCTCCAGGAGAGGCTCGGCAGGCTCCTGGAGGCGAGCTTCACCAAGAGCGAGCTCGTCTACCTCCTGATCTGGGTTGCGAACGAGCAGCCCCTCAACGCCCCGGGCGCGGACTGGGCGCGTTACTACGCGGATTTCTTTTTGCAGAGGTACGCTGTTTAACAGGCTGCGGCCTGGTCTGCGCGAAGTGGCGCATCTCGGCGGTTACAATCGGCGGGTACGCGGGCGCAGAGAGAGACCCATGATACCGCGCCGACAGTGCCGGCATGGACCCCCGGGTCCAGCCGTGCCTCGTCGCCGCACTGAAGGAGGGTTGTTATGAGCGAGAGGCGCGACGCGCGCAACGAGAAGGAACGGCAGCAGGTAGAGCTCGAGGATGCCGGGTGGGAGCTGGTCGAGCGTGGTAGCGGCAAGACCATCTGGCGAAACCCCAGGAGCGGCCGCCTGTACCCGCAGTACGTCGCCATAACCATGGTGAGGGACGAACCGAGCCCGGAGATCTCCGATAGAGACCCCGGGGATCGGGCGTAATGTTGAGCCTCACCTCGTAGCGAGGGGCGCTTCGAAAGTTAGAGTGTCAGATAACGTGGAGAAGCGGTAGAAAGGAGGGTCGCGAGTATGGCCAGCGAATCGGAGGACAGTCGCCGGCAACTTCTGCGGGCGGCTTACGAAGTGGCCGCGTCCAAAGGGGGACCTTCTGCCTCGGTGCACCTGCACGAGGTCGCGAAGGAGATGGGGCTGAAGGACCCCGGCAGGGACGAAGACGTCCGGAACGAGCTCATGAGCACGGTTCTCGCCCTTCAGGAGGAGGGCGATGTGGAGGGGTGGTCTCCCACCAACGCGCGCTTCAGGCTCACCTCTCAGGGCGCGAGCAAGGCTGAGTAGAGCTCCGCGCTCGAAGCGGGGACCGGGGCGAAACCTAGCCGTTCGGGTGATGCGCGGGCTTCGCCGCCTTTGTAGAGTGGATCCAACCTTGCAAGCGAAAGGAGATCCCGGTGTCCCACAGCCCCAGAGCCCACAGCTGCGTGGCACACCCGGCGTCGCGGTGAGCGGCGCCCCGGGACCCGGCGGAGCAACCGGGCGGCCGACGAAAGCCCCCGAAGAGGCCTCCGAAGAACGGCGGGGGCGCTTCGTACGGCCACAGGTGTTGCGCAACCTCACCCCCGAGCAGCGCTCCGAGGAGCGCACGTCCACCCCGCTCGAGCTCTTCTTCGATCTTTGCTTCGTCGTCGCTGTGGCGGCGCTCGCGCGGGGATTGCACGACGAACCGGACCTCGGCGGAGCCCTGCGCTTCCTCGGCCTCTTCGTGCCGGTGTGGTGGTCGTGGATGATCTTCACCTGGTACGCGACCAGCTTCGACAACGACGACGTCCCATACCGCGTAACGCTGCTCGCCGCCATGCTCGCGATGCTGGGACTTGCAGCCTCAGTCGGGGAGGTCGGCGTCGAGCCGGACGCCGCGGTGAGCTTCGTGCTGGCCTACGCCTCGATGCGGCTCTTGTTGACGGGCCTCTACCTGCGAGCGCGGCGGCACGTGCCCGCAAGCCTCCGTCCGTTCGTGATCATCTACGCAGCCGGGAACGCGCTGGGAGCCGCCGTCTGGCTCTCGTCGCTTCTCGTGCCGGAGCCGGGACGGTACGCGGTGTGGGCGGCGGGGCTCTTCGTGGAGCTCCTGGGCCCGATCCTGGCGGTGCGTACCCTCTCGAACCCGAGGGTGAGCTTCCACCCCCGACACATCGCCGAGCGCTACGGCCTCTTTACTATCATCGTGCTCGGCGAGTCGGTGCTCGCGGTGGCCGTCGGCACTGCGGACACGAACTGGGAGCCTTCGGCGGTCCTGACCGCCGTCTTCGGCTTCGTCGTGGCCGCCTGCATCTGGTGGCTGTACTTCGATCACGTGGGGTCTTCGGGTATCGAGCTCGGTCCGCGTCCCGCGTTCTTCTGGGGCTACGGCCACTTCGCCGTCTACGCGGGGATAGCAGCCTTCGGCGTCGGCACCCAGCTCGCCATCGAGGCCACGGCGCATGCGGAGGGAGCCCTCGCGCTCGCGGGCGCTGCTCCCGCGGGCGGCTACGGCCTCGGGATGCGGCTGGTGCTTGCCGGCGGCGTGGCCCTTTACCTGGCGGGCATCGCCTTCGTCGACCGGGTGAACGAGGGAGCCGCTGGAGATCGTGCGGTCCTGGTCCGGCTGGCGACAGCCGCGTTCCTCGCCGTCCTCGCCACCCTCGGCGCCTCCCTTTCGCCACCAGTTTTCGCGGGGCTGGTCGCCCTGATCATGGTCTTCCTGACGGCGTTCGAGACCATCTACGACGACCGCTTCGTCCCCGAGTAGATCCGGGCCCGCGAAAATGGGTGGCGCGGCCTACTCTTTCTCGCCTCTCTTGAGGAGGCGCCGTATCAGGTAGGCGCCCAGGACGAGGGTGACGAGAACGACGATACCGTAGCCGAAGGACTTCGCGACGGCCAGGAGGTCGCTCCAGTAGGAGCCGAAGACGTAGCCGACGAGCGTGTAGGCGACGGCCCACACGGCGGCTGCCGAGAGGTTGTAGGGCAAGAATTTGTAGTACTTCATCCTGCTCACCCCGGCGAACAGGGGTGTCATGCTCCTGAGGCCCGGCCCGAAGCGGCCGACGAAGACCATCTTGCCGCCGTGGGCCTCGAAGGAACGCTCGACCTTCTCCAGGGTTCCCTCGTTGATCAGGAAGTGGAGGAAGCGCATCTTGAGGACGCGGCTGATAAGGGGCCGCCCGCCGATCCGCCCGATCCAGTAGACGGCGTTGTCCGAAACCAGAGCGCCCGCGAAGCCGGAGAGCATCACCAGCGGGAGCGCGACCCTCCCGAGGTTGGCGAACCATCCCCCCGCAAAGAGGACCACGTCACCCGAGGCCGGCAGGCCGAAGTTGTCGAGCGCCGCCCCGATAAAGATCACGACGTACCCGTGGGCGAGCAGCAAACCCGTAACGAAGTGCAGGATGCCCTGGGGCGAATCTGGGATGGATGCGATGAAGTCCGCAGGGTTAGGCATGAACCGACGTTTTATACCACGCCGCCGGACGTCTTCCCATGCGGCGCGGTTGACGCGCGCGGGGGCCACGGCTATGCTGCGCTGCTAAGCAGGGGGCGAGGGGGCGCAGGAAGCCGGTGCGAGTCCGGCGCGGTCCCGCCACTGTGACCGGGGAGCGAACCCGAAAAAGGAGCCACTGCCGCGGCTTCGAGCCGGGCGGGAAGGCCGGAGGCGAGCGTAGATCCGGGAGCCAGGAGACTGGACCTTCGCCCGCAAAGATCCGGCCGGGGCGAGGACCCCGAGAAGGAGGTTCTTGTGGAAAGGGATTATCGACACATCTCTCTTGGGGAGATGCCGCTGTGGAGCTGGTTGCTGACGCTCCTCCTCCTGGGGATGCTCTTCACCCTTCTCTTCGCCAGCGGAAACCTGCTCGTACCGCTGCTCGGGAACTCGGCGGGGGTAGCCAACTACCTGCACGAGTTCGCCCACGACGGGCGTCACCTGCTCGCAGTTCCCTGCCACTAAAGAGGACGGACAAGTGATAGCGCTCTACCTGCGCCGGGGCATGGCGGCCGGGTTGCTCGCAGGCCTCCTTGCGGGGCTCTTCGCCTTCGTTATCGGAGAGCCGCTGCTCGACCAGGCGATAGGGCTCGAGCACTCGGCGCACACGCACGAAGGCGAGGAGCTCTTCAGCCGCTCTACCCAGAAGGTCGGGCTGTTCTTCGCCACGGGGTTCACGGGGGTGTTCGTCGGAGGGTTGTTCGGGCTGGCGTTCGCGTACTTCCGCGGTCGCCTGGCTTCCGAGAGCGACTGGACCCGCAGCCTCTCTCTCGCGGCGGCGATCTTCGCCGGGGCGGCTTTGATCCCCTTCCTCAAGTACCCGGCCAATCCTCCCACGGTCGGAGATCCCGCCACGATCGGAGCCCGCACGTCCGCCTACTTCGCGATGGTCGGGCTCTCGCTGCTCGCGGTCCTGATCTCCTGGTACGCTTCGGGTCTGCTCCGGAGACGGGGCGTGAGCACCCCCGTGCGCCACGTAACCGTCGGTCTGGGGCTGGCAGCCGTCGTAGCCGCACTGTTCCTGATACTCCCCGCGACCGCCGACCCCGGACATTTCCCGGCCGGTCTGCTGTGGAGCTTCCGGCTCTCGTCTCTCGGCACCCAGCTCGTCCTGTGGACGGGGCTCGGGGTGCTCTTCGGCGCTCTCTGCGAGCGGGCCGGCCGGAGGGGCGTGCTTTGAGGGGGACCCTGCTCGTCGCCGGGACGCACTCCGACGCGGGGAAGAGCGTCGTCGTCGCCGGCATCTGCCGCTGGCTCGCCCGCGAAGGGGTCAGGGTCGCGCCCTTCAAGGCGCAGAACATGGCGCTAAACTCCTTCGTGACGCGCGAGGGGGCCGAGATAGGCCGCGCCCAGGCCGCCCAGGCCGCCGCCGCCCGTGTCCAGCCCGAGGCCGCGATGAACCCGGTGCTCCTGAAGCCCTCGGCGCGCGACACACAGGTCATCGTGCGCGGCAGGCCCTGGGCTACGGCCAGCGCGAGGAGCTACCAGGGGATGAAGAAGGACCTCCTGCCTGTCGTTCTGGAGTCTCTGGAATACCTCCAGAACCGCTACGACGTGGTCGTCTGCGAGGGCGCGGGGAGCCCGGCGGAGATCAACCTGCGCCCCTACGACCTCGCGAACATGGGGCTGGCTCGCTCCGCAGAGATACCCGTCATCCTGGTTGGGGATATAGACAGGGGCGGGCTCTTCGCCTCCCTCTACGGGACGCTGGCACTGCTTTCGGCGGAGGATCAGGCGCTCGTCAGCGGATTCCTAATCAACAAGTTCCGCGGCGACCAGGCCGTGCTGGCGCCAGGCCTGGAGGAATTTAGCCGGCTAACCGGCAGGCCTTTCTCGGGACGCTGCCTTACGTGGTGGGGCTCGGGCTCGACGGCGAAGACTCGCTCGCCCTCGACGAGACGAGAGAAGCCAGGCCTCCGCTCGGGAGGGACGTCTTGCGGGTCGCTGTCGCGCGGCTTGGCAGGATCAGCAACTTCACCGACTTCGACGCCCTTGCTCACGAGCCCGGCGTCTTCGTCTCCTTTACTACCTCGCCAGCAGAGATGCTCACCGCCGACCTCGCGATAATCCCCGGCACCAAAGCGACAGTCGCTGACCTCGCGGGGCTGCGCTCCCGTGGCCTGAGCCGCGCCTTCGAGGAGCGAGCGCGGCGCGGCCTCCCGACCCTTGGCGTCTGCGGCGGCTACCAGATGCTCGGGGCGCGTATCGTGGATGGGATCGAGAGCGGAGAAGAGGTGCCGGGTCTCGGGCTCCTCCCCGTCGAGACCGCCTTCGAGGAAGAGAAGCTGCTCGGGCGTCCCGCAGGGCGGGTGCCGCTCTTCGGGAACGCGGAGGTGTCGGGGTATGAGATCCGTCACGGCAGGGTCCACCGCCGCGGCGGTGAGCCCCTCTTCGTCGGAGACGGTTTCGATGAGGGCTGCCGGACCGGCGCGGTCTTCGGGACCTCCTGGCACGGGGTGATGGAGTCCGACGCCTTCCGCAAGAGCTTCCTGCGCCTCGTCGCGAGCGAGCGCGGGCTCGACTGGACGCCCGGCGAGGAGTCCTTCGCCGCCGCCCGCGAAGCGCGGCTCGAGCGCCTCGGGGACCTCATCTCCGAGAACGTCAACAGGGACGAGCTGCTGCGTCTGATAGTAAACGGGCCGCCGGGCTATCAGGCATCAGCTGGGGTACTCGGACGACCCTGCGCGAGAAGCGTCGCCGCCGAATGGAAATGTCGCGGCGTCTGGCGGCGCGGACCAGACCCGAGGGCTGATGCCTGATGCCTGAAACCTTTTTGTTCCTGACGACTGCGGACACCGAGATCCTTGCCGCCGCCAGGGCGGCAGAGCTGTTGCCGGAGGATTTCCCCCGGGTCCTGTGCGCGAACCCCGCGATGCTCGAAGACTCCGGTGCGTTCTTCGACGAGGTGCTGCCGGAGAGTCGAGCGGTGCTTGTACGGCTGCTCGGCGGACGCCGGGCCTGGCCCGAAGGGTTCGAGGAGCTCCGCCGCCGGTGCGAGCGGCTCGGGATACCGCTCCTTGCCTTCGGCGGGGAGGCCGAGCCCGACGCCGAGCTCACAGCCCTCTCGACGGCCCCCTCGGGCGCGGTGGCCGAGGCGTTCGAGTACATGAGGTGGGGCGGGGTCTCCAACACCGCGAACCTGCTGCGCTTCGTCGCGGACACCCTGCTCCTCGAGGGCTACGGCTTCGAGCAGCCCGCGCCAGTGCCGGAGCTGGGCGTCTACCACTCCCGGCTCCCGGACGGCTCGACCCTGGAGGACCTCGTTGCGCTGCACGACCACGACCGCCCGACGGTCGGTGTGATCTTCTACCGGACTCACCTCCTTGGTGGAAACACCGCCTTCGTGGACGCGCTAGTAGATGCGCTGGAAGTAGCCGGCGCCAACGCGCTGCCCGTCTATTGCTACTCGCTGCGTCCTGGCGCGGACGGGAGGGTGCCGGCGCTCGAGCTGCTGAAAAGTCGCGTGGACTGCCTCGTTACGACCGTGCTCGCGAGCGGGGGCTCGAACGCCGCGGACGCGCAGTTTGGGAACGGACCGGAGGGCTGGCTCGAGTGGGAGGTCCCGGCGCTCGAGGAGCTAGGGGTGCCGGTGGTGCAGGGAATCTGTACGACCTCTTCGCGCGAGGCGTGGCTCCGCTCCGACGCCGGGCTCTCGCCGCTCGACACCGCCTGGCAGGTGGCCATACCGGAGTTCGACGGCAGGATCGTCTCCGTCCCCTTCTCCTTCAAGGAGCGGATGGAGGCAGATTCTCCCGTCGGCCCTTCTCTGAGCGTCTACGAGGCAGACCCCGAACGCACGCAACGCCTCGCCGGCCTCGCGGCCCGCTTCGCTCGCCTCGGGCGCACCCCTAACGGGCGGAAGAAGGTAGCTCTTCTACTCTCCAACTATCCGACCAGGCACTCGCGGGTGGGCAACGCCGTCGGTCTCGACACCCCGGCGAGCGCCGTCCTGTTGCTCCGTGCGATGAAGGACGCAGGATACGCGGTGGACGGCGCGCCCGAGGAGGGGGACGCCTGATCCACGCGCTCATTGGTGCCGGGGGGCACGACCTTGAGTTCCTCACGGAGGAGCAACTCGGGGGAGCCGCAGGGCGGCTGGACGCAGTGCGCTACGCGGAATGGTTCGCGCGTCTCCCGGAGGAGCTGAGGGCCAGGGTCGAGGAGCACTGGGGGAAGCCGCCTGGCGAGCTGTACGTGGACGGCGGGGAGATCGTGGTGTCGGGGCTCGCCTTCGGGAACGTCTTCATCGGCATCCAGCCTCCCAGGGGGTTCGGGGAGAACCCTATCGCCATCTACCACGACCCCGACCTCCCGCCGACGCACCACTACCTCGCCGTCTACTGGTGGATGATCGAGGAGTTCGGCGCCGACGCCATAGTACACCTCGGCAAACACGGAACGTTGGAGTGGCTCCCGGGCAAGTCGCTGGGGCTCTCCTCTGCCTGCTCCCCGGACGCCGCCTTGCGTGACGTGCCGCTGTTCTATCCGTTCGTCGTCAACGACCCGGGCGAGGGGACGCAGGCCAAGCGGCGGGCGCACGCGGTAGTGGTCGACCACCTCATCCCCCCGATGACCCGGGCCGAGACCTACGACGACCTGGCGAAACTGGAGCAGTTGCTCGACGAGTACTACCAGGTCGAGACGCTCGACCCGTCGAAGCTTCCGGCCATACGAGCCAGGATCTGGGAGACGTTGCGCGACGCCGAGCTGCACAGGGACCTCGGCGTAGAGGAGCAGCCCGAGGAGTTCGGCCACTTTTTGAACCACGTGGACGGCTACCTGTGCGAGATCAAAGACCTCCCGATCAGGGGCGGCCTGCATACTCTGGGCAAGCCCCCCGAAGGCGAGCCCATGCGGCACCTCCTCGCCGCGATCCTGCGCCTCGGCGCCGGCGATGTCCCCGGCCTGCGCCGTGCCGTCGGAGCAGCCTTCGGCCTCGACGAGCGCTTCCTCTCCGAGAACGGCGGCGCCAGGATGGTGGCCCCGGAGCAGCTCGTCGCCCGCTTCCCCGGCGCGGTCGCAACGGCTTCGGATCTGGTCGACCGTCTGGAGGAGGCGACGCAGGCCCTCCTCCTCGCGATGGAGGGGCGCGGCTGGGAAGCGGAGGCGGCCGAAGAGGTCTGCGACGAGGTTCTGGGTATCGTTGACGCGGGCGTCGCGCTCTCGTTGCGCTTCGCCGCCACGGAGGTCGTGGTGCGCCTCGCTCGGACGCCGGAGGAGATGGGGAACCTGCTTGGCGGTCTTTCGGGCGGCTACGTGCCGGCTGGACCGTCCGGGTCGCCGACGCGCGGGCTGGTGAACGTGCTGCCCACCGGCCGCAACTTCTACTCCGTGGACCCCAAAGCGCTGCCTTCGAGGCTGTCGTGGGAGGTCGGGCAGGGGCTCGCGGACGGCCTCCTGCGGCGTTATCTGGAGGAAGAGGGACGGTTTCCCGAGACGGTGGGGATCGTGGTGTGGGGCACGGCGGCGATGCGCGCGATGATTCGCGGGCTGGCGCCAGGGAGAGGTTGCCTGAACGATCACCGTCGGTGGCACCACCTGCGGGTCGCTGACCGGCAGGACGAAGAGCGACAGCGCGCCGGCGACCACGAAGACGAGCGAGAGCACCGCCGCGAAGATCGGCCGGTCGATGAAGAATTTCGAGGAGCTCATCGTTCGCTCTCACTTCCTGGGCGCGCGGCAGCCGGCGCGGTCGACTGGCCTTACGCGCCGTCGGCGCGCCTCCATCGCCGACCACGTCCGTGTCGACCTTCACGCCCGGCCGCACCCGCTGGAGCCCGTTAGCACGACCCGATCCCCGGCCGCGAGCCCGTCTGCACGACGCGCAAGGCCATCCACGAGCGGACCCAGCGTCACCGCGCGATACTCGACGGTCCGCCGGCGTCGACGACGAACACGAACTCTTGCCGAGATCGGTGCCGACCGCGCGGTCCTGGATGAGCACGCCGCGGTAGGCGTCCGCCGCCGGGCAGCGCGAGCCGGACGAAGAGCCCGGCGTGAGCTGCCGTCGCGTGTTGCGCGAACACGGCGCGGCCGCGGATCGTGCCGGTCGCGGGATCGAGCTGGTTGTCGAGGAAGTCGAGTCGTCCCTCCCGCGGGAACCGGCTCGTCGGAGGCAGCGCCATCTGCACCGGACGTGCGCCGCCCCGGCGGCCGGGCGCCAGGCTCGACTGCGCGTTCCCTGGTAGCGGAGGAAGGTCTGCTCGTCGGCGTCGAAGGCCGCGTAGATCGGATCGAGCGACACGACGGTCGTCAGCAGCGTGGCCTCGCCGGGGCCGCTCGACACCAGGTTGCCCTCGGTCACGATCGCGCGGCCGACGCGGCCGGCGATCGGCGACGTCACGCGGGTGAACTCGAGGTTCAGCTCCGCGGCGCGCAGCGCGGCCTCGACGGCCGCGAGCTGCGCCGTCGACTCCTCGCGCGAACGAGGCGCGCCGCTCGTGCTCTTCGTGCGACATGGCGTTCTCGGCCTGCAGCCGCTCGGCGCGCGCCAGCTCGCGAATCGGCGCGCTGCACGGTCGGCTCGCGCTCGAGCAGCTCGGCGCGCAGCCGATCGACCTCGGCCTGGAACGGGCGCGGATCGATCTGGAAGAGCAGGTCGCCGCGTGCGCACGATGGCGCCTTCGTCGAAGTCGCACGGCCGAGACGTAGCCCGAGACGCGCGGCCGGACGGCGACGGTGTCCACGGCCTCGAGCCGGCCGGTGAACTCGTCCCACTCGGTGACGTCGCGCTCGAGCACGGCGGCGACGGTGACCTCGGGACCGGCGGCGGCTCGGGCCGCCTGCTGCGCGCTTCGTGCGCGTGCAGGCCCGCCACCACGAACGCAGCGACAGGAGCGCGGACTGCGCGGCGTCAGGCGCTCGCCGGGCCCGGCGATCGATTGAATCGAGACGCGGTGTCATAGACGACTAGCATGGTCGTGTGCCGCCGTCGTTCACAATCGGGCGGGTGCGGCACGTTCCGTCTCCTCCGTGAGCGTCAGCCCGGCTCGCGCCGCATTGGCGAGCGTGATCTGCGACTTTTGGCCGAGACGCGGCCGCGCCACGTCGGACCAGTCGCATGTGGACACCCGGACGCGTTAAGCTGGCTGATAATGGATGGACACGTCGAGGGAGAGTCTCACAGCGTGAAGACCGATGACAGCACAGACTCAGCCGCTGGAGCGATCCCGCTGACGCCTGGGCGTGCCGCAATCCGACCGCCGCCGAATGCCGGGTCGTCACGCGAGCCCGACGTCGAAGCGCTGCGTGCGGCGCTCGCGCGCGAACGCGACAGCGCCGCCGCGCCGAGTGCATGGCGCAGCATCCAGACCGACGCCGTGCAGCTCGCGCTCGATCTGCTGGTGCGCGAGCCCGACATCGACGGCTTCTTCGGCGCGTTCATCAAGACGCTGGTCGAGGAGTGCGAGAGCCACGCGTGCGGCGTCTGGCTGATCGACGACGGATCAGCAGGGCGCGCACCTGTGGATGGCGTACGTCGGCGATCGGCTCTTCACGCGCGACGAGCGCCGACTGGGACGCAGCTCGCGCTGCCGCGCGAGAGCATGGCGGCGCACCTGTTCGCCTACACGGCCGGCTGGACCGAGACCGTCGAGTACGCCGGCGACGACCCGCGGCTGCCGGAGCCGGTGCGCGCGTTCAACCGCGACGTCGGCGTCGCAGTCGCTCGCGGTCGCGCCGCTGGTGCTCGGCGACGCGCAACTCTCGGCTGGATCGCGCTGTCGACCGGCGCGACGTCGGACGTGCGAAGGCGCAGTGGCGCGTCGCGCTGCTCGAGGCGATCGCGCGGCAGGCGGCGCTGGCGCTGCATCAGAGCCGGCTCGCCGAGCAGCAGCCGCGTCGAGGAGCGGCGCAAGGCGATCCTCGAGGAGCGCAACCGGCTCGCGCGCGACATCCACGACACCTGGCGCAGGGCTTCGCCGCCATCCTGATGCAGCTGCAGGCGGCGCAGCGCGAGGCCGGCGCGCTGCCGCCGCGCGGTCGCCGCGAAGCTCGAGACCGCGGTCGATCTGGCGCGCACGCACCTGATCGAAGCGCGCCGATCGGTCGGCGCGCTGCGGCCGAACGTCGGCGACGGCGAGGACATCGCGCGCCGCGCTGCAAGCGCCTCGCCGACCTCGGCGCGGCGCACGACCGACGTGCCGATCGAGCTCGACGATCGACGAGCTGCCGCGCTTCGGCGACGGCGTCGAGCGCGAGATCATCGGCATCGCGCAGGAGGCGCTGACCAACGCCGTGCGCCACTCGCGCGCGCGCCGGATCACGATCCGCGCGTCCGCGCGTCCGCTCGATCGGCTTCCGGCTGTCGGTGGCCGACGACGGCCGCGGCATCGCCGCGCGAACGCGCGTCGGCCGGGCTTCGGCATGACCAGCATGCAGGAGCGCGCCGAGCGCATCGGCGCGTCGCTGACCATCGTCACCGCGCCGCGCAGCGGCACCGAAGTCGTGCTGGCGTGGGAGCCGCCGTCGCTGCCGACGCAGGTCGCATGTCGCCAGCTGAAGCCGTCGCCGGCCGCGCGCCGGCGCGCGCGCGTGCTGCTCGTCGACGATCACGCGCTGCTGCGGACCGGCGTCGCCAACATCATCAACCAGGAGCCCGACCTGCACGTCGTCGCCGAAGCCGGCAACGGCGTCGAGGCGATCGACGCCTTCGAGCGCCATCAGCCCGGACGTCACGCTGCTCGACCTGCGCATGCCGGTGATGGAAGGCGTCGAGGCGGTCCGCCGGATCCGCGAGCGCGATCCGCGGGCGCGGGTCATCGTCCTCACGACCTACGACACCGACGACGAGATCTCGCGCGCGCTGAAGGCCGGCGCGAAGGCGTACGTCCTGAAGGACATCTCCGCCGACGATCTGGTCGCGCTGCATCCGCGACGTGCTGGCCGGCAAGACCTACCTCGCGCCGGCCGCGGCCGCCAAGCTCGCCGAAGGCGTGACGCGCGTGCAGCTCACGCCGCGCGAGCTGGCGACGCTGCGGCTGCTGGCCGACGGCAAGGCGAACAAGGAAATCGCCAACGACGCTCGGCATCAGCGAGCGCACGGTCAAGACCCACCTCGGCCATCTGTTCGAGAAGTTGGGGCGACCAGCCGCACCGAAGCGGTCAAGGTGGCGACGCGCCGCGGCCTGGTGCGGTTGGAGTGACGACGCGCGGAAGAGATCGTGGTCGCCAGCCCCGTCAGCGCGACCCCGCGAGCTCGCGCCGAACGCTGTCGAGCTCTGTGCGTATCCGTTCGAACGTCTGGCGATCCGTGCCCTCGACGGCGCCCTCTTCCTGAAGCTTGCTCATGAGCGAGGCCGCCTCGGCGTAATCGCGTTCCGCGGCGGTCAGGTCTTCGCGGCGGAGCGTGCGGGCCCCTTCCGGCCGAGCAGGGCATAAGCGTCGGCGCGCCCGGTCAGGGCCAGCGCCACCGACAAACGCAGTTCCGCGTTGGCGGGGTTGCTCTGACTCAACTCGCGGATCATGTTCACCGCGCGCGAGTGGTTCGTGATCGAGGCCTCGCGCTCGCCCAGCTTCGACTGGGTCACGGCCAGGCTGCTGTAGTCGGACGCGACCTCGGCCTTGTAGGCATCGTTGCCCGGGATCGGAGGCCATCAACGCCTGGTGGATCGCCAGCGCGCGCTGATAGTGGCGGACGGCCTCGGCGAACTGGCCGCGGCCGTCCTCGCATCTCGGCAATCTTGTAGACGCTGATGGCGAGGTCGTTCCTGGCCACGACGTTGCTCGGGGTCGGCCGCGGCGAGGCCTTCGAATGTGTCGAGGGCCCGCCGTTGCCGCGCCAACGCCTCGTCGTTTCGCTTCAGGGCGAGCAGGATGTCGGCCGCGTTGCTGTTGATGACCGCCAGGTTCTTCTGGAACATCGCGTTGTTCGGATACAGTCGATTGGCGCGCTCGAGGACCTCGGTCGACTTCTCCAGCGGCTCCCGGTCCGCCGGCCGGCTCGCCGACGTTGGGTAGTTCGGATTGCCGAGGCAGTTCCCGAGCTCTGGTAGACGATCGCGAGCTGGCGGAGGTTCGCGACATCGTCGGACACCCGGTCGCCGCCACCGCCTCCATCATGGCGAGTGCCCGCCGCCGCTGCTCCAGCGCACTCGGTGGTGTCGCCGGTGTTCGAGAGCAGATCGCCGACGCGGGTGTAGGTGGCTACCAGCTCCCGACGTGCGTCGGCCGGCAACGTCGCGTCGCTGCCGCCTTCGGGTCTGCAGTGTCAGGCCCTGGTTGGCGAACGAGAGCGCGTCGGCCGTGTCGCCGGTGGACGAAGCACCTCGCTCAGCCGCAGGTAGGCCGTGGCCAGCTCGCGTCGCAAGGTCGCGTCCGGGGAGCCGGCCGCGCCGAACTCTTCGTCAATGGCCGCTGGACTTACGGTAGTTGGCGAGCGCGCCGGCGGTGTCGCCGAGGTTCGGGTTGAACGGGCGCCCCAGGACGTCGCCGAGCTTGAGACTAGCCGCGGCCAGCTCGCGCTGCAGGTCGGCCCGATCGGCAGCGTCTCGGGCCAGCTTGTCGAGGTAGGCCATGCCCTTGGACACGAGCAGCTGGCGCGCGGGCGTGGCCCCGGGCAATTCGCGGATGGCGTCATGCAGTTCGAACAAGGCCGCGTTCGCCAGTTGCCGGACGTCGTCGAACCG
>CAWFVR010000012.1:0-261557 GCA_963819315.1 uncultured Rubrobacteraceae bacterium
GAGCGGGCGCCGGCCGCAAGCGACGCATCACCGAAACCGAGCGCTCGTTGATCATCTCGCTGGTCGGCACCGATCCGCCAGGGAGGTTGGTCCGCGGTGGTGGCGGTGAGTTGGAGGCTACCGATGAGGAGAAGGAAGCTCATTGGACGCTAGACGCCCTCACCGCCGCTGCCCGAGAGCGTGGGATCACGGTCGGGCGAAGTCAGGTACGGCGCATCCTCAAAGCCGAAGGCGTTCGATGGCGAAACGCTCGATCCTGGACCGAAAGCGAGGATCCAGAGTTCGCCCCAAAAGGACGAGGGTAGTCGAGCTCTACACCGACCCACCTCCGAACTCCACGGTCGTCTGCCTAGACGAGCTAGGGCCGGTGAGCCCCCGCACCTATCCTCCCGCGCCGGGCTGGTCGCCGGACGGACACCGGATCAAGGCACCGCTGGAGTACAGTCGTGGTCCCGAGAAGGTCTGGGTTTACGGCGCGTTGCGGGTGCGAGACGGCGAAGCTCTCACGCTCACCGCCCCTTCGCGCAATACCAAAGGTTACCTGCGGCTGCTCGAAGCGGTTGCCAAAGCAAACCCCATCGGCGACCTCTACCTGATAACCGACAATCTTTCGAGCCACAAGAGTCCGCCCATCAGGGAGTGGCTGGAGAACCACCCGAGAGTGAAGCAGGTCTTCATACCCGTAGGGGCGTGCTGGCTCAACCTCCAAGAGGCGTGGTGGAGGCTGTTTCGACGCGAAGCCTTGGCGGGACAGAGCTTCGCCGACGCGGAGGAGATCGAGCTGGCCACGAGGGTAGCCACGAAGCAGCTCAACATCCGGGCGAAGACCGTGGGTGTGGGGTCGTCCACCGAAGCCACGCCGAGGCATCGGACGGCGCACTTTTGTTTACCGCCTTTGAGGAACGGAGCACTAGGCACTCGGGTGAACTGCTGTATTCCTAGGTTGGCCCCGCGCTTCACCCAATGGCAACATAGGGGCAATGAACGGGAAAGGAGTAGGCTTAGGCTCACTGTCGAAGCACGAAGTTACCGACACGGACATCCGAGACCATATACCTACTGGGACATTGGGTTAGTGAGAGGAAGAAGGCCAGTATATCGGCACCCCGGCCCTCGGAACCTGATATGAAAGGGGCAGAGAGGATGTATGTAGCGATACGGCAGTACGGTTTTCTGACCAACGAGCCGGTCGAGGAATGGTGTTCCAGGGAGTGAGGGAAGGCTTCATCCCTATAATCAAAAATGCCCCGGGGTTTTTGGGCTATTACGCACTGAATAGCGGGGGTGGCACGCTCACCTCGATAAGCATCTTCGAGCATCGAGCGGGAGCCGAAAGATCGAACAAGTTGGCTGAGGATTCGGTAGGGAGGACCCTGTCATCGGTTTCTCCCGACTTCACGGAGATAATAGTTGGGGAGGTTGGCGCGCACGAACTAAATCTAATCAAACTCGGCATACGGGAAGTAATCGACTAACAGCGAATTTCGGAGAACACGACTTCCCCGACGTTGGGCGACTATGCGTGATAGTTCCATTATGTACGGAAAACAGGCTGCGCTTCAGTGCCCTACTGCACCATGGGGCACCGGAGGTGAGCTTCAAGCGGGCGGTCCCTGGATAGTCTCATTCTGGAGATCGCGTGGCTACTCCTCACACGCCAAGTCTCCCCCGTGTGATAGCCACACTTAAAACGGCCTGAAGGTCCATTTCTCCGCCACGGTGGGTGAGGAACCGGAGGTAGAGGTGGAGTTGATCTAGCGGTACATGCTCATGCCTTGCTTATAAAAGTAGTGCAGGTAGTGTTCTATTCCGACGTTCGCTCTCCGCGCCTAGACGTGGCCGATGTGTCTCTCTGAGGTATTCCGCTGGTCTTGCGACAGGTGTACCATGAACATCAAGTTACCCGTGGGGACCGGCAGAGGAGTGACGCCCATGCAGAGAGAGCCGACATCCTGGCGGCAGCGCCTACCGATGGGGACCGCTCTTTGGCGTGCGTGCCAGCGACTGGGCCGAGACCTGGGAAGGTCCGTCCGGGGCTGGGGAACCCCGGTCTACGAGCATGTACTTGATCGAGCGAAGATCAGATGGGCAGCTTCACGTGGCTTGACTGCGGGTGCGGCGCCGGTCGTTTCGCACGGATGGCTGCAGATCGCGGCGCAAGCGTCGCAGGTATCGACGCAGCCAAGGAGGCTCATCGAGATCGCCGCCAAGCGCACACCGGAGGGCGACTTCCGGGTTGGTGACCTCGAAGCGTTACCGTGGCCGAGGATTCCTTCGACTTGGTCACCGGCTTCAGCGCCTTCCAGTTTGCCGACGACAAGGTCCGCGCGCTTACCGAGGCTCGGCGCGTCTCACGGAGAAGGCCGGTAGCGGTGGTTATCCCCAGCCGCGTCTCAGAGTCGGGGATAACGGCGGGTGTTCAAGCCGCTGTTCCCGCTGTTCCCCGCCTGAGGCGCTGGAGAGCATGAAGCACAGCGGCATGTTCGCCCTATCAGAGCCGGGGAAGCTCCGAGGAGGTACTGGATGCCGCCGGTCTGAGGGTGGGGACGAAGAGAAGATAGAGAGGTCTGATCGTCTTTGACGATACTGCTGGTGCGGTGCGTGCCTTACGTGGGCCGGACCGACGGGCGCTCGCGATCGGACACTCTGGCGAGTTGGCCGTCGCACAGGCGGTGCGGGAGGCGCTCGGTCCCTTCACCGGCACAGATGGTCGGGTGAGGCTTCCTACCTGGTATCGGGTAGTGCTCGCTAAGGGCTGATCTTCGGCAGGCTCTCCCCTTCCGAGTGGCAGCGTTCTCGGAGCTTCAAGCCGTAGGCAGCACGCCTCTCCCTGTGTGATAGTCAAACTTACAACACACCAAGGGTCCGCTTCCCTGCCACGCTGGGTGAGGAGCCGGGGATAGAACCGGTGTGTGTTACTCCCAATTCGAACGGAAAATAGGGTGCGCTTCAGCGCGAGATTGGACAACGGAGTGACAGAGGTGCGGTTCGAGCGAGCGGGCCAGAGCTAGATTCCTAAGATGCATGTGTATTTCCCCCCCACAGTTTCTTCTGATCGCTGGCTCGGCGACTCGAGTGAATAGGAGCGTTATTGTAGGCTACTGCCCCGGTCTCGACTCTGCAGAACCGTTCATCAGGACTGAGTTCACCTCGCGTACCCCCGAGACCGACGCAGCCCATCCAAGGAAGAGCAACTCCTCTTCACGGCTGCCCTTGCCTAAGACCAGCTCCGCGTCGTCCTCCTCGGCCGCAGACCCGGGGCGGACCACGATGCGCTCCAAGGGCACCTCCGCGGCCTCGACCTCATCCCTCAGCTCGGCCAGAGGGGTTCCTCGATCGACGACCAGCCGCACGCGCCTAGCCTCCTTGCGGTTCGGGAACAGCCTGGCCTTCAGCGGCTTGGCGAGGACGAGGAGAGCGAGGGCCAAGAGGGTGGCTGCCCCGGCAGCGAGGAACATGCCTCCGCCCACCGCTAGGCCCACGGCGGCCACAGCCCAGATACTAGCTGCCGTCGTCAAGCCCTTGACGACCTCCTTCCGCAGGATGATCGTTCCCGCTCCTATGAACCCTATCCCGCTCGCGACCTGCGCAGCGACGCGGGAGGGATCGAGGATGACGTGCCGCTCGTCGAGGATGTCGGAGAACCCGAAGATAGAGACAACCATGAACAGGGCGGAGCCAAGCGACACCAGGGCGTGGGTCCTCATCCCGGCGGCCCACTCCAACCGTTCCCGCTCCAACCCGACCAACCCGCCCAAGACCGCCGCCACAACCAATCGTATGACCACCTGTTCCGGAGAGATCATAATGCCATCGTCACCTCCCTCGGTCCATCGCAAATCTGTTTCTACACTTTTTACACTATATTTGTGGAGAAATCACTGAGGAAGCGTAGCCTCTGCTGGGTCCGGGTAAGCTGAACTCGGAAATGTCCTCTACAAAAGAGGCGAACAAGACGGCTGACGTGGACCTGGCAAGAGAATGGCGTGGCTTGAAACTGGGGGGCGAAGTCCATAATCTATGGCGCGGGATGATAGCGGCGGTTAGCTAGGGTCATGGGGAGAACAGGTGTCTGATCCACGGCGAGAGTCGGCTTCCAAGCTTTCGAGGGCTCGGTGGCTTCAAAGCTTCCTGGGCAAGAACGTCAGAATGCCCTCTTTCATCCCCCGCGAGCGGCGCTTCTACGATCTCTTCGAACAACAGGCTGCAACGATCGTCCGTTCGGCGGCCTGCTCGAGCAGGCCCTCGCCGACATGGCGAACCTCGCGACGTGTCAGCGGGAGATCAAGGCCCTCGAGCACCAGGGCGACGAGATCACGCACGAGATCGTGAGCACCCTCAACCGGACCTTCGTCACCCCCTTCGACCACGAGGACATCTACGCCCTCGCGTCCGGGTCTGGACGACATCCTCGACTATATCGAGGAGGTCGCCGATACGGCCAACCTGTACAGGATAACGGCCGTTCCCGAACCCGCGCGTGAGTTGACGAGGCTTCTGGCGCTGGCGGTGGCGCAGCTCGAGCAGGCGATCGGCAAGCTCGAGTCCGGTAAGGGGATCGACGAGCACAGCGCCGAGGTCCACCGGCTCGAGGACGTGGGAGACTCGACGTCGCGCCGCGCCATCGCCGAGCTTTCAGCGATCAGCACCCGCCGCTAGAGGTCATCAAGTTGAAGGATCTGTACGGCCTCCTTGAGGATGCCCTCGACCGCTGCGAGACCGTGGCGAACGTGATGGAGGGCATCGCGACCAAGAATGCCTGACGCGCAGACGCTCCTTCTCGTCCTCACCATCGCCGTCGCGCTCTTCTTCGACTTCACCAACGGCTTCCACGACACGGCGAACGCCATTGGGACGGCGATAGGGACGCGGGCGTTGCCGCCGCGCATCGCCGTCGGCTTATCCGCTGTACTGAACCTTGTAGGCGCGGTCGTCACGACGCAGCTGCTCCACGCAGAGGTCGCGAACACCGTCGGCAGCCTCGTGGCGCCAGCGGGCGGCGTCGCGATGCCGATGCTCATCGCCGTGCTGTTCGGCGCCATCACCTGGAACCTCTTCACCTGGCGCGCGGGCCTTCCCTCGAGCTCTTCGCACGCGTTGATCGGTGCGCTGATCGGCATGGGCCTTACGGCGTACGGCATCGATGCTGTGCAGTGGGGGGAGGTCTCCCGGTCTTCATCGCCTTGATCACGTCACCGATTGCCGGACTCATCCTCGCGTACGTGGTGACCGTCGTGCTTCTCAACCTGCTTCGCCGAGCACGTCCGAGCCACGCCAACAACGCGTTCCGCAGGCTTCAGATCTTCTCCAGCGGTTTCGTCGCCTTCAGCCACGGAGCCAACGACGCGCAGAAGACGATGGCTATCATAACCCTCGCCCTGTTTAGCTCGGGATACCTCTCGGAGTTCGCCGTCCCGACGTGGGTCGCGCTCGCCGCCGCGCTCGCGATAGGGCTTGGGACGTGGGCCGGGGGTTGGCGCATCATCCGCACGATGGGAACCCGGATCGTCAGGATGGATCCAGTCCACGGGTTTTCCGCCCAGACGGTGGCCGCAAGCGTGATCCAGGTGGCAACAGCTTGGGGGCTGCCCGTGAGCACGACGCAGGTCGTGTCGGGCGCCGTCATGGGCGCCGGCGCGACACGCCGATTCAGCGCCGTGCGATGGGGCGTTGCTCGTCGTATCGTATGGGCGTGGGTCTTCACCATCCCAGCCTCGGCCGCCCTCGCCGCCTTGGCCGCGCTCCTCATAAATGCTGGAGCACTGGCGGTCACGCTTGCCATTCTCGTTCTGGGGGTATGGTTGCTCTTAATGCTCGTGCGGTGGATACGGTGCAAGCGGCCAAGCACAGATTATGATGTGGGAGACGCCAAGCTATACAAACGGCACTAAAATGGAGGACAATCGAGAACCGCACAGCCCAACAAGTTGATAACATAATCGCCCCTCGAAGCGATTCGAAGTGACAGTGCCGCAAATTACATCAGAGTACTAGTGGGTCACTTGACTCGCGTATAGGCATTTCTCCATGATGCTCCTCCGTCTCCGCCTTCGTATCGGCCTTCGCGTGTAGGCTCCGCTACCTCCCACAGCATGTCGCCGCTCCCGAGCGCGAACCCGTCTCAGTGCCCGGCAACCACCCCACTCAAACGGCGTCGGGTCTCGATTCCATCCCCGGGCCGCCTCTTCCAACCACTCGATGATCTGCTCGGGCTTGCGCGGATGCTCTCCGGAGAGCGCCCGACGCACCAAGATGCGCTGGATTGACTCGCTCATGTTCAGCCAACTGCCTCCAAGCGGCGTGTAGAGCACCATGATCCCCCTCGCAAACATCCACAGGAGTAGCTCGGCATTGAGGTGTCCTATGAGGTTGTCCCAGACCAAGAGCATCCTCAGAGGAGGCAAGTCTTCGGGCAAAGTGATCCTCACCGAAAGCCCCTCCTGCCAGCTCTTCCACTCGGCCCTATTGTGCTCAGCATCGGATGTCTCCTTCGACGCAGGGGGCAAGGTTTCGAGCACCGCCGTAAGCTCTTCCTTGAGCCAGGGGTGGAGCACCTCGTTGGTGGCTTGCCTCACCCCGCGCACCCGCACCTCGCCTGTGGCCGGGTGGAAAAGGGTTAGCAACTTGGCCGTTCCCTGACGCACGTACTCGTGAGGCCTTCGTTTGGGTTCTCCGGTTGGCTGCCAGCTCGCTCCAGGATATGGCACCGTCTGGTATGGTCCGGCCTCGTCTTCAGTCCACACCGCTATCCCCGAACTCTCACCTTCTGTGTAAGCGCGCTCGATCAGCTTTTTTTGGCTGTGGCATCGGGGTCGATAACCTTCACGACCTTGCCCTTACGCTTGCGCTCGACGACGCCGGTCTCGCACCAGCTACGATCCCTCTGCCAGTCGAAGCCCGCCTCCTTGAGGGTCTTCCAGATGGTGTAGGTGCTCACCTCGGGCAGGCCATCGGGAGCCTCCCGTAAGGCTCTTTGTAGCGTCGTGAGCGACCAGTTGGCGGTGCCGTCCCTCTCTCGGTGTGGTCTGCGACGCACCTCGGCCAGGATGCGCTCGCGCTGGGCATCAGCGTAGATGGTCGGAGGGCCACCGCCGTGACGAGGCTCTATGGCGGCAAGCCCCTCCCGATTGAAGCGCGAGACCAGACGAGAGACGGCTTCCCCAGAGCGTCGACCGGCGGCTCTGGCCGCATCGGCGTAGCTTTGTCCATCAGCCACAGCCAGCAAGGCCTTAGCACGAGCGACGTGGGCAGCAGGTTCAGCCTGCGAGCGACTGATGCGCACAAGCCACAGCCGTTCCTGGTCGGTAAGCTTTCGCAGAGGGTCTTTCTGGCGGCGGGTCATCGGCAAGCCTCCCGGAGAAGAAGAGGTTGAGCAGCTTGCAGCATACCCCTCCTTCGACAGAATGGCTACGTCCATGACAAGTGACCCACTAGTAGAGGTCTTCTCGGAAGTAAATATACAGGTAGCTGGATATGGTACAGTCTGCTGACCAGCGCATGGCCACTGTAATCCCTATCGGCTCCATCGGAGCACCCACACCATATGGCGCTGCCGCACATAAACCTTGCGCTCCAGCGCATAGGTGTGGTTGCCCGATCGCGCTCTAAACTCTTGCCAGCTCCAAGCGCTGGGCACCGTCGTGGTTGAGCAGGGCGCGGAACCTCACTCCACTCTCGTTTGGGTTCCAGAAACGTGGCGAAGATGCTGATTCCCACGAAGCTCAAGAAATAGCCCAGGTACTTGGGCCAGAGGGCAAGCAACGCGGCGGGTAGCTCACTGGTCACCAGGTTCTCCGGTATGTCGGGCACGTGTATGTCGAGGACCAGCAGGGTTATGGCTATTGCGAAGATCCCGTCACTCAGGTTGACTATGCGATCCCGATCCCTACCCGCTTCTCTTTGTCCTGTCCAGAGCATTACCTTTCCTCCCGACCTCGTTTTCGCTGCCGGTAGTCTAGGACACAAGAGCGCAGGTACTGCGGTGTATCGGGACGCCGCTAGCAATCCGTTGAGAGTAGGGATCGCGACCCATAGAGAGGATCTTCACATCTCAGATAATTCGTTATCCGAAGCTCTGGCTCCACGTTTCCGTAACGCATTTCGTAACGAACACAAGACGATGGTGGCGTAAGATGAAGTTGCTGTGACAACGTGCGCATAAAGTGCGGAAATTATCGAGCAGAAGGCTACAAGAACGAACCGCCGAATTGCTGACTCCTCGTCGCGTGGATGGCTTTCGCTCCTGGCGCGCATGGCGGGGTGGCTGATCGTCCCCTTGTACGTCGCCAGCATCTGCACGAACTACTTGCTCGAGCGCAGCGCCGGTTTACCGATCGACCACCATTTGGACGCCGTGGTGTTCTGGATAGGGTTCGGCACCTTCGCAGTGGTCGGCTCGTTGTTGGTGGCGAAGCGACCCACCAACACCATCGGCTGGATCATGGCGACGGTCGCGCTCATGGTGGCGATCTTCCCGGCAGGCGGGACCTACGCCGCCTACGTCATGGTCACCCGTGACCAGCCGGATGTGCTCACTATCGTGGGTGCGTGGGTTCAGACCTGGTACTGGTGGTTGGTGATCGTGCTGGCCATTATCTACCTGCCCCTCCTCTTTCCTGACGGGCGGCTGCCCTCCCGGCGTTGGCTCCCGGTCGCCATCCTTCCGGGGATCGGGACTTTGGCCATAATAGTCCTCGGGGCACTCACGGACACCCTGCTCGTCGAAGACGTCCACCACAGGATCGACAATCCTATAGGGATCGAGGGGTTGAGCTTCGTCGAGGACCTGCCCGTTTTCGGCGTACTCAATGCTCTTCTCATCGTTGGACTCGTCGGGGCAGTAGCGTCCGTGGTGGTGCGCTTCCGCAGGTCGCGGGGAGTCGAGCGACAGCAGATGAAGTGGTTCGTCTACGCTGCGGCACTCATCCTGCTGGCTCCGGTGGTGGACCAATTCCCGGATGTCGTCAATGGGGTGTGGCTCGCTCTGGTGCTCATCTGCACATCCACGGCTATCGGTATCGCGGTGCTGAGATATCGCCTCTACGATATCGACATCGTCATAAACCGCACCCTCGTCTACGGTCCTCTCACTGCGACGCTAGTCCTCGTCTACCTCGGTGGCGTGATCTCGTTACAGTATGCCTTCCGCGCGCTCACCGGACAGGGGTCTCAGCTTGCCATCGTCGCCTCCACTCTGGCCATTGCAGCCCTCTTCAACCCGCTGCGAGGGCGTATTCAGGCGTTAGTGGATCGGCGCTTCTATCGCCGCAAGTACGATGCGAGGAAGACGCTCGAAGGCTTCTCGGCCAAGCTCAGAGACGAGACCGACCTGGCCGCCTTGAACGCCGAGTTAGTATCAGTAGTGAGGCAGACGATGCAGCCCGCGAATGTGTCGCTGTGGTTGCGGACCGATCCCGCTCCAAAGAGCGGTGGAGGCGAACAGACAGTAGAACAGCACCATTGAATTGAGCGTGCTGCGATTCGGGGAAGGGGCACGTGTACGAAGAACTGACCTCCGGCAAAGAAGTCGTTGACCTTTCGCCGCCACAGGCGCTAGACAGAGCAGAGTACTTCCTGGTGGGGCAGGGCTACGTCGTAGTGCAGCGGACTGCCACCACGCTCACGGTCGAGCGGGAAGGTTCCCAGGGCGCAGCTGGGCAAGAAGGCGCGCCGAATGTAGTGGTCATGGCTGTGCCTCAGGCCGATGGTGGGGTGAGGATAAAGGTGAGGGGCAGCGACCGCGAGGGTCTGCAAGAGCGGCAAGGTCTGTGGAATCTATGGGTGGAGAACCTGCCGAAAAGACAACTCTAATGTGCTGTGCAAAAGGAGTACTCCTTTTGCACAGCACGCCGCCTCCTTGTGATTTGGCCTATACGGTGTTGGCCGGGCGGTTCTGGTCGATCAGATCCGCCACGAAGGGGTAGCGGTAGTCCACTCCCTGGCTGACCTTGTAGGCGGCATATCCCATGTGCACGAAGGGCACCAGGGTTGCTACTATCATCACCGGGAAAAGCAGGAAGCCAATCAGCACGACTGTCAGGATGCTTGCCACCGTCCAGCCTACGGCCAGAATCACCATCCAGGCGAGCTGGTACCACAAGGACTGCAGGGCATTGAAGGAGACCCTTGAAGATTTGTCCTTGTACATCAGCCAGATCACGAGCGCCGCCACCGGACCCAGAAATCCGGTGAAGAGGTTCAAGAACACCGAGAGGTGGGCCAGGACCGACCAGGTCCTCTCGTCGCTCGCGCTAATGGTCGAGTTGGTGTGGGTGCTCCTCAGCCTCGATCCGTCGGGCTCCGAGCTTCCCGGCCCTCCGGGCTCCGGCTCGACGCCGTAGTTTCTCTGCTCTTCGGTCATCAGGTTACTCCTCTCGCCGTGTCTGTCCTAATATACGGCCTGAGGGTTCTGGGGTTGCGCGGCCGCTAAGAGTATGTGGTGCTCGAAAGCCCGAACCTCGAGTACCATAGGTGTGGTTCGGGATGGATGCATGAGTAAAAGGACTCAAATCTCGAAGCAATCTGCGGTTATCGCCTCCAAGGTGCAAGCGTAGAGCAGAATGATGTGTTCTTCTAACCACACTCGTAGATCTTCTAAGCTCTCGCCGAAAGCTTGCGCAGTAGCGTGGCGGCAGATCCGAGCTCTTCGACCTTGAGCAGAAGCGACGTTCCGGAGTAGGTCGCGAGCGCGGCACCACCGACGCATATCAAAACTACCGCGCTATCCACGAGCCCGTCCCCTGGCCCCATGAGCCAGAGACCTCCTCGGGCGACGCCGTACATGGCAGCTCCGGCCGCGAAGAACTTTACCAACGACCACAGTAGCTGTCGCCCATCCAGCCGCTTTATCTCGCCTCGCATAGCCGCGAGCAGGGCGAGGGCGAGCACGGCGTAGGCTATGGAAAACGCGAGCGCGACGCCGGCCAGCTCCATCGTTCGCGACAGCATGAAGGCGAGCGCGACGTAGAGCGCCAGGAGCCCGGAGTTCAGGAGCGCGGGCGTCCTCGCATTCTGGCGCGAGTAGAAAGAGCGGGCGAGCACGAAGGAGAATGCGTAGCCGAGCAGGCCGACGCCGAACGCGGCGAGTAGAGCGGCGACCTCCGCAGTATCCTGGCGAGTAAAGCTGCCGCGCTCATAGAGCAGGCCGACTATGGGCTCCGCGAGGACGACGAGCATGACGGAGGCCGGGACCGCGACGAAGGCCGTCATCCTGAGCCCGAATGAGAGGTTCTCGCGGAAACCGTCAGGGTCGCCACGGGCGAAGCGCTCCGAGAGCTCGGGTACGAGGGCTGTGGCGATCGCGACGACGAAGACGCCGTAAGGGAGCTGGAAGACGACGAAAGCGTAGTAGAGCTTCTCGACGCCGCCGAAGCGGGATCCAAAGAGGTTGACGGCCATCTGCACGCCCACTGTCGCCGCCGTGAAGATGAACACGGGAGCGGCAAGCCGTAGCGCCGCGAGAAGGGCGGGATGCCAGAAAGCCACCTGGGGCCTGTAGCCGAGCCGCCAGGCGGGCGGGACGAGCACGAGCGACATCACCGCGACCCCGAGCGTCGTCCCGAGGGCGAGAGCATAGATCGCCGCCACCGGGTTGCTCCCGGCGAGCACCGCGTAGGCTGCGAAAGAGGCTATGACGAAGAGGTTGTTCAGAACGGGGGCGAGGGTAGGGAGGAAGAAGCGCCTGTGGGAGTTCAGGACGCCGGTCGCCACGGCGCCGACGCCGTAGAAAAGGATCTGCAGCGCGAACACTCTGAAGAGCAGCACCGCGAGCGAGGTCGCCTCTCGCGCCTCCTCGCGGGAGAAGCCCTCGGCCGGGCTCCAGGCGGTTACCAGGTTGACGAGCGGGCCGGCGAAGACGCAGGCGACGAGGACCACGAAACCGAGGAACGGCAGGATCGCCGTGAGCAGCGCGTTGGTGAGCCGGCGGGCGTCGTCCTCCCCGTACCGGGTGAGGCGTTCTACGAGCAGGGGAACGAATATGGAGGAGAGCAGCCCTCCCATGAAGAGCTCGTAGAGCTGGGTCGGCAGGGCGTTCGAGAGAGTGTAGGCGTTCGCCACGGCGCCTGTGCCGAGAACGGCGGCCTGGACCATAGTCCTGGCGTAGCCGGTGATGCGCGAGAGCGTGGTCGCCACCGACATGGAGAGCGCGGATCTCAGGATGGCGGCCATACCGCAAAATGTTACATCTCCCGCTCCGGGGGTGCCGCAGCCCGGAAAAGATGCCCCAATTCTTGCAATAATCGATCCCTGCAAGAACGCGAGAGAGCCCGCGCCTCCCAAAACAAAATAGCTGAATTGCTGAAGAAGCGAGGGCCTTGTAAAGGCCCGAAGCGTGCTGAGAAGCGAAGCCCTAAAAGGGCGAGCGTGCTGACAAGGCGCGAAGCGCCGTGCTGACAAGCGGAAGCCGAAGGCTGGAGCGTGCTGAGAAGCGACCTGGCGAAGCCGGGCGTAGCGTGCTGTAATAGCTATCCGTCGATAGGGGAGACTTCGATCTCCAGCTGGTATCGCCGTACCTCGCCGGGCTCGAGCCGGATGACGCGCCCCGCTGCTTCTTCGACCTCGTAGCCACCTACCCGGCAGGTCGCTGGTTCGAGCCCCAGGACGTAGGCGCCTTCACCCGTCATGGTCCACTGCACGAACTCCGGCAGCTCCTCGGGCCGGAACCTTACCGAGAAAGCGAGACCTCCTGCCAGCGCGGGGTTCTCGAGGACGAGAAAAGAGAGGCCGCTCCCCGTTCGGACCCTCACGGCGTGCACCCCGCGCGCGGGACCGTCGTCGAGGACGAGTGGCTCGACGCCCGCGACCTGCTCCAGCCTCCCCACCCGCCGCCGCAGCTCCGGGCCCGTCAGAAACCTGCCGTAGAGATCCATACCATCCTCCACCTCGACCTCCTTACCCGACGTCGCTGCCGAAGGTAGAATACCCGCACTCGGGAGAGAGGGGAGAGTGACTCTAAGGGGATGAACGCTTACCCGATAAAGCTGACCTACCACGTGCGCTCCTACTACTTCGGGGACCGTCTGATCCCCGACCTGCTCGGCAAGCGCGACGCCCCGGAAGGCGTCGTCGCCGAGACCTGGGAGATAAGCGACTACAAGGACACTACAGGACGCGTCACCAACGGCGAGTACGCCGGCAAGACGCTTCACGACCTCGTAACGGAATTTCCCGAAGAGCTCGTGGGGGAGGGCTGGAGTGGTCCTCACTTCCCGCTCCTCGAGAAGTTCCTCGACGCCTCGCACATGCTCCCCGTCCACCTCCATCCCGACGACGAGACAGCCAGGAAAAAGCATGGCGAGCCCCACGGCAAGACCGAGGCGTGGCACATCCTCTGGGCAGCCGAAGGCGCGACGATCCTGGCCGGGATCAAGGACGGCCTGTCGCGCGAGGAGCTCTTCGAGGCGTTCAAGGCCGAAGACTACGACGCCGTGATGCCGCGCCATCCCGTGCGGACTGGGGACACAGTGTACGTGCCGGGTGGGATCATCCACACCTTCGGGCCTGACACCCTGATCTTCGAGGTCCAGCAGACCTCCGACCTCGGCCAGTTCGTGATGCCCGAGGACCTCTACGGCAACCGCCTGAGCGAGGAGGAGTGGGACGCCAACATAATCGCCACCCTCGACGAGCTAAAGACGGACTATCTGCCCCGCCCCAACCCTGGCCTCGTAGTGGAAGACGGCCCGAACCGCCGCGTAATGTGCTGCGCCGGCCCGCACTTCGCCCTCGAGCGCTGGACCCTCACCGGGCCTTACACGGAGCCTGCTCATCTCGAACGCTGCCTTACCCTCTCGAACGTGGGGGACGCGGTGCGGATCGAGTACGGGGGAGGGACGGAGAGGCTCGAGCGGGCCGAGTCCTGCATACTGCCTGCGGCTATAGGAGAGGTGCGGCTGAGCCCCGAGGGTGAGGCGAGCCTGATCTCCTGCTACGTGCCGGACCTGGAGCGGGATGTCATCTCTCCGCTGAGAGAATCCGGCTACTCCGACGAAGAGATCCGGGGCCTCGGCGAGGTGAACGTCTAGCCGCCGCGAGACCGAACGGGAGGGAGCTTTGGGGAAGATAGTCACGCTGGGGGAGGTCGTCTCGGACATCTACCGGGGGGATGAACTCTCGGACGTCGAGCTGGGGTTCATAGCCCGCCCCGGCGGCGCGCCGGCGAACGTGGCGGTCGCCGTCTCCAGGCTCGGCGCCGAGGCCGCGTTCGTGGGAAGCGTGGGGGAGGACCTCTTCGGGGATTTCATCCTGCGGGCGTTGGAGTCCGAGGGGGTAGACACCTCCGGTGTCGGCCGCCAGCCGCAGCCCACGCGCACCTCGCTGGCCTTCGTGGAGATCGACGAGTCCGGCGACCGCGCGTTCACCTTCTACCGCTCCAGCCCGGCCGCCGACGAGCTGCTCTCGCCCGAAGATGTCACCGAGAATCTGGTCTCGGGGGCTTCTTTCGTCAACTTCGGCAGTATCCCCCTGATACGCGAGCCCGCCCGCTCCGCCACGCACCGGATCGTGGACCTCGCGGATGAGCTCGACGTTCCCGTTGCTTTCGACGTGAACTTCCGCGAGCACCTCTGGGAGAGCCCGGGCGCCGCGAGGGAGGCTATCGACCTGCTCTTCGACCACTCCCGCATCGTCAAGTTGAGCGGCGACGAGATAGCTCCTCTGCTCGGGACGGATGACTCCGGGAAGGCGGTGGACCTGCTCCTGAACCGCGGCGCTGCCCTGGTCTTCATCAGCCTCGGGCCGGACGGAGCCTTCTACGCCTCGAAGGAGTTCAGAGGCAGCGTCCCGGCCTTCGAGGTCGAGGCCGTGGACGCGACCGGTGCGGGGGACGCCTTCCTGGCGGCGATCCTGGCGCACCTTTCCGGCGAGACCTGGAGCGAGGAAAGGGTGCGAGAGGCGGCGCTGCGCGGATCGGCCGCCGGCGCTCTGGCCTGCACCGGCTACGGGGCCATGGGACCGTTGCCCACAAAGGACGAGCTGGAACGTTTCATGGCTCGCGAAGGCTGAGCCGCTAGCGCCGAACCCTGCTGACCTCGACCGGGACGTCTACCATCTGCGCGAGCCTTTTCGCGAGCGGTGCAAGTGAGGGTAACTCCGTCGCGGCGTGGCCGGCGTCTATAGCGGTGAGGCCGAGAGAGTGCGCGAGCAACGCGTCGTGGTAGTCGAGGTCGCCCGTGACGTAAGCCTGGGCGCCCGAGGCTGCTGCTTCGGGGACGAAGGAGCCACCGGACCCCCCGAGGACCGCGACGCGCTCCACCCGCCGGCCTGGTTCAGGATCCGCTACCAGGCGGGCGGGGATACCGAGGGATCTCGCGACGTGCTCCTTTAACTCCTCGGGCGACATCGGCTCCGGCAACCTGCCGGCCCGGCCGTAACCGCAACCCGCAGGGTGGCCTTCGATGGGGTACAGGTCCAGGGCCGCTTCTTCGTAGGGGTGGACCGCGACCGCCGCGGCTGTGGCGCGGCCGGCGGCGTGGGCCGGGACTACGGTCTCAAGCCGGATCTCCTCAACCTTCTCCAGCCGGCCCTTCTCCCCTAGATAGGGGTCCGTGGCTTCGCCTCCCAGAAAGGAGCCCGTTCCCGGCGTCCGGAAGGTGCATCTCGTGTACTCCCCGATGACGCCTGCTCCCTCGGAGGCCAGGGCGTCGGCTACGGCGTCCACGTTCTCCTCGGGGACGAAGATCACCAGCTTCCGTAATGAGCCTCTGGGAGATAGCACCTCCAGGGTGCCGCGCAGCCCGAGCGCTTCCGCCAGGGCGACAGAGACGCCTTCCGGGGCGGCGTCGTAGCTCGTGTGGGCCGCGTAGACGGCGAGGTCTTTGCGCACGGCGCGCGCCAGCAGGTCCCCTGGATAAGAACCGGTGTCGACGCTTTTCAAGGGATGGAATAGAAGAGGGTGGTGGAAGAGCAGGAAGTCCGCCCCCTTCTGCTCGGCTTCCTCGAAGACCTCGTCCACGGGTGTGAGCGCGACCAGCACCCGGCTCGCCTCCGCTCCTGCCATTCCTACCTGGAGCCCGCAGTTGTCCCAGTCCTCGGAGAGGGATGCAGGGGCAATCCGCTCTATGGCATCCGCTATGTCCCGTACGCGCGCCACGTCCAGGTGAGCATTGTACAATCCCCCGGGTAGTGAGCCTCGCGCGCAAGCCAGCACAGCTGATCTCCGCCGCAACCCGTCTCCCGCTCCTCGCCGTACCTCTCTTTCTCGCCGTCGGGGCGCAGGCCGCCGGATGGCGCGGTCTCTTGTGGGGTCTTCTTTGCCTGTTCCTGACGAGCGGGCTCTCGCTCGCCTACCTCGCGCACCTGGCCCGCTCCGGCAAGGTGCGCGACCCGCGCAGCATCCCGCAGGCCGAGCGGGTCCGCCCCTTGAGGGTCGTAGCAGCGCTGCACGCGGCGGCGTTCGTGATAGTGAGCCTCCTCGACGCTCCCGATCCTTTGCGGGCCGCTCTCCTCTCCTACGCGCTCGCCACCCTGCTCTTCGCCCTCCTAACCCCCGTGACGAACCTCTCGCTTCACGCAGCCGGCGTCTCCGGCGCCGCGGTGTGTCTCGTCTACGTCTTCGGGGCCTGGGGGTTGCCGGCGCTCCTCCTCGTGCCGCTCGTGTGGTGGGCGCGGACTGTCCTCGGGCGCCACACGCCCGTGGAACTGGCGCTCGGCGTTCTGGTAGGGGGAGGCGCGACGCTGGTGGCGTTCCAGCTCGTCGGCTAGGCCGCGAAGCGGCGGAATGTAGGCGTGGATTCGGCTCAACCCCTCAGGCTGGCAAGTTCCGCTCCCTTCGGCATGCCAACACTGCAGTCGGACACATTAGTGGCTGACCGCAGGCCGGTATATAGGACATTCGGCTTATACGAGTGGCCGGGACGCCTGCGGGATGAGAGTTTTGCGTCGAGGGAGGAGTGGGAAGAGCGCAAAAGGCCAGCGAAGCCGATGGTTGGTGCGAAGGCAAGCGCTTCGCTGACCTCCGAGCTTCGCCAGCCTGCGCCACGACGAGTACGCCGTGGACTTCAACTAACAGAGAGCTCTATGTCAGGCTACCCTGTCCATCGGTCCCTACCTCCTGCTCGAAGGTGCTTGCCGACACCACTTATATTACCCGATGGCGCGTAGCCCAAACTTCCCCAAACCGCAGCGCCGTACTCCTATTGCTGTTCCTTGGCGAAGCGCTCCATGTCGCTGGAGAAGTCCACCCCGACGTACGTTTCGTCACCTATGATCCAGGCGTCGTGGCCGGGACGTATCACGTAGACGTCGCCGGGGCCTATCTCTTGCTCGGAGCCGTCGTCCATCACCACGTGCATGCGCCCCGAGACCACGTAGCCAGTGTGCTGTACCTCGCAGCTGTCGGTTCCGGCGATGGGCTTTATGGCCTCCGACCATCTCCACCCCGGCTCGAGGGTGACGCGCCCGGCGGTGACCTCGTCGACGCTCACTATGTCCATCTTGCCGTTGTCGAAGGATCTGGTCTCGTCCGGGGAGTCCAGGCTCTTCGCCTTCAAGGTTTCCGAGTCAGCCATGCAGGCTCCTTCCCGATCCGCCTCCCAGGCGGGTCATCTCTTCTGACGGCAAGTATGATGCCAGCCCGTGAAGCACCAGTGTATGGGATATTTGGACCAGAGACTGTTTGAAAGCGGGTCGAGGCTGCGGCCAGGGGCGATGGGTGGCATCATGCGGACGGGTGCTCGATGATCTGGTAGGGAAGCGGGTAGAGGAGAGACGTGGGATGAACCTGGACGAGAACGCCGTTGGAGGCCTGCTGCGAATGGAGGAGGTGATCCCCGCCATGGAGAGGGCGCTGGCCGCCTTCTCCAGCGGCAAGGTGGTGCAGCCCACGCGCGTCATGGTGCCCGTTGCCGATCACGAGGGTTTCCTCGGCCTCATGCCGGCCTATACCGGCTCGGCCCTGGGCACGAAGCTGGTCGCGTTCTACCCGCACAACACAGAGGTTCCCACCCACCACGCCACAATCGTGCTCTTCAAAGCAGAGACTGGCGAACCTCTGGTAACCATGGACGGGCGGCTCATCACCGAGGTGCGCACCGCGGCGGTCTCGGCGGTGGCTACAGATCGCCTCGCAAGATCCGGCGCCTCTGTGCTGGCGATCATCGGCTCGGGGGTACAGGCGCGCAGCCACCTCGAGGCGCTGCGCCTGGTGCGCGGCTTTCGGGAGGTGAGGGTGTGGAGCCCGCGAAGGGCTCAGGCTTTCGCCGAGGAGCACGGCGTCCGGGCGGCAGCCTCGGCAGAGGAAGCGGTGCGGGGGGCGGACGTGGTGGTCACGGCCACGACCTCGTCTACGCCGGTGCTCTTCGGGGAGTGGCTCTCGCCTGGGGTACACGTCAACGCGGTGGGTGCGCCCCGCCCGGACTGGCGTGAGCTCGACGACGAGGTGCTTGAACGTGCCCGGATCTACGTCGACTCACGGGAGGCGGCCGAGAAGGAGTCGGGGGACGTCATAGCCGCAGGTTGGATCTTCGCCGAGGTCGGGGAGGTGGTCTCGGGAGCGAAGCCTGGTCGACAGTCTGACGAGGAGGTGACGCTGTTCAAGTCGTTGGGGTTGGCGGTGGAGGACGTGGCTACGGCGGAGTTGGTCCACAGAAAGGCCCGTGAGGAGTTCACCGCTGAAGACCCATCCGTACGTTCCGAGTCTTAGCGCGTAGCTTTTCCTTACACCGGATGCCATTTTTCCCCAAACGCGACGGCTTGGTAGCATAAGTTGCGCTGCCGAGGCTGGTTGTAGCGAAGGAGGGACGGCATCTATGGACTTCGGCGAGAAGGTGCTCTACCATCAAATCCATCCGGCCAAGCTCGCCGCCGACGTCGGTGCCTCGTTAGTCTCCACCTATCTCATGTGGCGGCACAAGTTCGCCGCCGCTTTGCTCAGTGCGTTTGTCCCCGCGACTATAGCGTCCGTCCTGGTCATCCGATACGCAAATTTGGAGAAGCGTAAGCGCTCGCCGTTCGGGCGCTACATCGGAGGCTACATGAACCGGCGTGTGGAGGCGTGGCGTTTCTTCGGGCAAGTGGTGATATGGATTGGCGCATGGCATCGAGTAGGCAAGCTTATACCCATCGGGTGGGCCATCGTCGTCGGGGCCTGGGTTTCCGGTATCTGGCGCAAGCCGACAAAGTAGTTAGCTCAGCCCTTATATACCCAACCTCGTAGAAGGCAGGTGCTCTCAGATGTTCGCAATAAGGTGGGGGCAGTGGCATCATGCTCGTGGCGGATAGGGGCACGCAGAGGAGGAATTGTGACCGACCCCGAAAAGAACAAGCAGACGGTCCTTGACTATTACAACATGGCTTTCAACGAGAGGAAGCCTGCCGAGGCGGTGGAAAAGTACGGCGGCCCGTACTACATCCAGCACAACCCCCAGGCCCCCGACGGCTTCGAGGCTTTCATTCAGTTCGTCACGGACTTCGTGGAGCAGTTCCCCCAGATGAGCGTCGACATCAGGCGCGCCATCGCCGAGGGCGACCTGGTCGCCACACATAGCCTGCTGAAGACCTCGCCCGAAGACCGCGGAACCGCCGCAGCAGACTTCTTCCGCTTGGAGGACGGCAAGATCATCGAGCACTGGGACGTCCTGCAGCCTGTGCCGGAGAGCGCGGCCAACGACCACCCTATGTTCTGATGGCCTCGGTATTCCGGAGATGCGGTGGAGCGCCCCGGGCTTAGGCGGAGAATTGCGGCCCTATTCACGGATTGCCAGAGGGAGCGTCTAATCAATCGATCCGGCTAGGCGATTACATACGCTTCTCCTCATGAAAAGGAGATGCCCTACCGACCTCTCCGACGCCGAATGGCAGTGCATCGAGCCCCACGTAAAGTCAGCCAACAAGCGAGGACGACCAATGATATGTAGTTCACGCCGTGTCCTCGACGCTATCTCTTACGTCTTGCGGACCGTTTCAGAAGTGAGATACTTTCGAATCTTGGAAGTTAGTCACGAAGTTTGCTATCATGCCCCGGTCGCGTACGAGCCGAGCGCGCGGAGCTTGCGGGGGAGAGGCGCTCTTGGCAGGAGGGGGATCTCCAGTGGTGGACTTCGTGATGTTGACGGTCCTGTCTATCTCGTGGGCGCTCGTCTTGGTCTGCGCCATGTTCCACGCGGTCAAGCGCTGGCTGTGAACCCTTAGCACGCCGAGCTCTGGCCTTTTAGAAGTGGACCCGAGGGGACTTGAACCCCTGACCTCCGCCATGCGAGGGCGCAAAGCGTTTTCTCTATCATACCTCCTAGGGTTTGCACCATTGTCCTTATTTAAGCCGAATTCGGGGCTTGGCAGCGACTTCGTTTTCTGCTGTTTTCTCTCATTTTCTAGCTGGGTTGCTGCACGGTTGCTGCACTTGACGCTGTGGTACTCGACTTCTGCTAATCGGCCTTTCACGACGTTCGGCTTGGAGAGGTTACGAAGGGTTGCTGTTCTCCCCATCCTCCCCGCGGCCCTTTCTCTTGTCTTTCTGTATCATGGTGGGCTGGTCAGGCCGGTAGGGAAGATCTCCAGATCACAGCACAACCGGAGGGGTACCGCCCCGGCCCTTCCTCTTGGCAGCTCATAGCACATAAGAGCCCCGTGCATACATATGCCTTAGTGCTGAGCGTCACTTATCCACAGGTTATCCACAGCATGTGGTGTATATCTCTACTGGAGGTCAAGATGTAGCGGTTAGTGAAGGTTGGTCGAAGGTTAAGTTGGAGGTTCAGAGATGAAGGGCAGGTGCAGTAGTTCCTAGTCTTTGTAGATGTTTAGGCGCTCTATGTGCAGGGTACACATAAATATTAGAGTTGGACGCGACCGCTATGAGGAGGTTTCCGATAGTGGCCACGACTACCGATAATATGGAGAAGATGGACAAGACCGTCGAGGCGATGGTGAGGAGCGCTCAGCAGAGTGCTCACACTACGATGGGCTATGCGGTCAAGGCCCAGGAGGTCAACGCTGAGCTCCTGCGAAAGACTGCCGAGGTCTGGATCGATGGGGTCCGTAAGCAGACGGAGCTCTCCCGGAATATGACGCAGGAGGTCTTCGAGAAGGCTGAGGACCAGGCTCATGCTTACAAAGACTTCTTCGGTCAGTGGGGTTTTTCCGTTCATCCGGATGCCTTACTATGACCGGTTCGGGTTCTGGCGCGAGTGGACACAGACCGTTGAGCAGGCGGCGCGGGAGACCCAGAGAAGTACAGCTTCAGGTACCCAAAGGACGGCTGCCGAGCAGACGGCAAGGGTCATAGAGACGACCGCCCCATCGGACGGTAGCTTGATGATAGCCGGCTACGACGAAAAGAGTGTCGGGGAGATAACCCCAAGGCTGGACATTCTGACGGTTGATCAGCTCGAGCGGCTGAAGCGCTACGAGCAGCGCAACAAGAACCGTGAGACGCTCATCCGAGAGATCGACCGTAGAATAGAGACTACTTCGTAAGACGGTCTTAGAAGTTTGGCGAGGGCCGGGACATGCAACAGTCCCGGCTCTCTCTCATGCCTGCTCATCCACGCCGCCGCATCTATATACAGCACCACAACATGGTAGACCTCGCCTCGAGGCGCAGAGCCCCTCTAAGTGCCAAGGATCCGCAAGTTTATCCGATATCCGTACATGCTGTGCTGGGAGCCTCCGTACGAGAAGCTCGGAAAAGAGTGTCGGGCAGACAACAGGCCGATTCTATGCAGTATCTTGGATTTGAACTTCTGAGAACACACCAGCCTGTTGAAAAAGTCGTTGTCGGGCCGGTCGGAGGTCCAAAACAAGGCCAAAACACCACAGAACGTCGTTTTGAGTCCCTGATCCGGGGCTGAATAGTGAACGCGATGGGGTTTTTCAACACACGCTGACACCTTCTGGGCAACTCGGTGAATAAGGGTAAGAAGAGAGGGCTGGGGCTCTTGGTGGCTCCAGCCCAAGGTTTGCGGATTGCCTATTATTTCCGGCTAGCGGTCCTCTTGCGACAAGGCCAACTCGTCGCGGACATTGTCCTTGATCCCCCCGGAGCCAGGAGGCTCCTCTACCTCGGGGGCCGCCTCCTTGCGGGCGGTTCTCCCGCCCCTGCCTTGCCCAGCGGCCTCGTCCAGCTCGTCGCGGACGTTGTCCTTGACCCCCCCGGAGCCCGGTCGACGGTCACGTTCGGTCATACTACCGTCCTTTCTTGTTCTGGGGCTCAGCACCCCGTAGTGAATAAGCACCCATCTAGTGGGAGCGGATTTCTACGCCTCTACTCTCAGAGCAGAAGGGATTGTGAGAGCTGTCATTTCCCGCAGGCGCTCTAACGTAAACGCGATCCGAGCCACTAGTTTGCCGATCCACAACGTATAGCGTTGTGTGCGGTGCGCGTCCCCAAGAAGCGACGAACTTCCGAGAACGCCTACCTTCCAGGCTCCCCTTTGTCAAGCGGCTTAGCGGCTGCAGACCACCGAGCTCCTGACCCCAGAGTTAAACAAGTCGGCACTTCGGTGAATAAGCTGGAAAAATGGCACACTATTGAGGATGCGTCCGACAATCCTAGCGTGCTCTGCCAGATTGAGCCTCTCAGCTCTACGCAGCAAGGCCTTCACCCTCAGAGGTCGCTGAGTTCGCTCTCACGAAACCTCTCTAGGTCGTGCTCATAGGGGGCCGGATGTATTCGTATATCGCCCTTGAAGGGGTAATCGAGGGCAGCAACGGTGAATAGACTTAAGGAGATGATCATCGCCAATGCCGCTACCATGAGCAGGTGCACCAAGGTGTTATCCAAGCCAAAGAGGTAAGTGAAGCATACCGTGATGACTCCTCCGAGGATTAGCACGACCCACAGGATAGGGGGCAGACCCTGCTCAGCGACTAGCAATCTCTCCCTCCTGGCGTCTCCCAGGCTGTGGAGCTGCTCCAACATTTGGTTGTAGCGCATTTGGTCGTAGCCCGTTTGCTGGGCCTTGGGGGGATTGAGTCCTAAGATGGTGCCCCTTAGCTCGTCGAGGGTGGCCCACGCTTCCGGGCTCGACTTGCCTTGAGCCATCAGTGGCCACTCCTCCTCTACCACCACCTGAGAGTAGGAGCGGACGAGCTCCTGGATGTGGCGTCCCTCGGGTTGGGGTAGAGCGTGGGCGAAATAGAAGATCCCAGCCAGTTCATTAGCTTCATCAGTAGTGACGGTCTCGGCCGCGTTCCATTTTTCCCAGACGGCGATAAGCATGAGCCCCAGCAGCACGGCGTAGGCGACACCCAAGACTGCGTAGATAAAGCCTGCCACGTCGTTTGCTTGCTTGCGCAGCTCGGTGGAGAATAGGCGCTGCACCAACAGTAGTCCCCCTACTGCAACTACCATCGCTACAGCGACTATTAACAGGCCGGTGACGATGCGCATTATTGGAAGCCTCCTTGCGGGGATCGCGCTTGCTCGTTGGGTCAACACATTCTTCTGACGAGCATAATGCCATCGACGCCTGGCTACCGCGAACTTCGGAGAACACCCCAGCGTGTTGAAAAACACCCTTGATGCTCGCTTTCGCCCCAGATCGGCTACGAAACGGCCAGTTTTGGGGCGTTTTGAGCCCGATTTGTGGTCGCTATCAGCTCAAAGCCCACTTTTTCAACACGCTGACCCCTTCCACGCACTCGGGCGCATGGCCCGTGCGCTATGTCCATCGACGTCCGCGCGAAGAACGGGTCGGTCCTGGGAGACCTACTCGACGGCCTTGAGCGCGCGGAGGATGAGGTCGGCCACTTCCTCGGGGTGCGAGACGCCAACCGTGTGGGATGCGCCCTCGATCTCCACGACCTCGCGAGCCTGGGCGCGCTCGGCCATGAAACGGTGGACTGCTGCGGGGATGTTCTTGTCCAGCTCCCCAAATACGAACCACGACGGGAGCGGCTTCCACGCCGGAGGCTCCGCTGGCCTCGTTTAGCGCGACATCTCGCACGGGCCGCTGGCCTACGGCCATGAGGGCGGTCTGCTCGGCGGGGAACGGCCCGTACTCACGTGGCCCGACGTGGTGAGCGCATGTGTCCATAGGCTAGGGTATCCCACACCGCAAGACCGACCACGATCAGGCCTGCCGCGCCGCTGAGCGCGAGCGTTGGTATCGCGAAGCCCGCGGGTATCAAGGCCATCAGCGCGGCGACCGCGACCGCGCGCGACCAGGGCAGCACCCCGAACACGGCCCACTTGAAGAGCGCCTGTCCGGCCAGAAACAGCGCCGTTCCTCCGAGAGTAAGTGTGATAGAGGCGAGCGTTCCGGGCTCGCCAGGATGCGCAACGGTGAGTTCGTCGGCGGCGGCGATGGCGATGATCCCGGCTATCATGGGCAGGTGGAAGTAGGTGTAGGCTGAGCGACCCAACCGGCCAGGGTCCTCTGAGGAGGTAAAGACCTCGCGAGCTGCCTCGGCGCTGCGGGAGAAGTAGATCCACCACAGCGCGACGCTGCCCAGGAAGGCCACCACGAACGCACAACACTGCGACCGCCGAAACTTCGATCTCGCCGAAGGTCGTGCCGGTCACCAGGATAGACTCGCCCAAGGGCGATGATGACGAACAGCTGGCAGCGCTCGGCGAAGTGCCCACCCTCGATGGTCCACTCTCCAGTCCGGGAACGTCCTAGCCCTGGTACGTGTAGCCGACCACGGGGCCGCTGTAGTCCACAGCCAGAGCGAGCAGCCACAGCGCGTAGCGCGCCTCGCCGCCGAGCAGGCCACCAATGATCCACACCACCCCCGCTCCCACGAACCAAGTCAGTATCCGCTGGAAGGTCCTGCTTAGCGGATGAGACCGCCCAAGGACTTTCTCAGGGCGATGAACGCGAAGGCGGTACGCCCCACTTGGATGGCCACGTAGGCTAGGGCGAACATCAGCCCGCGCTTGCCGAAGGCTTCTGGTATTGCCACCGACATGAGAAGGCTGGCAAGCATCACGGCGACCAGCACAAGGCGAACCGGCAGCCGATCTGGGTCGAACCAGTTGGTGAACCAGGCCGTGTAGACCCACACCCCCCACACCACCAGAAACAGCATCAAGCGTCTCCAGCACTCCTCTGACGCTCAGGTGCTCCAGCAGCCGGTGGGAGAGCTGCGTCACAGCGAAGACGTAGACCAGATCGAAGAACAGCTCCAGGGGCGTAACCCGCTGCTCACCACCGTTCCGAGCTCGCAGCGGACCTCCGTGATCGGAGACGTGCATCATCATCCACCCCCTGTATTTATCGTGGCTGGCTCTAGGCGGCGCGGTTGGTCTAATCTTGCCATGTGGAGCACGCTTAGAGGCTCAGAGGGTGTTGCACCAGTTGCTCGGGAAACACAGCGGAGGCGCACGTCGGACCCGTAGCGGTCGGAGAGATCTCCTGAGAACAATACCCGAAGGAAGCCGATCTGCGTCCGGTGCGCTCAAGGGTAGCGGACTGGGGCTATGCGTACTTCCGGGAACAGCTCTTCTAAGCACTTCGGTGAATAGAGGCAACTTGCTCTCTAGAGCGTAAGCTATTGCTCTTTCTGGGGGTTTTAGGCTTCTTCCTCCTTCTGGGGGACCGCTGCTAGCGCGGTCAGGATCACGTCCGTGACAACCTGTGGCTGCGAGATCATGATCACGTGGGAGCCCTCGACCTCGGTGATCGTAGCCCCGGCGCGCTCGGCCATCGAACGGACGACATCGGCACCGACCGCCTTGTCGCCGCGTAGCGACCACCGCCCAGGACGGCAGCTTCTTCCAGGCCGGCACCCCGTAGGCTCGGAGAACGCCAACTCGGCTACGGGGCGCTGGGTGGCGGCCATCACGGCGGTCTGCTCCTCGGGCAGGTCGGCGGCAAAGGCCTCATGGAATTTTTCGGGATCGATCGTAAACTCTACCGCCGTCTCCTCGCCCTCTCCGGTCGGGTACTGGAGCGGCGACCAGGGCCGGGAGCAGGACGCTGTCCCTCGAGTTGCTTGCAATATCTCCCAGGGTTTCGCCTTCGTCCGGGGCGAAGGCGGCGACGTAGACCAGGCCGACGACGTTGTTGGCGTTGGTGGCGGCGTTGGTGATCACCGCACCGCCGTAGGAGTGGCCGACGGCAAGGACTGGGCCTGGGATCTGGTCGAGAAAGCTGTTGATGTAGGCGGAGTCGATGGAGATGCCGCGTAGTGGATTCGCGGGGGCCGTAACCTGTACTCCTTCTGCCTGCAGCCGCTCGATCACCTCATTCCAGCTCGAACCATCAGCAAAAGCGCCGTGCACGAGGACGACTGTGGGCTGGGATCCATCCTGCGGGTTTGAGTCCATGGTTCCTCCTTTCCTACCCTATTCCGGGACCCATGCTAGCGCACAAGTAAAAGAGCACATTGGGCAATCTGTCCTACCACCTTACGAGAACTCTCATGACCGGAAGGTGGGTGAATAGAGGGAGAGGAGCATAGCTCCTCAAGCATGCTCACTGGCCAGTGCGTAGCTTCGTGATCCCTTTGCGAAGGCCTCGTTTCCGCCTCGAGGCGTTCGCGGGCCTGACTGGGCTTCGTGCCTGCTCCCTGAATGCCTCGCTGAAGTGTGGCTCAGTACGTCACCAGCCGTAGTTCAGCTGCGCCCATTCCATCGGACAGAGGGGGGCGCGGCTCCCGGCAGGTACCCGCATGAACCAGGGGACCTGCAGCTTCTCCGGGTCGCTCAAGGAGGCTGTATAGAATAGGGTGAAAGGAGTCAACGGGGGTAGGCGCTTCAGTACGCGGTTTGATAGCTGGGTGAAAGTAACGAGTACGCGATCAGAATCAAAGGAGACATCATGCGATTTGCGATCTCCATTCCTCAATTCGTGGCTGACGGCGCGTTCGATCCGGCCGGTCTCCGCGCCTACCTGGCACGGGCCGAGGAGCTTGGCTTCGACAGCGCCTGGACGCTGGAGCAGGTCTTGGGCACGATGCCCACCCTGGGCCCGATCGAGACGATGACCTACGCGGCCGCCTGCACCGAGCGGATACGCCTGGGCTGCGTGGTATTCGTCACCCCGCTGCACAGCCCGGTCCACCTGGCCAAGAGCCTGAGCACACTGGACCAGTTGAGCCGAGGCCGCATCGAGGTCGGCGTCGGCACGGGAGGGCGAGACCGAATGTTCTCCGCCTTCGAGGTCGATCCTGCCAGTCTAGTGGCCCGGTTCACCGAGGGGCTGCGGCTGATGAAGGCGCTCTGGACGGAGCCGCGGGTCACCTTCGAGGGGCGCTTCTGGCAACTGGACGGCGCAGCGATGGAGCCCAAGCCGTTCCAGAAGCCGCATCCGCCGATCTGGTTCGGCGCCAACCACCCCGCCGCGCTACGGCGGGCGGTCAGGTACGGTGACGGCTTCTTCGGCGCCGGGTCGACGACGACCGCCCAGTTCGCCGAGCAGGTACGGATCGTGCGGGAGGCGCTCGCCGAAGCGGGGCGGGACCCCGCCAGCTTCCGGATCGCCAAGCGCGTCTACATCGCCGTGGACGACGACGCCGAGTGCGCCCGACGACATGTCGCCGCCTCGTTGGTTAGGCTCTACGGGGAGTTCGGGAGAGGTCTCGAGCCGGCGGCCGTCTCCGGTTCGCCGGATGCCTGCGTGGAGGGCGTGCGCGAGGTGGCGGAGGCAGGCGCCGAACTTATCTTGTTCACCCCATTTTTCAACGAGGCCGAGCAGATGGAGCGCCTGGCCGCTGAGGTCGCGCCCAAGCTATTGTGATGCCGATCTCCTTTAGTTGATCGATGTCGAGGCTATCAAGCCGGGCCAGCATGGTGCCAAAGTCCACACACCACGAGCAGCCGATCGTTCACGCCACTCACTATGCCTCCTGATCTCTCATTCTTTACCTGCAAATCACGACAAAAAGAGAGTGGACCCGAGGGGACTTGAACCCCTGACCTCCGCCATGCGAGGGCGGCGCTCTCCCAACTGAGCTACGGGCCCATGAAACCCCGGCAATCCTAGCAATTGATGCCCGGATTGCAAGGCAAACGGCCAGGCCAAAGCCGCCAACGTCAACCATCTTAGATGGTATCACACGGGCGAAGCGTCGCCGCGCCGCCTTCCCGGCGAGCAGGGCGCGAAGAGAGGTGAATGCATGTGGTGGTTATGCCGGGACCACCGGCGCGCTCGTCGCGGCGACGGGGACGCTCCAGCCGCAGGGGTTAACGACCTACCAGTACGGCGCTTCGTGCTCACCGACGAGGCAACGGGCCAGCTCTACGCCCTGCGGGCGAGCGGCGTCGACCCGAGCGCCCTCGTTGGGTAGCGCGTCACCTTGGCCGGTACGCTCATGCCCGGCCACGAGAACCGCCAGGTCGAAGGCAGCCCCCTCTATTAGACGTTACCAGAGTAGACCCGCTGTAGGCCGAGCCGGCGGCATCCGTGGCGCACCTATGAGGATTTGCCGGCGATGGCAACCACCTGCTCGGCCAGCGTTCCCCAGCTCAGGTACTCGACGCAGTTGTGCCGTACGGTGCTCGAGCTCCTCTTCTGCACTTCCTCCGGCAGCTTGAGGTAGCCCGTCAATGCGCGGGCCAGGTTGGCCTCGAACCCGTCCATGTCGACATGAAGGTCGAACGGCAACCCCCTTCCGACGATCTCTCCGGCCTCGTGCAGGCCCGAGTGGTCGGCCACGAAAGGGACTACTCCGCTCGCCGCGAGCTCCGCAGCCACGAGCCCGAAGGTCTCGGGGAAGATCGAGGGCACGACCCCGAGTTCGGCCGCCGGCAGGAGCCTGGTGAGCTCCTCGTGACGCAGCGGGCCGATGAACTCCACGTCATCCTCCATCCCGGCCGCGTCCTGCAGCAGCTCCTGGGACACCTCGAAGTGCTCGAGCGGTCCCACCTGGCCTCCTTCGAGCAGCTTGCCCAGCTCCGCCAACCTCTCGACAGTCTTCTCGTCACCCGTGCTCAGGGCAAGGGCAAGAGCTTCGAGGCCCTCGCGGAAGGTGCCGAAGCCGATCACGAGTAGACGCGCGCCCGTCTCTATGCGCACCCGCGCGAAGGCCGAGAGGAGGCTGTGGACGCCCTTGGAGTGGATGAGCTTGCCCGCGTAGACCACGAGCGGAGCGTCGGCTGAGATAAAGCGCTCGAGCCGTTCGCCGGCGTCTTCGTCGTGCGAGCGGGCGTCGTAGGAGGTTGAGATCCTGCGGAGCGCCCCCAGCAGCTCGTCGGCGCTCGCAGAGCTTCCGATGGCCTCCTTCAGGGCCGCTCGTTGTTCGGGACCGCGCCCGGGGCCGCCCGAGAGCTGCTTCAGGATGCCGAGGTCGAGCGCGTCCGGTCTGAAGAGATCCGTGTCCACGCCGCCGGGCAGCGCCGAGGTCTTGCTGGCGAAGTCGGGGAAGTCTCCGGCGATGGTGCCCGCGCTGTTGGAGGAGAGTGCCAGGATCCTCTTCGCTTTATCCAGTCCTTCGCGGGTGAGCCTCATGTACTTCTTGCTCTTGCGGGAGACGTACTGCAGGGCGCTGCCGTGGATGATGCTCGTGTAGGGAACATCGGTGCCTTCGAGGGCGCGGCGCGCGATCAGGGGCCCCGGCACGGCGTGGTTGGTGACGACCGCCTCCGCGCCGGAAGCCGCGAGCACCGTCCGTACCGCGCCGATGTTCTTCTCGACGTAGCTATCGAGCTCGTCGCCGGTCAGGTCGAGGAAGGTCTTGACCCTCCAGCCGGGGTAATCGTCGTAGACGTAGACGGGCAACAGGTCACCGATCTCCGGCCGGTAGACGGTGCAGCGCCCCGGATAGGGCGTCTCTTGCCCGCCTCGCTTATCAATGCTGTCCTCCTCTACCACAGCCCATTCGTCTACGAAGTCGTAGGATAGCGGCTCGGGTTCCTGGCAGAGGAGGTGGACCTCGTGGCCCTCGCGCGCCAGGGCGCGGCAGAGACTCTGGACGTAGACGTTGCTCCCGGTATCCGAGAGCATGTACCCGTGGGTCATGAGCAGCTTCACCATACCCCCTCAGTGCGACCGAACCAGAGCCACTATTCTCGCACAGTGGGACTGATCTATGGCCAGGTGCTTCCTCGAGGAGCCGGCGAGCGGGCTCCCGTGCTACGGTAGCAGCATCGTGAGAGCGAGGAGATCACCGGAGAGCAGGCTTGAACCTCCGCGAGCCCTCGAGGGCTGGGACGCCGTGCCTGTCGCCGCGCCGCTCGCCGACGCGGCCGAAGCGGCGAGAATAAAACGCGCCTGGACCCCCATACGCGTTCCGGGTCACTGGCAGCTCGAAGACGCCTTCGTGGCTTACGAGGGGTACGTCCTGTACCGGTGCCGGTTCGAGTGGCGGCCCGATGTGCAGGAGAGGATGTTCGCTTTGCGGTTCGGGGGCGTCTATTACTCTGCGCGGGTCTGGTTGAACGGGACTTATCTGGGAGGGCACGAAGGCTATCTCTCACCCTTCGAGTTCGACGTCACTGCTCTCCTCGTAGCCGGCGAGAACGAGCTCCTGGTTGAGGTGCACAGTCCCGAGGAGCGCGAGGAGAACGAGCGGACGACCATCGGGGGGGTGTGGGCTCGCTGGGATGGGTTGGCATCCCACATAAACCCGGGCGGCATCTTCAGGGCGGTGGAGCTCCTCTCGAGTGGTGAGATACGCATGAGATCTCTGGGAGCCGCCGTGGATGGCTCGGGACACGGAAGGGCGTACGTCGACCTGTACGCCCGCCGGGGAGCACTGATGAAGCTAAGGGGACGGGTGCGGCCCCTGGGGTTCGAGGCTCCGGGTGCCGGGTTCGAGCGCGAGGTGCGGTTGGAGGCGGGAACCAACCGCTTCGACATAGGTTTCCACCTGCCGCAGGTCCGTCGCTGGTGGACCTGGGACAGGGGAGAGCAGCCGCTGTACGAGGTGGAAGTAAGCTGCGGCGAGGAAAAGGAGACAGTGCGCTGCGGCGCGCGTACCGTGGAGTTGCGCGACTGGCGGGTCCATCTCAACGGCGACCTTGTCTTCATGCGGGGGATCAACTACCTGCCCACGGACGTGTACCCTGCCAGGGCCTCGGAGGAGCGGCTGCGCGCGGATGCCTCTCTGGTGCGCGGGGCCGGCATGAACGCCGTCAGGGTTCACGTCCACGTGGCGGAGAGGAGCTTCTACGAAGCCTGCGACGAGCTCGGGCTACTCGTCTTCCAGGACTTTCCCCTGCAGTGGACACACAGAAGGGAGGTCCTGGAACCCGCCGTCAGGCAGGCCAGGGAGATGGCCAGGGATCTGCGCAGCCACCCTTCCGTCGGGGTCTACCTGGCCCACGACGAGCCCTTCTACGTGGTGCCTCCCGAGAAGTGGAATCTGCCGAACCTCCTGCGCACCGGGGTCGATGTGCTCTCGCCGCGCTGGCGTCTGTGGCAGCGGCGGGTCCTGGGTCCTGCGGTAGTGCGCTCCATCGAGGAAGAGGATGCATCCCGCCCCGTGATAGACGCGGCTGGCCACCCCTGACGACGAACCACCTGTACTTCGGCTGGTACTACGGGAGGTTCAGGGACCTCGAGCGGGTTGTGAAGGTCTTCCCGGGTCTCTCGCGGCTGCCGACAGAATACGGGGCGCAGGCGCTCCCCGACCCGGAGTCGCTGGAAGAGATCTGGCCTTCCGGGACGGAGCCTGACTGGGATGCCCTCTCCGCTCAACTACCGCCTCCAGCCGCAGCGGATGCTGCGCTACGTCCCCTGGGAAGGGGATCGGGCGCTGTACTTGCGGATGAGCCAGGACTACCAGGCGGAGGTGCTCAAGCACGCCACGGAGCTGTTCCGGCGTCGCAAGTACAGCCCCACGGGAGGGACGTTCGCTTTCATGCTCAACGACCCGGCACCCGCCATCTCGTGGTCTGTTGTGGACTGGAGACGCAGGCCGAAGGCGGCTTTCGAGGTCCTGAAGACCGCCATGGCCCCGGTTCTTGTCTGCGCGGAGTATCCGGAGGAGAGCTACGAGGCGGGCGCCGCGCTCTCCCTGCCGCTGTTCGTCGTGAACGACCTCGCGCGAGATCTTGGCGAGGTGAGCTGGAGCTGGGAGCTGCTCCTCGGAGAGTCCACCATGGCTCGCGGAGAGGGGGAGACGGAGATAGCAGCGAGATTCGGTGGTGAGGATAGGGGAAGCCAGGGCCGCGCTCCCTGCTCCGGGAGACGACCGTGCTCGTGCTGCGTCTATCGGGGAGGGAGGCGTCGGCGACGCAACCGGTACGGGTTCCGTATCAGCGAGTCCGGGCGTCGAGGTCCATCAGCTCGGGGAGGGTGAGGAAACGGTAGCCACTCGCCTCGAGGCTACGGATGATGTCGGGGACTGCGGCTATGGTGTGGGAGCGGTCCGCCTTCGGGAAGGCGTCGGTGTCCTGTCCATCGTGCAGCAGGCTGACGCCGCCGGGACGGAGGCCGTGCAGTATCCGGCGCTGGATAACATCAGTTGGTGGTATTGTTCCAGTCCCACGCCATTACCGACCAGCCGACGCACCTGCATTCCCAGCTCTTCGGCGGCCGAGATCACCTGCGGCCCGTACCATCCGTGCGGGTACCCGGAAGAGGTCTGGAAGGGTGCCAGTAGCGTCATGGATGGCTTCCTGACCGCGCTGCAGCTCTTCCCTGACCGTGCCAGACCGGCTCCAGACGAGGTGCGGGTGGTCGTAGGTGTGGTTGCCGACTACGTGCTCGGAGGCGACCTCGGCTGCCAGGTTGGGCTCGCGCCTGACGTTGTTCCCGATCTGGAAGAACGTAGCCCTGATCCTTCCCGGTCCAGGACCTCGAGGAGTTGTTCGGTGTACGGGTGGCACGGCCCGTCGTCGAAGGTCAGGGCGGCCACTCTCTCTGGCGTGCGGGCGTGCCAGAAGACGCGGCCGTAGAGCCACGACCGGGGCGAGAGCCACTCGTAGACCATGAACCCGCCGGCTGCCAGCCCCACTCCCGCGGCTGGCCAGGGTCGGCGGCGGAGCGGAGCGGGCGTCCAGTGGCGGTTCGCAGGCCGGCGAGGGCCGCGCCGCCGGCGGAGATCCCGGCGGCGGCCTTCCAGGCACGAGCCTGCGGGTGCCTCATCGGAGGCCCTTCAGAATCAGCTCGGCGGCGGATCTGGCCGAATGCGGGCGATGGGCGGCCCTGGCGCACTGCACCATCCGGCGCCGGTGCTCCGGGCTGGTGAGGATCTCCATTGTCTCATCCAGGATCTCACCCAAGCCTTTGACGACGACGCCAGCGCCGTAGCGTGCCATGGCAGCGGCGTTATCTTCCTCCTGGCCGGGAATCGGATGGTAGAGGACCTGGGGCAGGGCGGAGGCGAGGGCCTCCGTGCAGCTCATGCCGCCCGGCTTCGTGACCAGCGCCGTGGCTCCCGCCATGAGTTCCCGCACCCGGTCCGTGAAAGCAAGAAAGGTCGCGGAGTGCCCTTCCCTGGCGGCCCTCCGCTCCAGCCGCTCGCGGGAACGGTTGTTCGAGCCGCAGAGCACGACGAGGTGCATGGCCGCGCTCGCCTTGAAGAGGAAGGATACGGCATTCTCCAGCTCTCCTCCGCCGAGCCCGCCGCCCATCACGAGCACTATGGGGAGGTCGTCGTCCTCCTCGAGTTTCAGTAGCTCCCGGCGAACGCCGCTCGGGTCGGCGGGCTCCTCGAAGAGAGGGTCTATCGGGATGCCGGTCGGGTGTATCTTTTCCTCCGGCACCCCGAGCCTAGCAACGACCTCGGCAGCTGCCTCGTCGGCGACGACGTAGAGGTCCAGGTTAGGCGGCACCCCGATCGGGTGCGGCACGTAGTCCGTCAATACAACGGCGGCAAAAGCCCCGGGGTTTCGCTCTTTGTAGTTTCCAAGGACACCGGCGCCGTAGAAGTGTGGAGCTACCAGGGCCCGTGCTCCTGTGCTCGACACCAGGCGCTCCAGCGTCCTGAGCCCGGCTCTCTCCACAAAATCCCGGTACGAGCCCGGTCGACCCCCTTCCGAGGAGCGGTAGATCCTGCCGTACGCCTCTGGCCACAGCTTGAGAGACCCGAGGTACGCGCTGCGCAGGAGCTGCTCGATGCCGGGAGAGACCAGGTGAGGGAAGTCTACGATCGAACAGGTCCTCGCGGGGTCGAGGAGCGCCACACCGCGGACCAGGGCCGCGCTGGCGCGCGTGTGGCCGCTGCCTATGGCGCTCGAGAGGATCAGGATATCCGCCGCGCCGTACTCCGTCGAAGTCACGGGCAGCATTATATCGGGAGCTAGTGCCCCGCAAAAATTCGCGCACGCCGGGATAAAAGGACCAACTTGATCCTGCCTCCCTGTCCACCATCGGGACGCATAACCGGGCGTATTTCTGGCCTTGTGCCCAAAGATGCCATGCCACAGCCCTCGCTAAGATGTCATGGCAGGGCACGGCGCAAGGGTTGCCGGATTTGCGTTCGTCCGGAACCCTTCAGTCTTGCTGGAGCACGGACAGGATATTGCCGGCTGGGTCCTTGAACCACGCGATCAACGGTCCTTGGCCGCGGTAGATGCCCTTCTCGTCCGTGTTGGAGTCGTCGTATCGCTCGAAGCGAACTCCGCGCTCGGCTAGCTCGTCGACGGCCTTCTCGATATCGTCCACCGGGAAGTTGAGAATGGTGAACGTCGCCGGGGTGTGGTCGGGCTTGGGGTAGACCAGTATGTCCCGCTCTCCGGCGATGTGCAGCGACAACATGCCGTACTCCTCGGACACCCTCAGACCGAGCGTCTCGGAGTAGAACTTCCTGGCCTCCGGCACATCGTCTACCGAAAAGCCGCTGAACGCCCTGGTGTTCTCGAACATGACTGCCTCCTTCGCGCTAGTCATTTATCCTTACTCGGCGGTCGCCCGGGGTTCGGTGTGGTCACGTCCACGGGCCTACCCCGCATCATCGGTGAAGTCGGCGGTCAACCAGCGGTCCGGCCTTACCGTGAACAGCACGAGCTCGCTCGAGGGGCGTTCGAGCTCCGCTTTGACGAACCACTGGGCTGCCTCCTCGGGCAGATACCGGCGGGCGATGGCGAGCATCTGCTCGGCCGACGGCGGCCTGTCTTCCCCGACGACGGTGCCCTCGACGGTGACGTACTTGTACGGGAACTCCTCACGCTGGACACAGAGGCTCAGCGCGCCCACTTTCCGGATGAGCCCTGTCTTGCGGGCTTTGCGGCCCTGGGTTGCGGTGAAGAAGCAGATGGTTCTCCGGTGCCGTGGATCTCGTAGTACATCTCGAGGCCGTTCACGTGGGCATAGTCGCCTTCATGCGCTCTCAACAGAACTCTCCTTTACAGGCCCTTGATATCCCGGGCAACGTCAGACAAGTCGTTATTGAACTGATGCCCGCGGCCCTCCAGTTCGTGAATGGTTGCCTGCGGGAGTTTCGCTTCGTACAGGGAGAGGTGCGCGAACGGCACCACCTCATCATCGTGGCTGTGGTAGAGGAACACCGGTAACCGTGAGTGGATCTCCGTGGCGAAGTCCTCTCGCAGCGCGTCCTCTTCGAACTCCCAGCCCCCGGTTCCGACGTAGGGCGTCGCGACGAGGAAAAGCCCCGCGATGGGCTTCTCCACCTCCTCTTCGGAAACGTACTTCATCAGGATCAAAGCGCCCAGAGAGTGTCCGACGAGGATCACCTCCCCATCCAGCGTAGCGAGCTCTTGCTCGATTTCCTCCTTCCATGCCTCGTACTCTGGGCTTTCTTCATCCGGCATCTCCGGACAACTCACGTCGTATGCAGCCCCCAGTTCATCCCGCAGGTTTGCTGCCAATTCTTTGTCTGCTTCGTATGCCCCCTGCCCGCCGCCGTGAATAAACAGCACCTGTCTCTTCATGGAGATTTGCTCTCTTGAGTCCCTGACCTGGTCATGGTCGCTTGATACCCGCCCCCGGTCACTCCGCGATGGCGGTGCCTTCGCTCGATCTGACCCTGTACGCACGTAGTGCAGCTCGCTAGAAGCGCCAGCGGGTCTGGCTGAACGAATCGCTCTTGCCGAACCCGAAGGCCTTCGCGGGAGCCACCTCGTACACCAAGACCTCGGTCTCACTGCCTTCTATGTGGAAGCCGCCGTCGCGCACCGTGAAGCGAAAGAGCTCGCCGTATTTCGCAACGTACTCGTCGGCCAATCGCTGGAACCTGGCCCCGTCGGTAACCCTCACAGCGTCGCCTTCGACCACGACGTCGAGGCCTTCGAGGAGGTTGCAACCGGTTGTGACCACGCAGTGCGTGTTCTGCGCCAGGTTCCTCGCCTTGCGTTCCGACTGTCCTGTGGAGAAGTACAGGGCGTCGTCCAGCCAGACGGCAGCGGTCGGCGTGACGTGCGGGCGTCCGTCCGGACGCACCGTCGAGAGCCAGTACACCTTCGCCGCCGCCAGGATCTCGCGAGCCTCCGCCCACGGCGTCGCCGTCGCATCATCGCTACTGAACTGCGGCTCCAGCTCGGTTATCGGTACATTTTCAGCCATCGCTCGTCTCCTTCTGCCCGGTCGCGGGCGGGATGTTGTGATTGAGGCGGAAGAGGTTGGTGGGGTCGTAACGGCCCTTGATCTCAGAGAGCCTCTCCCACGTAGAGCCAGGGTAGGCATCCCTTACCCTCCCCTCGCCCTCCTCCCCCAAGAAGTTCACGTACACACCATCACCCTTATTACCCTCACCCTGGCGTAGCGCCTCCTCAAAGTCTCTTGCCCACACCTCGCGCACAGCCCGCTCCTCTAAGCCCTCGTAAAACGCTGCGACGTTTACCATGATGCTTGCGGAGCGGTGGGCAAAGGCTGTGGCTTGGGCACTCACGCGAGCCATAGCACCTCCCAACACCCGCAGTTGCGCCACGCGCATCGGTGCCTCTGAGGTGCTGAGGTACTCGACTATAGTTTCGGCCTCTGGCAGCTTTATGGTGTCAAGGAACATAGTGCGGCCCACCGCTGTTGGATGGTACTCACCCTCATCGGGTGGGTAGATCTCGGGATAGCTCATAGGCTTTAGCATGTCCACTATGGGCCTGGCAGCGAGCGCCCTGAAAGGAGCGATGACGCGCTCGCCCTCATCGATGTCTTCGCCCGCATAGACCATCATGGCCAGGATGATGAGCTCTCCATGGACCTCTTGAGGCAAGAAAGGCATGGGAGGTGCCACCATCACGTTTGCTATGGTAGAGAGCTCCTCTGGAGCTGCCTGAGCCTCGGCGATGAATGAGGCGATGAGCTCTGGGCTTGCAGGTAGCACCAGCATCCCTCCAACTATCGTGCTCAGCTCGTGCAGGCGGAACTTGAAGCGGGTAGCTACACCGAAGTTACCCCCTCCTCCCCTGATAGCCCAGAAGAGCTCAGGATGACTCTCTGAGTCCACCTTGAGCAGCTCTCCATCGGCAGTGACGATCTCTGCAGCGAGCACATCGTCTATGGTGAGGCCGTGCTTGCGAACGAGGTATCCTACCCCTCCGCCTAGAGTGATGCCCCCTATCCCTACAGAGGCTGTATCGCCAAAGCCTGTGGCGAGGCCATGTACCGCTGTGGCAGCCGTGTACTCGCCTGCGGTGAGCCCGGTCTGGGCCCATGCGGTGCGTCCGGATACGTCGATCTGGAGGTCCTTCATCTCAGAGAGGTCGAGCACGATGCCACCATCTGTGGTGCTGTGACCGGCGAGGCTGTGGCCTCCGCTCTTGATGGCAAGCTCGAGCCCATTCTCTCGCGCAAGAGAGACGACCTGCGAGACGTCTGAGGTGTCCCTGGCGCGCACGATAGCTGCAGGGTGGCGGTCGAAGCCACCATAGAAGATGGTGCGCGCCTCATCGAAGCTGGCGTCCCCCGGCGTAATCACCCGCCCGTTTAGGATGGTGCGCAGCTGCTGGATCGAGCTGGTCTGTGGCGAAGCTGAACGGTCATGCTCTGTCATGTGCTTGATTTGCTCCTCAGATGTGGTTTGTTTTCGCGCCATTCTGGTCACGACCGCAGCAGGCTGGAGGTCGGCAAACCCAGCGGGACCCTAAGCTGCCTCGCACTCTACGGGCTCCGCCTCGGCCTGGCTCCCTTCTTCTGCCCAGCGCTCGGGCTCTAGCACTGTCACGGCAACCGCGACGGCGACGGCGATGAGCCCGGCCCCGATGAGGAACGCCAGGTGGTACCCGCTTGTCAACGCGGCGGCTGTGGCCTCCCCGCCGCCGATCAGGCTCTCGCTGCGCGTGGTCGAAAGGGTCGCCAGGACAGCCAGGCCCAAAGCGCCGCCCACCTGCGCGGTGGTGTTGACGAGACCGGAGGCCAGGCCCGCGTCACTCTGCGTGGCGCCCGACATCGCCAGCGTCATCAGCGCGGGGAAGGCGGCGCCGCCGCCGAAACCGAGCAGGATCATCACCGGCAGGACGTGACGGACGTAGCTGCCGTCCGCCGGCGCCTGAGCGAAAAGGGCGAGGGCGGCGCCTATGAGCACCAGACCGGGGACCAGCGTCGTCCTGGCGCCGAAGTTCATGACCAGCCGGTCGGTGTAGCGCACGGATAGCGTCCCCATCACGATCGTCACGGGCAGGAACGCGAGGCCGATCTGCAAGGGGCCATAGCCGAGCACACGCTCCAGATACAGGGCTCCCAGGAAGAACATCCCGAACATCCCGGCGACCGAGAGCACCTGGATCACGTTGGCCCCCGAGACGTTGCGCGAGCGGAAGATCCGGAGCGGTACGAGCGGATTGCTGGCCCGCGCCTCGCGCACGACGAAGGCGACGAGTAGAACGAGCGAGACGGCCCCGAGCCCGAGCGTCTGGACCGAGCCCCAGCCGAGCTCGGCCGCGGGCTTGACGATCGTGTAGACGCCGAGCAGCAGGGAGCTCGTGATCAGGACCGCGCCCGGTATGTCTGCTCCCTCGCCGAAGCCGATTCCCTCCTCACGATCGAGCAGCCGCCACGCAAGGACGGCCGTCGCGATACCTATCGGGATGTTAACGAAGAAGATCCAGTGCCAGTTGATCGACTGGGTGAGCACCCCTCCAGCCAGCAGCCCGACCGAGCCACCCGCGGAGGCGACAAAAGCGAAGACGCCGATAGCCTTCGCCTGCTCGCGCGGTTCGGGGAACATGGTGACGATCATGCCGAGGATGACCGCGGAGGTCATCGCGCCTCCCACGCCCTGCACGAAGCGCGCCCCGACAAGCACCTCCTGGCTCGGCGCCACACCGCAAAGGAGAGAGGCCACGGTGAAGACGCCGAGGCCCACCATGAAGACGTTCTTGCGCCCGAGGATGTCGCCGAAGCGCCCCGCGAGCAAGAGCAGACCGCCGAAGGCGATCATGTAGGCGTTGACGACCCAGGCAAGGCTCGACTGCGTGAAACCGAGGTCGTCCTGTATCGACGGCAACGCCACGTTCACCACCGTGACGTCGAGCACGATCATGAGCATCCCCACGCAGAGCACGTAGAGGGCGATCCAGCGGTTCCCTTTAGTCACGGGTCACCTCCCTCTCGCCCTCGAACAGTCCAGGACAAGCGGAATGCCATGCTTTACAGGTTCCGATCTCGTGCCCTATCAACGCATTCGCCTCCGTTTCTCAGGGTCGCAGCTTTACTTCATTGAGCATACGAGGATGATCCTAAAACACAACCAGTAGATGTGAAGAAACATCTAATTGAACGCAGAACAGGACTGCCGATGATGTACTCTCACGCATGGCAGCCACACCCGAGAGGCGGTTGAGCGCACTCATCTGGTCCGGGGTGGTGAGCGGTCACGGCGGCCGAAGGTTCTGCGGGTCGCGCTGCCCGGCCTGACTCCAGTTGGATTCCTGGACTATAGTCGTATGCTCTACTCGAAGTAGCGGCGAGCGAGGGACGGGACGAACACAGGGGGTTTCGGCATGAGCATCGAGTTGAGGATCATCGGCTTCGTCCGTACTGACGCCGAAGAGCTCCCCCGGCACTGGAGCGTTTCCGACGTGGAGGGAACGCTGGACATCGATGAGCAATATTCCGAAGGACTTCGAGACATCGAGCCGGGCCAGCGCATAGTCGTGCTCTTCAACTTCCATCGAAGCCTCGACTTTTCTCCCGAGTTCCTCCGGCAGACCTCGGGGCGCGACGGGAGCGAGATGGGCGTATTCAGCATCTGTTCCCCCATCAGGCCCAACCCGATCGGGATGTCGGTAGTAGAGGTGCTGGGGATCAGGGGCTCGAACATAAGTGTGAGGAGGCTGGACATGCTGGACGGTACACCCATACTCGACATCAAGCCCTACATAGAAGACAGGCGCGGATAGAGAGGAGCACCCATCATGACGAACGGCGACGCCAACCGGGGAGCGGGCGGTTACGCTGCGGTAAACGGCCTCGAGATGTACTACGAGATCCACGGCACCGGCAGGCCGCTGGTCCTGCTGCACGGCGCGTACATGACGATCGACATGTTCGGCGAAGTCCTGCCGTTGCTCGCGGAAGGCCGGCAGGTCATCGCCGTCGAGCTGCAGGCCCACGGGCGCACCGCCGATATCGACCGCCCGTTGAGGTACGAGTTCATGGCGGACGATATCGCCGCCCTGCTGCGGCACCTCGGCATCGAGCAGGCCGACATCTTTGGCTACAGCCTAGGGGGTGCTGTCGCTCTTCAGGTCGCCATCCGGCACCCTGAGGTGGTGCGCAAGCTTGTGGTCGCCTCTGCCTCCAACACGAGCGACGGCATGCACCCCGAGTTGCTGGAGTCGCTCCCGTCCATCACGCCGGAAGCCTTCGCCGGGTCCCCGATCGAAGAAGAATACCTCCGGACCGCGCCGAACCCGGACGACTTCCCTACGCTGGTCGCCAAGCTGAAGCAACTCGACCTGGAGCCCTTCGCCTGGCCGCCGGAAGACATTCGGGGGATCGCGGCGCCTACCCTGCTAATCGTCGGGGATTCCGACGCCGTTCGCCTCGAACCCGCCGTCGAGCTGTTCCGGCTGCTCGGCGGCGGCGTGATGGGGGACCTGGCCGGCCTCCCGAAGTCCCAACTCGCGGTGCTCCCGGGCACCTCGCACTTCATCCCCCCCGGCAGTGGGGTCCTTGACCGCGCTGCTTGGCTGGTCCCGATGATCGGCGAGTTCCTCTACGCGCCCATGCCGGAGACCAGGTGAGCCGCGGGAGGTTGGGCGTGACGCACATCATCAACATGACCGACCTGGCGCAGAGTGAGACTGCTTACGAGTTCGAGGGACACCATTACGGTGATACCAGCGTCTCGTTCATCGTGATAGACGCGCCGCCGGGAAGCGGCCCGAAGCTGCACAGGCATCCCTACGAGGAGGTCTTCATCGTACAGGAGGGCAGCGTCACGTTCACTGCCGGAGACGACATCATCGAGGCGAGCGGTGGCCAGGTAGTGGTGGTGCCTGCCGGCGTGCCGCACAAGTTCGTCAACTCCGGCGCCGGACGGCTCCGGCAGGTGGACATACACGCGAGCGAACGGTTCATCACCGAGTGGCTCGAAGACTGAGCCGGTCTTCCGGGAAAGAAGATGGCTCCTGAGACGCCTTCTCGCTCGCCTCTGTGATTCAGCTCGTTCACCCACCGTCGGGGAAGGTCGCCGGTGCGAAGGAGCGCTTCACGGGGATACTCATGCTGCCTGCCGAGGCGGGCGAGATGCAGGGACGAACGAAGGAGTAATCTATGAGGAAAGTAGTCGCCTTGGAGTTGGTGTCACTGGACGGCGTGATGGAGTCGCCGGAGAGATGGTCCTTCCAGTTCCAGAACGACGAGATGGCGGAGGCAAACGCATCGGGGATGGCCGCGGCGGACGCCATGCTCTTCGGAAGGCTGACCTATCAGGAGTTCGCCGCGTTCTGGCCCTACCAGAACAGTGCCGAGCAGCCGTTCACGGACTACCTGAACAACACCCCCAAGTACGTCGTCTCGACGACGCTCGAAGAGCCGCTCGAGTGGCAGAACTCGACCCTGATCAAGGACGACGTCGCTGAGGAGATCGCCAATCTCAAGCAGCAGCCCGGCAAGGACATAGCTATCGTGGGCAGCGGCACCCTGGTCCGGTCGCTACTGCGCGACGGGCTCCTGGACGAGCTCGGGCTCATGGTCCACCCTATCGTCTTGGGCAGGGGGAAGCGCCTGTTCGAGGACGGGATCGATGAGATGGCTCTGGAGCTCGTGGACTCGAAGACCTTCAGCACGGGAGTCCTCTACCTCACCTACCGGCCGGCACTGAGCTGAATTTTCCTAGCATCTTCCCGAAAAATACGCAATTTGGGGGATGCGCGTCGGGCGCCGCGCTTGCTACTTTGCTGCTCGGTTATCTTCGAGCGAAAGGAGAACGCCCATGAAGAAGTACGACGCATACCGTCCGGAAGGGCTCTCGGCGCTTACCGCCTTCCTGATCATAGCCGAGGCGACGCTGCTCGTTGGGATCCTCGAGATGAACAGGCGCCGCTCCCTTCTCCGCTAACCGGCCGGGAGCGGACGCCCTGACGTTCGAAGAACCTTACTGAGCCATCCTCCCGGAGGACGTTGCCCTCGCTGCGACCTTGCCGCCTTCAGGCACTCTCCTCGTCCTTCGCGGCTGGCTCGTAGATGAGGATGAGGGTCTCGCCCGCCGGCTTCGCCTCAACGAGTCGCAGCGCCGCCGCGTCACTGCTCTCGCCGAAGAGGCGCTTGCCGGCCCCGAGGACCGTAGGGAAGACCATCAGCCGGTACTCGTCTATGAGGCCGTACTCCATCAGCGCCTGCACTAGCTGGACGCTGCCGTTGATGAGGATGTCCCCCTCCACGTCCCGCTTGAGCCCGGCGACGGCCTCGGCTACATCGTCGCCTTCTATCACCGTCGAGTTGTTCCACTCGGGGTCTTTCAGCGTCGTGGAGACTACGTACTTGGGCATGTTGTTGAACTTGTCGGCGAACTCTCCCGACCTAGATGGCCAGGCTTCTGCGAAGCCCTCGTAGGTCACCCGCCCGAGCAGCAGAGCGTCGCTCGCAGCCAGTTCGTCGGACTTGAACTCGTCGCCCTCGGGCCCACGATCGAAGTCGAAGGCCCAACCACCGCGCTCGAAGCCCTCGGACCCGCCCGGGTCCTCGACCACGCCGTCCAGCGAGATGAACTGTGAGACGACCACCTTGCCCATCTTCATCCTCCTTTTCTAGTAAGTTCTTCCAACACATCGTAGCGCCAGGCTCGGCGAGACTGATCTGCTCCGACCCGGCGGCTCAGCAGCCCGCAACGGTGGCTTTCGACCAGGCGTTGACCTGTCGATCTGCAAGCCGTTCCCGTCCGGATCGCCGCAGAAGGCCTTCGCCCGCTCCACGCCCGAGACGGGGATCGCGGGGCCAACCCGCAATTCTAACCCATGGTTTGCCCTCCTTTCCTCGCGCTTTCGCGCCCCGTCGCGGCTAGCTTGGGAATATGCCACTGGTGACGTTGACGAACGTGCCGGTTATGGCGCCGGCCCCGTCCGAGGCAAGGAACGCGGCCGTGGCCGCAACCTCGGAGAGCCGCGGCGAGCGGCGCGTCATCCGCATCTGGTCCAGGTTTTCGATCAGGCCCTGAAACGCCGCCTCGTCTTCGAACTTGCTGTCGACCGCGGCGAGCGACTCTGGTGAGAGCGTCTCGGGTAGCCCGGCCGTCCAGATGCCCACCACCCGCACGCCACTCGGCCCGACCTCCGCAGCCAGGTTCCGGATGAAGATGTCGGTGGCCGCATCAGCCGGACCGGTGCTGCCCATCATGGGGCTTCCGTTGGCCGAGCCGCTGTCCAGGGCGAGGATGACGCCGGACCCCTGCTCGATCATCCGGCGCGCCGCCGCTCGCGCCGTGATGAAGTTGGTGCGCAGACCGTTGACCACGGCGCGCATGAGATCGTCCGTCGCCATCTCGACCAGCGGGATGCCCTGCACATCCCCGCGCGTGATGAGGTTTAACGACACGTCGATGCTGCCCGCCTGTGAAACCACAGCCCGGGCGTGGTCGTCGACAGCCTTCTCGTCTAGAGCGTCGAGGACGGCCACCTCTGCGGAGCTGCCGTCGGCCTTGATGTCGTTGGCGACCGTCTCGAGCGGCTCGCGGGTGCGACCGACGAGGAAGACGCGTGCGCCCTCGCGGGCGAACTCCCTGGCGACCGCGCCGCCGATGGACCCGCCTCCGCCGTAGATGATGGCGTTCTTGTTCCCTAGCAACATTTCAAGCCTCCATTTTTTCCCAGGGCCACAACATCTCGTGGTTCGGTCGCACCACTAGCTCTCGGCGACGGCCTTCGTGACGATCTGGTCGATCTGCTCGGCGGCGCTGAAATCGGGGGTGAGCCTGTTCTTGGTCAATGCGAACGTAACTCCGGTAGCGGAGTCGGCGTAAGCGAAGCTCCCGCCGACGCCTCCGAGCCCGAACGCGGTCGAGGTCTCTTGCGGGTCGGACCCGAGACGGCCGATGGCGTAACCCAGCGCCCACGAGACCGGGTTTCCCATGATCTGGTCGACGCCGCTGAACGCCACGGCCGTTATCTCGCGCAGCCGTTCCGGCGAGACAAGCCGTACGCCGTCCACCTCGTCCAGCAGCGCGGCGTACATGCGCGCCATGGCACGCGCGGACATCTTGCCGCCAGCTGGGATGTCGGCCATCAGCACGTCGGCGCGGTTGCCGAACTCGGCGGTCGGGGACACAGCCCTCGGTCCCAGCTTGAAGAACGGCGCATCATCGGGCATCGCGGCCAGAAATTCCGCGCTGCCCTCAGCGTCCTCCAGCCGGGCCAGCCTGCCCAGCTCGGACTCCGGTACGCCGAAGTAGAGCTCGTCGGCGATGCCCAGCGGCCCGGCCACGTCCTCCCGGAGGACTTGCGAGATGGGCTTGCCCGTCGCCCGGCGAACGATCTCCCCGATGATGTAGCCGAACGGGTAGGCGTGATACGCGGTCCTCGCGCCCGGCTCCCACCAGGGCTCCGAGTCGGCGATGACCGCGCACATCCTGTCCCAGTCGCACAGGTCCTCGGGCGTGGTGTCGGCCGGAATTCCAGGGACCCCGACAGTGTGTGTCAGGGCGTGCCGTACTGTCGCGTTCTCCTTGCCGTGAGCGCCGAACTCGGGCCACAACTCCACGATCGGGGTGTCGTAGCCGAAGATCCCCCGCTCGACGAGCACGTGCGCCACGGTCGCGGTCGCGCCCTTGCCTACCGAGTAGGCGTAGAACGGCGTGTCAGAGGTGACCGGACGCCCGGTAGTTGGGTCGGCGACGCCCGCGACGGCGTCCACCACCGGCTCGCCGCGCCGGTAGACCGCGACCTGCATACCCCTCTCGACCCCGGATTCGACCAGCCGGTCGATGGCTTCCTGGACTTGCTGCTGGAGGTCGTTCATGATCGTTCCCTTCTTGATAGTGCTTTATCCGGAGGCGAGTGAGTAGGTTCCTGGGCAACGAGATTCTCAGTGTCCGCTACCTCCGGGCCACCGCTATTCAGACCCGGTCCGCTCCGAAGCTCACGGCATTCCATCCTCCTCTGTCCGTCCGGTTGCCGCATCATTTCATTGCAGCATATGGTATGAGTCCTAAAACACAACCAGTAGATTTGAAGAAACATCTAAGTGAACGCAGAACAGGACTCCCGATGATAGAATCCCATGCATGGCGACTATGCCCACACCGAAGAGGCGCTCCTACGACGACGCCTGCGCGGCCGCTCACGCCCTCGACCTCATAGGCGATCGGTGGGCGCTGCTTGTCGTCCGCGAGTTGCTGCTCGGACCCAAGCGCTTCACGGACCTGCGCGCCGGGTTGCCCAATGCCAGCCCCAACGTCCTGGCCCAGCGCCTTAGGGAGCTCGAGGGGGTGGGGGTAGTTCGCCGGAGGAAGCTGCCTCCGCCTGCTGCATCGAGGGTGTACGAGCTCACGGAGTGGGGCATGGAGCTCGAGCCGGTGATCATCTCGCTGGGGCGCTGGGGCGCCCGCTCGCCCTCCAAGCCTCGCGACGCTGCGCTGGGCGTTGATTCGCTCATCCTCTCCTTGAGGACGATGTTCGACGCGAGCGCAGCGGAAGGGATCGATGCGACCTACGAGCTGAGGTTTGGAGAGGAAGTCTTCCGGGCGGAGGTTGGCGAAGGCCGCTTCGAGGTTGCCCGGGGGAACGCGGAGCGGCCCGAGGCCATTATCGAGACCGATGCCGGGACGCTGGGGGCGCTGATCTACGAGGGCGGCTCGCTCGCAGAGGCGCTGGGATCAGGGGAGATGAAGATCGGAGGAGAGAAGGAGGCGGTGGAGCGCTTCCTCACGCTCTTCCGGCTGCCCGAGCTGGCTGCCCCCGTCATCGGCAAGGTATAGCGCGCACTATTTCCGGGCTGAGGCGCGGGGGTGGAGAGTCGAGTCCATCAGGAGGAGCTGACCTTGCCTACACTACTGGCGCGGAACGCCGATATCCTGGTCACGATGGACGAAGGGCGCCGCGAGCTCTCAGATGGAGGGCTGTTCGTCCGGGATGGGATCATAGAGCAGGTCGGCCCTACCGGGGAGCTTCCGCGGGACGCCGACGTCGTGCTGGACATGAGAGGCCAGATCTTGCTGCCAGGCTTCGTGAACACCCACCACCACCTCGACCAGACGCTGACCCGCGCGCTCCCGGCCGGCCAGGACATCAACCTCTTCCCCTGGCTCCGGGTCCACTACCCGATCTGGGCCCGCCGGACTCCAGAGGCGTCTCGCTGGAGCACCCTCGTCGGCCTCGCCGAGCTCGCCGCGTCCGGCTGCACTACCGTCTTCGATCACACCTACGTCTTCCCGAACGGCTGCCGGATCGACGACCAGATCTCGGCGGCCCAGGAGATCGGCGTGCGGTTCCACGCCTCTCGCGGCTCCATGTCCCTGGGCGAGTCCCGGGGCGGGTTGCCGCCGGATAGCTGCGTCGAGGACGAAGCGGCGATCCTCGACGACTCCAGGCGGGTCATCGAGGCTTACCATGACGCCTCGCGTGGCTCGATGACCCAGGTCGTGCTGGCGCCGTGCTCGCCTTTCTCGATCACCCCCGAATTGCTGATGGAGACAGCCGGGCTCGCCCGCTCCTACGGAGTGCGCCTGCACACCCACCTCTGCGAGACCTTCGACGAGGAGCTCTTCACGCTCACAAACTTCCAGAAGCGGCCGGTGGCGTGGATGGAGACGATGGGCTGGCTCGGCGACGACGTCTGGTTCGCCCACGCCGTACACGTCGACGACGACGAGATCCGTGAGTTCGCCAGGACCGGTGTGGGGGTCGCGCACTGCCCTTGCTCGAACATGCGGCTCGCCTCCGGCATCGCGCCTGTCAAGCAGTACCTCGCGGCCGGCGTGCGCGTCGGGTTGGGGGTCGATGGGTCTGCGAGCAACGACGCGTCGAACATCTTGCTCGAAGCGCGCCAGGCGATGCTGCTGGCCCGGCTCCGCATCGGTTTGCTCCCGCCTGAAGGTCCGCAGACCCTGCTCTCGACCTCCGATCCGCTCCGCAGAAGCGAGTGGATGACGGCGCGCGAGGCGCTGGAGATAGCGACCCGCGGAGGCGCAGCCGTCCTGGGCCGCTCGGACATCGGCGCGCTGGCACCCGGGATGTGCGCCGATTTCTTCAGCATCGACTTGAACACGGTAGATTATGCGGGCGCGCTCAACGACCCGGTCGCGGCCATCTTGTTCTGCGCGCCGCAAAAGGCGCGCTACACGGTGATCGACGGTCGGGTCGTCGTGGAGAACGGGCGGGTCACCACGGTCGACATGGCCCCGGTCGTCGAGGCCCACAATTGCTTCTCCCGCGAGTTGGCCGCGCACAGCTAGCAGGTTCGCCGTGTCCGTGGAGACGGACGCCCCCAGGGTCGTCACGACCGTCAAGCCAAGGTCTCTAACCGAGCCGCCATCCGTGATCTGACCCATACCGACATCTTCCCGCGAACTTGGCTCCGAGATGTGGTTAGGTTGATGCTCAAGCTATAATTGACTCTGAGGAACAGAATTCATGGGGTTCCGGGAAAGGTGCATGGAGCAGGTTCGGGTAGTTCGGTCCTTTGACGAAGCGGGAGGTGGGCACTCGCCGTACCGCGCGAGTCAAGACGCTCCACCGGATCGGTTGGAGTAGCCGTGGTAGACGCCATCGATGAGCTTGGACGGGGGCGGGAGTCGTACGCGGGGCGGGCGTGGATGGACGCCTACAAGTCGCTGTCACACGCCGATCAGGCGGCTCCGCTGGGAGCGGAGGACCTCGAGCTGCTCGCAACGTCGGCCTTCATGCTCGGCCGCGACGACGACTGCCTGAATAGCCTGGAGCGTGCCTATCACGCGTACCTCGACGCCGGCGAAGCGATGCGCGCTGTGCGCTGCGCGTTCTGGGTGGGCATCAACCTTGCACTCCGAGGAGAGATGGGCCGCGCGACCGGATGGCTCGGCCGCGCCCAGCGGCTGGTAGAGCGCGAAGGGGAAGACTGCGTCGAGCGGGGCTATCTGCTGGTGCCGATGATGTTGCGGCATGAGGCTGCCGGTGATTGGGAGGCCGCGTACGCCAGCCGCAGCCGACGCCGCCGAGATCGGCGAGCGTTTCGGCGATGCAGACCTGCTCGCCCTCGCCATACACGAGCAAGGCTGCGCCCTGATCCAACAGGGGCGGGTCGAGGAGGGCCTCGGGCTGCTGGACGAGGCCATGGTCGCGGTGACCGCGGGAGAGCTGTCGCCCATCGTCACCGGTATTGTTTATTGCAGCGTGATCATCGGGCTGTCAGGAGGTGTATGCGCTGCGCCGCGCCCAGGAGTGGACCGTCGCTCTGACGCGGTGGTGCGAGGAGCAGCCGGAGATGGTGGCCTTCAGCGGCCGGTGTCTGGTGCATCGCGCCGAGATCATGGAACTGCACGGTGCGTGGCGGGAGGCACTGGAAGAGGCGCGGCGGGCTCACCAGCGTTGCTTGCAGGGGAAGAATCAGTCGGCCGCCGCCCAGGCCTTCTACCGGCAAGCGGAGGTCCACCGCCTGCAGGGACGGATCTCGGCGGCCGAGGAGGCGTATCGGGAGGCTAGCCGGTGCGGGTGCGAACCGCAGCCGGGCCTGGCCCTGTTGCGGCTAGCTCAGGGAAACGACGACGCGGCGGCCGCCGCGATCCGCCGGGCGGTGGGCGAGACCACCGAGCCCCTCAAGCGCGCGAGGTTGCTGCCCGCCTACGTCGAGATCATGTTGGCCGTGGGCGATGCTCAGGAGGCGCGCAGCGCCTGCCGCGAGCTCGAGGAGATCTCGGCGCGCTACGAGAGCGGCATGCTGGGTGCGATGGTTGCTCACGCCGAGGGAGCGGTCGACCTGGCCGGCGGCGACGCGCGGGCTGCACTGCTCGCGCTGCGCCACGCGTGGCAGATGTGGCAGGAACTCGAGGTGCCGTACGAGGCAGCACGCGTGCGTGTGCTCCTGGGGTTGGCCTGCCGGACGCTGGGCGACGATGATACGGCCGCGTTGGAGCTGGAAGCAGCCCGAGACGTCTTCGCACAGCTGGGAGCAGCGCCGGATCTCGCCCGCGTCGACTCGCTCACCCGGCGCGCAGAGTCCGTCGATGCTCGGGGACTGACGCCGCGAGAGCTTGAGGTGCTGCGTCTGGTCGCCGCCGGCCGGACCAACAAGGCGATCGCCGCCGAGCTGGTCCTCAGCGAGAGAACGGTAGACCGGCACGTAAGCAACATCTTCACGAAACTGGGTGTATCCTCGCGCACTGCGGCCACAGCCTACGCCTACAAGCAGCAGCTAATCTGAACACTCTCATGGGTGAAATTACCCACGCCGCCGTGTGGCGGAAGTTGGGTGGTTCCCCCGATGCGCCGCCTCCTCGCAAGGTGCAGATTGTCGGTAGTGCAACCCCGTACCGACGACAAGGAGGCACCGATGAACTATGGCCTGGCGTACCGGATTGGCTTTCACCCATGGGAGGACGCGGAAGAGCAGCCTTCATTTACCGACAAGTTCTCGGCGCTCCTCGACCGCGAGGAGGGCGGACGCCGACCGCCCTACGGTCCGGCGCTCGACGTGGGGAGTACGGTTTCTAGGCGCCAAAGCCCGTCGAGTTGCTCGTGAAGCCCGAGGAGCACTGGTACCGGCTCCTTCGCAAGTGACCTGGACGAGAGAGGCGCCAATGAGCGAAAGAGTGTTGGAACATGGCCTTGATACAAAGCCAGAGATGACGTTTACGCTTGACACGACCGCCCCTAACGTCCTTCCTCCGGATCCAACCTTGCGGGACGCCATCCCTATGCTGTCGCGCTTGGTGAGGGATCCCGAGTTCCTACAGTCGCATGTCTTGCCACTCTTGGAGGAAGCGGGAAGAGCCGAAGACTGGTACGTGGCCTATCGCCACGACGACTCCGATCGCTCCTGCTCGCTGCAGGTCTTCGTCTGGCCCCCTGGCTCTGCGACCAGTATCCACGACCATTCCTCCTGGGGAGCGTTCTGTTGTGTTGTAGGATCCATCCTGGAAGAGCGCTACGAGCGTGCCGACGATGGCTCCCTGCCAGAATATGCCCGCCTGAAGAAGCTCTGGCGGCTCGAGTGGAGAAGGGAGGATGGGATCTCGACCGTTCAGCCGTATGATGGGGGCATTCACCGCGTGGGCAACCCGACCCAGGAGCCAGCCATCTCGGTGCACCTTTACGGTCCACGGCTTGGTGAGATAGACGGACGCGACTACGACCCTTCCCGAGACTACGTCTGCGACCGACCTTAGGATGTGGTCAGAAGCAGGTAGCAGACCGGAGGCGAGGAGAAGCCAGCAAGGAGGAGCAGATGAACAGTCAGAGCGACGTTGAGGTGCGTAGCTCACATCCTGCCTACGGCTCAGAGCACTTCGAGACCGTGATCATCGGCGGTGGCCAGGCAGGCCTCTCGGTCGGCTACCACCTGAAGAAGCAGGGCCGTCCGTTCGTGATCCTGGACGCCAACGAGCGAATCGGTGACTCCTGGCGCAAGCGCTGGGACTCGCTTCGCCTGTTCACCCCTGCCCGATACGGCGGATTGACGGGCTGGAGCTTCCCCGCACCTGCCCTGTCGTTTCCCACGAAGGACGAGATGGCCGACTACCTCGAGTCCTACGCTGCCCGATTCGATCTGCCGGTTCGAACCAGCGTCAAGGTGGACGCACTCTCCAGGGAGGGAGATCGATTCGTCGTTGCATCCGGCAAGCGGCGTTTCGAAGCGGATCACGTGGTCGTAGCTACGGGCGCCAACCAACTCCCGAAGGTCCCCTCCTTCGCCGACGAGCTTCATCCGAGCATCGTGCAGCTCCATTCGAGCCAGTACCGCAACCCTTCCCAGCTTCAGGAAGGCGCCGTTCTGGTGGTGGGCGTGGGCAACTCTGGAGCGGAGATCGCTTTCGAGGTCTCACGCACGCATCCCACATTCCTCTCTGGCAAGCCCTCGGGACAGATCCCCGTCCGTCACGGACCCGCTATGGCGCGGTTCGTCTTCCCCGTGATACGGTTTGTCGGCCACCACGTGCTGACGTTGAGTACGCCCATCGGGCGGAAGGTTCAACCTAGATTCATCTCCCATGGCGCGCCGCTCATCCGCGTCAAGCTGAAGGACCTCGCAGCCGCCGGAGTCGAGCAGGTGCCGAGGACCGTCGGCGTGGAGAGCGGCCGTCCAGTTCTCGAGGACGGAGGAGTCCTTGAGGTGTCGAACGTGATCTGGTGCACGGGGTTCCGGGAGGAGTTTTCCTGGATCGAGCTGCCCGTCTTCGGTGAGGATGGACGTCCCTTGCACGAACGCGGCGTCGTTGTTGGAGAGCCTGGCCTGTACTTCGTAGGGCTGCTCTTCCAGTACGCAGTGTCGTCCGATGTTCTCCCCGGCGTAGGGAGGGATGCGGAGTACATCGCGAAGCACATCGCGTCGCGCGAACCGAACGGCCGGCCCACGGCGCACGCCTTGGCCGGAGCACGCCGCCCTGAGGCACTTGATCGCGCGAGGACCTGAGAGGGTTTCTGAGAAAGTCCTCAATAGGCTGCTGAAACGCCTCCTGGAGAGGTGCAAGAGCGCCCTCAAGTCCATTTATTGGGGTCTTGGGACCCTCGTGGCAGCGCTTGGCCGCGTGCGCCGACCCTTCTCAGACACCCTCTACGAGCCTGGCAAGAGCGCCCCGCCTCACCTCTGAACCTCCACCTGACTTTCGGCCAACCTTTACTGGAGGCTACACCTTGACCTGTTGTAGAGATTTAATCTCCCTATGTTGTAGATATATGCCGTTCGGCGACAGAGCCTTATATATACTTCGGCCCTGAACATTGGCAGTTTCTTTGGACAGTGCCTGCGCCTTTTGGCGCTGCGTGAGCGTGGTGACGGAGCAGAAAGAGCTAGGTCTCCCAGCGCTGGCTGATCTCCTCCCAACTTGGTGGAGGACCGGGCAGCGTGGACCCTGAGGGGGCGCGGAGGGCGTCGAGGAGCAATGCCAGGTATCGGTGACGGAGCTGGCTGGTGCGCTCCTGGTCTCGAACACGGACGGCCGCCAGTTGCTCGAGCAGCAAGGAAAGATCGTCGACCACGACGTCAGGGCGAATAGCGCCTGCGGCCCTGGTACGCTCGAACAAACGCACGTTGAGCTCCTGGGCTTTCCGGCTGTCCTTATATAATTGCTCTGTGGGGGTGAAGGTTCCCGCCAGGCGCAGAGTCAGCGAGTGGGTGTCAGCGTCCATGACGCGGCGCACGAAGTCCGCGAAGGCGTTCCAGGGGTCGTCCTCGTCGGCCAGGGCGTCCTCGGCAGCGGCGATGTAGGTCCCCAGACCGTCGGCGCAGAGCCGCCGGAGGAGATCCTCCTTGCTCGCGTAGCGGCGGTAAAGAGCACCGATTCCCACGCCAGCGCGCTCGGCTACCTTGGAGATGGGTGCCTCGGGATCCGCCACGAAAACCTCCCGCGCGGCGTCGAGGATCTTCCGATCGTTGCGCGCCGCCTCAGCGCGCCGGCCACTCAATGGCGTCGACGTATTCTGCGTCCATGTTGACCAATTATACTCTGGAACAAAGCGTTCCGTTCTGGTATGATATGGAACAGAATGATTCGTTCCACAAATCCGTTTGTAGGACCCGTAGAGGAAGGAGTTGGCTGTGTCGGAAGGGAGCAACCGGGCGAGTCCGGTGCCGAGATTCGGCCGGTACCTGAGGGCTATCACACGGTCACGCCGTGGATCATCTCGAGGGACACGGCCCGACTATCGAGATTTCGTTAGGGCGCGCGTTTGGTGCGGAGGAGATAGCGCGGGTCCACAACGAGGACGGCTCCATCGGGCACGCCGAGTTCCGGATCGGCGACTCGATAGTAATGGCGTTCGATGCGAAAGCGGAGTGGCCGGACACGCCGAGCTTCCTCCGCCTGTACGTCGAGGATGGCGATGCGGTACATCGGCGAGCGTTGGAGGCCGGGGCTACATCGGTGACCGAGATGACGGATCTGTTCTTCGGTGATCGGGTCGGGCGCGTGCGGGACCCTCAGGGCAACCTCTGGTGGATTCAGGCACGCCTGTCGAGGATCTGGATCTCCGGAGATGGAAAAACGCACTGCACAGAAGGAGTATCTCGAGCGATGCAACGAGTCCAAGAGTCCCTCGACCGCGAGCTTGGCAGCCGAAGCCACAGATAGGCTGGTAGCCGGCCCACAGCCGTACGGTGGAGGCGCTCTATGCGCGGTTCGCTCCATCGCACGGCACCTAAAACCCACAACATCCGATTCCCGCTGTCAACGACACGACCACACTGAGAGGGGACGCGACCATGACCGACGCTGCCCGCCCCAACACCGATATCCGGCCTTTCCGGATCGACGTCCCCCAAGCCGACCTCGACGACCTGGCCGACCGGCTGACGCGTACCCGCTGGACCAACGAGCTGCCGCCCGAGGAGCGTGGGCGGCGGGGTCCAGACGGGCCCCGTCCCGCCGGGCTGGGAGTACGGCGTCCCGCTCGACTACGTCAAGAACCTCGTCGAGTACTGGCGCGACGACTACGACTGGCGGGCCTGGGAGGCGAGACTGAACTCCTACCCGCAGTTCACTACGATCATCGATGGGCAGAACGTCCACTTCCTGCACGTCCGCTCACCCGAGCCCGACGCCCGCCGCTGATCCTCACGCACGGCTGGCCCAACACGGTGGTCGAGTACCTCGGCCTCATCGGCCCGCTCACCGACCCGCGCGCCCACGGCGGGGACCCGGCCGACGCGTTCGACGTGGTCGATCCCGTCCCTTCCGGGGTTCGCCTTCTCCGGGCCGACCACCGAGGCGGGCTGGGATGCGCAGCGCACCGCGAAGGCTTGGGCCGAGCTGATGCGTCGGCTCGGCTACGACTCGCTACGGCGCGCACGGCAACGACGCCGGTGCGATCGTCGCCCCCCTCCGGGACGCCTCGACCCCGATCATGTGATCGGCGTGCACGTCAACCAGATCTTCTCTTTCCCCTCCGGCGACCCGGCCGAGTTCGAGGGCCTGACCTGGGAGGAGCTGCAGTACCTGCAGTTCCTGCAGGGCTTCGTCGAGAGATGTCGGTCCACGACAAAGCTACAGGAGGCCCAGCCGCAGACCATCGCCCACGCGCTGGCCGACTCGCCCGCCGGTCAGCTCGCCTGGAGCGGCCAGCTGTTCGGCGACGCGCTCAGCCCCGACGAGATCCTGACCAACGTCTCGATCTACTGGCTGACTAACACCGCGGCGTCGGCGGCCCGCTTCTACTACGAGAACAAGCATGCCGAGCACCCGACCGAGCCGACCACGGTGCCCATCGGCCTGGCGAGCTTCGCCTACGACTTCCGGCCCATCCGCAGGTTCGCCGAGCGCGACCACGCCAACATCGTCTCCTGGAGCGAGTTCGACCGCGGCAGCCACTGGGCCGCACACGACGCCCCCGACCTGCTCGTCGAGCGACATCCGCCAGTTCTTCCGCAGGTTCCGGTGACGTCGGACGTCCTCGGACGGCGCGCCCTAAACCGTGCCCTGCTCGAGCGCCAGTTGCTGCGCCCCCGGGGGATCTCTGCCTTCGTCGCCATCGAGCACCTCGTCGGCATGCAGGCCCAGGTGTCTACCTCGCCCTACGTTGGTCTGTGGACACGGCTGGAGAGCTTCGGTGTCGAGGGGTTGTACAGCTTGATCATCGTCGCGAAAACCGCCGATCCATCACCTACCGAGTCACGGGCTTTCCTCCTGGGAGCACGACTCCTCCGGCGCGCCCACCCTACCTTCCGGGAGTCCCCTTCGCCCTCGGGCTACGGGGCTCCCGGGGGTAAGACGGATGAGCGCACCGCCTCGAGCATGGTCTCCACGGCTTCCTCCCTGCTCAGCCCACTGCCACGTTCGAGCGAACGCCAGGTGTGGAAGTCTATGGCAAGCTTGAGCGTGGCGAGCAGGCGTGCCCTCCTGCCATAAGTGTAGAGGTGGAGTTAGGTAGGGGGCACACCGAGGCCTCAAGCAGCGCGGCCAGCTCCGGCATGCTCTCCGCGTCGCGCAGGACGTTGGCCCTCATCGGCTCGGTGCGGGCGTAGAAGTCGTAGAGCTCACTCAGCGCCGTGCGCAGCCTCTCTTGCGGGTCGCGGATCTCCACCCAAGGGGTGGGGTCTGGCGCAGGGTGGCCGAGTATTGAGGGGAGCGGCGCTTCTCACCCTGCACCTCCGAAAAGTCGCGTAAAGAAACCCTTCTGCTTCTGGTAGGCGAACACCGCATGCGTACCGAAGCGCCTGACCACTGTCCTGGGACCGTAACGGCCCCAGGAAAAGCCATCCCCCGGCTTCGCCCGCCGCAGGTCGATAACCTGAAAACCGTCATCGAGTTCGCGTGCAAAAGCTGAGAGGATGGGATCCCCGGAGCGGAGACATTGCTCGTAGGATAGAACCCCAGGATTAGTCTGCCACACATGAGCCAACCTGTCTTCGTGGACGTCGTCGACCAGGCTCTGATGTGGTGGCTTGAACATCCGGAACAGCTCGGCCAAGAACTGCTCTAGAGAGTCGGCCTGGTACAGGATCACGGGCGGGTCGTGGCACGCGAAATAGATCGGGCCCCACCGCACTGTGTGTGGATGCAGATCGACAACCCAGAAATTGCCATAGCCATCAGCCGCGATGGGAAGGCCGTACGGAAACGCCGGGTCGAATTCGAACATAAGATCTCTCCCGGTGAAATCTACCTGTTCGACGGTTCCGCAGAAACCACGACATGCACTGAGCAACGCCGCTATCTCCGGTGGAATATGACATGGCAGTTGGCGTTCGAATTCACGCAGTTCTGATCGGGAGAGACCAGGAAGAAGCTCGAATGTGACGACGTGGCCATCTTCGTCAACGAGCATGTCCGCCTGCGCTTGCCGGATGATCTCAAGAGGAGTCATAGACACTCACTCCAGGCTAGACATCTTTGTAGGATCATACCGATGTGCCAGACGTCTCCCAACGCCTCATTGAGTTGCCTCCGATATTCTTGACAGTGGTGGGACCCCGAACCTGGAGTGGGCGATGCTGGGATCGGGCCAGCGACCTCTGCCGTGTGAATGCGAATCCAGCAGTGCACCAGTGTTCAATGAGAGGATGAGCAAAGACTACGAGAGGCTGCCAGAGACGGGTGAGGGGTTAATCTACGTAGCGATGAGCCGCCTGACGGCGAGGAGATTGGCCCGCTCATGAGGCTTTACGGACGGTCTCTTCTACGAGCTTCGGTGGATACGCGACGCTACGTTGTCGCGGGAACTCGTACTCACGGTTCGCTTATAATGCGTGCGTGGGAGGGTGGCGTTTGGACAGAAGGCAGTTCCTCGAAAGCGCAGGTGCGGCGCTCGCAGGCTTGTCGCTAATCGGGGCTTCCAGAGGCGCGGACGGCAAGCCGAACCTCCTCGTCATCATGACCGACGATCAGCCTTACTACACCATCCCCTACATGAAGGCCGTGGCCTCGCACATAAGGGACCAGGGTATGACCTTTAGCCCTAATGCCTACGTCTCGATCCCCATCTGCGGTCCCGCCCGGGCCACGCTCCTGACCGGCAAATGGTCGCACAATACCCACCTTACCAGTACCACCAATCCGTACGCCTACCACCAACTGCACACATCAGAGTACGAGTCGGACACCATCGCAACCCGTCTAAAGAAAGCTGGGTATGCAACCTTCTTCGGCGGCAAGTACCAGAACGGCTACGACGGCAAGGCCAAGCCGCCCGGGTGGGACTCGCTGGTTCGCGATGGTGGAGCCGATCAACAAGAAGGACTACTTCCGCTACCGAACCGGCAGCCAGATCAGGAGGTACGACCGCTCTCGGCACAACGAGACGCACGTCTTGAGTGAGAGGGTCCGAGGATTCGTGAGGGGCCATGCGGGCTCCTCGCGGCCATGGTTTGCTTACGTGTGCCCGCACGCACCCCACGGCCCCTACTTCCCCGCTTCCAGACACGCCGATGAGTTCGAGCGCAAGCCCTTGAGGGACGTTGCGAGTCTCGATGAGAAAAGCCTCGCAGACAAACCGGATTGGGTGAGTGGGGAAGCGCCCTACACCCGCAAAGAGAGTACAGCCAACGCCAAGGAATACAGGGGCATGCTCCGGGAGCTTCAGGAGGTCGACGACATGGTTGCACGGCTCATGAGCGCCCTCGCCGACACCAACCAGCGCGCTAACACCTACATTTTCTTCCTCACCGACAACGGCTACCTGCGCGGCGAGCACGGACTCCACTATAAGAATACTCCCTACGAGGAGGCTTCGCGTACCCCCTTCATCGTGCGCGGGCCCGGGGTCAAGAACGGCATCCGCAGCCACGTGATGGTCTCCCACATAGACCTCCCTCCAACGCTGCTGGACCTCGCCGGCGCTCCGTGGTCCGATCTGGACGGGCGTTCCCTACGCCGTGTGCTCGTCAACAAAGGCAGGCGTCCTGCTGGGTGGCGCGACGAGGTCTTCGTGGAGGACCTCAAGCGCGGGTGGAACATGCTCAGGACGCGCAAGTACGCCTACGTGGAGTGGAGCTCTGGGGAGAAGGAGCTCTACGACATGCACGCTGACCCCCGCCAGCTGCGAAGCCTCCACGCCGAGCGGGCCAAGGCTGATCTCATCAGACGGCTCTCCTCGCAGCTTTCTGAGATGAAGTCCTGCTCTGGCTCTTCCTGCCGTAAGTCAGAGGTCGGTTCTTAGACCGACGGCTTACGAGTGCTTGCCCGCCAGCGAATTTCGGGAGCGGTTGGTGGCTACCTGCAAAGCGCGGAATTCTTCCAGTGGGAGATGCTGGGTTCGAACCAGCGATCTCTGCCGTGTGAGTTCAGCACGATAGTTTTCTGAAGGTTCCTGGACTTTGCAAAATCCCCGCATATTTTGATATTTCTGCCGAAATGGTTTGCTCTGGTTTTCAGGAGATTTACTCGGGTAGCTGCACGGTTGCTGCACAAGGTCTCGGATACTCACCCAAGAGCGCACAGCCAAGCTATCACAAGAACCATTGCCGACTCGTCGGGAGCATAGGGTTCGCGCAGCCTGCAATTCGTGTGGCGTATCGCCGCCGGACCTTAGCGTGTCCAATACTATGAGTAGAGAATGACGGCGAGGAAAGGAGCGTACCCCCGTGCCCACAAGGAGCAGCAGGGACGACAAGACCGAGGGGAAGATGGACAGGGCCAAGGGCCGGATGAAAGAAGCCGGAGGTGCCCTAACGGGCGACAAGAGCAAGAAAAGTGAAGGCCGCTCGGACCAGAGGAAGGGCAAGGCCAAGGAGAAGAAGGGTGCCGCCAAGGACCTTTTGAGCTAGCGCCAGCTGCGGGCACTCCCAAGCGTAGCGAAGGGTCCGAACCCCGCAGAGTCGCGTCCCTTCGCTACGCACACGATCATGTAGAAGTGGTCTTCTAATGGAAGTTCGCCTTAGGCTTAGGCCGGTGGCACCATGCGCGTGGCGGGAAAGGGCTACCGGCGAACTAATACAGCCACAGGCACCGTTTCACTCGGCGCCTCCTTCACTACGCCGAGGAGAAGACCTGCTCGCTTTAGCGCCTGAGCTGCGCTTGAACTCGGCTGGCCAGTGTTAACTTCCACAATTTTTTGTTATTGCACAATCAGTAGAGCATCACTTTGTCGCAAACGCTACATCTTGTCTCGATCGCTATGGTTTTGCCATTCTCTGCGGCTACCCGTTAACGTCTACGTTATTCCATGGGGGTAATATGCCTCTAACGGCGTGAGCTTCGATCCATGACGGGCACAGGAAGGGGCTGAACCTGCCTGATAGGCAGAAGCGGTGAGTGTGATGAACCGCAGGAGCGCTACGGAAATTAATCAGATAGACATAGCCTCCAAGCAGGGGCGCTTAAGGCAATTCCTAACCCTGACAAGTCGTCATCGCTTGTTATTGGCTAGAGGGTTCGCCATGTCTTCCTTGAACCTCGTCCGGTTGGGTGCGTTTGGAGCTATCCTAGCCGGCGCAGCATGGATAGCGTCGAGCCTCCTCACAGCGGTGATCGCGAGCGGGCGGAGCCCGGAGGTCACCGGCTTCGCTTCCCTAGACAAAACGCTGTACTTGGTCGCTCTGGCAGGCACGATGGGAGGAATCGTAGGACTCCATTCCCGGCAAGCACCGAGTTACGGGAGGCTCGGAACGGCGGGCTTCTTGGCAACCTTCACGGGCACCGCGCTGCTCCTCCTCGGCCTATTTCTCTCCTTCACGATTGGAAGCGTCTTAGGACCGACGCTACTCGACCCTATGCTGGGGCTGGGACTTTGGGACGCGCTAATGGGGTTCATAGTCTTGGGCGCCGCCACCCTAAGGCTAGGGGTGTTGCCACGATGGTGTGGCGTGCTGCTCATCATCTGCCTTCCCCTTGCAATCGCCTTGGGCGACTACGGAGGGGGGGCGGTGCTGGGGCTGCTCTGGCTAGGGGTAGCCTACGCGCTCTTAGCACAACATGACGTGTCGGCCTTGCTCCGCACTAGGAAGAAATGAGAACACGGGGTTTTGCTCGTGCCAAACCTTGTTCGCACGCCTTGACTTGTCTTGCCGGTACACCGCTCCCCGGCGCGAGCCCTTCTCACCTAGCTTCCGTTTGGCGGACGGGTGGTAAGAACTCCTGTGGGTACAGAACGACCTGCGGCTGCCTCAGCAGTATGGTCGATAAGCCGCATAGGAGTAGAAAGTGTGATCAGGGGCCGTCCTCATGAGGGCCGCCGCTATACTCATTGCGTTCGCCCTGGTGTTGGGTTCCTGCGGGTGGGGTCAGGCGGCAGCCCAGGAGAAGCCAGCCGGCGAACGAACAGCTCCGAAACCCCCGAAGCTGGAAGCGAGGTCCTGGGCCCTCGTGGACGCCGACACAGGAATATACTTGGCAGGCAAGAACCCCGACAAGCGGCTGCCCATAGCCTCCACCACGAACGTCGTGACAGCCCTCATAGCCTTCGAGAGGGGTGTTGACCTCGACGAGGAGGTGACCATCTCCGATCAGGCAGAGCGCTTCGTGGGCTCCGTCTACAGCAACGTCGGGCTCATAAGCGGCGAGCGCCTGAGCGTCAGGGAGCTCCTCCTCGCTTCGCTTGTCCCCTCAGGCACCGACGCCGTCTACGCCCTGGCCGAGCACCTAGGTGGCGGAGGGGGCAAAGCAGGCGTTGAGAACTTCGTAGATGAGATGAACCTAAAGGCCAAGGAGATGGACCTTGAGAACACCCACTTCGAGGACCCTGCTGGCCTCGACTCGCCCGAGCACTACTCAAGCGCGCGCGATATGGCCGAGATCGCGCGTGCTGCGATGGCCTACCCGCAGTTCAGGGACATAGTAGCGACTGAGGAGGCTACGATCAGCACCCAGGATAGGCCCATAGAGCTCTTCACCACCAATAACTTGCTCTACACCTACGACCCTGCCACAGGAGTGAAGACTGGCACCTCCCCTGAGGCGGGCCCCTCACTGATCGCCTCGGCAAAGGAAGGAGATGAGTCCTACATAGCTGTCTTGCTCGACGCCAACGGCGAGAACTACCGCTTCAGCGCAGCCCAGAACTTACTTGACTATGGCTTTGCGGACTACGAGCGCGAAGCGCTAATAAGCGAGGGCCGGGTGTATGAGAAGGTGGGGCTCCCCTACCGCAGGGAGGAGACGGTTGGGCTGGTTGCAGCCGAAGAGGTGCCTGGCCTCGTCGGTCCAGGTCTCGAGGTCGAGCGCCGTACGACCACGGACGAGCCGCCGCCGGAAGCGCGAGCCGGTGAGGAGCTCGGCACCGTCGAGGTATTTGTGAACGGGGAACTAGCAGGTAGCAGTCCCTTGATTACTGAGAGGGGGTACAAGGAGGCTTCTTTATGGGTGAAGGCGCGGTACGCAGCAATATGGCCGGCGGAACGGCTGTGGTCCTGGTTTCTGGGCTGACTTTCGCACTGTGTTGACGCGCTGGCATGGCTATTCAGAGACAAGGTGCCGTGAACGATTCCAGCACTGACCCCAACTGTTTTCGCTGTTCATCCGACCTCGTAGAAGATCTCGGAATTTTGACCTACAGAATTGCATCTTAGGTCGGAGCCAGAGCCGCCACGGTGTCCGCCTCCTGCCGATAAAGACAGCCCTGCGCAGAACTCAAGCCTTGGGACGTTGCATTCGATCTCGTCCCAAACTGCGCTCCGATGGAGCATGGCCTCTATACGCCACCGACGTTCTTCTTCACTCTGCTGCAACTTTCTTTCCCCGTATGCATAAAGTCGCCATAGCACGACGGTGATGCCAATCGTTCCCAGCAGCCACAGAGAGGTATTCTCGAGGCCCAAAGCAGCGAGTGCTAACCCCACGAGGAGCATCCCCGCACATCCCATACACCCCTTGGCTACTGGCTCAGATATATCGGGGTTCCTCGCCATCTCCCTACCCACGCAGCCGGTTCCGCAACTTCGTCGGCCAGTCTACATCACGCACCCCGCGCACATCCCGCCGGACGCCTACGCGGCAGGCCTGAGCGCATCGGATATTCGGTATCGTGGATGCGGACTTCCGAGAACGCCCCCTTCCACGCACTGCTGTGAATAAGGGCGAAGTGCGGGAAGTGGAATTCCATAGCTGCCTCTCGCTGCTGCACGGTACCCGGGGCTGATGAACTACTTGCGTCGCGGCCAGCGCCACAGCCGCGAAGGCCGGTGCGGAGAACGGATATATCGGCACCCTGTCAGATGTATCCGAACACCGGCGGAAAGACGATCACGACGATCGCCGCCCACACGGCATAGACGGGCAGGTAATTCGTCTGCCACCGTTCGAGGCCCATGAACGATCCGCGCCCTCTCAGAAAGCGGATGTAGAGCACGGCGGACCACGCCAGATTGACCAGGAGAATCACGTTCTCCCCCAGGGCGGCCACGCGGTTCGGGCTGAAGCCGAACTCGGTGATGCGCGCGGCTATGGCCCACAGCGCTACCGCGTCGGCCAATAGCGCACTGACCACCAGCACGACCTGCACCACATCGAAGGCGCCGGGGGGCGAGTGGGGGTCCCGGGCGGAGACGGAATAGAGCAGAAGGCCAAGGACCACCACCAGGAGCAAGTCGAAGGCGATGAGCGCGTTCCGACCGATGTCTACTCCGCGTCCGGTCCACAGCAGGGTCCCCAGAAACGTGACCAGCACGGCGGCGAAAAGGGGTGTGAAGAGGCGCGTCAACACGGGCGCCATGTTCTCGATCACGCTTTGCTTGGCCTCCACCAGCCAGGAGGCGACCACGACGGCCCCGACCGCTCCGCACGGCAGCAGCCACGACTCGAAGAAGGGCTCGACGTCGATCCCGATGGACTGGAAGATGATCCTCATGGACGCCAAGAGGACGCCGCCGCCGAGGGCGATCAGCACGTAGTAGATGAACAGCTCGCCCGAGAACCGAATGAAGTCCATGCGGCCCCCAACCTGGCCCCACCGGCCGCCCGCGTACGCGATGCCCACTACCAGCCAGAGCGCGATCGGCAGGTGCAGCGCCGTAAGCGCCTCGGTGTAGCCGCCCGGGGCGAATGGATAGACGTTGGCGAATACACCTGCCGCGACGAACGCGACGGCCAGCCAGCGGAGAGTGCTGGTGTCGAGCCGCCGCTTCCAGACGAAATAGCCGCTCAGGAGGGGCAGCACGAAGAGACTCAGATTGCGGGCGTAGAAGCCGGCGTCCTGATCCAATTGGATCCCGAAGAGCGCCGGCACCTTGATGAGCACGGCCGCCGCCACCGCAAGACAGAAGACGACGATGGCATCCGTTCGAGCCCGCGCTCGTGGGTCCCCGGAATCCGGAGGGACAACGACGAGCTGCTTCCAGAGGCGGTCCGAGTGCTCGCGCGCGAACTCCCGTGAGAGGGCGTCGAGGTTGCCCATGCGCTTCACCGCCACCAGGAACGCTTCATCGGTGGCGAGCCCCGCGTCGACCAGGACCGCTACCTGCTCGCGCAGATGGTCTTCCAGCTCCGCTACATCGACGGAGTGGATCGCCTGCCGGCGGCGGAGGTAGCTCCGCCATCGGTCGATCTGCTCCTCGAGCGATACCGCGTGACCTGGAGCCGGCATCGCTCAGGCTCCCTGTGGCAGTGGCGCGGCTGACGCCGGGTGACTGGCCGGAACGGTAAGGGAGAGCGCCTGCCAGATGCCCCGTAGCGTAGAGTCCACCGCTTGCCACTGCCTGCGTTCCTCCGCGAGCTGAGCCTGGCCCCGGGACGTGATCCGATAGTACTTGCGACGACGACCGCTCTCCGCAACTTCCCACCGCGCCTCGACGTGGCCGAGCCGCTCGAGCCGATGCAGAACGGGGTAGAGCATCCCGTCAGTCCACTCCATGCGCCCTCCGGACAACTCCCGAACTCGCTTGAGGATCGCGTAGCCGTAGCTGTCCTCTTCGGCCAGGATCGCCAGGACGATCGGGGTCGAGGAAGCGGCTATCAGGTCCTTGTTGATCTCCATGATTTCACGCGTCGCGCGGCGCTAGCGAACTCTAACTCCAGTGTACATAGCAGCATTATACATGGCAGCGCTAGGTATATCAATCCTCAGTCGGGTAGACCTGCTGCCGGGCCCTCTCTAGGCACTCGAGTGAATCGAGGTGAGGACGGCCGGTGACCCTACGCCAGCGCCTCGACGCGGTCGCCGGTCCGGATCTCACCGTCCGAGAGGACGTCAGCCCGCAGCCCGCCCCGGTGTACGAGGCCGCGCAGCACCCCAGGCTGTGTCAGCCGTTCGAGGTGCGCGCACGGCTCGCACCGCCGTTGACCGAAGCACTCGACCTCCCCTACCCGGAAACGTCGTCCGATGAGATCGTCCAGTACGATACCCCTCACGACGAGGTTACGCCGCGCTTCGATCGGCGCCAGCTCGACGCCTTTGGCTGATAACTCCTCCAGCGCTTCGGCCTCCACCAGGGTGAGATCGTAGCCGCGTCCGCGCGGGTTGGAGAAGGTCCCAGCCCCACGCTCGTAGCGGTCGCCCAGCAGGCCCCGTCCCTCGACCGCCTCCGCCGTGGACACCGATCGCATGGGACCTTCGGCTTCGGCGGCCAGCGCGATCAGCTCGACCGTGCCGACACTCTCGGTCCCCGTACCGGGTTCGGTCCCTCGTTGCGGGTCGTGCTTAGCGAGCACGAAGGCGGCGTCCACAGCCGCGTGCTTCTTCCCGTCCGGCTCGGCGATGGGATCGTAGATGATGCCGGGGGGTACACCGAAGAAGACCGCCCAGGTCGAGGAATCGCGTTTGAGACCAAGGAAGCGCCCAGGCCACTCGAAGCTCTCGGGAGAGGCGACGGGTACGAGGCCGAGGTTCCTCAAGGCGAGCCACTGACCCATGTTGGCTTCCCGTTTCGTTGGCACCTCGGACACGTCGATGTCGAGCATGTGCGCGATGCAAGCTCTCAGTGAGGTTTCCTTGCGATCATCTACCGACGACAACTTGCACATCCTTTCGCAAACCGGCCGCTGCGGGCACTCTAACCAGTAGCCAATGACTAAACAAGGCGCGGTGGAAGTATCGAGACATCCGTCAGAGAGATGAGCGCTACATCACATCGTAGCGTATCCACGGAGATCAACTGCCGAGAACACCTCTTACCCGATGTGGGGTAACTATGCGTAATGGTTCCGATAAATACGGAAAACAGGCTGCACTCTTTAGTGTCCAATTGGACGACGGAGCGCCGAAGGTGAGCTTCGAGTGGGCGGTCCATGGATAGCGTCATCCATGAGATTGCATGGCTGCTCAGCGCCCGCTATCTCGTCTCGGACGCCCGTGTGCTATCCGAACTTACAACGTCCTGAAGATCCTCTTCTCCGCCACGTTGGGCGAGCAGCCGGAGGTAGAGCTGGCGCTGATCTAGCGGTCACGCGCTCGTGGCATGCTCACTTAACTGCGTGCAACATGTAACGTGCGAAGTTCGATGGATGGCCGCTAGGGGGCGTAGCCTCGCTCTTGCAGGAGCCTCCAGTCGGCCATCTCGCGGGAGAAGGCAAAGCGTCCATCGGGAAAGAGGAAGCGGTCGTGCTCCTCATCGAAGCGGAGCTTCGAGAGTCCTACTTCCCAGAGCCCCATCTCGAGCTCGTAGAGCACCCTCGCTGCCTCGTGCTTCTCCTCATTCATTGCGTGAGAGCATGTCGAGGCCACGCCGCGTGATCAGGTAGAAATCCACCCCCGGCGCGCTGCCGAGCCGCTCCTCCCACACCAGCGCACCCTCACTCACCAGGTACCTCAGTGCCCTCTCGTATCGCATCGTCCCCGGCTCCACGCCCACACGCTCACTCACGAGCTCTGGGGCTAGTCGTGCGCCCTCCGACAGGGGCTCCTCTGGATTATGTTGGTCATGGCGCTCCTTCATAGCCCGCAGCAGCGCCATGGCGTCTCGAGGCACCTCAGAGGACACGCTCCTACCTCTATTCCCCTAAGGTCCTCCCTATGCCGAAGCCGCGAGGTAACGCGCCACGACACAGGCCGCCAATGCCACTAACAAGGCGCTTAGCGCTATTGCCGAGATTACGCCATCAGTAGTCAAGCTCTCCTCCAATCCAGCGATCGACAGAACGTGGCACTATGGACCGGCATGCCGTTAGCCTCCGCCGCGTTGCTGCGCTCCGTAGCTCGGCTTCGAGCATACATGTAGCCCACGGTTGCCCACAACATCTAGCTGGCTGAACCTGCACGTCAGCTCGAGCTACTCGTCTAGCCTAACCTTGCGTCCATCTCTACCTCGACAGAAGCTTGCGCTTCGCTGCCCAAGTATTTACTCGGCATATTTTTGGGCAAATATGGAATAAGCCTCAACTCAAAGTCTAAGTATCACCGGAATCTGCAGGACCTATAGCTGTATGTAATGTTCAGCAGATCTTAATGAAGCATCGGCGCATCGAAAACCGCGAGGTTGTTCTCAGAACGCAGGGTACGAACTCCAAACTACTAAATCCCCTGAGTTGATCTTCAGTGCACTTGCTAGCACAGAAGGTGTGCTTCGAGCGGGCCCTCCAGGGTTAGAGCATCATCCATGAGAGCGCATGTATATTCAGTATCCCACATCTTGTGATCACCAATGCGGTGTCTACAGTGCGAAAGGTGATTGCTCGCAGTGCCGAGTGGCAGGTTCATGCAGGATTGTGGATATGGACTTTCGAGAACACCCCAGCTTGTTGAAAAAGTCGGCTTTGAGCTGGTAGCGACCACAAATCGGGTTCTAAACGGCCCAAAAGCGGCGTGTTTGGTATCGTTTGGTGGCGGATCCGGGGTGAGAATGGCCACTAAGGGAGTTTTTCAACAACCTGGCGACTTCCAGGCACTGGTAGTGAAAATAGCCTTGGCAGCGGCTCATTTTCATGGCTTCGGGGTGGCCCGGCAAGGGCCATGGAACACTCGGGTGAATAAGGGCAAAAAGAAGGGCCGGGAAGGTTATGTTGCCAGGAACCCCTGCCTGAGTGTGATGCTAGAAGAGGCCAACAGCGTCGGTTAGCTCCGGCCAGCGCAATGATTGCCGTGATCTGTGCACTGTGAAGGTGGCAGTTTTCGACGCGCGTGCTAGGCTCTGCACCGGTCACAACGGCCTAAGGTAATGCTGACTGCCGTACTAATAACTCAGAGCAAGGAGCGTTTTCGGTGCGTGTAAGATTCTTGACGTATTTGCTGGCTGTGGGCTTGATCGCAGGATCGCTAGTGTTGGTCGGATGCGGAGGAGAGGGTCAGCAAGACAGCCAGAACAGCCAAAACAGCCAGAACAGCCAGAACAGCCAGAACAGCCAGAACAGCCAGCACAGCCAATACGAAGGCTCCAAAGGCGAGCAAAAAGCAGCCCCTAATTGGAAGTCGTTTAAAGGTTCCGTGACAAGCGTTCTACCGGATAAGGACAACCTCACGGTCAAACGCAAGAACGGCACGGCTAAGACCTTCAAATACAAGCCGGACAGGGTCAGGGTCAAGCAAGACGGTAAGAAAGTCGGGCCAGACGCCATAGAGAAGGGGCAGCTCGTCAGGATCAATTACGTGCAGCATGAGCACGTAAACGTCGCGAATTCAATGAGGATACGCTCCAAGAAGAGTGGGGCGTCGAGCGGCGAAACGACCGGCTGAAGCCATCCGGCTGCGTGCGGCGTGTTGCTTGGTCGTCGCGTTCCGAGCGCCTGGACAGCCGGCCCGATGGCGGGCGCCCTCACCTTGGTGGTCACGGGTACTGGACCAGGGCTATGCAGGATCTGCTCGTGGGTCTTCCTTTGTGTGTCGGCGAATATGAAGGATACTCTCTTGACCACGCTGTCGTGGCCCTCTTGGGGGGAGATGCTGGTCAAGGTCTCGAGCAAGCCCCATAGCTCCAAGAACGCGCGGGATAGGTCGGCCGAATCCAACGCCCGGCAGTATCTCCTCAAGGCGTCTTCGTCACCCCATTGCCTCTATGCACGCTTCTTAGTGGGCTGCAGCACCTCAATCTCGTCGCCCACCCGGACCGTGCCGTTTTCGATCACCCTCGCGCAGATACCACCGCGACCCTTCAGGGCCTGAGTCATACCCGGTTCGGTAAGGCGTTCTATGTACCGGCAGACCGAGCGCGGCCCCCGGTACTCGAAGACAACCTCCCCGACGCGGAACCGCTCGCCACGTCGCAAGGCCTTCAGGCTTATCCCTCTGGTGACGACGTTGCGCCGGTGCTCGCCCTTCTTCACACCCACGCCGGTCTCTCGCTCGATGTCGTGCAAGTCCTCGGCTGCGATGAAGGTTACTTCGCAGACTCTGCCGAAGCGGCTCCAGTGCCCGGTCCCGGCACAATAGCGGTCACCCTCCAGACCGCAACCTTCGAGTGTGGTGGCCGCCTGAACGCTCTTCATCTCTGCACCAGCTTCCGGCGCAATGAATATGCCTTCCACGAAGCCCGCCATACCAGCCTTCCTTTGAATCTTGCCTTTCTCTTTCGAGAGGTTCTTCAATATGGTAGGACAGTAATATCGCAAACACCGATTAGCCAACCTTTGCGGCTTCGGTTTGGGAAAGGAGCCTGAGCGTGCAAGGAGGTTCGTACGTTATCGAGAGCGTCCGGATAGCTTATGGGGCGGAACCGGCATGATCCGCGCGTTTGTCTTCGACCTCGACGGTACCCTGGTCGAAACCGAGGAGTTGAAGGCACTCTCCTACGCTCGCGCCGCCACCGCACTGCGTCCAGACCTGAACGAGGGAGAAGTGATCGCGGCCTTCGGGGACCTGGTAGGCCTCTCGCGCCAGGAGGTAGCCGTCAGCCTGATGCGGCGATTCGAGCTCGAGGAAGCGGCCCGGGCGTGTATGGCGAAGTTCGGCGTGGGCAAGCCGTGGCAGGCCTACGTCCAGATCAGGCTTGGCATCTACGAGGAGATGCTGGGCGACCCGAAACTGATCCAAGAGCACCGTTATCCGCACAACATAGCCCTGCTCCGGAGCGTTCGACGAGAAGGTTTCCCGACGGCCCTCGCCACGCAATCCCACCGCGAACAGGCCCGGCGCGTGCTCAACATCCTGGGGCTGGCGGACGAGTTCGACGTAGTCGTCACTCGCGACGACGTCGAGCACGGCAAACCCGACCCGGAGATGCACCTGCTGGCGGCGCGGGAGCTGGGCGTTCAGCCGGGGGAGTGCCTGGCGGTCGAGGACTCCCCGGCTGGGGTGCAGGGGGCGTTGGCGGCGGGGACGGAGGTCATCGCCGTCACTACCGATCTCACCCGTCAGAAGTTCCGCGACACCGTTATTCTGGATCGCAGCCACGTCGTGGACGACCCTCGTGCCCTGCCTGGGGTCGTGCGCCGCCTGATCAAGGCCGCAAGGGAACCTCCCGAGTAGTGTCATCCGTATCGTTACTACTGGCGAAGTCTCGTCCTAGAAAGACAAGGTTTGACTCAGTTCCTTATTAGTAGCGCCTGGTTTAGGCTCCTATTTTGCGGGTTGTGAATGGCCTTGAGATCGAGCTGCCTTATGTGAAGCCGCATGCCACCTTGACGAAAGGTACACCTGGCGATACTGGGATCGAACCTGCGACCTCTGCCGTGTGAATTCAGCACGAAGGTTTGCTGAAGACTTCTGGAGCTTGCAAAAAACCTGCAAATCGCCATATTTTTGAATTGACGCATTTCTCGACCTTTCAGGACATTCACTCGGGTTGTTGCACGGTTGCTGCACACGACCAGTTAGATTCTAGAGGCGGGTGCGGTCGTTTTTAGAGTCACACCGACATGAACTCTGATGCGTTGCCCAAAATACCACCTAGTTACGACGCTGCTTCCGTATCGCGTATCATGGTCACGAAATTCATGCTGATCTCACAAGGCGGGTGAGAGAGGTGCGGACCACAACGGATCTTTACAAGTTGCTAGGGGTGCCAAGAGGAGCCACCCAGGACGACGTCCGTAAAGCGCACAGAAAGCTAGTCCGCAAGTACCACCCGGATGCCAACCCCGGCGACCACTCCAGCGAGGAACATTTCAGAGAGGTTCAAAGAGCTTACGAAGTTCTGTCGGACCCCCAAAAGAGACGTGAGTACGATAAGAGACTCGGCACCTCTAGCAGAAGGAGTTCCACCAAACCACGCGCAAGGGCTAGTAGAAGAAAGACGGGAGGGGAGAGCGCTGCGCCTCCTGTGGACCTCTCCGACATCGTGAGGAGGCTGGCCGATCTCTCCAGAGAACGCTCCGGTGGTCACAAAGAAGGCCGCTCCCAGCTACGAGGCGAGGAGGTAGCTGGTCTCGCCAAACTGTTGGGTGTGGACATGTCCCGCATCTCGGACCTGCTGGGGAAGGATATAACTCGGCTCTCAAAGCTTGTAGGCGAGAACATGAAGATGAACGCGAAGGCAAATCTTGGTGATGCTCGATCGGGCGGGTACCGGCCCACGGGCGAGAGAGTGTCGGACGGTAAAGGGTCTGTGGGGAGCAACGAGCCACGAGAGAAGAAGGTAAAGGGCCCGAAAGCGCAAAGCAAAGAAAAGCGGGTAAGAGGACCGAAGGCGCAGAGGAGAAGGAAAGACCGCTAACTCAAGACGCATCAAGACCCACGTGCACAGATGCGGACTAGAGCACTTCCTTCAATCATCGAACCTTCAGCATAGAGACGACCACCATCCCCTCCTCGCTGCTGGCGAGGAGGGCGGCGAGCGTGAACGGCTCTACCCTCGTTGGCGACGAGGGATCGGGGCGCTTCTCCCACGAGATGGCCAGGGGCGAGTACCACACGACTAAAAAGACAGTGATCGTCATCATAACCGACAAGCACTGGCTGCTTCCATGGCCTGTAGTTGATCACAACTAAGGGAGCTGGTTCGGTAGTTGCCCTTGCCTCGGTGGGAGATGCTGTGCCGCGGTAGACTGAGCCGCTAAATGGCGCCCAGATATAGGAAGAAGATTATGCGCGAAAGCGTACTGAGGGACCTGGCAAGCCAGGCGGCGATGGACCCAGACTTCCTGCGGCAGGCGAGACGGGACCCGGCGGGCACCCTCGCTCTGTACGGCTACCACCTCACCGCTGAGGAGATGCGGATGGTCGAGGACCTCCGGCGGCAGACCTCCGCGATGACGGACGAGGAACTCGCTCGTATGTTAGTCAGCGGTCTGCGAGTGCGCAGCGGTAGCCCTCCCGCACGCCCCTCCGCCCCGAGCTGGCGCGGTTCGGGCCCCGCTCGACCGGCACGACCTGGAGGTTGATGGCAGAAGGCGGCACACTCCGATCTGCAAGAGCGCATTGGCCGACGAGTGAGCCAGTAACGCCCACCCTTAACACCGCGGTGTACCGACTGGTGCGCGGCGTGATCCGTGTTGATTGGCGAAGGCGGCGAAGCCTCAAGGCCGATGGACCGTGCGCAGCAGAGTAGTATGGCCTCGCCATAGGAAGCAGCGCCCAAGTGGGAGGAGGCGGATGTCTGGAACTCGGCTCGCGCACATGCGCGCGGTCAGCCCGGGTAGGGAGCGCACAGGCAAGCCATCACAAGAACCATTGCCGACTCGTCGGTAGCAGAGGGCCCACGCAGCCTGCAAATCGTGTGGCGTATCGCCGCCGGACCTTAGCGTGTCCAATACTATGAGTAGAGAATGACGGCGAGGAAAGGAGCGTACCCCCGTGCCCACAAGGAGCAGCAGGGACGACAAGACCGAGGGGAAGATGGACAGGGCCAAGGGCCGCATGAAGGAAGCCGGAGGTGCCCTAACGGGCGACAAGAGCAAGAAAAGTGAAGGCCGCTCGGACCAGAGGAAGGGCAAGGCCAAGGAGAAGAAGGGTAACCTCAAGGACCTTTTGAGCTAGCGCCAGCTGCGGGCACTCCCAAGCGTAGCGAAGGGTCCGGACCCCGCAGAGTCGCGTCCCTTCGCTACGCACACGATCATGTAGAAGTGGTCTTCTAATGGAAGTTCGCCTTAGGCTTAGGCCGGTGGCACCATGCGCATGGTGGAAAAGGGCTGCCTCCCGGCGAAGAAGTGGCCGGTAGGAGAAGGAGGCAAACCGTGTCGGAGGAACGTTCACGACGGGAGCGCGACGAAAGCGTACCGGCAAGAGACGATAGGGACGAAGCGGAGCGTAGACGCGCCACCAGCAAAGAGCAGGACGTGCTCCTCGATGTCTCAGAGCTCGAGGTGGAGAAGATCACCCTGGAGGTCGCGGGGCTCAGGGCCCACGTCTCGGTCCTAGCACAGCTGGCCAGCCTCGTGAACCTGCAGGTAGGGGTCGATGCAAGACTCAACCGGGTCAAGCTGGAGATCGAGGGAGTAAGGGCGAAGGTGCTCTTGAAGGTGTGGCTAGACGATGTACGCGCCATCCTCGAGAAGGCACTCGATACCCTCGGCGAACACCCTGAGATCTTGGAGAACCTTATTAGAGCCATCAACGAGCTGTTGCAGGGCAGGTTGGGGGACGCCCTGGGCGGAGCTGGAGGGAGTCTTGGAGGGCTTGGAGGAGGGGGATACAGTGGACGCTTTGCTCAAGGGGAGGCTCGAGGACGTGCGAGCGCGCCCTCGAGCAGGTATTGGAGCAGGTAGGCGTTGATGAGGGGGAGAGCCGCGTGGCCATAGGGGAGGGTCCTTCCGACGCTGCGAGCGAACCAACGCAAGAAAACAAGAGCGCTAAGGAGAAGCGCCCGGTTAGTCTCTGTTTTTCCACCACTGCTTTCAGGGTCTCTAGCATCTCGCAGGAGAAGCGCAACTCTGCCGCTGTTCTGACCTCTGACCTCGAATCAGATGGCTTCGTCGTCGTGGTAGACCAGCACCTCGGAGAAGAGCCCTTTGTTGGAGTAGGGCCTTCGGCCCACTGCGGGATGGCTTCGTTCTTTACCTTGCGCGCCTGCTCGCTCATCTACCCTACCCTGATCCTGTCGCTCTGGTTATGTGAATAGGCATGACCTGCTGTAATAATTTGCCGAGCAGTTCTCGTAACCGGTAGCCGACTGATACCCGCGTCCGGGCGCCGGTAGCTTCGCTAGCGTCGACAAGGCAAGGGCCCTACACCAGGCGCGAGAAAAGGCCGGGACTCAAGTGCCCCGGCCAAAGACGGATTTGCTGTGTACTATGGAGTGCTTACAGCTTACCCTGCACCGCCTGCAACACCTCGTCGGCGCTGTTGAAGGTGTCTTTGCCGGAGTTCCTTATGCGGTCGACCACCTCTTGTGGAGCATCGTTGCTCTGGGCAGTGGAGACTACCTCTTCCTTGCTGGCAGGGAAGTCCAGGTTCGGCAGGTACTGCTGCAGTTGACCGAGATCCAGGTTGCCCGAGGTCGCCTAGGTTGCCAAGGCTCATACTCTTCCTCCCGTTCTACTTCCTACAACGTCGGTACCCTTCCTACCCGGTGTGCCTGGCGCCAAACGTCCGCGGCGCCGAACACACGCTTTATGTCGGTCATCGAGGTAGATCTGTCTAAGAGGTTTAAACTTAGTGACATGTGGTTACATATTGAACTATAGGTGATCGACCGGAGGAGGAAAACTATGGCCACGGACAAGGGTAAAGGGGTCGTGGGCGCGGCCCAGAACGCGGTGAGGCAGACCACCGGTGCCTTGAAGGGAGAGGGCCCGTGGTACTCGGCCAACTCCGAGGTCTACCATAACAACCCCAACTGCCAGACCGGCAACAGCATGGACCCCGAGAACGTCCGCCAAGGAACTGGGGGCAAGCCGCTTTGCGGGGAGTGCGAGCGCCTAAACAACGCCGGCGGCCCTGTAGGCAACGTAACCGGCCTGTAGACAGAAAGAGATAGGGGCGACGTATAAGGAGGTCAGGAGGATGTCCGAGGAGTTCAAGGGCAAGATGAAGGAAGCCTACGGCGCCATGACAGGCGATGAGGGCAAGAAGGCCGAAGGCCAGGCTCAGCAGAGGGCGGCCTCAGCCGCCCGGGAGGCGGGGCAGAAGGAGAGGACCCGCCAAGAGCAGGACAAGGCCAAGGAAGCGGAGAGGGAGCGCGACAGGCAGCGTCGCAAGGACAAGGGGTTACTAGGCAACGTGGGCGACACCTTGTCGAGGCGTTAGGAGGAAGCTCCTCCAACCAATCGGGCCTGGGCTGCTAGCAACCCAGGCCCTTCCTCTTGTGCTCGGTTCATCGGAGTACCTAGAAGTGAGCGTTCTCTGCGGTTCAGCCTGCGGGATGGACTGCTGCCGAAGTGGCTTGGGCGGTCCTGGAGGTAGGCTGAGGCCGCACTGGATATGAGGAGGCTGATACGAGCACTCCGGCTCCCTCACCGAACTCGGCGACGGTCAGCCCGAGATGATCTGCCGCACTGGTATTTCCGCGTTGCTGCACACGGTTTCGAAATGCATCCGGAGCCTTAGTATCGGTTCTGCGTTTTACCTGCAAAACAGCACTTTCTAAGATGGGCGATGCTGGGATCGAACCAGCGACCTCTGCCGTGTGAAGGCAGCGCTCTCCCGCTGAGCTAATCGCCCCGTAGGCCCGTGAATATACCATCCGTCGGTGCTGGTGTTAAGCCGTTTGACAGCTTCAACACAGCTTACGGAGGTGTCGTTGTGGCTGGAAGAAGACGAGGTAGGGGAGAGGGGAGCATCTACCGTCGCAAGGATGGCAGGTGGGTAGGTCAGTACGAAGTTGGTGGAAAGCGTCGGTACGTTTACGGCAAAACCCGTAGAGACGTGGCTGCTCGGTTGGCTAAAGCTGTCGCCGATGGGAACGAGGGACTCATCTTTGATAGCGAGCATCTCACCGTCGCCCAGTACCTTGACCGGTGGTTGGATTCCATAAGGGGCACGGTGCGGGAAAGCACTTGGGTAAGGCACGAGATCAACGTCCGTGTTCACTTGAAACCAGCGTTAGGTAGAGTTCAGTTGGACAACTCTGGAGTGCACCCATTTCCCGGTTCGTGCAGCCACTAGAGTTTGACAAGGTTATTACAATAATAGTAACCGGTGTCCGTGATCTTCCTTTCCCTTTCCCCACCTATTACCCACACGGGCACCGGTCTTACTACGCAGGAACCGTAACAATTCCAAGTTTGTCGGGCAACCCTTTATTGAGTACTCTTTATGATACTTAATGAGGTTTCATATGCCCAGATGGGTTGTGTCCGTAAAGTTCTGTAAATTGGTGAGCCGCTAGAAAAGAGGGGTCATCGTCCTCCAAGATGGTTGGTGCTCAAGTCAACCAATCGGAAACGGAGTAACGATGACCCAGGATCATCGTAAGGTGAGGGCGCAGCTTGCACAAGGGATCTTGCTCGACGACCCCGGCTTTCTGCGTCACATCGTTGAGAGGGTGCTCCAGGAAATGCTCGAAGCAGAGATGACCGAGCACGTAGGTGCCGCTCCCTACGAGCGTAGCGCTACCCGTACCGGCCAGCGCAATGGCTACAAGCCGAGGGCTTTGAGAACCAGGGTCGGTACCCTCAACCTGCTTGTTCCCCAGGACCGGGAAGGGACCTTCTCCACCAGGCTCTTTTCCCGCTACCAGAGAAACGAGAAGGCACTTGTCTTGGCGCTCATGGAGATGTACGTCGAGGGGGTTTCCACAAGGAAGGTCAAAGACGTCACGGAGGAGCTGTGTGGCACCACTTTCTCCAAGAGTCTCATCTCCTCTTTGGCCGGCTCTCTGGACTCAGAACTGGAGAGGTGGAGGAGCCGCAGGCTCGAAGCTGAGTCTTACCCCTACCTGTTTGTGGACGCTCGCTATGAGAAGGTCAGGGTAGATGGGAGGGTAGTCAGCCAGGGCGTGCTCCTCGTCTCGGGCGTAAGGGACGACGGCTTGAGGGAGATCGTAGGTGTGGAAGTTGCAGACACTGAGAGCGAAGCCACCTACCAGGATCTGTTCCGCTCCCTGAAGGCCCGTGGACTCAAAGGTGTCGAGCTCGTTACCTCAGACGATCACAAGGGGCTAAAGGCGGCCATAGCCCGCAACTTCCAAGGGGTCTCCTGGCAACGCTGCCAAGTTCACTATGCGAGGAACCTCCTCGGTATGGTGGGCCATGACAGGCGTAAGGAGCTCGCCGAAGGTCTGCGAGGAGTGTTCGCCGCTACGAGCAGGAAGGTAGCCTTGCGGCTCGCTTCCGAGCTGGCGGACCGCTGGCGCCGGAGCCATCCTAGGGTTGCTTGCCACCTCGAGGAGCACATAGAGGAATGCCTCAGCTGCCTTGGCTTCCCCGAGAGCCACCGCAGGCGCATCCGCACCACAAACGGCCTCGAACGTCTCAACCAGGAGATAAAGCGGCGCACTAGAGTGGTGAGGATCTTCCCCAACAGGACGTCTTGCCTGCGGTTGGTGAGTGCCCTGGCGGTGGAGCAATCGGAGGAGTGGGTTACGGGCAGACGCTACTTGGACATCCAGGAGCTCAAGGAGTACGGCTGCCAGGAGCGGCGAGAAGGAGAGGAGGCTGTGCTCATGGAGCGCTAGAGGAAGCATAGGGCTTGGAGGAAACTACAGAAAATTCAGGACTTGACCCCCAGATGCGGTCCAACACCTACCCCACGCCTGAGCTAAGCACGTTTGAAGGGTTCACACGCTCAGAGATTTGGACGACTAGGATAGACCTAGAGTCCTACCTAAATCATTCGCTTCCAACCGGCAGGTGTGCTGCCGATATTCTCAAGATGTTAGCCCTGTCGTTTGTCCCGATTTCTACTATTCTGTTGTATTTTCTTTAACCTTCTGTTAAGGTTTATTAGGTAACATGCGCTACAGCAGAAGATGACAAGAGAGGGGGCAAGGCGCATGGAACTGTACATCAATGCCGAGTGGACCAAGTGCTACGGCGAAAACTACTACATCGCCGAATCCATCGTTTGGTCCGAAAACGGCAACCACGTGTCTATCTACAGCACGGGGGCCACCGCTGAAGAGGCGGATGCCAAACTCATGGGTGCGTTGAGCGAACTCAAGCTGGTACCTGAAACGTCCACGAAAGACGCGTAGTAGCGTCGTTCATGTTTGTCTTTAATTCCAACAGCACCCCGAGCAACCGTTACGAAGCCGCTTCCCCAGTCGCACGGTAGTCCTCTTCTGCCTCCCTCGACACTTCGGACGGAGCTGCGCCCACTACGAACGCCGCGACCATAGACGGTCTCTACAGAATTGTAAGAAATAGGACAAATGTCCCATTCAAGGTGCACATAGCCCCAAGGTGCTCTTGAGGCATGGCCCCAAGAGATAAAGAGGTTGAGGCGAATTGGTAGACCAAATAGACCAAAGAAAGCCAAGACCCTTCAGCGGAGGCTAGACAAGTTGCAGGAGCTAAACGAGGGGGAATGAGATGCTTTCGTTTCACCGATTTGGTCGCAAGTAAGAAACAGAAAGATGAGGCACGAGAATGCCCCAGAATCTTGAAAATCTTCGCTGTAGTCCTTATCCCCTAGATGTGTGTTGCAAGGATCTCAGGCCCACAGTTCCTTGATGCGACCTTGAGGACGATCCAGCATGCCGGTTAATCAACAAGGCGTAGGTGTAGGCCGCAGATCTTCGCCGCGATCCTGGTGGCCAGCCCTACCAGGGTAGTCGCCAGCGTCTGCCCGAGACCAAAGACCCTCTTCAAGCTCGAAAAGCAGATCTCTAATGCGCTGCCTGAGCCCACGCCGCCGCTCGGATGGTTCGGTACTCAGGAGGATGCCTACCTCAGCCAAAGCCTCCCTCAGTTCCTTGCTCCGGTAGGCCAGGTCCCCCAAGAGTTTGCGAGCTACCCCCTCTGCCAGCTTCGCCTCGTTGATGAGTTCTTCGGCCAATCGAGACGTCGGCGATGTTTGCGGAGGTGAGCTCGTAGGAGATGAGGAACCCCATTGGTGGCACACACCAGGTGCAACTTCACCCCGTAGACGCTGAACGAACCCCACCTCACCCATGCCGCCCCACCGAAGCCCGCACCCTGAGAGACCTGCCTGGGATGCAAAACCGAAAGCAGCGTCGAGTCCACGAGCAACGTCTCCGGGTCTCCGACCATCTCGGAGAGGACCTCGCGGCGCAGCGGTTCCAGGAAGCGCCTGAGTTTTCTCACCCGCCGATGCAACGAGGAAGGATGCAGCCCCACCACTCCAGGAAACAGGTGCGAAAAGAATCTCTGGGCGTCGCGCAAGAACGAGCGTTCGCTCTCCAAGACCGCGCAACTGCTGGAAGAGGGCCAAGGTAAGCACCTCCGAGTCGGAGAGCTTCTTGAGCGAGTGGTAGCAACAAGCCCGCTTGGGTTGAGGAAGGCGTAGGCGTCGTCGATGAGGCAGAACAGTACGGTATGATTGCCTCTTCCAGCGAGTCGAGTGTGGGAGTATGCTGCGGATGGGTCATCCGAGGTTCCTTTCGTCGGGGAGTCGGATGGCCCTCGTTGTACCGCCAATCCACGCAACAGACTATCCCCTAGAAGGGTAGCGAAGGCTCAATATGTCGCTTGGTCGTGTAAAAAAGTGGCTTGTCAGTCGGCTTTTTGGCAGACTTATCTGCCGTGTGAAGGCAGCGCTCTCCCGCTGAGCTAATCGCCCCGTAGGCCTGTGAATATACCATCCGTGGAGGCTGCTGTTAAGCTTAACTGGGGTCCAGCCCCATTGGATATAATGCCGCTCCGGCGGCAGTGCAGGACGGGAGGGATGCGTATGACAGAAACGGGCGGAGCAGGTTCGACGGAGGGCCTGGACCGCGTGTTGGCGGACCTGCGGGCGCTATCTGGGGACATCGAGTCTTGCGGGGTGCTCTCGAAGGACGGGGAGCTCCTCGCCTCCTCGCACGGCAAGGGGGTGGACCGGGAGCGGGCCGCGGCGATGGTGGCGGCGCTCGCGAACCTGGCAGAGAGGGTGGCGCGCGAGAACGGCAAGGAGCACGCCTCGCAGGTCAGGGTGAAGGCCGAGGGCGGACACGTACTCCTGGTACGGCTCGACGCGGGCGGCGCGCTGGCCGCCACGACGGGCCCCGACGCCAGGGTCGGCCTCGCGATCTACGACATGCGAAACGCGCGCGGCGAGGTCGAGAAGGTTCTGGAAGGGGGAGGGAAGCGTGAGGAAGTTGCTCGGGCGTCTGCTCTTGCTCGGGGCCCTGGCCGGAGGCGTCGTGGCTGCGAGGGGCTACCTGAAGAGGGGGATGCCGGGGGAGGAGGTCGTCCAGATCGTCTTCGACGACGGTTCCACGCGCGTCCTGGCCTCGAACACCGCGCAGGGCCAGGAGTTCACGGACATAGCCAGCAAGGTCGTCGAGATAGGAGTCTGACCCCTCGCCGGGTCCTCGCTTGACACAATAGTCCGTAGCGCCCTACACTCGGATCGAGAATCGCGCCACGATCGCGCGATGGTGGGAAAGGTAAACGATGCGAGCCGGTAGTCGGCCAGGCTGCCTGCGCAGATCGGCACGCCGCAAGAAAGGGAGTGGGATGCCGGACTTCGAGAGGCCGCCATTGCGCCAGATGACCCGGGAGCTGGCGGCTACCGCCATGGGTCGACTCCCCGCTACGCTAGTCGTGCGTGGGGGGACGCTCGTAAGCGTCACGTCGGGTGAGATACTGCCGAACATGAGCGTCGCGGGACTCATGTCACCCGAGCCCTACGAAGAGGTGGGGGAGCGGTCGAAAGGTATCGGCGAGGCGCTCGTACGGGCCGGCTGCCGCCTCAACAACGCCTTCATGACGCTCTCGTTTCTCGCGCTCGTCGTGCACCCCGAGCTCCACGTCTCGGACAAGGGGCTCGTCGGGGTGGGCGAGCAGGGCTCCGGGTTCGTAGAAGTGATAGAGCGGGGCTGAGAAGCTGAGGGAATCCCGATGAGGGAATCCCCGGCTTCGGGGCGGCGAGACACCTGGTGAGTAAGGATAATGGGGATGACTCGCCCCCGCGTCGGAAGCCACACCGAGCTGGAACGGAGGGACGTACAGGTGGAGTTTTACAGCCCTGACACCTGGCTGGAGGCGCTGGAGGTCAAGGCTGCGCATTCCGAGGCCGTACCGATCCTCGGCGGGACCGACGTTATGGTGGACCTGAACTTCGACCGGGAACGGCCCGGCGCCGTCCTCGACCTCACGCGGGTCCCCGAACTGGGGGAGTGGAATGATGACGAAGGGCTCCTGCGCGTTGGCGCGGGGGTCACGTACGCGAGGATAATCGCCGAGCTCGGAGACGAGCTGCCGGGGCTGGCGATGGCCTCGCGGACGGTCGGGTCGCCCCAGATCCGGAACCGCGGCACCGTGGGCGGCAACCTGGGCACCGCCTCTCCGGCGGGAGACGCGCTGCCCCCGCTCTACGCATCGGACGCCGAGGTGGAGCTCGCCTCCACCTGCGGCACCCGGCGCGTCCCGGTAGCCGAGTTCATCACAGGTCCCAAGCGCAACGCCCTGAGACCGGATGAGCTCATAGCCGCGTTCCACGTCCCGAGGGCCGAGGGCCCGCAGCAGTACTCCAAGATCGGGACCCGCAACGCGATGGTGATCGCCGTGTGCGCCTTCGGCCTCGCCCTCCACCCGGAGCAGCGAAAGGTGGGGACCTGCCTCGGCTCGGCGGCGCCGACGCCGGTGCGCGCCCGCGAGGCCGAGGAGTTCATAGAGGGCATTCTCGAATGGGAGACGCGCGAGGAGATCGGCGAGAGAGCACTCGGGCGCTTCGGCGAGCTGGTGGAGATGGCGGCCCGCCCTATAAGCGACGTCCGCGGCACCGCCGCCTACAGGACACACGCGGTCGGCGTGCTCGCCCGGCGCACGCTCGAGTGGGCCTGGGACGAGTACAGGAGGGGCGAGTAGTGCGGCTCAGGCTCGAGGTGAACGGAGAGGTCAGGGAGGCGGACGGCGTATGGGAGGGCGAGAGCCTCCTCTACGTGCTGCGCGAGCGCCTAGAGTTCCCCGGCTCCAAGAACGCCTGCGAGCAGGGCGAGTGCGGCTCTTGCTCCGTCTACCTCGACGGCGTGCTCGTCTGCTCCTGCCTCGTTCTCGCGGGCCAGGCCGAGGGCCGGGAGGTCATCACCGTCGAGGGGATAGCCGAAGGCCAGGAACTGCACCCGGTGCAGACGGCCTTCATAGAGGCGGGCGGGGTGCAGTGCGGGTTCTGCACGCCCGGTTTCATAGTCGCCACCCACGACCTGCTCGGCCGGAACCCGGATCCCACGGACGCGGAGATCCGGGAGGCGCTCGCCGGTAACCTCTGCCGCTGTACCGGCTACGAGAAGATCCTCGATGCGGTCCGCCTCGCGGCACAGAGGATGAGCTGAAGTGGGAGTACAGGCTTCAGGCTACAGGTTTCAGGTAAATTTTCTGATGCCTGAAACCTTACCAGAGGTCCTTCCATGACTATAGAACAGACGACGGCCCCGCTCCGCGAACGTCCGGACGTGCCGGTACAGGCGCCTGGCAGGGTGGGGGAGCACACGGAGCGTGCCGACGGCGTTCCGAAGGTGAAGGGTGAGTTCGAGTACTCCTCTGATCTCTGGATGGACGGCATGCTGTGGGGTGCTACCTTGAGGAGCCCGCACCCGCACGCGAACATCTGGTCCATAGACACCTCAGAGGCCGAGGAGTTGCCTGGCGTGCACGCCGTACTCACCCACGAGGACGTGCCTGGCCGCAAGGTCTACGGGATGGAGGTCCCCGATCAGCCCGTCCTGGCGTGGGAGAGGGTCCGCTATCAGGGCGAGCCCGTTGCGGTCGTTGCCGCCGACCACCCCGAGACCGCCAGGCGCGCGCTCGAGAAGATCTCCGTGGAGTACGAGGTCCTCGACCCCCTGACCGACCCCGAGGAGGCGATGAAGGAGGACGCGCCGCGGCTCCACCTCTCCGGGAACGTGCTCAAGCACATCACCATCCTGCGCGGCGACGTGGCAGGGGCTTCCGCCGACGTGGTCGTGAAGGGGGAGTACGAGATCGGGATGCAGGACCAGGCTTTCCTCGGCCCCGAGTCCGGGCTCGCCGTGCCTGACGGGCGGGGCGGCGTGGACCTGTATATCTCGACCCAGTGGCTCCACCTCGACCAGGACCAGGTCGCCGAGAGTCTGGGCCTGGATCCCGAGCAGGTGCGACTCACCCTCTCGGGCGTGGGCGGCGCGTTCGGCGGGCGGGAAGACCTCTCGATGCAGATCCACGCCTGCATGCTCGCGCTCGACACAGGCCGCCCGGTGAAGATGGTATATAACCGCGAGGAGTCCTTCTTCGGGCACGTCCATAGACATCCTGCCCGCATGCGCTACGAGCACGGCGCGACGCGAGATGGCGAGCTCGTCTATGTCAGGGCCCGGCTCGTCTTCGACGGCGGCGCCTACGCCTCCAGCTCCAACGCCGTCTGCACGAACGCGGCGACCTTCGCCTGCGGCCCATACGACGTGCCCAACGCGCATATAGAGAGTCACATGCTCTACACCAACAACCCGCCGTGCGGTGCCATGCGCGGCTTCGGCGCGGTCCAGGTCTGCTTCGCTCACGAGACCCAGATGGACAGGCTCGCCAGAGAGCTCGGGATGGACCCCCTGGAGCTCCGCATGAAGAACGCGCTGAAGCCTGGCGACGTGTTCCCGTTCGGCCAGGAGGTGCCGCCCCCCGCGCCGGTGAGGGAGATCCTGGAGCGCGTCAGGGACATGCCCCTGCCAGAGGAGGAAGAGGTGGTGGGCCGCGACCTGCGCCGTCTGCCCGGCGGCGTCTCCAACGTGACGCACGGCGAGGCTGTGAGGCGCGGCATAGGCTACGCCGTAGGCTTCAAGAACATAGGCTTCTCGGCCGGCTTCGACGATTATTCGACGGCACGCGTCACTCTTTCCATCCAGGACGGCGAGCCGCTGGCTCAGGTCCACACGGCGGCGGCGGAGGTGGGGCAGGGGCTCATCACGATAGAGGCCCAGATCGCACGCACCGAGCTGGGCGTCGAGAGGGTGGCCGTGCTCCCCGCGGACACGAGGGTGGGTTCAGCCGGCTCCACCTCGGCCTCGCGCCAGACCTACGTGACCGGCGCCGCGGTCAAGCGGGCCTGCGAAGCTTTGCGCGAGCGCGTCTTCGAGAAGACGCGCGAGGAGTTCGGGAAGGAAAACCTCGCCATAGAGGGTGCCAACGTCGTCTCGGACGGCGAGACGGTCGTGTCGCTCGCGGAGCTTCTCGGCGGCGAGGAGATCGAGGAGACGGTCGAGTTCCACCACAGGGAGACCGAGCCGCTCGATGAGAGGGGACAGGGCGACCCTCACCTGCAGTTCGCGTTCGCGGCGCACAGGGCGGTCGTGGAGGTCGACACGGAGCTCGGTCTGGTCCGGGTAGTCGAGGTCGCGACGGCGCAGGACGTGGGCAAGGCGATGAACCCGCAGGCGCTGGAGGGTCAGATCGAGGGTGGCATCGCGCAGGGGCTCGGGCTCGCCTTGCTCGAGGAGATCCAGATCAAGGAGGGCAGGATCCAGAACGCCTCCTTCACCGACTACCTGATCCCCACGATCCTAGACATGCCGGCCGTGAGGATGGATGTCCTGGAGCTGGCCGACCCAGAAGCTCCCTACGGCCTGAAAGGCGTGGGCGAGCCGCCGACGATAGCCTCGACCCCCGCGATAGTCGCGGCCCTGCGCGACGCCACAGGCCGGGAGCTGACGCGCGTCCCCGTGAAACCGGAGCAGATCGTGGGCATAGCCGAGAAGCCGCCGGGCGAGCCCCCGCAACCGGGCAGCCGCGGGTACTCAGGTATCGGACGCCTCGACCATAGGGAGGAGCACTAGTGCCCGCATACGAGAGGGCCGAGCTGAGCGCCGAGCTGAAGGTTCTTCCATCCGCGGAGGCCGAGAGGTCCCCGCAGGAGCAGGTCGAGGAAGCGAAGCGGGCGGCGAGCGGCTCGGGTCTGGCGCGCGAGGGCGGGCCGGAGACCACGGTGCTCGCCGGCGGGCGTGAGGAGGTGCTGGGAGGCGGCGCTCGAAGCCGGGGCGCGCGCCGTCGAGATGAAGGTCGAGGCCGAGGGGGACTCCGAGAGGTTCGGCGGAGCTTAGCCGGACCCTGCAGGGAGGTGCCGGAGATGTGCGAGAAGGCTACTATAGAAGAGGTGAACGGGCTCGATGGGGAAGAGTTCGTCTCCAGGTTCGGCGGCCTCTATGAAGACTCGCCCTGGGTCGCGGAAGCGGCCTGGCGCGAGCGTCCGTTCGCCAGCTTCGCGGAGCTGCACGACGCGTTCGTGAGGGCGATGCGGGAGGCGCTTCTCGAGCAGCAGTTGGCCCTCATCCGGGCTCACCCGGACCTGGCGGGGAGGGCGGCGATAGCGGGCGAGTTGACGGCCGAGTCCGCGCGCGAGCAGGCCTCGGCGGGGCTGGACAGGCTGACGCCCGGTGAGTACGAGGACTTCCACCGGCTGAACAGTGCGTACCGGGCAAGGTTTGGCTTCCCTTTCGTGGTGTGCGTCAGGGATCACGGCAAGGAGACGATCCTCGCCGTTGCTGCGGCTCGGCTCGGCCACTCGCGGCCCGAGGAGATCGAGACGTCTTTAGGCGAGATCGCCAGGATCGCCTACCTCAGGTTGCGGGACCTCGTCGAACCGCGTGAAGGGGAGAAGCAATGAGCTATCCTCGGGTGGTGCTTGGTCTGCCCTGGTGGGTCGAGGAGCTTATTCCTGACCCCGCGGCAGTGCTCGAAGAGTACGCCGGGCGTGGAGGTATGATCTATAACGCCCGCCACGGCGAATGATGGGTATGTAGTGCCTCGTAACCGACACTTGGGAGGTGGACGGTGACCGAAGCGACCGGCAGCGAGACGGGCAGGATAGTCCTCGGGCAGAACAGCTACGGGAAGTCCGGGGTCCGGCTCGTCAAGGTGAAGCGCGGTGCCAGGCGCCACGATCTGTGGGACCTGGACGTCGCCGTCGCGCTGGAGGGCGATTTCGAGGCCGCCTACGTCGAGGGCGATAACGCGGGGCTACTGGCGACCGACACCATGCGCAACACGGTCTACGCGCTGGCCAGGGACCACCTCACAGGCAGCATCGAGGAGTTCGGGCTGGCGCTCGTGGATCACTTCCTCGAGGCGGGCCCGACTGTGGAGCGGGCAGAGATAACCATAACCCAGTTCCCGTGGAACCGGATCGAGGTTGACGGCCGCGGCCACGAGCACTCCTTCGTCCGCGGCTTCGGCGAGAGGACGGCGAAGGTCACGGGAGCTGAGGGCGGCGACCGCAGCGTAAAGGCCGGGCTCGACAACCTCCTCGTAATGAAGACGACGCAATCGGGGTGGGAGGGTTTCCTGAAGGAGCGCTTCACTACCCTCCCCGACACCGACGACCGCATCCTCGCCACGGCCGCCACCGCGGAGTGGTCCTACGGTAAAGCCGCCGACCTGGATTTCGACGGTATCTGGGGTGGTGTGCGGGACCGCATCCTCGCCACTTTCACGGACCATTACAGCCCTTCTGTGCAGAACACGCTCTACCGCATAGGGAAGGCCGTGCTCGAAGCGTTCCCCGAGGTCGAGAAGATACGGCTCTCCTTCCCCAACAAGCACCACATCCCATACGACCTCTCGCGGCTCGGAATGGAGAACGGAAACGAGATCTTCTGGGCGACGGACGAGCCATACGGCCTGATCGAAGGCACCGTCGAGAGGGAACGCTGATGCCCGGCCTCCTGACCACCCACGTTCTCGACACAGCCCGCGGCCGGCCCGCCGCCAACCTCCAGCTCCAGCTCTTCCGTCTCGACCCCCCGAACGACCGGCGCAGCCTCCTGAAGGAGGTGCGCACCAACGTCGATGGCCGCACCGACGCGCCGCTGCTCGACGAGCTGGAAGGCGGCGTGTACGAGATCGTGTTCGACGTCGGTGCGTACTTCGCGGAGGAAGGACTCCCCGACCAGCCCTTCCTCGGTCGCGTGCCCGTTCGTTTCGGCATCGCCGACCCCTCGTCCCACTACCACGTGCCGCTCCTGGCCTCACCCTGGTCCTACAGCACCTACCGCGGGAGTTGAGGCACGCGGCGTCGAAATCCACTAAGCTGAGGCGGGGTCTCGCGGCCCCGCCGGAAGACGGTGCGGCCTTGAAGGGGGATGATCTCTGAGATGATAGCCGGGACGGGGCCTGTGCTCGTGTCTTCTCATGACATCCAGGAAAAGGTGCGCGAGCTGGGGGAGCGCATCACGGGAGACTACAGGGAGGATAAGCTGCTCCTTGTCGGCATCCTGCGTGGCGCGGTGGTCTTCCTGAGCGACCTCATGCGCCACCTGGAGTTGCCGTGCGAGATCGACTTCATGGAGGTCAGCTCCTACGGCGCGAGTACCCAGAGCAGCGGTGTGGTCCGCATACTAAAGGACCTCGAAGAGGACATAACGGGCAGGCACGTGCTCGTCGTCGAGGACATCATTGACACGGGCCTGACCCTCTCCTACCTGCTGCGCACGCTGCTCCAGCGCGAGCCCGCCTCCCTGGAGGTCTGCGCGCTCCTGACCAAGCCTTCCAGGAGGCAGGTGGATCTCCGCGTGAGATACCTCGGCTTCGAGGTGCCAGACGAGTTCGTTGTAGGCTACGGCATAGATTTCGCCGGCGCCTACCGCAACCTCCCCGACATCCACGTCCTCAAGCCCGAAGAGAGCCCCCTCGAGTCTCCGCCAGCCCCGGAAGAAGCCTGACAGGCTGCGCTCTAGAGCGCAGCCTCGAGTGGAAGCCCGCGGGCTTCCAGTATGCGCCCGATGGCGAGCCCGATCTGAGAGTTCGGGGTGGAGGCTCCGGCTGTGAGGCCGAGGCGGACCGGTCCCGCGGGGAGCCAGCCTCGTTCCTCTACCTCCTCGCGGGCGTCGAGCGGCGTGCTGGCAGGCTTGTGGCGGATAGTGTCCCCGTTTATGCAGTCGCCGCTCGCCACGTGGTAGCTCCTCGGGACTCGTTCGGCGGCGATGATCGCGAGGTTGTTCGTGTTCGAGGAGTTGTAGCCGCCGATGATCACGGCCACGTCCAGCGTGTGCTCGAGGAGCTCGAAGAGCGCGTCCTGCCTGTCCTGCGTGGCCGAGCAGATGGTGTCGAAGAGCTCGAAGTGCTCCTTCAGGTTCTCAGCGCCGTAACGCTCGACCATCGCCTTCCTGAGCTCCTCGCCGACAGCCATCGTCTCGCTCATTAGCATCGTGGTCTGGTTGGCGACGCCCACCTTCTGCAGGTCCTCGTCCGGGTCGAAGCCTGGGCACATGCCGTGGCCGAGCTTCTCTCTCAGATCTTCGGAACCCATGCGGCCAAGGATGAAATCTACGACGTGGCCGATCTCCTCGAGATTGCGCACGATCAGGTACTTCCCGTTGCCGCCTTCCATGGTGGTCTGCGATGCTGTGGCCTTGGTCTCCTCGTGGTAGTACTTGCCGTGGATGATGCTCGTGAAGCCCCGCTGAGCGTAGCGCGTGACGCGCTTCCACACCGAGAGGACTGACCCGCAGGTCGTGTCCACAACGATGCACTCCTTCTCTTTGAGCTTCCGCACCCAGTCCACGGGGGCGCCGAATGCGGGCAGGAGGACCACGTCCTCGGGTCCTAGAGCGTCGAACTTCTCGTCGGGGCGGCCGTCGAAGCCCTGGGAGAGGAACTCTATCCCCATCTCGCGCAACCTATCGTTCATCGAGGCGTTGTGGATCATGTCCCCCGTTATGTGGATACGCCTCTCCGGGAACTTCTCCCTGGTCTGGAAGGCGTAATCCACAGCCCGGTCCACCCCGTAGCAGAACCCGAACTCGTCGGCGAGCCTCAAGGTGAGTCCTTCGACCTCGAGGACGTTGCCGTTCTCGCGGACCCTCTCGACCACCTCCGAGCGGTAGTCCCGGTCCAGGAGGTGCTGCACGTCGTCCCGCATCTTGAAGCCCTTGCGGAAGTACTTCTGCTCCGTCACGCTCACCTCTTTTTGGCCGTCAGAGTCTCAGGCTCTCCTTCAAAAGTATTCGAACGTCTATTCTAGCAGGCGGTGTCCCGAGGTCTGTTGAAAGGGTCACGCCCCGCACCGAGATTCGGTGCTTCGAGCGGGCGCGTTCCTTGATTTTCTGAACGCTTGCGGCTGAGGACTCTTCCAGACCATCTTGCCCCTGGCGTCGGATGCTTGAAAATGGGTAATTGTGGGGATAGTTGCGGATGTTAAACAGGTGTAAAATATGTCGCCGTGGAACTAGGAAGACACACCGTTATGATCGCCGACGACGACCCCGTCGCGCTGGCCACCGCCACCGAGGCGCTCGCTGGCGCCGGCTTCAAGGTCGTGCAGGCAACGGACGGCCAGAGGGCGATCCAGGAGGCCCTCGGCCGCAGGGTAGATCTCATCGTGATGGACGTCTCGATGCCCCAGGTTGGGGGCGTGGAGGCCTGCCACTGCCTGAAGGCGATGCCGAAGACCTCGAAGATACCTGTGGTCCTCACCGCAGCCAAAAAGGACCCGGCGGCCAGGATGCTGGCGGAGCGCACACACGGCTCGGTCCGCGTCCTGCGCAAACCTTTCGACCCCGACGATCTTGTCTCGGTGGCGAAGCAACTCGTGAGGCCCAAGTCGCTGATATAGCCTTCCGCGGCACCAGGTCCCACCCCGACGCACAGACCACTCACGGCGTGCCGCTGCCTGACCCGGCCTGCTCCGGCTCGGTGCTTGGAGCGGGTGACCTCTGGTGACGAAGGCCATAGTCATCGGCGGCGGTATCGGAGGGCTTACGGCGGACGCCGCGCTCGGGCGCGCGGGCGTGGAGGTCGCGGTGTTCCAGATGGAGCACCCTCTGCTCTGTCGCCTGCGCGACGCGGTCGCGAAGAGGGCCTCGGCCCGCGCCCGGCTCCGGCAGTACGAGAAGATCGCAAGGTACAGGGTGTGAGCGGGCCAGAGCCGGAGCTGCGCCTGGACGAGGTGCCCCGGCCGCCGCTCTTCAAGCTGGCCGGAGAGGATGGTGAGGACGTTTTCGGGGAGACGCCCGTGGGCGGTGAGCCGTCGAAGGTCGGCGCCCTGTTCTCGAGCCGGGATCTCGCCGAGGAGTTCACCACGGAGGCCGGAGCTTTCGGGCTGGAGGCGCTCGCCGGCCTGGAGCCCGTAGAGCTCGCGGACTGGAGCGCGGTCGAGGTCTACGCTGCTTCGGGACAGGACTACGTGCTCGTGGTCTCCGGGGCGGGCACGGGGCTCTTTCACGCCGGAGACCTGGCGCATCGCGCAGCAGAGGAGGAGGTCCCCTTCCCTCTTTACGTCATAAGCGACGAGAGGGGGGAGTCGCCCCTGATCTCGGTCGAGCGCGAGGAGATGCTCGTCGCCCCGCTCTTCAGCTCGCCCGAGAGGGCCCGCGCTTTCAGGGAGCAGGCATCTCACCTGGATCTGCCCGACCGCCTCGGGAGCATAGAAGACCGGGAAGGGCTCAGGCGTCACGCCCTGGTGGCCAGGCAGGCCGGGGCCGGCTACGCCGTCGTGGACCCTGAGTCGGGCCTCACGGAGGCGATCCCGATAGAGGAGCTGATCCGGTGATGCCGACGTTGGCCTGTGACGTTGATTCGACTATCTGGAACACGGGTGTCAGGGTTTGCGAGGTGGTACTCGAGGTCACGGGCGAGGCGCTCGACGTCGAGTCCGTCTCCACCTGGACGCACCTCCTCGACGCTTACGGCGAGGAGACGACGACGGAGATCTTCGACCGCGTTTTCTCCCCACAGAGGATCCGCGACCGCGAGCTTTACCCCGACGCCGCGGAGGTGTTACACCGTTTGCAGGGCGAGCGTGGCATGAAGGTTCACTTCGTGACCCACGGCGTCGCTGTCATGGAGCCGCACCTCGACGCCTGGCTCAGGGAGCGCTTCGGCCAGGGTGTCGGGATCACGGTCACGGCCGGGGACAAGCTGGCCGTCTTGCGGGAGATCGGAGCCTTCGGCCTGGTGGACGACCGTCCCGAGACGCTCGAGCGCGTCGCCGACGCAGGTCTGTGGGCGGCGGCCAGGATCCAGCCGTGGAACCGCGAGCTCGTCGCGGCGAGGGCCGACGTCCACGGCTTCTCCGACTGGCGCGAGGTTCCTGATCTGCTGCCTGTGCTGTAGTGCTGTAATCTGTTGCACGGAAGGCGAGATCCTTGAGGAGGCGCGGTGGAAGGCGAGAGGAACGGAGGGATGCGCGAAGGAGCTCCGGAGATCCCGGGGTTCATGAGCCGGGGGAGCTTCGTCTCGATCTCGGCGAGGATCGGCAACGACCTCGCGGGCTACGTGTGCGACCTGGACGGTAACGGCCTGCTACTTGAGGTGCGCGACCCCAGCGGAGATCTTCACGGCTACGAGTTTCTGCCGTGGTCCAGCATCGAGCGGATCAGCGCCGAAGCGTAATAAGCCGGTCCGAACGAAAGCAGTCGACCCCGTTCGAGTAGACGCACTTATCAAGGACGAACCCGTCGAGCCTCCGGACCCGGAAACCCGGGAAGGACCCAGGCCGATGATCGAAGCTGTCGTCGGCGATCCCTTCCGAGCACCTGCATCGAGTCTGTGAAGTCTGTGTAAGAAGCGGCAGTTGCGGAACCGGTCCAGACGCGGGTCGAAATAGATGAAGTTCCTGCTGTTGTTGCCGCAGATGATGAGGTCCCTCCTGCCGTCTCCGGCCCTTATGGTGTTGTGGCCGGATCCTCCCGTTAGCCTGTCGTTGCCCAGGTCGCCTTTCACCATGTCGTTGCCCCTGCCGCCCTTGACCCAGTCGTTCGCGCGCCCGCCGAAGGCGCGATCATTGCCGTTCTGGCCGTTCAGGTTGTCGTTTCTCTCCCGGCCGCTCAGCAAGTCGCCGCCACCCCTCGCGAATATGGCGTCGTGCCTGTTTGTGCCGAAAATGGTGTCGGCCCTGTTTGTGCCGAAGCAATTGCCTCCGTGACAACGTATAGTTTTTGCCAGGGCCGTCCCACCGACCATGGCCACCGCTAACGTGATCACCACAAGCAATATGATCACTCGCCTCACCGTCCGACCTCCTCTCGGAGACGAGAAGTCGCCGCTTCTCGCACTCCGCTTAAGCAACAAGAGTATCTTAATACCCTCGGTAGGGCAGCACATCCCCCAAATGGGTGATTTTTGAGGACGCGACCAGGTAAGGTCGGGCAAGGAGGGCCTCGGTCCCGCTGGTGGCGGACTAATACCGCAATGCTACTTGACGGCTTTGCCGTTCAAAGACCAGCTCGCTGGCAGGTGGCTTCTGTCCGTACAGATGAGTGCGCGTCAAAAGGACCGGGGTCCCGTAGGACCCCGGCCGGTTGGTGCGAAACCCGAGCCAGCAAGAGGGGGGTACGATGCTGGCCCTGTCGCTGGAAGCGACCCTAACAAACCGGGCACGGGGCTGTTGTTAACTATCTCTAAAGATTGCGTTAAACAAATCGAAGGGCTGGAGCCTAGCGAAGCTAGGACCCCGGTTCGCCTCTCGTCGATTTCTTCCTCGAGGACGGTACTCGCTTGCTGGTATGGACCTTTCTTCACCCGACATCCTGGGGACCTTCACGATAACTCTTTGACGGGTGGCCATGATGCGCTAAGCTTCGCCGTAACGAGCGGGCGGAGCGCCTGATGCGCCGCGCCGCTTTTCGGGAGGGGGACTTGGTGTGAGTGAAGAAGACCGGCGTAGGCCGGGATTGCCGATGGCGGAATCCCAACTCGTGGAGCTACGGAACATGCGGGTGCTCCTCGAAGAGGCGCGCGTTCTGGCTCGCAACCTCGCCTACCATCGAAGGGCGAGGTTGGAAACGACAGTCGGGCGGGCGTTGGAGGAGGTGGACCGGCAGATAGAGGACCTGCGAACCAACCGGGGCTAGCTGAAGCCTCGCAGTCGAGGCGGACTACTGCGTCGGGGTGCGCCGCACCGTGCCGGGTGTCATCATGTTGAGGAGCGACTGGAAGGACTGATCCGCAGTGAGATCGCACCCCGGACAACAGATGCGGCGGCCTGCACCCAGAGAGTTCGCGTTGCTCATTCCGCATCCCTGCGAGGAGGGCATGCCCGAAGGGTGGATCTTCTATCTTCGTCCGTTGTACGAGGCGGGGGAGTGGCGGGCGGCGCAAGGTTTCTGCAGTGGTCGAGCATAGAGATGGTCAGCGCCGGAGGGTAGACCGTGGCGAGGTCTTCACCGACCTCACGGAGCTGGAGACGGAGCGCCTGCTCCTGCGCAGGATGCGCCTGGACGACGCGCAGGCCATGTTCGCCTACGCTTCTGACCTCGAGGTCACGCGATACGTCCTGTTCGACGCCCACCGCTCGGTGGAGGACTCGGAGGCGTTTCTGCGCTTCGCGGTGGAGGGCTACGAGAGGGGAGACTTCGGCGGCTGGGGCGTCGTCCTCAAGGACAGCGGCGCGTTCATCGGCACCTGCGGCGTGGACGTGAACTACGCGCCCGAGCACGCCCGCGCCGAGCTAGGCTACGTCCTCTCGCGTGAGCACTGGGGTAAGGGGCTGATGCCGGAAGCCGTGCGGGCTGTCATCCGCTTCGGCTTCGGGCATATGGAGCTCAACCGCATACAAGCCCGCTGCGTAGCCGAGAACACTGCTTCCGCCAGGGTCATGGAGAAGGTAGGGATGACCTACGAGGGCACCCTGAGAGAATCAGAGTACATCAAAGGCGCTTTCAGGGACATGAAGATCTACTCGATCCTGCGACGCGAGCTATAGCCCGGCGACGGCGGGGATGATCCTATCTCCGAACGCCTCGAGCGGCCTTATCTCGTGAACGTTGGGCATGTTGAAGATAAGGTGCTGTATGCCCGCTTCGTTCAGCTCGCGGCAGAGCCAGATCACCTCGTCCTCCGTCATCCCGTCCCCCCGAGGTTCACCGTGCCCAGAGCGGTGCGTTCGATCTCCTCGTAGTCACGTCCGACGTCCTCGCAGTGTCCCCGCAGGACGCCGAGCTTGTGGCGGATCAGGTCCACGCCACCGTACGCGAAGAGGTTGCAGGCGTCGGCGTACTGCGCCACCAGCCGCAGCGTCCGCCTCTCGCCCATACCGCCGATCATGATCGGCGGGTGCGGCTGGCTCAAAGCCTGTGGGCTGTTCAGCGGCTCCTCCAGGTGCTCGAAGCGCTCCCTCGTGGACGGAAACGGGACGCCCAGACCCAGTGCCTCACGCTCGTTCCAGCCAGTGCCGATGCCGAGATACGCCCTTCCCCGAGAGCACGACTACCTCTCTCCTCTCGCTCCCACAACGCCAGACCGGCAGATTCTATCGTCCGGCACGAGAAAGGAACGAAGGAGAGTCAGGCTATCGTATGCCCTATAACCTCGAAGAGCCGCTCTACGTCCTCCTCGGTGTTGTAGACGTGTGGCGAGACGCGCATGCTGTTGCCGCGCACGCTCACGAAGACGCCCTCTGCGGCGAGCCGGGCGGCGAGGTCTTCGGGAGCGGCCGAGCCGAGCTTGAGCCCGACCATGTGCCGCGCACGGCTCTTCGCCGGTACTGCCTCGATGCCGAGATCCCCGGCCTCTCTCTCGATGAGGTCGGTCAGCCCTCCGATGGTCTCGGAGACGTTCTCGACGCCCCAGTCGAGGATCTGGCGCAGCGCCTCGTTCGCCATCGGGAGCAGGGCGAAGTTGCTCCGCTCGCCGACGTCGTAGCGTCGGGCGCCGGGCTGGAAGGAATCCTCGTATTCCACGAGCTGCGAGAAGTCCTCGGTGCCGCGGCGGTTGATCCAGTTGTGCTCTATGGGCGTCCCGTCCCGCCACTCCTCCGCGGCGTACATGAAGCCGACCCCGTATGGCCCGAGCAGCCACTTGTACGTGGAGGCGACCAGGAAGTCCGGCCGTACCGCGCCCGCGTCGAACGGGTGAGCCCCGAGCGACTGTATGGCGTCCACCACGAGCGCAGCCCCAGCCTCCCTGGCGCGCTCGCTGATGCTGGCGAGGTCGAGCAGCGATCCGTCCGTCCAGTGGCAGTTCGGCACGGCGACGACGGCGGTGTTCTCGTCGAGATGGTCGAGCACGGCCGAGGTCCAGTCGTGATCGGCGGGGCGGGGAATTGTCACCAGGTCCGCGCCGCTGCGCTGCGCGAGCTCGCGCCATGAGTAGACGTTCGAGGGGAACTGGTCCTCCAGCACCAGTATCTTCTGCCATGCCCGCACGGGGACGTTCGCGGCGGCGACGGCGATACCGTAGCTGACGGACGGGACGAGGGCGACGCCGTCCGCATCCCCGCCGGCGAGCCGCGCGAACAGCTCCCTGGACTTCTCGGCGTCCTCGAAGAAGTCCTGGGGCGTTATCTCCCAGGGCCGGGACTTGCGCGCCACCGCCCGCTCGCCGACCTCCCGCGCCGAGCGAAGCTGAGGCGCCATGTAGGCGCAGTTGAGGTAGGAGATCTCCTCCGGTATCTCGAACAGGTCGCGCTGCTCCCCGAGGTTCATGCCGGCTGGTTCCTTTCCGTGCTCGCCTGCCCTGTTATTTACCCAGAAACCCGAGCAGCCTGCTGGAGGAGATCATGGCGCCGCCAAGCACCGCTGGTATCCCGCCGCCAGGGTGGACCGAAGCTCCGACCCGCCACAGCCAGGGCCTCTTGCGATCCGAGTACCGCGGGCGGTGCAGCGGCCCGGTCATCCAGTAGGGTTTGACCGCACCGTAGAGCGCCCCGCCGGCGCTTCCCCAGGCGCCGAAGTACCGCGGGTGCAGGATCTCATGTTCGCCAAAATACTCCGTGACCGGCTTCGGGAGTCCGAGCATACGCGACACCCGCTCTACCTCCCGCGCGACGAAGGCGTCCTCGAGCCCGTACTCCCGGCCGTTTGCCGGGGCGGTCAGCCCCAGCGCCAGCACGTGCCCCCGGTTCGGGTACGGCTCGCCGGGCCGGTAGTAGTCCACGAAAGCCATAGTCTCGTCGGGCTCCTCCACTGCCTCCAGGCTCGCGTACAGCGCGGCGGGGTCCGAGGGGAGCACGACGCCGTGGGTCGAGAGCCGCGCGGGCAACTCGCCCTGGATGGCTGCGTAAATAGCTATCCCCGAGCAGGAGAGCGTCCCCGCCGGTCTCTTCCAGCCGCCTTCGAGGAGCCTGTTCAGCCGCTCGGGGTCGAGCCCGCTCACTACCGCGTCGGTGGTGTATTGCTCTTCCGAGGTGAACACTTTCCCGGGCCTGATCTTGTGTACAGGTTCCCCCGTCTTCAGTTCCACGCCGCTCGAACGGGCGAGCCTCTCGAGCGACCGCGCGATCTCGTATACTCCCCCCTCAGGCACCCACACCCCTTCCGCTGCCATGACCGCTGGCAGGCTTGCGTAGAGCGCGGGGGTACGAGCAGGTCCTATACCCGCGTTGAGGGTGTGGATGGCGAGGATCTCCCTCAACCTCTCAGGCAGCCACCCGAGGCTGTCTAGGTAGCTCCTGGTTGTCGGTCTCGTACCGTAGAGACGGAGCAGGCGCACGAGCGCAGGACGGAGCTCTGGTTCGTGCCAGTCCGTCGTCAGGAGGCGAGTGATCTCCGGCCCCAACCCCCCGTGGACCCTGACGAACCGCTCCCATGCTTCCCGCCACGGATGTCCCTCGGGCACGGGCAGCGAGCAGACAGCGCCCCCGTGGTAGTAGGTACCCACCTCGGGCAACCGCTTCAGCCTGAGGTCGGCTATCTCAGGGGCTTCGCCGTCTCTTCCGGCAAGCCTGTCCCAGCGCCTCAGGTACTCCTCCCAGACCCCCGGGAAGGTGACGATGGCGGGGCCCGTGTCTATGCGCTGGCCGTCGAGCTCGATGCGCCGGCTCTTGCCGCCGAGCCAGCCGCTGGCCTCAAGCAGCGTCACTCTGTGACCTGCGCGCCCAAGCAGGGCGGCAGCCGCGAGCCCCCCGATGCCGCCGCCTACCACGACGACGCGCTTCACGGGTACAGTCCCAGCGAGAGCGCCGCGACGAGCTGTACGCCCGCGACCGTCCCGGCCACGTAAGGGAAGGCGATGGAGAATTTGTAGAGCCTGCGCCCCGTCTCCGGCGTCGGGTCTCTATAGAGGGCGTACAACAGCGCGACGGCTATCGCGGCGTTCACGAGCGCGACGGGTGCGTTGACGAGCGCGAAGCACGCGGTGGCGAGCGCCCAGAAGGAGCCGCACCAGAGCACGACGCCCTTCGGTCCGAGCCGGACCGCCGTTGTCTCGATGCCCACCTTCCTGTCCTCGTCCACGTCCTGGACGGCGTCGAAGGTGTGCTTGGCTGCGCTCCACGCCATTAGCCCCAAGGCCGCAGGCCACACTACGGGCGCATAGAGCGCCAGCGGCATGAAGACCAGCGGGAAGGCGTAGGCCGCGTTGCTAAAAGAGTCGAGATACGGACGGGCCTTGAAGCGCGCGGGCGGGACCGAGTAGCCGGCGAAGAGCAGCGCGTAGAGGAGCATCCAGAGGACGGCCGTGGTGGGGAGGAAGAGGACGAAGTAGATCAGGAACGGCACGTTCGTGAGGAGCACGCCTGATGCTATGGGACGCACTTCTTCGGATCTTATGCGGGCTCCTTCGAGGGTGCCTTTGCGGGGGTTCTTGGCGTCGGTTTCCTGGTCGAAGACGTCGTTCAGGCCGTAGATCAGGAGGTTGAACGGCAGCGTCAACCAGAGCAGTATCGGGAGCGCCACCCAGGTCCAGAGCTCGCCCGCGAGCCACATCCCCACCGTGGCGGGACCGACGGTGTTGATCCAGAGCACCGGCCTTGCTATGTGGAAGAGACGCGAGACCACGGCCCAAATATACCAGCGGCCTGCCTCCCCGCTGCGATACCATACACGGGTGCTCACGCAGGTCCTCCGCGCCACGCCACGGCCCCTGATCGTGGCCTCGCTCCTGTTTTTCGCGGCCGCGTACTTCGCCACCCGCTTCCCAGACGCGCCCGGCGCGGAGGCAGGCTCCTACGTCTCCGCCTTCCTCATAGCCTTGCCCTCCTTCGTCGCTCTCTCTGAATACCTCGGGGCGCGCCGGGCCGCGCTCTCTCTGCTCGCGCTCGCGGCCTTCGCCTACGTCGTTGAGATGGTCGGGGTCGTCACGGGGTTTCCTTACGGACCCTTCCACTACGGCGACGCGCTGGGGGGCAGGATCCTCGGTCTCGTCCCGTTCATGTTGCCGGTCTCGTACGCGCCGCTCGTGATAGGGGCCGTCGCCGCCTCATGGCGCTCCGAACGCCAGAGCCGCGCGCTCTGGATACTCCGCTCCGCCCTGCTCCTCACCCTGATCGACGGAGTCCTCGATCCCGGAGCCGCTTCTCTCGGCTTCTGGGTGTGGCCAGAAGGCGGCGCCTACTACGGTGTGCCCCTGAGCAACTACGCTGGATGGCTCCTCTCCGGCGTCCTCGCGGCAGCCCTGCTCCTGGCCGCGGGCCAGTGGCACGCCGCGCCGCTTCCGGCTCTGCTCGACAGCGCACTCGTCGCTCTTGTCTTCTGGATCGGGGTCTCCCTCTTCTCGGGTCTCGCCATTCCCGCGCTCCTTGGATCGGCTCTCTTCGCCTACCTGCTGCACCGCCGCGAGCAGCTCCGCTCACTTCACCCCGGAAAGACGCCGGGCTCAGCGCGGGTATAAACTGGTGCGAGCAGGACAGTGCGTATGAACTGGGCGACTACCATATCGCGCAAGACCTCCTTCGAGGAAGCACTCCTCGAGTGCGCCGAAGGCGCCTCGCGACGCCTCGGTCCCGGCCCGGTCTCGCTGGCGCTGGCGTTCGTGACCCCGCACTTCGCGAACTACTACCCGCGGCTCTACGAGCTGGTGAGCCGTTACCTCGAGCCCGGGACGTTCCTCGGCTGCTCGGGCGGGGGCGTGATCGGGGGCGGCGAAGAGATCGAGCGCGCGCCAGGTGTGACCCTCGTCGCCGCGCGGCTACCTGACGTCCGCCTCACCACGTTCCACGTGACCGATCCCCTGCCCGACCTCGACGGACCGCCCGACGCCTGGGAGCGTCTCGTCGGGATGCGCCCACAAGAGGAGCCGCAGTTCGTTCTCCTTGCCGACCCCTTCTCCGTTCGCGCGGAAGCCCTGCTCGCCGGGCTCGACTACGCCTTCCCGAGCTCGCCCAAGATCGGGGGCCTCGCCAGCGGAGCTACCTCGCCCGGCCTTAACGCCCTGTTCCTCGACGACGAGGTCCTTTACCGACGGCGCGGTGGGCGTCGCTCTCAGCGGCAACGTCGTCGTCGACACCCTCGTCGCCCAGGGCTGCCGGCCCGTAGGCGAGCTGATGCGCGTCACCCGTTGCGAGGGCAACATCCTCTACGAGCTCGACGGCAGACCAGCCTTCGAGGCCGTGCAACAGCTCTTCGCAACCCTGGACGAATACGACCGGCGTCTCGCCGGTACTGCGCTCTTCGTCGGCGTTCTGATGGACGAGTTCCGCGATGAGCCGCGGGTGGGTGACTTCCTGATCCGGAACCTCATCGGCGCGGACCCGCGCCGCGGGGTCCTCGCCGTCGGGGAATACCTGCAAGAGGGGATGCGCGTCCGCTTCCACCTCCGAGACGCCGATACCTCCGCCGAGGACCTCCACACCATGCTGAAGGGCTACGAGAAGACCTCCCCCGAGACCCTCTCCGGAGCCCTCCTCTTCTCCTGTCTCGGACGCGGGGAGGGTCTCTACGGACTCCCCAACTTCGACACCGGCGTCTTCCGCGAGCACCTCGGCGATGTGCCCGTCGGCGGGTTTTTCTGCAACGGCGAGATCGGCCCCGTCGGAGGTAACACTTTCCTGCACGGCTACACCTCCTCCTTCGGCCTCTTCCGCCCCCGGACGCCAGCGTAGAACGTCACAAAAACACTAAAGATCAGACGTATCATGCGCGAAGACCCCAGATATGGCGGTAATGTAACTTTTGTTCAATTTCGTTAAGAAAAACCTTCCATTCGAGAAACTATTGTGCTTTCATACGGGTTGGCGGAAGAACAATCCGGGAGGGTTGACGATGATCCGAGAGGAGTCCGCTGGAACGGTGGAGATTCGCCAGGAAGATCTGGCCTACCGGAGCGGCTGGGAGGATGGACGCTTCGGGTCGCCGGAGATTTTCGTGGCCAACGCCAATCTGGCTGCTTGGACGGAGTACCTGGACCGGCTTGCCTACTATCGCGGCCACCGCGATGGCAGGCGCGTGCGCGAGATGCTTGGGGTCAGTGGGCAAGGGCATCTGACCGGGTAGACGGTTCGCTCCGGTTCCCTCCGTTCAAGTTATGTGGGTAGCTGTGGTGCCGTCGGTCCGAGCGGCGCACCTTTTCTGCGTGAGCGTGATCACGTGCCCCGTCCCTCGCCTGCTTGAAACGAAGCCTCGAACGGTTAAGGTGTGAGTTCGCCACGCATCGTCGTGGCGGTTAACCGGAAGTAGATAGGGTCGATTGACCCACGGACTACTGGTCTTCACACGAAGGGGGGTATCGGAACCCCATGATGCACGAGCAGTTCGCGGAGAGGTTCGCCGAACGCCTCGAAGCCCGCGCGAGCGCCCTCGAACACGGAGTACGACCGGCGGGGCAAGGCGCCACCGCGACCCGCGCCAATGAGTTGCGAACGGCGGCTGCGATGGCGCGGGAGGAGGCCGCGGCGGTGACCGAGGAGGAGGCTCCGCCACCCGAGGCGCAGGCATAAGCCCCGCGGGGTCGGGCAGCCGAGGTTTGAGACTGTCACCGACGGGGTACACACAACGATCAACACAAGCCGGGTCGACCGAATTCCCCCCTCCTGGTCGGCCCGGCACTTTCGTGCCAGCTTGCAACCTGGGCCGGCGCTCTGCGTACAGAAGAGTGGTTAGCCTCCGTACTCCATCGGGGTATCCAGGTCGGTGAGGATGTCGGCAGGTCGCCTGAGATTGGCTGCGACGACGTCGCCGAGATAGACGGTGTGGTCCCCGGCCTCCATCTTGCCTGACACCCTGCACTCCAGGTGGGCGAAGGCCTCCTCGAAGAGCGGCGCGCCGGTCTCCCCGGTGGTGTAGGATGAGCCGCCAACCAGGCCGTCCTCGTGCTGGAGCGGCTCGGTGAACCTGCGGGCCAGGTCTTCTTGCCCGGTGTCGAGGAAGTTCAGCGAGAATACGCCGGAGTCCTCGACGAGGTCGTGAGTGTGCTGGTCCTTGCGCACCGCGACGATGACCTGCTGCGGGTCGAAGGAGACCTGCGAGACCCAGCAGGTCGTGAAGCCGTTGACCTCGCCGTCGCTGCCCGCGACACCTGTGATATAGAAGCCATAAGGGATCGTCTTGAGGATCTCGCTGCGTATCTGGTCTTCCACGTTGCGCTCCTTGTTATCAGCACGCTGCCTCCCTGTGGTCGGCAGCTTCTCAGCACGGCGCCTGGCTTCGCCAGGCGCCTTGTCAGCACGCTCGGGCCTTTAGAAGGCCCTCGCTTCTCAGCATTTCAGCTTGACGAGTTTGGCGGAGGCTCTGCCCCGTAAGCCGCAACACCTTAGCTGGATATTCTCTCAAAGGCACAGATCTCACACCATTCCAGGCGAAAACTGACAAGCCGCTGACCGTAGGGAGGCGGCGTGCTGAAAGGCGCGAAGCGCCGTGCTGACAAGCGGAGGCCGCAGGCCGGAGCGTGCTGACAAGCGGAAGCCGTGCTGACAAGCAGGCGAGCGGAGCGTGCTTACCTACAGCCGGCCAGAGCGGATTATCGCGAAGAGGAGCAGGAGGCCGAGTAAGGCTGCGATGACGAACCCGATCAGGCCGAAGACGCTCAAGCCCAGGAACTGGGTGCCGCTCTCTACGAAGATGCCTAGCATCGAGGAGCCGAGGATAAGGGCGGCTATGATGACGCCGAAGACGAGCCGGTTGGCGAGAATATCCACCTTGGAGATCAGGTCGTCCAGCCCCCCGTGCCTGAAGCGGACCTCGATCTCGCCGTCTTTGAGCTCGTCGAGGAGCGCGTGGATCTGGCGCGGGTAGTCTGCGAAGGTGTCCGGCTGGGCGAGCCGGCGTGCCGCGCGGACGGCGACGTAGGCCGGGTCCCTGTAGCGCGAGATGGACACTTGCGCCGCCTCCGCCGCCGCGACTATCTCCGTCCCGCCCCCGAGCGCCTCGGCCTCCTCCAGCGAACGCGCCATCTGCGCTACTTCGACGTGCAGCTTCGCGCCTCCTCTGCGAAGGGCTTCGAGCCCGCCGTCCCGAGCCTCCCGCAGCGAGTGCTCGCGCCACAGCGGTCCGCCGAGAAAGCCCAGAGTCTCCCGCAGCTCGCGCCGGAGAGCGGAGTCGTCGCGAGGGACGAAGCTCCCGGCGAGCGGGAGGGCGCGTACGATCCCGTCCACATCCCCGCGCCGCACCGCCGCCAGGACCTCTGCCAGCCCCCGCAGCCTCTCGGGGTCGAGGACAAACGCCTCCGTGGGGTCGGCGAGCCAGACTTCGCCTGTCGAGACGTCCGCGACGAATCGCTCGGGCGCGAGGTCGGCGAGGAAGATGCCCTCCGCGAGGGCCAGCCGCACGAGCGCATCCGATACTTCCCGGTATCGCCAGGAGTCCAGCAACACGGGCTCGGCTGGCGCCTCGAAGGTGACGCAACGGCCCGTCGAGTAGTGACGGTAGGGCTGCGGCACCAGCAGCTGGAAGTCGCTCATCTCCTGCAGGCGGCGGGCGGTCTGGGCGGCGAAGAACATGTCCCTCCGGTGAGCCGCGTACGCCGCGAACTCGGCTATGGACTCCGTCGGGTCGAGCGGCAGCCGCTCACCGAGCCTGCGGCGCGTGAGGTCGGCGACAGGGCGCATCGCTAGCAGGTCCCGGCGCACACCAGTACGGGTAACTACCACGAGCGCCGGCCGCTCCCCAGGCAGCACCGCGCGGTGCGCCTGGGTGAAGGGGCCTACCCGCGCGGGTATCTCCCCGAACTTCAGGAACAGGCGCTCGAGCGTGTTGCCCAGCTCCCGCTCGACGAGCGCACGCGTCTCCGCGAAAGGCAGAGGCTTGACCACCACCCTGATCCGTTCCAGCTCGGACGCTACGTCGGGTGGCAAAAGGTCGCGCCGCGCAGAGAGAAAGCGCCCTAGCTCGGCGAAAGTCGGCCCGAGCTCCTCGAAGGAGAGGCGTAGCCTCGTGCCCACCTGCCCCGGGTCCACCTTGCGGCCGCGGGGGACGAACCGGTTCCCGAACGCGAAGCCGAAACCATAGCGCGCTCCCACGCGGGCGATCGTGGCCGCTCTCCTGGCCGGGCTCTCCGGTATTTCCCGCGTGACGTTATCTCGCGTGACGTTATCCATAGGAAAAGCATATCAGCAGCAAGGCACCAGGCTACAGGCTTCAGCAAAAACCTGTAACCTGAAGCCTGAAACCTACCGACGAAGGAGCGCAACTTGCACTACGTTCACACTTGCTACAGGGTCCTCGACCTGGAGAGGAGCCTAGATTTCTACACGAACAAGCTGGGCCTGGAGCTCGCCCGCACGGTCCCCATCGGCGACGATGCGACCAACGCCTTCCTGGCTGTCCCTGGCGACCCCGAGCCTCGCCTCGAGCTGACCCTCAACCACGACCGCGAGGAGCCTTACTCTTTAGGCGAAGGCTACAGTCACGTCGCCTTCGCCGTCGAGGATCTCGATGCCCTGGCGCAAAAGCTCGAGGAGGCCGGTGGAGTAGACTTCGAGAGCAAGCCCCACGCCATGAGCAGTGGAAGCAGGATCTTCTTCGTCCGCGACCCGGACGGCTACCGCATAGAGTTCATCGAGCGTAGTCGGTAGAGCGAGGGGAGCCGCCGCCTCTCCTCCGGCTACAGCTTCACAGCCGGCTCGCCGATAACCCCTCTGGGTCATGGGCGCGCCGCTTCCGAAATCTCGCGACTTTCGACGGGACGAGCGGGGGTTCACCCTGCAAGAGCTGATGACCGTCGTCGCCATCCTGGGGATCCTCATCGCGATAGCCGTGATCGTCTTCCTGGGGCTCCTGGAGCGCTGGCGGGTGGAGGCCGCCGCTGGCCAGTTCGCCGCCGACCTGCGCCTCGCTCACGCCAGGGCGACTAATCAGCTTACGGATTGGCGCGTCGTGTTCATGCCGGATGGCTCGCCGGTCAGCGGTTGCTCGTCGGCTGACTACTGCATGATCAAGCTGAGCGCTCCCTACGAAGGGGGTGGCTCCACGCCCACTATGGACTCCGAGACTCCTCCCGGCCCGCGTGAGCTTCCCGAAGGCACGAAGATAAAAGAGGTCACCTTCAACCCAGACTGCTCGGGTGGCGACAGGGGGGCGCTCATACCCCCAAGCAGTTGCGGCGGCACGCGGACCCTGGAGTTCAGCTCCAACGGGACGGTGCGGACCCTGCGCCCGGGGCAGAGCGGAACGGTAAGGATCAGCTCCGACGACGGCAGCCCCTGGTGCGACGTAGTGTTCACCTCGGCCACGTCGCACATAAGGATCGGTTCCCTTGTGTACTCTTTGGCCATTTATGAACGAAAGGGGTAGGGTACGCTAGTCACCGCAATCCGCCAAAAAGAGGTGATCGATGCGCACCCTACCAACCACGATGATACGGGTTTTGGTCCCCTTCGCGCCACTTTTCTCAAAGCGCGTCTGGCAGCATGTCCAGCTGTTACTCACGGGTATCGATCCTCGCCCCGGGCAAGAGGACCGTGGCCTCCGCTCTGCGGGCGGTAGGTCTGGAAGAAGAACGACAGTTCTGCCGCTACCATCGGGTCTTGAGCCGTGCCGTCTGGTCAAGCCGGGAAGCGGCCGCATCTTGCTGGGTTTGCTCGTAGAGGCCTTCGTGCCCGAAGGACCGCTGGTTGTGGGTATAGACGAGACGTTAGAGAGGCGGCAGGGGAAGAAGATTTCGGCCAAAGGGATCTATCGTGACCCGGTGCAGATCCAGCCATTCCCACTTCGTCAAAACGAGTGCTCTCAGATGGGTGTGCCTGACGCTTTTGGCAGAGGTCCCTTGGGCTTCTCGGGTTTGGGCGTTGCCGTTCCTTTCGGTCCTGGCCTACTCGGAGCGTTACGCCAAAGAGCAGGGCAAGCGGCACAAGAACTCACCGAATGGGCCAGGCAGCTGCTCTTCTGGTGAGGCGCTGGTACCCCGAACGTGAGATCGTGGCCGTCGCCGATGGCACCTACGCTTCCCTCAAGCTCCTCGACCGCTGCCGCAGGCTCTCAGAAAGCCCATAACCTTCATAACCCGCTTGAGACTCGACGCTGCTCTCTATGAACCGGCCCCGCCACGCGATCGCGGACAGCTGGGACGACCTCGCCTCAAGGGCTAACGCTTGCCCAACCTTTCGGCGGTGGCCGAGGATTGTGCACACCATCTGGAAGACCATCACGGTCGCCGATTGGTACGGCAAGGGCAAGCGTAGCGTCGAGGTGGTTTCTCGGACGGCCGTCTGGTACAGCACGTGGCTTGCCCGCCGTGCCCCTGCGCTGGGTCTTGATCCGCGACCCTGAAGGAGAGTTCGAGACCCAAGCCTTGCTGTGCACCGACCTTGATGCTGATCCGGAGCGGATCATCTCGTGGTTCGTAAGACGCTGGCAGATGGAGGCTACTTTTCAGAGGTTCGCCAGCGCCTGAGGTTTGAGACACAGCGGCATTGGTCGGATATGGCGATCCAGAGAACTGCCCCGGCGTTGCTTGGCTCTATTCTCGGTGATCACGCTGTTCGCCCACCAATACATGGCAAGGGGCGAGGTCGTCGTCCGTAGAGCGGCTTGGTACGACAAGAGATATCCGACCTTCTCCGATGCCCTGGCGCTAGTACGCAAGGAAATTGTGGTCTCAAGAAGTGACTTTTTGCGGGTCGGTGCAGGAGACCGAGACAGTAAAAGTCCCACGGGAGTTCATAGAATAGGCTAAGAAGGAGTCCGGCTACTCGCTGGTGGAGGTGATGGCGGCGATCGTCATCCTCACCACCGCCATCATCCCGATGGTCGGAATGTTCGACGCGGCGCTCCGGGCGGTGAGCACGAGCGGGGATTATGGCGTCGCGCGGGCGTGCGCCGGTCAGAAGCTGGAGCAGCTCAGGAGCCTCCCTTACGAGATGGTGAGCGCCGGCCTGCCCGACGGCACCTGCGAACCTTCGGGTTTCAGGTATGCGTCCCACGAGGAGTTCGTGAACGCTGAGCTCCAAGGAGTCCAGGGGGATCAAGGCCTGACCAGGGTGACCGTGACGGTGAGCTGGGACGGCGGCGACTCGTACGCCACGACGGGGGTCGTGTCCAGGTGGTGAGCCGAAGGTCCTTTCCGAGGGACGAGAGTGGTTTCACGCTCCCCGAATTGCTTGTCACCATGACCATAATGCTCACCGTGCTCTTCGCCCTGTACTCGATCTTCGACACGAGCGTCCGGATCTTCCGTCACGGCAAAGACGAGCTCAAAGCGGTCGAGGACGCCCGGCTGGGGCTAGAAAGGATGGAACGTGAGATAAGGGCAGCATATCCACGGGACGACGGCACCCTCATAAGCGTTGCTGGAGAGCGCGAGATCACCTTCCAGAACAGACCGGACAACGATCCGCCGGAGACGATCACTTACAGCCTGAGCAGTGGCTCGAGCAGCTACCTTAGAAGGAACGGCCAGAGGGTGGTGGGGCCTCTGGACGGAGCCGACGGCCTCGTGTTCGCCTACTGCACCAGCGCAACAGACTGCTCGCCCACGATCTCCGAAGAGACAAGTATCAAGCTGGTGCGGATGACGCTCAACGTGAGGATACCCGGACCCACTCACGCGACCCAGACCCTCACGACCGACGTATTCTTGAGGAACGGGTAGAACGTGCGACGGGTCGTCGAAGACGAGTCGGGCATGGTCATGGGCCTCGCGGTGATCATGGTTGCTCTCATCGGGGTTATGGGAGCGGGGTTGCTGACCCTCGTCGTCACCGACCTCCACGCCACGATAGAGGCCAACCGGGGACAACGCGCGTTCGAGATGGCCGATGCCGGCGTCGAGGTCGCCAAAGCACGGCTCGCCGAAGCCCCTGACCTGACAGGCTGGTCTTCGGGGGTGCTCCGTATGGCGGGTGTGGAGGAGGGGGAGGTCACGGTTGCCATCGAGCGGCGCGAAGGTGAGGGTGGTCCGTACTTCGTGGTGACATCGACCGGCCGGTGGGGAAGCGCGAGGCGCAGGATCGAGGCCACCTTCTCCATGGTGGACGGCGAGCCGAGGCTCCTGAGCTGGCGAGAGCTCTACGAGTAGAGGGCCTTCGCGAACCGCCCCCTACCCGCACCTGTCTTCCTTCTCGAACAGGTTATCCGTCGGGCCGTCCGGGTCGAAGGCGTAGGGCTCCATGCGGGAGGAGCCGCAGTTCGGGGCACTGGACCTGATCCTCCTCAGGATCCACCGTCTTCAAGCGCACCTGGTGTTCGGAGAACACCCTGTCGCACACGCGGCACGCCAGCCGGGTCTCGCTCATGCGCGCTCCTTCCTCTCGCGTATGCCCGCAATATATACCCCGGCGGGCGCCCTCGCACTTCTTAACCCGCTCTTAACCGTTCTCTCTGTCGCGGGCCTGCTACCCCGTGTAGACTTCTTATCACTCGGCACGATACACGGTGGGGTGCGCATGGTTTCTGGGGACACGATGGCAGTATTTGTCTGGAGGTGCCCTGTCTGTTCGGGGGTATACGAGGGTGAAGCATTGTTCTTCTTGCACACGGACGGGGAGCACAGGTACTGCCCGTGCGGCGGGCGACTCGTCGAGAGCGTCGAGCCCGCGGGGAGCGGCGCTACCGGCTGGTGATCCCTGAGCACCTTAGGGGCGACGCTGCTGCACCGCCAGCTGGAATGGCGAGAGGCTGGCGAGACCGTCGAGGTCACGGTCGGTAGCCGGCGGGATGGGCACATCAACATCTTCTGCGCCAACTAACCCGGATAAGGCCGCTAGAATGCGGCCGTGGAGCAGAGAGACGAAAGGGACGCCGTCCGGGTCGGGATGGTCTGGGGCGGCATCGGGGCCGTGGTCGGTTTCCTGACATCGTTGCTGGGTTCCCTGGTAGGGATCCTGGTCGCCGGATTTATCGGGGTCTCGTGCGGCAGGAGGGCGGCAGAGGCCGACGCCGGGAGGCGGAGCGGGGGCGCTCTCGGGGCTCGTGAGCGGTGCCGTGGCCGCGCCTGCGTTCGTGATCGGGGCCTCCGCCGGCGCGCTGGTGGCGGCGCGAGCCATAGGGTCGCCGCGCATCGCCGCTACCCTCTCAGAGGTGCTCGGTACGCAGGTATCCTCGGAGGAGGCCTGGCAGCTCTTCCTCCTCAGCATCGTCGTGGCGGCCGTCTTCCAGGCCGTAGTCCTGATCCTGGCCTCCACCGCAGCCGGCGCCTGGGTGACGAGGAAGCAAGGTTAGCACGCTGCCCGGCTCCGCCGGTCAGCTTGTCAGCTAGGGTCAGCGTGTCAGCACGCGCATGGTGCCTCCATGCGCCGCATCCGACCTTGAGGCCCACGCCTCTCCAAGCGCTCGCCCGGGCTCAGCCCAACGGCAGAGAAGTGAAATGCTGGGAAGCAAGAGAGCCGCTAGGCCCGAAGCGTGCTGAGAAGCGAAGCCCTAAAAGGGCGAGCGTGCTGAGAAGGCCACTCTTGAGAGGCGTGCTGACAAGCCTGCAAAGAGGCGTGCTGAAATGCTTAATCTTCTTCGCTGCTTCGGCTGCGCCCTCGCCGAAGACGAAATCCCCGTCGTCCGGGGGAGCGACACCAGCTTCGGCCAGGCGTCTGTCCTTCTGGTACTTCCTTATGGCGGCCTTCAGGGTGCCAAGGCCGAGGGTTGCGCATTTGGGGCGGGAGGCCACGATCTGGCGTCCGAGCTGCTCGATCATCTCGTTGTAGTCCATCTCCAGCACCTGTCCATGGTCAGGTCGCCGTCGTGGACGTGCTCTAGCAACATGCTGGAGGCGGCCATGCTGATCGTGCAGCCCTCGCCCTCGTACGAGACGTCCTCTATGTGCTCGTGATCCTCCTGCTACCCTTGAGGTATACCGTCACGACGTCGCCGCAGCCGGGGTTGCCGCCAGGCATCGCCACGTCGGCGTCCTCGAGTGCGCCCCTGCGCCGCGGCCTCTCGCAGTGGTCCAGCAGTATCTGTATCTGTATCTGACGGTCCAAAATATTCTCTCCGTCATCCGAAACGTGTTTCCTAGCGGCCCGATTCTACCCTACCCCGCCAACCTGGCGGGACGCGGCCCCCCTTATATTGCTACCGCTTGATACAATAAAGCCCATGAAGGTCGGAATAGTCGGGCTGCCCAACGTTGGCAAGTCCACGGTGTTCAACAGCTTGACGCGGGCGGGGGCCGAGGCCCGGAACTACCCGGTTCACCGACGATAGACCCGAACCTGGGGCTGTGGCGGTATCGTGCCGGACGGCGTTCTGCCCGCACTGGCGGAGGTCATGGGCAGCAAAAAGGTGGTGCCGGCGACGGTGGACTTCGTGGACATCGCCGGGCCTGGTACGCGGGGCGAGCCCGCGCGAGGGGCTCGGGAATCAGTTTCTCGCGGACATCCGGGAGCGCGACGGCGTGCGCGCACGCGCGCGGGCGCTTCGAGGAGGAGAACGTCGCGCACGTGCACGGCGGCGTGGATGCTGTGGGCGACGCGGAGACCATAAACACCGAGCTCCTGCTCGCTGACCTCGCTACGGTCGAGAGGCGCCTCGAGCGGGTTGGCAGGGCGGCCAAGAGCGGAGACCCCGGGCTCAAGGCCGAAGTCGCGGAGTTGGAGGGGCTCAGGGATCACCTCTCGGGAGGAGCCCCGGCCCGCCGCTTCACGGACGGTTCGGATGCGCTGGCCGAGATTCTCAGGGGCCTCATCACGGCCAAGCCTGTCCTCTATGTGGCCAACGTGGACGAGGAGTCCGTCGCGGACGGTAACGGCTGCAGCTCGGAGGTCGAGAAGCTCGCCGCCCGCGAGGGGGCTGAGGCGGTGCGGATCTCGGCGAGGCTCGAGGCCGAGGTGGCGGAGCTTCCCGAAGAGGAGTCGCGGGAGTATCTGGAGATGCTCGGGGTCGAGAGCACGGGCTTCGAGGAGTTCATCCGGGCGGCTTACCGCCTGCTCGGCCTCATCACGTTCTTCACCGCGGCCGAGAAAGAGGCGCGGGCCTGGACGGTCCAGGAGGGCTCGACGGCGCGGCGGGCGGCGGGCAGGATACACACCGACATGGAGCGCGGATTCATAGCGGCGGAGGTGGGTAACTGGGAGGACGTCGTGGCCGCCGGCTCCTGGCGAAGGCCCGCGAGGAGGCGAAGGTGCGCCTCGAGGGCCGCGACTACGTCGTCGCCGACGGCGACGTCATGCTCGTCCGCTTCAACGTCTAGATCATGCCTCCGTTCGTCCGGCCAGAGAAGCCACTCGAGGAGTGCCGCCTCGCGCTCGTCACGACCGGCGGGGTCCACCTGCCGGAGCATCCCAGGTTCGACATAGATGACCCTCTTGGTGACTGCTCCTACCGCGAGATACCTGCCGACGCCGCACAGCTAACCTGGACCCACGCCTACTACCGGCCCGACGAAGGCGCGGACCTCGATGCCGTCTTCCCTCTGTGGACGATCAGAGAGCTGGCCGCTGAGGGGGTGGTGGGGGAGCTCAACCGCCGCCACTTCGCCTTCATGGGGGCGATCCACGACCCCGGACCGCTCATCGATGAGACCGCGCCCGAGGTCGCCGCGAAGCTGGCGGACGACGGGGTGGACGCGGCGCTGCTCACGCCCTCCTGACCGCTGTGCCACCGGTCCGTCGGGCTGGTAGGGAGCGCGATAGAGGAGCGGGGGATACCGACGGTTACGCTCGCGATGGAGGAGGGGGTCGAAGCGCCGCGGGTGGCGCGGGTTGCCTTCCCGTACAACTTCCCGATGGGCGAGCCGGGGGACCGGGCGCGCCACCGCGAGGTCGCGCTGGCCGCGCTCGCGCTGCTCCACGAGCTCGAAGAGCCCGGCGAGGTGGTGTTGCCTTTCGCCTGGCGCGGGTGAATTCGGCGACGTCGGCGAGCGGACGGCGCGCTATAATCTGCGTGCGTAGAAATTTACGGCGAAGGTGAGATCGTGACCCTGGTGTTCGTCCTGTTCGTGATGTTGTTCGTGGTGTTCTTCCTGTTCCTGCTCCCGATCCTCTTCTCGTTGCAGGCCGTCGGGAGCCTGTTCGTCTACCCGCGACAGTTAAAGGCGATAGTCGGGAACAGGATCCTCAGGCGCAACCACGCGCTTGAGCACGCCACCATCGTCGTGATGATGGAGCGCGAGCCTGGCCGCAAGCTCAACGGGTTCTCCACCGACGAGGGTTTCTTCGTCCAGGGCGTCCGGTCCCTCGAGGAGGTAGACAGCGCCGCGAGGGAGGCGCTGCAGAGGCTACGGAACGGCGAGAAGGGGCTCGCGGTGCACCGCAACTGCGGCACTACCATCGTGGCGGCCAACCTGCTCGCCGCGGTCTTCTTCCTCGCCGCTCTGGGGATAGGGCTGTACATGGGATGGCCGCTGTACCTCTTGATCCTGGGCTCCATCGTCCTCGCCTTCGCGCTGCGCGTGCCCCTGAGCCTGCTCCTCCAGCGCTTCGTCACCACCGACGCCGACCTCTCGAACGCCGAGGTCGGCTGGGTCGAGCGCGCGAACCCCGCCGACCTGCGGGCCGGCATCGTCGGCTTCCTGCTCGCCGCCTCCACCGCGAGGGTGCGCGTCTTCCACACCGACCCCGAGGCCGTCGAGATCATCCGCGACGACGGCGCGGTGGTCAGGTAAGCGTCTCGCGGCGCTAGAGACTCTGGGCGTGTCCGCCCTGCCGGGCGGAGGAGAGCAGGGCGTGTATTGCGCGGGCGTTGCCCAGGATCTCCGAGGGTCCGACGGCGGGCTCGCGGCCCTCGCGGATCGCCGCGGCGAACTCCTCCAGCTCGGCGCGATACGGGTCGGCCGGGTCGAAGGTCTCTGTGGACGTCTCTCCGCCGCGCGAGACCTCCAGCCTCCCGCCCGACTTGTCCGCGCGGAAGGGTGCGTCGAGGGAGATGGTTCCTTCCGTCCCCACGATCTCCAGCCGCTCCCGCCGCGCCGAGGAGATGCTGCTAGAGACCACCCCGAACCCGGCGTCGAACTCGAGCACGCCGGCGAGCTCCCTGTCGGCTCCCTCCTCGTCGAATTGCGCGAAGGCCGAGGCACGCCGGGGCTCGGCGCCGAAGACGAGCCTTAGCGCACTCACGCAGTAGCAGCCCACATCGCCCAGCGAGCCGCCGCCCAGCGAGCCGATACCCCGCACGTCAGAGGGGTCGTCGAGCCGGTGCCCGAACTGCGCCATGGCCTGCCGCACCTCCCCGGCCGCTCCCCCGGAGATGAACTCCCTGAGCCGCAGCGTCTGCGGGTGGAGGCGGAACATGAAGCCCTCCATCAGCGTCAGGCCGGCTTCTCGCGCAGCCTGTACCGCCCGCTCGGCGCCCCCCGCATCGAGCGAGAAGGGCTTCTCGCACAGTACGTGCTTGCCCGCCGAGAGCGACCTGAGCGTCCACTCGACGTGCATCGAGTTCGGCAGTGGGATGTAGACGGCCTCGACGCTCGCTGTCTTCGAGGAGCGCGCCGTAGTCCTCGAAGAGGCGGGCCTCCGGCGCGGCTTCTCGAACCGCCCGCGACTTCTCACCCCCGCGTGTTGCGACGGCGGCGACCTCGACGGCGTCCGTCCGGGCGGCAGGCCGGGATGATGCCGCCGAGGGCTATCCTGGCCGCCCCGAGTATCCCGAGGCGTAAAGGCTCGTTATGCAAGGTACTCCTCCTATGCTCTCTTGCCGGAGAGGCGCTCCATCTCCGCGACGACCCGGTCGAGCTCCTCGACGACGGGGTTCGAGCCTGCGATCTCGAAAGCTTCGACCAGCGCCCGATAGTACCAGAGCGTGCCCTCTTTCCCCCCGTTGAACCTCTGCCAGAGCTCGTCGCCGGAGGAGCGCAGGTCCGCGAGTATGGACCGGGCGTTGTGTAGCTTGTCCGCCGCGGAGACGAGCCGCACGGACTCCGGCTCGTGGGCTATGCGGGCCACGTACCTCTCTTTGCGCTCGCGCCAGGGCGGCTTCGGGTCTTCAAAAGTGTCGGTGTTGCCGGCCACGATGCCGGCAACCTCTTCGCCGAATCTCTGCCGGATATCCTCAAGCCGCGCCTCGCCGCCCTGATCCTCGGGCGCGTCGTGCAGGAGTGCGGCGACGACCTCATCCTCGGTCCCGCCGTTCTCGCCGACGATGGCCGCTACCGCGAGCAGGTGGGTGACGTAGGGGACCTGTGTTCCTTTCCGTCTCTGATCCCGATGTACCCGCGCCGCGTAAGACACGGCTTCTCCCAACCTCTCGCCGTAGGGCAAATGATCCTCCTACCCTCGTTCGCGCCGCACCCCAACGCCGTAGTGTTATCTCTCGAGTCCTCAAGGGGTCGACTCGGGAACTCTACTCTTTCTGGCGGGTAGGGCGGACGTTCGGCTGCCTGTCAGCCTCGGGGACCTTCTCGCCCTCGTTCTTGCCGCCGGGGATGTGCCACTCGATCACCTGGTTCATCTCGGCGCCTACTAGCATGATGAGCGCAGAGTAGTAGATGTAGAGCATGAAGATGATCACGCCGGCCAGCGACCCGTAGGTTTCGTTGTAAGAGCCGAAGTTGCCCGCGTAGTACGAGAACGCTAGCGAGAACACCAGCCAGAAGGCGAAGGCCAGGACCGCGCCGGGGCTGATCCAGCGCCACTTCTGCCTGGCCGCCGGGGCGAAGTAGTAGATCACCGCGAAGGTGAACAGCACGATGCACGCGACGATTGGCCACTGCACTATGGTCCACACCACCTGGAAGACCGCCCCCAGCCCGATGGCCTCAGCGACAGCGCCGCCGATCGAGCGGCCGAAGACAACTATGCCGAAGGCGGTGAGCATGAGAGCGGCGACCGCCAGAGAGATGAAGATGGAGAGCCCGTACTTCTTCCAGAACGGCCTGTCTTCCTCCACTTCGTACATGACGTTCATCGCCTCCATCACCGAGCGGAACGCCCCGGAGACACCCCAGAGGGCCAGCAGGATCGAGATTATGGCCGCGAAGGTGAAGGTGTCCTCCGCCTGGCTCTTGGTGATGCTCAGGAGTTGTCCCTCGATAAACTGCCTGGCCGTGTCAGGAACCACGCCACTGAGGTTCTCGATCATGGTGTTGACCAGCTCGGTGGCATTGAAGAGACCTAGCAGCGACAGCAGGAAGGTGAAGAACGGGAAGATGGCGAAGATCGCCTTGTAGGTGAGGTTGCCCGCGAAGGCCGAGACGTGGTCCTCCTCCACCTCCTTCAAGGTAAGCTTGAAGAAGTCTACGAGGCCGAGATCCTTGGTTATGGGGACCTCGGCCTCGTTCCCTTTCCTTTCGGCCTTCTTCAGCATCTGCATGCCGGGTATCTTCATGCTGGCATCCCCTCGGAAGTACGCGATCTGGTCTGCCCTATTAGTACCCGTCAGGTACGGTAGGTCTAACCTCTTGCGCGTAGACCCGTCGAGGTAGCCGGCGCGGCGATCACCCCACCTTCGGAAATCGTAAGGCAGATTAGGCTCAGGGCGATTCTCGCCCCTCCACGTATGGTCCCGTGCTTCTGCCGATTACTGCGTAGAGCGGATCGGTGAACAGGCGGCGCGGGCTGCGATCCAGGCCCCTTACGCTCTCGAAGTTACCCGTCTCGCGAAGGTAGCGCTCGACGAGTCGCATGCGACCCCGGTCATCCAACTGGTGCCAGAATGCGATGGCCTTGGTAGGAAAACAGCGATTCGAGAAGGTAATAACCGTAGGAGAACCGACCTTCAGGACGCGCCCGACTTCGCGCAGCACTTCCACCGGTCGTGTCAGGTAGTCTATGGAGACGCAGATCCCACACCCGTCGAACTCGGCGTCACCGAAAGGCAGATGCGGGTTCGTGTTCAGGTTCTGGACGACGTATGAGTCGAGCCTCTCGTTACGCCGCAACTCCGCCTCGTTCATCCCGAGACCGACCACGCGGTGGTATTTCACCTCCAGTGGCAGGTGGGAGATCCAGCTGCTCATCAGGTCCAGGATCTCGCCTCCAGGCGGGAAGAATTCCCTGTACAGTTGGGTGACAGCTGATATGGCCCTGTCGTCTATGTGGGTGACGAAGCGCGGCAGCAGGTAGAACTCCTCGTCGGGTGACTCGTCAAAGCGCCTGAATGTTCCTTCCGGCAATGACGGCATCGGTCTCCTCTCCTGGCCTCTAGCGCGCTACTCGGCGATCCTGGCTGCAAGTGCGCGCCTCCTCTGTAACGTTGTACCTTGCGCCCGGCTTGGTGTCACCGCCCCACGAGACGTGCGCTGATCAAAGCGTTGGAGAAGCGTGGGGCAACTGTGGGGCTAGTGTGGCTGGGACGGCTCCGCGCCGAGCGGCAAACTGGGGATCGTATTGTAGAGCACGCGGCGAGCGGCACGGAGAGCGCAAAGGAGGAGCAAGGACGATGACCGAAACTATCGTTGGCCCGAGAAAAACGCGAGAGCTACACAACCACCACTTCGACTCGACGATCTGGAACGAGTTCCGGTTTCGCGACGACGACATCATCATCTCGACCTACGCCAAGTCCGGCACGACCTGGATGCAGCAGATCGTCGCGCAGATGCTCCTCGGGGGCGCCTTCTGGGACGCCGGCGCCCAGGTATTCATCAACAAAGGGGTGAACGGCCGTTGGGCGGAGACCCTCACGCCGGAGGATGTAGCGGAGTACGAGGCTCGGGCCGTTCAGGAGCTTGGCCCCGAATGCGCGCGATGGCTCTCGACGGGAGAGGAGCTCTAGGTCCCGCCCGAAGAATCACCGGCCCCGGATTCGTTTCCTCTCGCGGAGAGAGGACAGGTGTCGCCCGGATCTCCTGTTGTACCCTTGTGACTTATGGCATCCGGGCGTACCGACAGGCACTTCACGGTCGCTGTCTTCGTCGTATGGGAGGGGAGGATCCTCCTGCACTGGCACCGCAAGCTGGCAATGTGGCTCCCGCCGGGCGGGCACATCGAAGATGGCGAGCTGCCGGATGAGGCCGCGGTGCGCGAGGTCAGGGAGGAGACGGGGCTGTGGGCTGAGCTCGTGGGGGAAAGGCGCGAGGACATCGCCGACCCCGTGCAGCTGCACCGACCGGCCGGGGTGCAGCTCGAAAACATCGGACCCGGGCACCAGCACATAGACCTGATCTACTTCGCAAAGCCTTCTGGCTCAACGGAGATCCGGCAAGCCTTCTCCGGAGACAGGGTCGGCTGGTACGGTCCCGAGGAGTGGGTGGGTATGCGCGTCAACGCCGAGGTGAGGGGCTGGTGCGAGCGGGCGCTCGCGTCGGTCGGCGCGCGGTAGGGGGCGGGTCGCGACCCGCCCCCTACGCGAGCCGGCGCCTCAAGTTCGCTCTGACGTCGGGCCACTCGTCGTCGACGATGCTGTAATAGGCCGAGTCGCGGTACCGGTCTCCGGGTAGGATCATGTGCTTGCGGAATACGCCCTCGAATTGCGCGGGGAGGGCCGCGAGAGCGGCTCTGGATCGCTCGTTGCGCGCGTCGGTCTTGAACTCGACGCGTACACAGCCCAGAGAACCGAAGGCGTGTTCGAGCATGAGCAGCTTTGCCTCGACGTTCGCGCCGGTCCTCCAGCGGGAAGGGGTGAGCCAGGTCCAGCCGATCTCCAGCCCGCGGTGCGCCGGCCGGAGCGCCAGGTAGCGGGTGCTCCCGATGGGCTTGCCGCTCTTGGCATCGAGCGTCGCGAACGCCGCTTCATCTCCTGCTTCCGACGCCACGAGCGCCACGTCGAGCCAGGAACGGAAGGCGGTTGGGCTCTCCGACAGGTCACTGGTCCCGCCCGCGTCGAACGGTATGTAGCGCCAGATCCTCGGGTCCCGGGCAGCCTCGAAGAGGCCCTGCTCGTGGCTCAACTTGAGCGGCTCGAGGACGACCAGCGAGCCCTCCAGCCGGCACGCGATGTTCTCCCACATGCGTCCCTCCCTGCGCTGACGGTTCCTCAGGGCATCAGGGGTCGGAGCAGTCGCGGCGGTAACCGCAGTTGGGGCACACGAGCTTGCAGTGCAACCCGTACATCTCCGAGCCGCACACCTCGCAGTCCTCGCCGGAAGGCTCAGGCGCCTCCCCGGTTTCGTGTTGCTGTGTCTGTTCTTCGCCCATCTGGAGGAGTATACGGGCGCGCGGCGCGTCCGACACCCTCAGCCCGAGCCTGGATCGTTCTTCGGACGCTGCCGGAGCAGGTCGGCGATGCGGCCGGCGCTCAAAGTCTTTAGCGCGCTGTAGGAGAGGACCCGCTGGGCCTGTTGGAGCGTGGCGGCCAGCGCCGCGGTGAGGATCTGCAGGGTCGAGAGGCTCTGCTGGAGCTCGGCTATCTGGATGGGGAGCTGTTGCGCGCGGGCGTCGAGGGTGGAGAGGTTCTCCTCCAGCTCGCCGGTTCGCCGGGAGAGGCGATCCACCTCCTCTGTGAGGTTGCCCTGGAGCGCGGCGCGGGCGCGGCGGAGCCGGAGGTAAGCCCGCAGAGCGCCGATGGCGGCGAAGAGCGCGAGCCCCGCGCCGGCGAGGATCGAGATCAAGAACAAGGTGCCCATCTCGAGGCCACCGTACCACGCTCCGGCGTGACTTTACAATCTGTTGACCGGTGATAAACTCCCTTTCACAGCGACGCGGGGTGGAGCAGTCTGGTAGCTCGTCGGGCTCATAACCCGAAGGTCGCAGGTTCAAATCCTGCCCCCGCTACTACCGAAAGGCCCCGAGAGATCGGGGCCTTTTTCGTGCCCTCAACCTTCGCCCTGTGGGGCTGCGAGGAGCGCGGCCGCTGCGGCGGTAAGCTGGATCATCGAGCGCAGGTACGAGATGTTGAGCTCGTCCACGGTGTCGCAGGGCGTGTGGTAGCAAGGGTAGCCGTCGTAGATCGCGCCGTCGGTGAGCACGGCCGCCGGAAGCCCTGCGTCCCAGAAAGCCTCGTGGTCAGAGCGTCCCAGGCACAACTCTCTAAGGTCTATAGGGGAGTCGATCTCCTCCGCTGCCCGGGAGAGGGCGTCGTCGATGGGACCGGCCCTGCCGCAGGTCCCGAGCACCGCGTCGAACTCGTCTTCTTCGTAGGCGATCATGTCGCTCTGCAGGGCCCCGATGATGGCACGCTCCCCTTCCCGCTCCACGACGCCTTTGACGGTGTTCTCCACGTAGTGGGTGCTCCCGAAGAGGCCGACCTCCTCGAGGTCGTAGGCCACGAAGTGGACAGTATGCTCCGGTCCGATCTCCTCGAGCGCCTTCGCCGTCAAGAGGATCGAGGTCAGGCCGCTGGCGTCGTCGTTGGCCCCGGCGTTGTGCACGGAGTCGAGATGAGCCGTCAGCCACAGGTGTCTCCCGTCTCCTGTCCCGCGCAGGGTCGCCTCCACGTTGAACCCGCGCAGGCCGCCAGATCTGAACTCGTGGATGCGCGCGGGAATTCCCATCTCCTCGAAAGAGGACTTCATGTACCCGGCGGCAGCTCTCCTCCCGCTCTCGGTTCCGCGCTCGGAGATCGTGACCTCGCGACCATCGAGCGGAGCCGGGGATGCGCCTGTCAGACGGGCCAGGTGGGTACGGATCGAGGGCTCGTCGATGCCCGCCGCCGCAGCCTCTGCCACGTCCCGTGGCGCTGAGCCCTCGGTCTCTTTGGCCGGTGGTCCGGTCGTGCCCGGCTTATCGCCGGTTACTCCTTTGCCGGGTCCGCAGCCTGGGAGCACACAGAGGACCAGAGCCGCGAGGAGGAGGAACCGGAGCATGATCTTCCTCATTACCCACCCGCCATCTTCGCTCCTGCCGCTACGGTCCGGCCTCGCCGGGATCATAACCGAACGCCTCGCACGGTGATGACGCGGTTTGGCGAGGGCCGGCCCGGGGAAACTGGGCGTGAGACGAACCGGGGAGGGGAATAGTGTGGCGGCCAAGGTAGCGATCGTAATCCTGGCGGACACCGAGACGCGCGCGGACAGGGCGAAGGTAGCCAACGCCCTCACCACCGCCTACGAGTTCAAGGAGGCCGGGAGGTCACCGTCGTCTTCACGGGGCCGGGACCAGATGGATCGCCGAGCTCTCCGACTCGGATCACCGGCTACACAGGGCCTTCGAGCTCGTGAAAGACAAGGTAGCGGGGGCCTGCAAGGCCTGCGCGGTCTCCTTCGGCGTCAAAGACGAGGTGGAGGCCAGCGGCGTACCTTTGCTGGCCGAGTACAGGGGACACCAGAGCCTCAGGAAGCTAGTCGCAGAGGGCTTCCAGGTGATCATCTACTGAGATCTCGTAAGAACTTGCCCCGCAGATGCAAGGATGGTCGCCCCTCCCAGCGGTAGCGGGTCCAGCCTTCTCGAGCCAGCCGCCTTACGATGATCACCACGTCGGAGAACACTCGGGAAGCGTAGAGAACTCCCCAGATGATGGAACATCTCGTGCCCGTTATTCATGCGACCACGATCCCTATTGACGGAGGCTCTTACCCATTGCTACCGCTCCCGGTATCCGGTATAAAGGTCTACCAGGACTGGATCGTCGCGCGGACCGGGATGGGGTCGCGTAGGAGGTTCGGCCGGCCGGACCAGCGCGAAGGGGAGGAAGCGATGTTCGGATCGAAAGGCCCTGGAGGACGCGACGTGTACGCGAGGCGGAGGCTCCTGGCGGTCCTGGCCGTGCTGGTCCTGCTCGCCTTGCTCGTCCCTCGCGCCTGCCAGGCCCTCCTTGGCTCGAACGAAGAGGCAGGGCAGGGTGAAGGCCAGAAGTCAGGCGCCGCCGGGAAGGCCGCCGGTGCGGGCGCGGAAGACGACGCTGGAGACGCCGGCACGGGCAATGCCGATACCGGCAAAGCCGATACCGGCAAAGCCGAGAAGTCGGACACGCAGGACAAGCAGAGCACGCAAGAAGGCACTTCGGACCGTGGCGCGCCTTTCGTGGAGGATAAGCCGGGCGCCGGTGACCGATCCGGAGAAGCCGGCGAAGACGCTGCGCCGGACCTCGGCGTCATGGTGGCGAACCTGGCGGTGATCGACGGCAGCGAAGAGTTCGCTTCCAGCGAAGATCAGGGCGCCGCCGAAAGCGCCCCAGAGTCCTCGGAGACCGGCAGCGAGCAGCCCATCAGCGAGGTTCAATTCGCCCTGGCCGCTTCCCCCGCGCCGACGCAACAACCTTCGTCCGAACCGGAAACGCAACGATCTTCGTTCGAACCGGAGCCCGCTCCAGCCCGCCGGCCCGAGCCGGAAGCAGCAGCCCCCGCCGCTGAGCCCGCTCCGGTCCCGCTCGGCGAGCAGATCCGCGATAGGGCCGACCAGCGTGTCACAGCAGCCCTGTCCGAACCGGCCGCGCTTGAAGAGGTGGGCGCCCCGCAAACCGCGGTCGAACCCGTCGCCCCCGTCGCAGCGGAGCCCGTCGCGGTCGCCCCCGCACCTGCCGTGCCAGCACCGTGCCGCTGCCAGCACCTGCCGTGCCAGCACCTGCCGTGCCAGCACCTGCCGTGCCAGCACCGGCCGTGCCAGCACCGGCCGTGCCAGCACCGGCCGCTCCCGTCGCCGCCGATCCCACCTTCGCTCCAGCCCCCGCCAGCGGTGCCCTGAACGGCGCTCCGACCGTGCCCGCAGCAAGGGCGAACCTGCCGGCAGGGCCGCGTCTGGCCGCGGTGGGACCACGCAGAACACCTGGACCCGACGCCTTCTGAGGTAGTACGCCACCCCCACTGCCTTCTCGCCGGGCGAGCACCCAGCTCAGCCGCCACCGTGTTGGTTGCCAGTATTAGTTAGTAAGTATATACTAACAAACATGAAGCAGGGAGCGCGAAAGAGAAGCGGCAGGCTGCGCAAGACGGCGGAGGAGCGGCGCGAGGAGATCCTCGAGGCCGCAATCTCCGAGTTTTCTGCCCGGGGATTGCGAGGTGGTTCGGTAGAAGAGCTGGCCGCGAGGGCGGGCGTTTCCCAGCCTTACGTCTACAGGCTCTTCGGCACGAAGAAGGAGCTCTTCCTCGCCGCTACCGGGAGGGTGTGCGACCGCATCCATGAGGCGTTCCGCCAGGCGGCCGAAACGAACCCGGAGAACGTGCTGCAGGCTATGGGCCGCTCTTACGGCGCCCCACTCCTCCGGCGCGAGGACATGCTCATGTTGCTCCAGGGCTTCGCCGCAGCCGACGATCCCGAGGTGCGAGAGGTGGTGGGGGAGCGTTACGCCGGGCTCTGGCGCTTCGTGCAAGGTGCCAGCGGTGTGAGCGATGAAGAGGTCTGGAACTTCTTCGCCACGGGCATGCTCCTGACCATCGATGCCGCCATCGGGCTCATGCCCAGACTGGGGAAGGCAGGTGGTTGAAGGAGTGCTTGTCCAGCAGTGCCCTAACAAATTTTTTGAGCAGTTAATTAGTAAGAGATCAATAAATAGAAGTGCAGGCTCGAGTGGAGGGTGGGAGAGAGGAGAGCTGATGGATGGCAGGTCGCTGGTGAGGGGCGCGGCGGGGTTCGATGTCAGGGATGATCTGAGGCCTGGTAAGCCTGGTCCGCCTGTTGAGTCGGACAGGTTCCTGGGGGTCGAGGTGGACGACATAAGCCCGAGAGCCAGGGTAGCTGTGGCGCTCACGGTGCTCGTGCCGGTAGTCCTCTCCGGGCTGTTTCTCGTCGCTTTCGTTCCGGGCCTCTGGTGGGTGTTCACTACGTACGGTTGGATCTCACTCCCCGCCTTCGGGCTGCTGGTTCGGGGCATTTCCGAACTGCGCGAAGGCCTGACCAGGTCTGCCTCGCTGGAGGGCAAGGAGAAAGAGCTGCTCCGGGCTATTCGGGAGTGGGGTGAGCTCACCCCCACGCGGGCGGCGATGGAGACTTCGCTCTCCGTGGCGGAGGCGGACGCGATGTTGCGCGACCTCGCCGAGGGTGGGCACCTGGAGGTGCGCGTGCGCGGCGGAGCCCTCTTCTACGCTCTCTGGGCGCGGCACGCGACGTGAGAAAGGAGCGGCGTGAGTTCCCAATCGCGTCTGGTGGCTGGTGTGTTGCTGATAGTGATGCCCGCGGTCGTCTACGGAGGCGCGAGCATTCTCTGGCTGCTAGTCGGCGATCCCGCCTACGCCCAGAACGAGCTCAGGCAGGACCTCTGGAGGGCGGGTCACGCCCACGCGGGCGTGCTGCTCGTCCTCTCCCTGGTGACCCTGCGATACGTGGATGAGGCGGCGCTACCGGAGGGTTTGAAGAGCCTGGTGCGGCATTCGATTCCAGCGGCTGCGATCCTGCTGCCGCTGGCCTTCTTCCTGTCGGTACTCTCCCCCGAGGCGACGGAGCCGAACGCGATGATCTACCTCGCGTACCTCGGCGCCGTCTCGCTGGCGGTGGGACTCCTGACGCTCGGGGTCGGCCTCGTCCGGCGCCGCGCGGAATGAAGCAGGCAACGGACCTGCGCTTGTGGGCGCTTTAAACTGTCCTAATGAGGTTAGAGGACTTCGCGGGTGGCGTGCGGCGAACGGCGGAGCGTTATGGGATGGATCTCTCGCGTCCGCTGGTGCTGGTCTCCGGCGGGCCGGACTCGGTCGCGCTGCTCCTGGCGCTTCTCGAGCTGGGCGGAGAGCCGGCGGTGTTGCACGTGGACCACGGCTTGCGCGGCGACGAGTCGCGGGAGGACGCCGAGTTCGTGCGCGCGCTGTGCGAGCGGCTGGACGTCCGCTGCGAGGTGCGGAGGCTCCAGCTTGCGGATGGCCCGAACTTGCAGGAGCGCGCTCGCGAAGAGAGGTACAGGATCGCGGAGGAGGTTGCCGACGAGCTTGGGCTAGGGAGCCTCTCCACCGGGCACACCGCCGACGACGTCGCGGAGACCGTGATGATGAACCTGGCGCGCGGCGCGGGTTTGCGGGGTCTCTCGGGCATCCCTCCGGTGCGAGGGCGGCTGGTGAGGCCCCTCATCGAGCGGACCCGCCAGGAGGTCCTCGATTATCTGGAGGGCGCCGGGCAGCCGTACCGCACGGATCCCACGAACCTGACCGGCAAGTACGCCCGCAACCGCATCCGGCTCGAGGTCCTGCCGGTTCTCGAGGAGCTCCACCCGGGGGCCGCCCGCAACCTCGCGCGCGCCGCGGAGCTGGCCCGCGAGGACCTCGAAGCGCTCGAAGGACTGGCGGATGGGGTGCTCCGGCGGAGGGGCGCCGAGGTCGTGGTGTCCCTGGAGGAACTCTTGGCGCTGCCACCGGCGCTGCGGCGTTACGCGGTGCGGAGGGCCTACTCGAAGCTGCTCCCGGACGCGCCGCCGCTCGGCCGGGCGCTCGTCGAGGCGGTCCTGGATCTCGCCGGGAAGGAGGAAGGTACCAGGACGTTAGACTTGCCGGGTGGCCTGGTCGCTTCAGCGCGTGCCGGGGTTGAGATCTCCCTTTACCCGTCTGAGGAGCCGGTCGTAGGAGAAGCGGAGCTCGAGGTTGGGGAGGCGGTCTTCGGAGGGTGGAGGGTCTCGGCGCGCGAAGTCTCTCTTTACGACGCGCTGGATGCTTCGCGGGTGGAGGTAGCTTACCTGGATCGCTCGAAGGGACCCTACCGGGTGCGGCTGGCGCGGGAGGGGGATATCATCCGTCCGTTGGGCCTCGGGGGGACCAAGAAGGTCATGCGGGCGATGATGGACCGGAAGGTGCCCAGAGATATGCGGCGCCGGACGCCCGTAGTCGTCGCCGAGGGCGGCGAGTTAGCCTGGATCTTCCTCGGCGAGCTGGGCGAGGGGTTCGGGGTGGAAGACGCGACGGAGAGAGTACTCAGGGTGGAGGTGGCCAGAATCTCGTGAAGATGACCAGTCTGATGCCCGACGTAAAAGAGGTGCTCATACCCTCCTCAGACATCCAGGGGAAGCTCACCGAGATTGGGGAGCGCATCACGGAGGACTACAGGGGGAAGAGGCTGCTGCTGGTCGGTGTCCTCAGGGGCGCCGTCATAGTCCTCGGCGACCTGATGCGCAAGATAGACCTGCCGTGCGAGATCGACTTCATGGACATAAGCTCCTATGGGACCGGCACCTCGAGCAGCGGCGTTGTCCGCATACTAAAGGACCTCGAGGAGGACATAACCGACAGGCACGTGCTCGTCGTCGAGGACATCATTGACACGGGCCTGACCCTCTCCTACCTGCTGCGCTCCCTACAGGCCCGCAAGCCCGCCTCTCTAGAGATCTTCGCGCTCCTCTCCAAGCCCTCGCGGCGGCGGGTGGAGCTAGACGTCAAGTACCTCGGCTTCGAGGTCCCGGACGAGTTCGTCGTCGGCTACGGGCTGGACTACGCCGGGGCCTACCGCAACCTCCCGGATATCTGCGTCCTCAAGCCCGAGGTCTTCGCGAAGGCTTGAGGGGAAGGGGCTCCATGATCCGGCATCCGTTGGTCTGGCGTACAGGTAGTATAATCGTCGTGTCCTAGAGGCATCTTACGAGAGGTAAAGGCAGCTTTGGGAAGAATCTTGAGAAGCGGCGGGTTGCTGTACTTCATCATCCTGATGGTGTTCGCGGTGATCCTGATCCGCGTACTCTCCGCCGGAAACCCCGACGTCGAGGAACTCAACAACCTGCAGTTCAGGCAGGCAGTGGAGGACAAGGCCTTCGTGACCGACCTCCCGGAGAACGATCCCAACAGGCTTACCATCAAGGACGAAGACCAGACGGTCACTGGTATGTTCAGACCGCCTGGAGGCGGTGAGCCGAAGGAGTTCGAGTATCCCTACACGCAGCTTACCGACGTCGCCGGGCAACTCAATGATGCGAACATACCGTTCGAGGTAGACCCGCCTAACAACGGGTTCTGGTTCACCCTCATAGGGACTCTGGCGCCCATCCTCCTGATCATACTGTTCTTCATCCTGTTCATGAGCTCGATGCAGGGCGGCGGTAACAGGGTTATGAGCTTCGGCAAGAGCCGGGCGCGCAGGATGACCAAGGACCAGCCCAAGGTTACCTTCTCAGACGTCGCCGGCGCCGACGAGGCCGTCCAGGAGCTAACCGAGATCAAGGAGTTCCTCGAAGCCCCGCAGAAGTTCCAGAAGCTCGGCGCGAGGATTCCTAAAGGCGCGTTGCTCGTCGGACCTCCGGGGACAGGCAAGACACTGCTAGCGCGAGCAGTTGCTGGGGAGGCAGGAGTTCCCTTCTTCTCGATCTCCGGCTCCGACTTCGTCGAGATGTTCGTCGGGGTGGGAGCTTCGCGCGTACGCGACCTCTTCGAGCAGGCGAAGCAGAATAGCCCCTGCATCATCTTCATGGACGAGATCGACGCGGTGGGTCGCCAGCGTGGCGCAGGTCTTGGCGGCGGCCACGACGAGCGGGAGCAGACCTTGAACCAGCTCCTGGTGGAGATGGACGGCTTCGACTCGAAGAGCGGGATCATCATGCTCGCCGCCACCAACCGCCCCGACATACTCGACCCGGCGCTCCTGCGTCCGGGACGGTTCGACCGGCAGATCGTGGTCGACAGGCCCGATCTCCCGGGGCGCGAGAAGATCCTCAAGGTCCACACCCGCGGCAAGCCGTTGGGGAACGACGTGGACGTCGGGACGCTCGCGAGGGGCACGCCCGGTTTTACCGGCGCTGATCTGGCGAACCTCGTCAACGAGGCGGCACTCCTGGCCGCGAGGCACGACAAGGACCAGATCGACATGTCCGAGATGGAGGAGGCCATAGATAGGGTCATCGCCGGTCCCGAGAGGAAGACTAGGCTCATCTCCGAGAAGGAGAAGGAGATCACCGCCTACCACGAGGCCGGGCACGCCATCGTCGGCGCCTTGTTGCCGGAGGCCGACCCCGTGCACAAGATCACGATCATCCCCCGCGGCCAGGCCCTGGGCGTCACGATGAGCCTGCCCACGGAGGACCGCTTCATGATGAGCCGCAGCCAGCTCATGGCGCAGCTCGCGATGATGCTCGGAGGGAGAGCGGCAGAGCGGGTAGTCTTCGACGAGATCACAACAGGAGCCTCAAACGATCTGGAGAGGGTGACGCAGACCGCGAAGCAGATGGTAACCAGGTTCGGCATGAGCGAGAAGCTCGGGCCGATGGCTCTGGGTCACCAGCAGGGACAGGTGTTCATGGGGCGCGACTTCCACGCCCAGCCTGACTACTCGGACGAGATCGCCTTCCAGATAGACAAGGAGATAAGGCGTATCGTGGACGAGTCTTACGACACCGCCGAGGACCTCCTGGTTAGAAACCGGACCCTTCTGGAGAAGCTCAGTAAGGAGCTGATCGAGGTCGAGACCGTCGACGCGAAGCATCTGATGCGCTTGATCGAGGAGTACGCCGTGGACGAGATCCAAGTCGACGGCCCCTCACGCAACGGCCATCCGGACGGCCACCGGGAGTAGATGCACGACACTACGGAACCTCGCAATACAGTCGGGGTCGGGGACCGTACTCTGGGACCCGGCCCCGTTCTCGTGGGCGTCCTCAACGTAACCCCTGACTCCTTCTCCGACGGCGGCGACTTCCTCGGCCCCGCGAAGGCAGCCACCCGCGCCGCCACCATGCTGGACGAGGGCGCGCAGGTTATAGACGTCGGCGGCGAGTCAACCCGCCCCGGCTCGGACCCCGTTCCACACGAAGAGGAAATCCACAGGGTCGTGCCGGCTATACAAGCCATACTCGCTGACCGGCCCGACGCCATCGTCTCGATAGACACCTACCGCGCGGCGACCGCCGAAGCCGCCCTCGAAGCGGGGGCGCGCATCGTCAACGACGTCACCGCGCTGCGCGGAGACCCCCGCATGGCCTCGCTCGCCGCCGAGGCCGGCTGCCCTCTGATTCTCATGCACATGCTGGGCGAGCCGAAGACCATGCAGCGCGACCCCCGCTACGAGGACGTGGTGCGCGAGGTGCGCGGCTTCCTCGCCGCGAGGGCGGAGCACGCCATCGCGGCCGGAGTCGAGCCGGAGAACGTGATCCTCGACCCCGGCATCGGGTTCGGCAAGACGCTCGAGCACAACCTGACGCTGCTTCGCCGCCTGGATTCGCTCGTAGAACTCGGGTTCCCTGTCCACTTTGGCGCGTCTCGCAAGCGGTTTATTGGCACGATCACCGGCGTGCAGGACGCCAGAGAGCGCGTCTCCGGTACGGTGGCGGCGAACGTGCTCGCCTGCGAGCGGGGCGCGACCTTCTTCCGGGTCCACGACGTGCGGCCCAACCGGGAGGCGCTCGCCGTCGCCGAGGCGGTCCGGCGTGGTTCTTCGCCCCGACTATAGACCCCGAAGGGGTTAAACTACGCTCGGTGCTCGGAGGAGGGTACGCTGCATGTTCGAGAGGTTCACTGTCTCCCTTACCGTGCCGCGGGCGCAAGACCCAGGCCGCTCGCCGGGCACACGGCTGTCGAGGACAGCCAGGCGGTGACCCGGACCTTCCTGAGCCTCGGGAGCAACCTGGGCGACCGGCTCGCGCACTTGCGGGCTGCCCTGGAGGCGCTGGATCGAGGACCCCGGTTGAAACTGCGCCGCGCTTCCAGGGTCTACGAGACGGCGCCGGTCGAGGTCGAGGAATACCAGCCGGACTACCTGAACTGCGTCGCGGAGATCGAGTGCGGCGTCCCGGCGATCGAGCTACTCCGCTACTGCCAGGGCGTCGAGTCGGCCCTGGGGCGCGAACGCAAAGGCGAGAAGGCGCCGCGCACGATCGATGTGGACGTGCTTCTCTTCGGCGAAGAAGTCATAGACGAACCGGACCTCGAAGTCCCGCACCGCGGGATCACGCGCCCCTTCAACCTCGAGGGCCTCGCGGATCTGGACAGTGATCTGCATATCCCGGGCCATGGCCGGGTAGAAGTCCTGCTGGCGGCAGCGGACAGGAGCGGCATAAGGGAGGTGAGGGCGCTTTGTTGATGGCTGTGGACGTGGGGAACACGCAGACGGTCCTAGGGCTCTTCGAGGGCGACGAGCCCAGGGGGCAGTGGCGCCTCGCCACGGAGGCGCAGCGCACCTCGGACGAGCTCGCGGTCCTCTTCGCGGGCCTCCTCGCCCTGAATGGACTCGAGCTTGGGGAGGCGGGAGCCATGATCGTCTCGAGCGTCGTCCCCGGGCTCACGCGCTCCTACAGGCATCTCGCGGAGGACGTCCTCGGGGTCCCGTTCTACCTCGTGGGCCCGGATATGGAGACCGGCCTCAAGAACCGCTACGACGACCCCGCCGCGGTCGGGGCGGACAGGATCGTCAACGCCGTCGCGGCCGGACACCACTACGGCTTCCCGGCGATCATCGTGGACATCGGCACCGCGACGACCGTCGAGGCAGTGAACGGCGAGGGCTGCTACCTCGGGGGCGCGATCCTCACCGGCCTCTACGTCGCTCTCGACGCCCTCGTCGCCCGCACCGCCAAGCTCCCGAGCGTGGACCTCGAAGAGGAACCCCCGAGCACCATAGCCACCAACACTCCGGACTCCATCCGCAGCGGTTTCGTCTACGGCTACGCCGGCGCGATAGACGCCCTGGTCCGCCGCTCGCGTGAAGAGCTGGGCGAAGACGGCGTCAGGGTCGTCGCTACTGGCGGTCCCGCAAGCGTCATCATTCGCCACTGCAGGGAGATCCAGGAGTTCGACCCCGACCTCACGCTAAAAGGGCTCAGGGTCCTCTACGATATGAACGCCTGAAAGGCTTCAGGCCACAGCTGTCAGGTGGTGCTTGGCCAGCTACCCGGTGACAGTAGACGCTGAAACCGAGATGGTCCCCAATTCCTGCCCGGCTGACCCGATACCACGAAGCGCTGAGCGAAGACCTGCAGCCTGAAGCCTGAGACGTGTTCGCGTTGACACTCCACATCCTCGCCCGTATAATCTCGCCGCCAATGACCGACAGAAACCAGGAACTCGTAACCCCAGAAGGCCTCCAGAAGCTCCAGCAAGAGCTCTCGTACCTCACGGAGGTGCGTCGCAAGGAGGTCGCTGACCGCATCCGGCAGGCCAGGGACTTCGGCGACATCTCCGAGAACTCCGAGTACGACGACGCCAAGACGGAGCAGGGTCTTCTGGAGCGCAGGATCACCGAGGTCCAGCGCCGAATCCGGAACGCGAGGGTGGTAGACCCCTCGGAGGCCGACAGCGGTGCCGTCGACCTCGGAACCCGCGTGACGCTGAAGTTGGTCGGCGGCAGGGGCAAGAATAATGAGCGGACCTTCCAGATCGTCGGCGCCAACGAGTCCGACCCGGCGAGCGGCAAGCTCTCTCACTCCTCGCCTGTGGGCCGCGCCGTCCTCAAGCGGCGGGTGGGGGACAAGGTAACAGTCTCCACGCCCCGCGGCGCGACGGAATACGAGATCGTCAACGTCGAGGTCGCGAGCTAACGCCGCCCGGACGCACCTCTACCTGAGCCTCACAGAGAGTCTTATGTACACTTGGAGTACACCGTGAGCACGCTTCCCGTACCCGGCTGGGCCGAGAGGATCGCCGAAGGGCTCGGAGAGGGGCCGCACGTGGTGGTCGCGGGGATCAGCCCCTCCGGACACATCCACGTCGGCAACCTGCGCGAGGTCCTGGTCGGCGAGGCGGTAGCCAACGCCTTGCGGGCCCGCGGCGAGGAGGTCCGCTTCATCTTCCACGCCGACACCATCGACCCCCTGCGCAAGATAGCTCCCGGCATCCCTGAAGAGTTCGAGGAGTTTATAGGACAAAGCATCTCGCGCGTGCCCGACCCGGAGAGCTGCCACCTCTCTTACGCCGATCACTTCTTGACTCCCTTCGAAGAGGCGTTGGGTGAGATGGAGATGGACATCGAGGTCCTGCGCTCGCACGAGCTCTACGAGAACGGCGTCTACACTGAGGTGACGCGCAAGGCGCTGGATAACACCGGCAAGTTGCGTGAGATCCTGCAGGAGGTCAGCGGCCGGAAGATGCCCGAGCACTGGTCGCCTTATCTGCCGCGGTCGGCCGAGACGGGCAGGCTGACCGGGCACAGGATCCTCGAGCACGTGCCCGAGGCTAACAAGGTCGTCTTCGAGGACGAGGATGGGTTCGAGGAGCCTGCGGACTACGCAAAGGGCGAGGGCAAGCTCGGCTGGCGGGTGGAGCTCGCGGCGCGGTGGAAGGCGCTTGGCGTGACGTTCGAGCCGTTCGGCAAAGACCACACCACCAGCGGTGGCTCGACCGAAACGGCGGACCGCATGTCGCGCGAGGTCTACCACTATCCGGTACCGGGCCGCTACGAGTACGAGTGGATCGGCATCAAAGGCAGGGGCGACATGAGCAGCTCCAGGGGCATCGTGGTGCTCCCAAAGGACCTCCTGAGGATCATGCCGCCGGACGCTCTGCGGCGGATGGTGCTCGGTCGCGACCCCTCCCGCAGGTCGGACCTCGAGCTCGGTGAAGGCTTCCCCCGCTTCATGGACGAGTACAGGGCAGAGACCGGGGAACCCTTCGTTCCCTTCGCCCACCTGGTGACCGTCGCCCAGACCGTCGGCGAAGACGTGGACGCCGCCGCCGAGATGCTGGCGCGGGGAGGGTACGAGGAGGCAGCTCGGGATAAAGAAAAGCTCGCGCGGGACCTCTCCTACGCTCGCACCTGGGCCGGAGAGTGGGCGCCCGAGTCCATGCGGCTGCGGTTGCTCTCCGTGGAGGAGGCGAGAGAGGCCGCGAAGGGCCTCGACGAGGACCAGCGTGAATATCTCGCCGCCGTCGCGGAGAAGTTGAGCCCCGAGATGAGCGGTGATGAGGTGCAGGAGCTCCTGTACTCCGCGGCGGTCGAGCGGGGGCTCAAGCCGAAGAAGGCGTTCGCCGCTGTCTACACGGTTCTGCTTGGCAAGAAGAGCGGTCCCAAGGCCGGCCCTTTCATCGCCGGGCTGCCGCTCGAGATGGTCCGCGAGAGGTTCCAATTGTGATGGAGGACACCAACACCGTTAGCGGGGCGCGGTACGCTCTCTGGAAAGCGCAACGGAGGGTGGTAGTATCTGCGCCCCCACAAGGGATGGCGCTCACAGCGTAAAGCCTCGAAAGGGGCGTATATCCGGTTGAAACCACTGTATACTTCAGGTCAGACGGAGCGAGTTGGAAGAAGGGCACTTATTTCGAAAGGCAGATTTTCGCGAATGTATAATCCGTCCACATTTCAGAGTCGTATACACCATCGAACAGTCACTGCACCCGACGCCGTGAAGGAGCCTCGAAGCAGAGGAGGATCCCGCTAATGTTCGAACGGTTCACGGAACGGGCCCGCAAGGTCGTGGTGCTCGCTCAAGAAGAGGCCAGACACTTCAACCACAACTACATCGGCACCGAGCATCTCCTCCTCGGGCTTCTGCGCGAAGACGAAGGGGTGGCGGCGCGCGCCCTCGCCTCGCTCAACGTTACCCTCGACGAGGTGCGCGAGCAGGTCGAATCAATAGTCGGCTATGGAGAAGAGGGCACCGGCGCCCAGGCGCCGTTCACCCCGCGCTCCAAGAAGGTGCTCGAGCTGGCGCTGCGCGAAGCGTTGCAGCTCGGCCACAACTACATCGGCACCGAGCACATCCTGCTCGGGCTCGTGCGCGAGAGCGAGGGTGTCGCGGCCCGCGTACTCAGTAACCTGGACGTAGACCCGGACAAGGTCCGCCGCGAGGTCGTGCGGATGCTCGGCGGCGGCCGGGGACGGAGCCGGGGGGGCGGGGGCGAGGCCGGCGGGCGCGGCGTCGAGGCCAAGCGGCCCAAGACGCGCCAGCTCGACCAGTACGGGCGGAACCTCACGGCGTACGCCGAGGAGGACAAGCTCGACCCGGTCATCGGGAGGAGCCAGGAGATAGCCAGGATCATGCAGATCCTGGTCAGGCGCACCAAGAACAACCCCGTCATCATCGGCGAGCCGGGAGTAGGCAAGACCGCTATCGTCGAGGGGCTGGCCGAGGAGATCGCCGAGGCGCGCGTCCCGGACATCCTCGCGGACAAAGAGGTATACACGCTGGACCTCGGCGCGCTCGTCGCGGGCTCCAAGTACAGGGGCGAGTTCGAGGAACGCCTCAAGAAGATCATGAAGGAGATCACCGACCACGGCGACATCATCCTGTTCATAGACGAGATCCACAACCTAGTCGGAGCAGGAGCCGCCGAGGGCGCCATAGACGCCGCTTCCATACTCAAGCCGGCCCTGGCGCGGGGTGAGATCCAGGTCATCGGCGCGACCACCATCGACGAGTACCGCAAGTACGTCGAGAAGGACAAGGCGCTCGAGCGCAGGTTCCAGACCATCCAGGTCGGCGAGCCTTCCGTCGAGGAGACGGAGCTGATCCTCAAGGGCCTGCGCGAGAAGTACGAGGAGCACCACAAGATCGAGATCACCGACGAGGCGCTGAAGGCCGCCTCTCAGCTCGGCGACCGCTACATCGCGGACCGCTTCCTCCCCGACAAGGCCATAGACCTGGTCGACGAGGCGGCGTCCAAGATGAGGATCAAGACCATGTCCTCGCCGCCCTACTACAAGGAGCTGGACGAGCAGATCTCTCAGGTCCGCGCCGAGAAGGAGGCCGCCATAGACGGCCAGGAGTTCGAGCGGGCCGCGCGCCTGAGGGACTCCGAGAAGAAGCTCACCGTGGAGCGCCGCGAGCTCGAGAAGTCCTGGCGCGAGGGCGACTCCGAGACACGCGTCTCTATAGGTGAGAACGAGATCGCCGAGATAGTCTCGATGTGGACCGGCATCCCTGTCAAGAAGATGACCGAGGAGGAGTCCGCGCGCCTGCTGAAGATGGAGGAATCGCTGCACGGGCGCGTCGTCGGGCAGGAGGAGGCTATAAAGGCTGTCTCCCGCTCCATAAGGCGCACCTTCGCGGGCATCAAGGACCCGAACCGCCCGAGCGGCTCGTTCGTCTTCCTCGGCCCGACGGGCGTAGGCAAGACCGAGCTCGCCAGGACGCTCGCCGAGTACCTCTTCGGCAACCAGGACGCCATGATCCGGCTCGACATGTCCGAGTACATGGAGCGCCATACGGTGTCTCGACTGGTCGGCTCGCCTCCAGGCTACGTCGGCTACGACGAGGGCGGCCAGCTCACAGAGCAGGTCAGGCGCCGGCCATACAGCGTGGTTCTCTTCGACGAGGTCGAGAAGGCTCACCCGGACGTCTTCAACATATTGCTCCAGATACTCGAGGACGGGCAACTCACCGACGCGCAGGGGCGCACCGTGGACTTCAAGAACGTGGTGCTCATCATGACCTCCAACGTCGGGGCCCAGACCATCAACAAGACCAAGTCGCTAGGCTTCGGCGGTAGCGAGGAAGGTCTCTCCTACAAGGAGATGAAGGGCCGGGTCACGAGCGAGCTCAGGAAGATCTTCCGCCCCGAGCTGCTCAACAGGATCGACGAGATCATCGTCTTCCACAAGCTCGAGCGCGAGGACATGCGCCAGATCATCGAGATCCAGATCAAGCGCCTCAGGCAGCAGATGGCCGAGCGCGAGGTGACCGTGGAGTTCACCACCGAGGCACTCGACAAGCTCTCCGACGCCGGCTACGACCCGGCGTTCGGCGCCAGGCCCCTCAAGCGGGTTCTGCAGCGCATGATCGAAGACCCGATGAGCGAGATGATCCTGAAGGGTGAGATCCCCAACGGCGCCAAGGTCATAATAGAGCCCAACGACACCTCCTACGAGGAGATAGCCGAGGGCGAGACCATCGTCAACATCAGGGTTACCCAGCCCAAGGAAGTCGTCAAGGTCGAGTCAGAGTAAGGAAAACCCAGAGAACCCATACGAGGGCCGGAGCGTGCACGCTCCGGCCCTCACTGTTACTCGGGTTTAATTAACAGCATAGGTTCTCTAACAATCTCATGAGCGCCTGAACCTGCAAGCGGATCGCTTCGATTCCACTTCTATCCCGTACAATTAGCCTATGGCTACTAAAACGCTTTACGTCTGCTCTAACTGCGGCCACGAGGAGCCGAAGTGGCTCGGGCGTTGCCCTGACTGCGGGGAGTGGAGCACCTTCGTTGAGGAGGCCCGGGAGAGCAAGAAGGTCGTGGGTTTCGCGGAGCGGGCGACGCGGCAGAAGAAGAGCGCGGGCGGCAGGACGTTCTCGCTGGACGAGGTCAGGGCGACCGAGAGCGGGAACAGGATGAACACCGGCGTCGGGGAGCTGAACAGGGTGCTCGGCGGTGGGGTCGTGCCAGGCTCGATGGTGCTCGTTGGCGGGGAGCCCGGGGTCGGGAAGAGCACTCTGCTCTTGCAGGTAATGGGGCACCTGGGCGAGGGGTGCCTGATGGTCTCGGGCGAGGAGTCGCCGCGGCAGGTGGCGCTGAGCGCGAGGCGGCTCGGCGTCGAGGGGGCGGGTTTTCGGGTCCTCTCGGAGACGGACGTGGACGTGATCGAGGCAACGATCCTGGATGAGCGCCCGACGCTCGTGGTCGTTGACTCGATCCAGACTCTTTACTCCCCCGAGCTATCCGGGGCGCCGGGCGGCGTCGGCCAGGTGCGCGAGTGCGCAGCGCGCCTGATGCGCGTGGCCAAGAGCGAGGGTATAGCCGTGATGCTCGTAGGCCACGTCACCAAAGAGGGCTCGATCGCGGGCCCGCGCGTGCTGGAGCACATGGTGGACACCGTGCTCCAGTTCGAGGGCGACCGGTTCCAGAGCTTCCGGGTCCTTCGGGCCCTCAAGAACCGCTTCGGCTCGACGAACGAGGTTGGTGTCTTCGAGATGTCCGGGACGGGGATGGTCGAGGTCGCCGATCCTTCAGCGTTCTTCCTCTCCAAGCGGGAAGAGGAGGTGCCGCCAGGCGTGGTGACGGTGTGTCTGCTGGAGGGGACGCGGCCTATGCTCGTGGAGATCGAGAGCCTGGTGGTCCCGAGCCCGCTGGCGGTGCCCCGGCGCGTCGCGAACGGGGTGGACACGGGGCGGGTGAACATGCTGTGCGCGGTGTTGAGCCGGCGGGCTGGGCTCTCGTTAGGCGACCACGACGTGTACGTGAACGTCGCGGGCGGGGTGCGGGTCGAGGAGCCCGCGGTGGACCTCGGGGTGGCGCTGGCGATCGCATCTGCGTTGCGGGACAAGCCGGTCGGGAAGGGGACTGCCTGCTACGGCGAGGTTGGGCTCACGGGTGACGTGCGGTTCGTCCCCGGGGCGCCCCGGAGGAGTGCCGAACTGCTCAAACTCGGCTTCAGGCGTATAATAAAGCCTGAAGGTTCGCACGATTCATCCGCGGGCGCACAAAATGACGGTTCGAAAAACGGAAAGGCAAGCGTGGTCGAGGTAAAGACTCTCGAAGAAGCTGTAGCGGTGGCTCTCCTGTGAGCCCCGGGAGGCGACACCTGCCCGAACCGCTCGCCGACGCCCTCGCTATAGTGGCCCCCGGCACGGACCTGCGGGAGGCCATCGAGAACATCATTCGGGCGCACAACGGGGCGCTCATCGTGGTGTCCCTGCCCGAGAAGCTGGAGCGGTTGGGGATCATCTCCGGGGGGATGAAGGTAGGGCTCGAGTTCGCGCCGATGCGCCTGTACGAGCTGGCCAAGATGGACGGCGCGATAGTGGTATCTCCAAACCTCACGACCATCCATTACGCCAACGTGCAGCTCAATCCAGACCCGACGCTCGAGTCCCAGGAGACGGGGATGAGGCATCTCACCGCGCACCGCACGGCCCAGCAGACGGGAGACCTGGTGATCTCCGTCTCCGAGCGCCGTAGGGTCGTGAGCCTTTATCGCGGACCCTACGGGCCGCACGTCCTCGAAGACATAGGCGTCGTCCTCTCCAAAGCCAATTCGGCTATCGCAACCCTCGAGAAGTTCACGAGGAGGCTGCGCGAGGAGGCCACGAACCTGACCGTCCACGAGTACGACGGGGCAGTTACGCTGCGCGAGGTCGTGAGCGCCATAAGGACCTTCGAGTACTCGATCCGGATCGCCGAGGAGATAGAGGCGTACGTGAGGGAGCTCGGGCGCGAGGGCCGGCTGGTCGAGCTGCAGCTCGAGCAGGCGTTCCACGGCGTCCCCGAGCAGTACGACGCCCTGCTCAGGGACTACGTCGAAGAGGGCGTGGGCTACCGCGAGGTGAAGAAGACCCTCAGAGACCTCTCCTACGAGCAACTCTCCGATCCCGTGGAGATAACACAGCTCCTGGGATACGGCTCGGTCGGCCAGACGGAGGACTTCTTCCTCAAGCCGCGCGGCTACCGGCAGCTCGTGAGGGTGCCGCGGCTGCCGCGCAAGGTCGCCGAGAACGTAGTAGACGAGTTCGGCTCTCTCGAGGGGCTCCTCCACGCCTCTGAGGAGGAGCTCGACGAAGTGGAAGGCGTGGGCCAGGCGCGCGCCCGCGCCATCCAGCGGAACCTGGAGCGCCAGCGGAACCTCGAGCCCTCGGGTGGGGTGACTTAAGATGGTAGAAGGAAACGGAAGCACGACGCACGAGGAAGAGCTCTCCCCCAAGACCTTCGCGAAGGGAGATCTCGTCGTCTACCCGAACCACGGTGCGGGTACCGTGTCCGGGATCGAGGAGAAGACCATCCTGGGCGAGGAGCGCCGCTACTACATCGTGTATGTTCCGGACGGGGGGCTGACGCTCAACATCCCCGCCGACGGCGACACGGGCCTCAGGTCCTGCGCGGACGACGCGGAGGTCGCCGAGGCGCTGGAGATCCTGGGCGGCGGCCCCGAGGACATGCCGGCCCACTGGAACCACAGGCTCAAGCACAACCAGGAGAAGATCCGGAGCGGTGAGATCTCGCGCGTCGCCGAGGTGGTGCGCGACCTGAACGCCCACGGCGGGGAGCGCGGGCTCAGCACAGGCGAGCGGAACCTGCTCGCCAAGGCGCGCCGTATCCTGATCTCCGAAGTAGCCCTGGGCAAGAACCTGAAGACCGGAGAGGCCGAGGCGCTCGTGGACGGCGCGCTGCTCGGCGACGGGAAGGCTTGATGATAGCGGGTCCGGCTTCCGGCTCGGCCGTCGCGCTCGTGCTCGCCGGGGGGACCGGCAGCCGGATGGGCAGGCCGAAGCAGTTCATAGACCTCTGTGGGAGGCCCGCGCTCTACTACACCTTGAAGGCCTTCGAAGACTGCGCTGCCATCGGCAGGATCTACGCCGTCGGCGACCGCGACCGCATCAAGGACCTGGTCCACCGCGCCGGCATAAAGAAGTTCGCCGGCTGCGCTGACCCCGGCGAGGCCCGCTCCCTCTCGACCCGCAGCGGCCTGCTCCTCTGCGATGAAGACCCGAAGACCGTAGTCCTGATCCACGACGGCTCGCGCTGCCTCGTCACCCCTGCCCTGGTCCGACGCGTAGTCGCGGCGGCGAGCGGCGACGTGGACGGCGTGGTCCCCGCGGTCCCGGTCTCCGACACCATAAAGGTCGCCGAGAACGGCTCGGTCTCCGCGACGCTCGACCGCGCGAAGCTGCGCGCCGTCCAGACCCCGCAGGCCTTCCGGCTCGACCTTCTTCGCAGAGTCTACGCCGCCCCCGAAGAACGACTGCGCGCCGCGACCGACGACGCCTCGCTCGTCGAGGAGGCCGGCGGGCGTGTCGCCGTGGTCCCCGGTGAGAAGACGAACATCAAGCTGACCTCCCCCGAGGACCTCGTCCTGGCAGAGGCCATACTGGAGGCGCGCGGGGTCGTCCACGGCGAACGCCACAGGGTGCGCGGCTGAGCTTTAGAGTCGGTCTAGGCGTAGACGCCCACGCCTTCGCAGTTGCGGACGCGACGCCGCAGGCTCGTCCTGGGCGGCGTGGAGATCCCTTACGAAAACGGGCTCCTCGGTCACTCCGACGCCGACGTGCTCGCCCACGCCGTCACCGACGCCCTGTTCGGCGCCGCCGGCCTCGAGGACATCGGCCACTACTTCCCCGACACCGACGAGCGCTACAGGGACGCCGACTCCATCGAGCTGTTGCGCCAGGCGCGCGAGCTGGTCGGGTACTCCTGGACCGTCGCCAACGTGGACGCGGTCGTGATCTGCGAGCGGCCCAGGATCAGGGACCACAGGGACGCCATGCGCCGTAACCTGGCCGCCGCTCTGGGCGTCGAGCCCTCGCGCGTCAGCGTGCGCGGCACTACCACCGAGCGCCTCGGCTTCCCGGGCCGCGGAGAGGGTATAGCCGCCCAGGCAGTCTGTCTCCTGGAGGGGAGATGAGCGGGGTGCGGGCGCGCTTCGCACCGAGCCCGACCGGCCTGCTCCACCCCGGCGGCGCCCGCACGGCTCTCTTCAACTACCTCTTCGCCCGCCACGACGGCGGCACCTTGATCCTGCGCATCGAAGACACCGACCAGGCGCGCAGCCGGAAGGAGTTCGAGCACGACCTTCTGGAGAACCTGGGCTGGCTCGGCCTCTCCTTCGACGAAGGCCCGTACCGCCAGAGCGAGCGGGGGGAGCTCTATGAACAGGCGGCCGCGCGCCTCTCGGAGGGGGGTCTGACCTACGCGGCGGAGGACGAGGAGGGCCGGAGGGCGCTCTACTTCAGGCCGCCGGAACGCGCCGGGAGCTTCCGTGACGGGCTTCGCGGCGAGGTCCGCTTCAGCAAGGTAGAGGACTTCGTGATCATCAAGTCCGACGGCACCCCATCGTACAACTTCGCCGCCGTCGTGGACGACCTGGACATGGGCATAACCCACGTCGTCCGGGGCGAGGAGCACATCCCGAACACCGCCAGGCAGGCGCTCCTCTACCGCGCGCTCGATGCCGGGGAGCCCGAGTTTCTCCACCTCGGCCTCATACTCGGCCCCGACGGGAAGAAACTCAGCAAGCGCCACGGCGACACGAGCATCGCCGACTACCGGCGGCAGGGCTACCTGCCCGAAGCGCTGGTGAACTACCTCGCCCTCCTCGGCTGGACACACCCTGAAGGCAAAGAGGAGTTCTCCGGCGTCGAGGAGCTTGCGCGGGAGTGGGACCCGTCCCGCCTCGGCGCGAGCCCCGCCATCTTCGACCCGGACCGCCTGCTCTCCCTCAACGCCAGGCACATCCGGCGGCTGCCTGCCGAAGAGCTCCGCCGGCGCCTGGAGCCGTTCCTCGACGAGCCCCTGCCGCAGGGCCGCGAGCTCCAGGTGGTGGAAGCCATCAGGGAGGACATGCGGCTCCTCTCCGACGCGCCGCGCCTGGTGCGCGACCTCCTCGGTCCGGTAGACCCATGCGCCTTCGCCGCGGAGCTGCCGGAGTCGAGCGACGAGGTCTTCGCGCGTGCGGCCGGGGCTCTCGAGACTCGCCGGCTGGATAGTCTGGAGGACGCGCAGGACCTCGTCGGAGAGCTGCGCGCGTGGGCTAAGGAGCGTGGGATGAGGACCAGGGATCTGCTCCACCCCCTGCGCCTGGCGCTCACGGGGCGGAACAGGGGGCCGGAGATGGCGCGCCTTTTCATGGTGCTCGGGGCGCAGGAGTCGCGGGAGAGGATAGAGAGGGCGAGAGAGGCTAGACTACGGGCATGAGCGTGCACGTGCGGGACACTTTGAGCGGCGGGCTGGTCGAGGTCGGGCGGGAAGGGGAGATCGGGCTCTACGTCTGCGGGCCTACGGTCTACAACCACATCCACATCGGTAATGCGCGGGCGCCGCTGTTCTGGGACGTGGCCGTGAGGTACCTCAAGAGCCGGGGCTACGACGTTACCTACGTCCAGAACATAACGGATGTCGAGGACAAGATCATCAACAAGGCAAACGAGGAGGGGGTCTCCTGGGAGGAAGTAGTGCGCCGCTACACCGACTCCTTCCACGAGCGTCTCGAGATGCTCGGCGTCGGCCTCCCCGACGTGGAGCCGCGCGCCACAGAGTACATACCGGAGATGATCTCACTCATACAGGAGCTCATAGAGAAGGGCCACGCCTACGCTCCCAGCGAAGCTAAAGGGGATGTCTACTACGACGTAGAGAGCTTCCCGAGCTACGGCAAGCTCTCCCACCAGCGCCCCGAGGAGATGCGCGAGACAGAGAAGGGTAAGACGGGCTTCAAGAAAAGCCCCCTGGACTTCGCCCTGTGGAAGGCGTCGAAGCCGGGCGAGCCCTCGTGGGAGAGCCCGTGGGGGCCGGGGCGCCCGGGCTGGCACATCGAGTGCTCGGCGATGGTCGAGAAGCACCTGCCGGCTCGGCGCGGACATGCACGGTGGCGGCACGGACCTCCTCTTCCCCCACCACGAGAACGAGCTCGCCCAGAGCTGCGGGGCACATCCGGACCACACCTTCGTCCGCGCCTGGGTCCACCACGGCATGGTCAACTTCGTCGGGGACAAGATGGCAAAGTCCATCGGCAACGTGGTGGACGTCGCGGAGGCGGTAGAGCGCCACGGCAGTAACGCTATCCGGATGTGGCTCCTGCAGAGCCACTACTCGCAGCCCATAGACTACTCAGACGAGATACTGGAGGAGAAGCGCCGCTCTTACGAGCGCCTCATGCGCCTGTACCGTCAGATCTCCGGCTCGACAGACTCTTCCGAACTATCCGACAGACTCGCCGCCGAGCTCATGGAGAGGTTCGACGCGGCGATGCGAGACGATCTCAACACCCCTGAGGCCATCGCCGCGGTCTTCGAAGTCGCTGGCAGGGCGGGGCAGGAGATCTCCACCCGCCCCGAGGCTGCTCGCGAGTTCTCCTCGCTATCCGAGGCTCTCCTGGAAGTTCTGACGATCTTCGGGTTCGACCTAGCTGAGGAGCTCGCCGCCGACGTCGACGGGGTGCGCGTCCGGTACTCCGAAGAGCCGGGGGAGAGCGTTCTGCGCCTGGTCGCCGCCAGGGAGCTTGCGCGGCGCGGGAGGGATTGGCCTGTTGCCGACAGGTTGCGCGGCGAGCTGGCCAGCTGAGGGCTGGGCGGTCGAAGACACCTCCGAAGGTCCCATCCTCACCCGCCGGTAGCCCGTGCCGGAGACCATCTACGGCGTCCGCCCTGTGACCGAGGCGCTGCGCGGCGGGCGGCGGGAGGTCTCCGAGGTCCTGGACTCAACTGGCAACTCCGAGGTCGCGCAGGCTGCGAAAGCGGCCGGCGTGCCCGTGAAGAAAGTTCCCAGGCTCGGGTCGGAGAGCTCGCCCGCGGGGGGGTACACCAGGGGGTGGCGGCGCGGGTCGGGCCGTACCCCTACGTCGATCTGGAAGACCTGCTTGCGGCCCCGGATCCCCTCGTGGTAGTCCTCGACGGCGTGACCGACCCGCACAACGTCGGGGCGGTGTTGCGGGTCGCCGAGGGGGCGGGGGCGAGCGGCGTAGTCATCCCGAAGGACAGGGCCGCGGGCGTCACGGCAGCCGCCGTCAAGGCGAGCGCGGGCGCCAGCGAGCACGTCCCCGTTGCAAGGGTCACCAACATCCGAAGGGCCATAGAGCGCATGAAGGAGGCCGGCCTCTGGGTCTACGCCGCCGAGGCGGGGGGGACGCCGTACACGGAGCTCGACCTCACGGGCCCTGTTGGACTGGTGCTCGGGAGCGAAGGGAAAGGTGTGCGCAGGCTCGTGCGCGAGGGGTGTGACGGAACGGTCTCCATCCCGATGCGCGGGGCGGTCGAGTCCCTGAACGTCTCGGTCGCGGCCGCGGTCCTGCTCTACGAGGCCGGACGGCAGCGGGGGAGGTAGGTTGGCCTCTTTTGTGATCGTAGACGGCTACAACGTCATCGGGGCCCTCGACCGCTACGCGCCAGCCGCGACCGGCGGCCTCGACGAGTCCAGAGAGCTCCTCGTAAACGACGCCCTCAAGGCCGCGGGCTGGACGGGGCGACGCATCGTCGTAGTGTTCGACGCCCACGGCGGTCCCGACCCGGAGAGGACGGAGCTGCGGGCAGGGGGAGTGGTGCGCGTGGTCTACAGCGCCCCAGGCGAGTCGGCCGACGACGTCATAGAGCGTCTGCTCGGCAGCCTCGGCGCCTCCGCTACGCTCTACACCGGTGACTTCGCCCTGCAACGCACCGCGCTCGCGCGCGGCGCCTCGCGCGCTACCCCCCACGAGTTCGCCGACCTGCTCGACGAGCTCCCCGCCGTGACCCGCAGCCCCGCCGCTCCCCGACGCTCGCGCATCGCGGACAGGCTCTCGCCGGAGACCCTGCGGAAGCTCGAAGAGATCCGGCGGCGAGCGCAATAGTAGGTCTCAGGCATCAGGTAAGGTTTGGTCTAACGTTGTGCAAGCCGCGCCAGCGAACCGTTGTGAAGAACCGCTGGTAGAATAGACTCGGGTTGACGAGCCACAGTTTCGGCAGCCAAGGGCCTGAAGCCTACTATTCGCCTGGGTAGCTCAGTGGTAGAGCAGCCGCCTTGTAAGCGGCAGGTCGGGGGTTCGAATCCCTTCCCAGGCTCCACTGGCGCCGCGTTGAAAAGTCGGTGGCGTTTGCTACTATATCCGGGCGTTTCGGGGCGCGGGTCCCTGGGCGTGCCCGGGGGTGTGCCCGAGCGGCCAAAGGGAGCAGACTGTAAATCTGCCGGCTTCGCCTACGGAGGTTCGAATCCTCCCGCCCCCACGAACTGAATATGCCCCTGTAGCTCAGTTGGTAGAGCACTTCCATGGTAAGGAAGGGGTCAGCGGTTCAAGTCCGCTCGGGGGCTCTGGGATCAAGGCTTCGAGGCCCCCGATCCCCGCGAATGTGGCGGTGTAGCTCAGTTGGTTAGAGCAGCGGAATCATAATCCGCGTGTCGCAGGTTCGAGTCCTGCCACCGCTACTCCGGCCCGGGAAGATAGCACGGAGAAAGGAACCCCAGGATGTCAAGAGGAGTATTCGAGAGGAACAAGCCGCACCTCAACGTCGGCACCATCGGCCACGTAGACCACGGCAAGACAACGCTTACTGCGGCGATAACCAAGGTTCTGGCAAAGCAGGTCCCTGATGACCCTGCCAACCGCGAGGTAGGCCTTCGACCAGATAGACAACGCTCCTGAGGAGAAGCAGCGCGGCATCACAATAGCTACCTCCCACCAGGAGTACGCAACGGCTAACAGGCACTACGCCCACGTCGACTGCCCCGGGCATGCTGACTACGTAAAGAACATGATCACGGGTGCGGCTCAGATGGATGGAGCGATCCTGGTTGTGAGTGCTGCAGATGGGCCGATGCCCCAGACTCGTGAGCACATTCTCCTGGCTCGTCAGGTAGGGGTTCCCTACATAGTTGTCTACCTCAACAAGGCTGATATGGTAGACGACCCCGAGCTCCTGGAGCTTGTTGAGATGGAGGTAAGGGAGCTCCTCTCAGAGTACGACTTCCCAGGAGATGAGGTCCCTGTAATTGTGGGATCTGCCTTGAGGGCCCTCGAAGGAGATGAGGGAGAGCTTGGAGAGCAGTCCATAACCGAGCTTATGGAAGCAGTGGATGAGTACGTCCCTGAGCCAGAGCGTGCCACAGACCGTCCTTTCTTGCTTGCAGTAGAGGATGTGTTCACCATCCAGGGACGTGGCACTGTTGCAACAGGGCGTGTGGAGACGGGCACCATCTCTTTGAACACAGAGGTAGAGATAGTTGGCATACGCCCCACCAGAAAGACGGTAGTCACTGGTGTTGAGATGTTCAACAAGAGCATGCAGGAGGCACAGGCAGGCGACAACATAGGCGCTCTTCTTAGAGGAGTGAGGCGAGATGACATAGAGCGGGGGCAGGTTCTCGCAGCACCTGGCTCGATCACCCCCCACACGCGCTTCAAGGCTGAGGTTTATGTGCTCAGCAAGGAAGAGGGAGGAAGGCACACGCCGTTCTTTTCGCAGTACCGGCCGCAGTTCTACTTCCGCACGACGGATGTCACGGGAGAGATAAGGCTTGAAGAGGGAGTGGAGATGGTGATGCCTGGGGACAACACGGTGATGGAGGTAGAGCTCATCTCACCTATAGCGATGGATGAGGGGTTGAACTTCGCCATACGTGAGGGTGGCAGGACTGTTGGTGCTGGTGTCGTCACCCAGATCCTGGAGTAGAGAGAAGCTTTAGAGGCGGGGGCGGGATATATCCCGCCCCTGTGATTCGGAGGTAGATTGTGCGACAATTAGTAACGCTGGCATGTGAGGAGTGCAAGCGCCGGAACTACCACACCCGTAAGAACCGGCGCAACACCCCGGACCGGATCCAGCTAAAGAAGTATTGCCCGTGGGACAGGAAGCACACCATCCACCGGGAGACCCGCTAGGGGTCTTAAGCGGAGGGCAGTAGCTCAGTTGGTAGAGCAGCGGTCTCCAAAACCGCAGGTCGGGGGTTCGAGTCCCTCCTGCCCTGCTCTTGTCGTTCAAAGTCAGGTGAGTAGATAGATGGGCAAGAAGCGCGGCTCGGCCACCAAGGGCGGGGCCAAAAAAGGACAACAGCAGACGAAGCAGGGCTTCATAGCCGGTCCGAGGAAGTTCGCCCGGGAGGTCCAGGGCGAGCTCAAGCGGGTCACCTGGCCCGATCGAGACCAGCTCAGGCAGAGCACCGCGGTGGTCCTGATCATCGTCCTGACGCTGACAGCCTACGTCTACGTCTGGGACACGTTGTTCCAGAGCCTGGCGCGTTTGATCTTCGCGTAGTAACCAGGAGCGTTAGTTTTGAAGAAGTGGTACGTAGTCAACACATACTCCGGGCACGAGAACAAGGTCCGGACGACGATGGAGCGCCGGATCGAGTCGCTCGGCCTGGGCAGGTACTTCGGGGAGATTAGCATCCCCACGGAGAGCGTCATCGAGATCAAGAACGGCAAGAAGGTCCCGACGACGCAGCGCCAGTTCCCGGGCTACATCCTGATCAACATGGACATGAACGAGAACACCTGGCAGCTCGTGCGCCAGACGCCGGGCGTCACCCAGATCGTCGGCTCAGGGGACAGGCCGACGCCTCTAAGCAGGGCGGAAGTCGAGCGGCTCCTGCATCCGGGCGAGGCTGCGGAGCAGCGCGAGAAGGTCAAGACAACGGTGGACTACCAGATCGGGGAGACGGTCAAGGTCATCGGCGGGCCGCTCTCGGACTTCACCGGCTCGATCTCCGACATCAACGTGGACCAGTCGAGGTTGAAGGTCCTCGTCTCCATCTTCGGGCGCGAGACGCCGGTGGAGCTCTCGTTCAACCAGGTAGCCAAGCTCTAGAAGGAGAAGCGTTTTATGGGTAGAGGGCGCGGACGGCGCGTCGCGCGCAAGCTGAAGTTGCAGATCACCGGGGGGCAGGCGAACCCGGCCCCGCCGGTCGGCCCTGCGCTGGGCCAGGCGCAGGTGAACATCGGGGAGTTCGTCCGGCAGTTCAACGAGGCCACGCGCGACCAGATGGGCCAGCTGGTCCCGGTGGAGATCACGGTCTACGAGGACCGCTCGTTCACCTTTATCACCAAGACGCCCCCCGCGGCGTTCCTGCTCAAGCAGGCCGCGGGACTCGAGAAGGGCAGCGGCGAGCCGAACCGCGAGAAGGTCGGCACCGTGACCCGGGCGCAGGTCGAGGAGATAGCGAGGACCAAGATGCCGGACCTGAACGCCGCCGACATCGACGGCGCGGCGAGGATAGTCGAGGGTACGGCCCGGAGCATGGGGATAACGGTCAATGGGTAAGCGGTTGCTGGAGCAAAAGACGAGGATAGACCCCACGCGGCTCTATCACCCGCGCGAGGCGCTCGAGCTCCTCAAGGAGCTCGACGGCGCCAAGTTCGACGAGAGCGTCGAGGCGCACATCCACCTGAACGTGGACCCAAGGCGGGCGGACCAGATGGTGCGCGGAACGTTGATGCTGCCGAACGGAACGGGCAAGACGCGCAGGGTCGCCGTCTTCGCCGTCGGCGACAAGGCGCGCGAGGCCGAGGAGGCCGGGGCTGACGTCGTCGGCTCCGAGGACCTCGCCCAGCGCATCCGCGAACAGGGCTTCATGGACTTCGACGTGGCGGTCGCCACCCCCGACCAGATGAGGATCGTCGGTCCGCTGGGCCAGATCCTTGGTCCCCGCGGGCTCATGCCGAACCCCAAGAGCGGCACGGTCACGCAGGACGTGGGCCGAGCGGTCGAGGAGATCAAACGCGGCAAGATCGAGTACCGCGTGGACCGCTACGGCATCATCCACGGCATCATCGGCAAGAAGTCCTTCGACCTGGACAGCCTGGTCGAGAACTACTTCGCCCTGCGCGAGGAGCTCCAGAGGGCGCGCCCCGCGCCGGTGAAGGGGCGGTACTTCAAGTCCGTGGCCCTCACCACGACGATGGGACCCTCGATCAAGGTTGACCCCGCGGTGGAGAAGGATTAACATCACGCGCGGACTTTAGATATACTTTAGATAGATAAGACCACAGACAGCCGGGGCCAGTGCTAGGGCTTAATCATCCGGCCGAGGTCGCAAGGTTTTACGGGAGAAGAAAGCCCCGGGCGCCTCTGCGGCCCCGGGGTTTTTAGTTAGCGGAGGAGAAGTGTGAAACGGGAAGAGAAGGCGCGGGTAATACAGGAGATAGCCGAGAAGCTGCGGGGCAACTCGGCGGTGCTCGTCGACTACCAGGGGATGAACGTGGCCCAGAGCACCCAGCTTCGGGCGCGCAGCCGCGAGGCCGGCGTCGAGTTCGTCGTCGCGAAGAACACGCTGACCCGCATGGCGGCGGACGAGGCCGGGGTGGAGGACCTTTCGCAGTACCTGGTCGGGCCGACGGCGCTCGCCTTCTCCGAGGACCCCGTCGCCAGCGCGAAGCTGATGGCCGAGTTCGCCGAGCAGGTCGAGTCTTTCGCACTGAAGGGCGGACTCCTCGAGGGCGGCCGGGTGCTGGACGAGGCCGAAGTCGCAGCCCTCAGCAGACTGCCGGGGCGAGAGCAACTGCTCGCACAGGTCGTCGGAGGCATCTCCTCCCCGCTCACGGGGCTGGTCACCGTGCTCAACAACACCATCCAGGGTCTGGTTGTGGCGCTGAACCAGATCGCCGAACAGAAAGGCGCGCAGTCGTAGGCAAGCAACAAGTTCAGGAGGACTTGAGATGGCGATAAATCAGGAAGAGTTGATGGAGACTATCGAGAACATGACGGTTCTCGAGCTCTCCGAGCTGGTGAAGGCGCTCGAGGAGCGTTTCGGAGTCTCGGCGACCGCGGTCGCGGCTGCTCCGGTCGCGGGCGCTGCCGGCGACGGCGCAGCCGCCGCGGCCGAGGAGGAGCAGACCGAGTTCGACGTCGTGCTCCAGGCGGCCGGGGACAAGAAGATCCAGGTCATCAAGGTGGTTCGCGCCGCAACCGGCCTCGGGCTCAAGGAGGCCAAGGCGCTCGTCGACGAGGCCCCCAACCCCGTCAGAGAGGGTGTCAGCAGGGAGGACGCCGAAGCCCTGCAGAACCAGCTCCAGGAGGCCGGCGCCACTGTAGAGCTGACATAGGCTTCAGGTAAGGGCATGTCGAGGCGGCGCTCCTTCACGGGGGCGTCGCTTCATTTTGCGGCGAAACCCCGGCACGTGGTCGATCTACCGTCGCGGTTAGCGAGGGACCAGACCTGAAACCTGATGCCTTTTGTGGCATGCTAGGAGTGGCTGTGCTACACTCCCGGGCGCCGGTCGAGGATCGGCGCAAAATATTCTCGATATCTGCCTCGCGCGCCTTGACGTACCCTGGTGCGGGGGGTAAGATATGCGTTTGCGTGTTCGGCCATTCTTCATCGATCCTTCTGGAGGAGAGCTAATTTGGTGACGCCTGTTGTGCGCCGGAAGCGGCACCCTTATGCCCGTTTGCAGTTCACTGATATTCAGTTGCCGGATCTCGTGGAGATCCAGCGCCATTCCTTTGATAGATTCAGGAACGAAGGTATAGATCAGACCTTCTCCGAGATCTCGCCTATAGAGGACTATACCGGCTCCTACGCCGTCGAGTTCGGGGAGCATCGCTTCGAGGAACCGCCGGTCTCCATAGAAGAGTGCATGTCCAAGGACAAGACTTACGCTGCCCCGCTGTTCGTGCGGGTGCGCTTCATCGTCAAGGAGACGGGTGAGGTCAGGGAGCAGGACGTCTTCATGGGCGACTTCCCGCTCATGACGGAGTCTGGCACCTTCATCATCAACGGTACCGAGCGGGTCGTAGTCACACAGCTGGTGCGTTCTCCCGGCGCCTACGTCATGGAGCCGAAGGACCCTACCAAGCAGGTCTTGACGGCGAGCCTCATGCCGAGCCGGGGCTCCTGGCTCGAGTTCGAGGTCGAGACCAAGGGCTACGTCTCCGTGCGAATAGACAGGAAGCGCAAGCTGCCCGTCACGGTGCTCTTGAAGGCCCTGGGGATGGGTGGTCCCGAGGAGATCCTGGACCGCTTCGGCGGCTCCTGGCTCATACGCAATACCCTGGAGCGGGACGACACCCCATCGAGGGAGGAAGCCCTGCTCGAGGTCTTCAGGCGCCAGCGCCCCGGCGAGCCGGTCAACCTGGAGAACGCGCAGAACCTCGTGGACGGGCTCTTCTTCGACGCCAAGCGCTACGACCTCTCGGAGGTGGGGCGCTACAAGGTCAACAAGAAGCTCAAGCTCGACGTGCCGCTGGACACCCACACCCTGACCATCGAGGATATCGAGGGTCTCTTGAAGCGCTTGATCGAGACCTCCGAGGAGGTAGCCGGGGACGAGGAGTTCGGGCGTATAAACTACGAGCGCATCAGGCACAAGCTCGACGAGTACGAGCACTTCGGGAACAGGCGCCTGAGGACCGTAGGGGAGCTGGTGCAGGAGGCGTTCCGCATCGGGATGTACCGCATGGAGCGCGTCGTGCGCGAGCGGATGACCACGCAGGACGAGGACTCCATAACGCCGCAGACCGTCGTGAACACCAAGCCGGTCGCAAGCGCCATAAAGGAGTTCTTCGGCTCCTCGCAGCTCTCGCAGTTCATGGACCAGACCAACACGCTCAGCGGCCTGTCTCACAGGCGGAGGCTCTCTGCGATGGGGGCCGGTGGCCTCTCGCGTGAGCGGGCGCCCATAGAGGTGCGCGACGTGCACCCTACCCACTACGGGCGGATGTGCCCGATCGAGACGCCCGAGGGTCCGAACATCGGGCTCATAGGACAGCTCTCGACGTTCGCGACGGTGGACGAATACGGCTTCGTGCAGACGCCGTACCGGAAAGTCGTGGACGGCAAGGTCACCGATGAGATCGAGTACCTCTCCGCCGACGAGGAAGAGGAGTTCACGATCGCCCAGGCCAATACGCCCGTTGACCTGGAGACGGGTCAGATCGTCGGGGACGCCCACCAGATCCTCGCCCGCAGGCGGGGAGGCGACGTCGCGACCGTCTCCCCGGACGAGATCGACTACATGGACGTGGCGCCTTTGCAGACCGTCTCGGTCGCGACGGCGCTCATACCGTTCCTCGAGCACGACGACGCCAACCGCGCGCTCATGGGCGCGAACATGCAGAAGCAGGCCGTTCCTCTCTTGAGGAGCGAGGCTCCTTACGTTGGCACGGGGATGGAGTTCCGGGCGGCCACGGATACCGGAGACGTGCTCCTGGCGCGCAGCGCGGGCACCGTCGAGCGGGTGATGGCTGACAGGATAACCGTCCGCCGTAGCGGAGCCGGTGGCGAGGTCGACGAGTACGTCCTGCGCAAGTTCGCCCGCTCCAACCAGGGCACCTGCGTCAACCAGCGTCCGCTGGTGACCGAGGGCGAGGAGGTCGAGGCGGGCACGGTGCTGGCCGACGGCTCCTCGACCGACCAGGGCGAGCTGGCACTGGGGAAGAACCTCCTTGTCGCTTTCATGCCGTGGGAGGGCTACAACTTCGAGGACGCGATCATCATCTCCGAGCGGATCGTCAAGGATGACACCCTCTCCTCCATACACATCGAGGAGTACGAGGTACAGGCGCGGGACACCAAGCTTGGCCCCGAAGAGATAACGAGGGACATACCCAACGCCTCCGACGACGTGCTCATGAACCTCGACGCCGACGGCATCATTCGTATCGGCGCGGAGGTAGGTTCTGGCGACGTGCTCGTCGGCAAGGTCACTCCCAAAGGTGAGTCCGAGCCTACGCCGGAGGAGAAGCTCCTGCGCGCGATCTTCGGCGAGAAGGCGCGCGAGGTCAAGGACTCTTCGCTGAAGGTCCCGCACGGCGAGGGCGGCGTCGTCATAGACGTCAAGCGCTTCAGCCGGGACGAGGGCGACGAGCTCCAGCCCGGCGTCAACGAGATGGTGCGGGTCTTCGTCGCCACCAAGCGAAAGATCGCGGAGGGCGACAAGCTCGCGGGCAGGCACGGCAACAAGGGGGTCATCTCCAAGATCGTGCCAGAAGAGGACATGCCGTTCATGGAGGACGGGACGCCGGTCGACGTTATCCTGAGCCCTCTCGGCGTGCCGAGCCGGATGAACATAGGTCAGATCCTCGAGACCCACCTCGGGTGGGCAGCGAGCAAGGGCCTCGGCGAGAACGGTGGCGAGCCTACCTTCGTCTCCACGCCCGTCTTCTCGGGCGCCGAGGTCGGCGACGTGGATCAGGCGATCGAGAGCGCCCGTGGCGACGGTTCCGCCGGCATCGGCATGGGCCGCGGCGGCAAGGTGACGCTGTACGACGGGCGCACCGGGGAGCCGTTCGACGGCAGGATCACGGTCGGTTACATGTACATACTCAAGCTCCTGCACCTGGTGGACGACAAGATCCACGCGCGGAGCACGGGCCCGTACTCGCTGGTCACGCAGCAGCCGCTCGGCGGCAAGGCGCAGTTCGGCGGGCAGCGGTTCGGCGAGATGGAGGTGTGGGCGCTCGAGGCCTACGGCGCGGCGCACACCCTGCAGGAGCTGCTGACGATAAAGAGCGACGATCGGGTCGGGCGCGTCAAGAGCTACGAGTCCATCGTCAAGGGCGAGAACATACCGGAGCCAGGCGTGCCGGCCAGCTTCAAGGTCCTCTTGAAGGAGATGCAGTCTCTCGGGCTCTCGGTCAAGCCGGTCTACAACGCCGAGGCCGCAGCCGAGGATCAGGACCGCAGGGATTGGGACGAGGCCGCCCGGGCCCTCGGGATAAACCTGAGCCGCGACGAGCCTACGGGCAATTTGGACGACGCACCGGACTTCTCCAGAGGAGGGATATAAGCGTTGCAGGGACTAGAGCGCGACATAGACATAAACAAGCTGGAGAAGATCTCCATCGGCCTCGCTTCGGCCGAGGAGATCCGGGAGTGGTCCCGCGGCGAGGTCACCAAGCCCGAGACCATCAACTATAGGACTCTGCGTCCGGAGAAGGACGGCCTCTTCGACGAGCGCATCTTCGGTCCTTCGAAGGACTGGGAGTGCTACTGCGGCAAGTACAAGAGGATCCGCTTCAAGGGCATCATCTGTGAGAGGTGCGGGGTCGAGGTAACCCGCGCGCGTGTCAGGCGCGACAGGATGGGTCACATCGAGCTCGCGGCCCCCATAGCCCACGTGTGGTTCGTGAAGGGCGTTCCGAGCCGGATGGGCTACCTGCTTGACATCAGCCCGAAGGAGCTCGATAGGGTCCTCTATTTCGCTAGCTCCATCGTCACGTGGGTCGACCGCGAGGAGCGGGCCAACGACATAGACCTGCTGCGCGGCAGGGTAGAGGAGGAGATCCGCCAGCTCGAAGAGGAGCGCGACGAGGAGGTCGACCAGGCCCAGGCGCTCAGGACCAAGCGCGAGAGCGTCATAAACGGTGACAGCTCCCCTGACGAGCTGACCGAGGAGTACGCCGACCTCCCCGACGAGGAGCGGGAAGCCGCGATAGCTCGCGTCCGCAAGGAGGCCGAGGAGGCCATCGCGGACATCCAGCGCAGCGTGCAGGAGCAGATAGAGCTCATCCGGCGCGCCTGGGAGGAGTTCCAGACGCTCGAGCCGCGCCAGATCGTCGACGACGAGGAGCTCTTCCGCGAGATGAAGGACCGCTTCGGCGACGAGTACGGCTACGGCGTGTACTTCCGCGGCGGCATGGGCGCGGAGGCCATAAGGGACCTCATTACCCAGGTCGACCTCGAGGATGAGGCTCAGGAGCTGCGCGACACGGTCAACGAGTCGCGCGGCCAGAAGCGCCAGAAGGCAATCAAGCGCCTGAAGGTTGTGGACGCTTTCCGCACCAGCGGTAACCGTCCCGAGTGGATGATCATGGACGCCATCCCCGTCCTGCCCCCCGACCTGCGGCCGATGGTCCAGCTCGACGGCGGGCGCTTCGCCACGAGCGACCTGAATGACCTCTACAGGCGCGTCATAAACAGGAACAACAGGCTCAGGCGTCTTCTCGACCTCGGGGCTCCGGACGTGATCGTTAACAACGAGAAGCGGATGCTCCAGGAGGCCGTCGACGCCCTCTTCGACAACGGGAGAAGGGGTAGGGCCGTAACGGGCGCCGGAAACCGCGCCCTCAAGAGCCTCTCCGACATGCTCAAGGGCAAGCAGGGCCGCTTCCGGCAGAACCTGCTTGGCAAGCGAGTAGATTACTCGGGCCGCTCGGTCATCGTGGTCGGTCCCGGCCTCAAGATGCACCAGTGCGGTCTGCCGCGCCTCATGGCGGTCGAGCTCTTCAAGCCGTTCGTCATGAAGGTCCTGGTGGACAGGGCGCTGGCCCCGAACATCCGGAGCGCCAAGCAGATGGTCGAGAGGTTGCGCCCCGAGGTTTGGGACGTGCTCGAGGACGTCATCAAAGAGCACCCGGTCCTTCTGAACCGCGCTCCTACCCTCCACCGTCTGGGCATCCAGGCTTTCGAGCCGGTGCTCGTCGAGGGCAAGGCGATTCAGGTCCACCCCCTGGTATGCGCGGCGTTCAACGCGGACTTCGACGGCGACCAGATGGCGGTGCACGTTCCCCTGAGCCCGGAGGCGCAGGCCGAGGCCCGCGTCCTGATGCTCTCGACGCAGAACATCCTGCTCCCGGCTAACGGGTTCCCGATCGCGGTCCCCTCGCAGGACATGGTGCTCGGGCTCTACTACATCACCTACGCCGACGACGACTTCGAGGAGGCGCAGCCCAAGGCTTATCTCTCCTCCTACGACGAGGCCGAGGCGGCCTACAAGGAGGGCACCCTCAAGATCCACGACAAGGTCCTGTACCGCCGCGCCGGCGGGAGGGTCGAGGCTACCCTCGGGCGTGTTCTCTTCAACGAGAACGTCGAGCAGACCTTGCGGGACTACCTCGGCGAGGCCTACGACCCGGAGGGCTACGAGTTCGTCAACCACGTGTTGAAGAAGGGTGAGATCAAGGACCTCGTCCAGCGCTACGTGGAGCGCTACCCGACCGAGCTCGTGAGCCGGCTTCTCGACACCCTCAAGAGGGTAGGGTTCCACACTGCCACGCGGGCAGGCATCTCCGTCGGCAAGAACGACATAGTCGTGCCGGAGCAGAAGGACGAGATCCTCGAGCGCTACCAGGCCATGGTCGACGAGGTCGAGGATCAGTGGGACCAGGGCTTCATCTCCGACGACGAGAGGCTGGAGCGCGTCATCACCCTGTGGACCGAGGCCAAGAACGAGGTCGAGGACGCCATGAAGGCGAACCTCTGGCGCCTGAACCCGATCTACATGATGGCCAACTCCGGCGCTCGCGGTAATTACTCCCAGATCACGCAGCTCGCCGGCATGCGCGGCCTGATGACGAACACGAAGGGCGAGATCATCGACGAGCCCGTGAAGTCCAACTTCATGGAGGGCCTCTCGGTGCTGGAGTACTTCACCTCCACCCACGGCGCCCGCAAGGGCCAGGCCGATACCGCTCTGCGGACCGCCGACTCGGGCTACCTCACGCGACGCCTCGTGGACGTGGCCCAGGACGTGGTGATCCACGACGAGGACTGCGGCACGGAAGGGTACGTCGACCTGCCGCTCTACCTCGACGGTGGCCGCGGCGACGCCAACGACTCCATCGCGGCCCGCTTCCTCGCCCGCGACCTCGTGAACCCCGAAACAGGGGAGGTCGTCGCCGAGGCCAGCACCGACATCACGCCGCGCCTGCTCGCCTCCTGGCGCGAGAAGCTGCCGCGGGAGACCATAGTCCCCGTAAGGACGCCCTCGAAGTGCGAGAGCCCGCAGGGCGTGTGCCAGTACTGCTACGGCAGAGCCCTCTCGACGTACAGGCCGGTGGACGTGGGCGAGGCCGTCGGTATCATCGCGGCCCAGTCCATCGGCGAGCCGGGAACCCAGCTCACGATGCGCACCTTCCACACCGGCGGCATCGCCGGCGAGGACATCACGGCGGGCCTTCCACGGGTCGTCGAGCTCTTCGAGGCCAGGCACCCCAAGGCCGAGGCGGTGCTCGCGGAGATAGACGGGCGCGTGAGCCTCGAGGAGGCCGACTCGGACCGCATGATCAAGGTGGTCATCACCTCCCCTGACGGTGAGGAGAGCAAGCAGTACACGGTCGAGCGCCAGCTGCTTCGGCCCGAATTCGTCGAGGGCGCCGAGGTCAGGGCGAACACCCCGATCACAGAGGGTGCCATCTATCCGCACGCGATCCTCGAGAACGACCTGCGCTACGGTCGCGGAACCACGACCACCGAGCGCTACCTGGTGGACGAGGTGCAGAAGGTCTATAGAGCCCAGGGCGTGGATATCCACGACAAGCACATCGAGGTCATCGTCCGGCAGATGCTCCGCAAGGTAGTCGTGGACGACCCCGGCGATACGAACCTGCTCCCCGAGCAGGTCGCCGATCGCTTCACGGTCCTCGCCGAGAACGAGCGCGTCGAAGCGGAGGAAGGCAAGCCCGCCACGTACCATACGGTCCTGATGGGGATAACCAAGGCCTCGCTGGCAACCGACAGCTTCCTCTCGGCCGCCTCCTTCCAGGAGACAGCGCGCGTCCTTACCGACGCCGCGATCGAGGGCAAGGTGGACAACCTCTCCGGTCTGAAGGAGAACGTGATCATCGGTAAGCTCATCCCCGCAGCCACGGGTCTGCCACGCTACAGGCAGCTTACCGTGACCGTCGAAGGGTACGTCCCGCGCGAGGTCGACGAGCTTGACATAGCGGCTTCCTGAGCCTAAAATATAGCGTCGCGGTTACGAGCAGTTACTTCCGAGTAACAAGCGCGTAAGCCGCGGCGCTAGACTTTGTAGTAAGCCCCTCTTCCACAGAAATGAAAGGCAGGCGCGACGGTGCCCACGACAAACCAACTCGTGCGCAAGGAGCGTACGTTTAAGAAGGAGAAGACGGCGACGCCGGCGTTGCAGGGCTCGCCCCAGCGACGTGGCGTGTGCACCCGCGTCTCGACCACCACGCCGAAGAAGCCGAACTCGGCGCTGCGCAAGATCGCGCGTGTCAAGCTGGTGAACGGCCACGAGGTCACGGCCTACGTGCCGGGCGAGGGGCACAACCTGCAGGAGCACTCGGTCGTGCTGGTGCGCGGCGGGCGTGTGAAGGACCTGCCCGGCGTCCGATACAAGGTAGTGCGCGGGGCGCTTGACACTTTAGGCGTCAACGACCGCAAGCAGGGCCGCTCGAAGTACGGTACGAAGAAGCCGTAGGGAGGGAGAGACTAGATGCCGAGGCGAGCAGCGCCGCCGAAGAGGAAGATTCCCGCCGATCCCGTCTACGGGAGCACGACGGTGCAGCAGCTGATCAACAAGATCATGCTCGACGGTAAGAAGGGCACGGCGGAGAAGATCGTCTACGACGCCCTCTCCTTTGTCGAGGAGCGCACCGGCTCGAACCCGGTGACGGTCCTGAACAACGCCCTCGACAATATCCGGCCACGCCTCGAGGTGAGGAGCCGCCGGGTCGGCGGCGCGACCTACCAGGTGCCTGTCGAGGTTCCCCCGCGGCGGGCGAATACCCTCGCCCTGCGCTGGATGGTCGGCTTCGCCCGCGCCCGGCGCGAGAAGACTATGGGCCGCAGGCTCGCGGGCGAGATCCTCGACGCGAAGGACAACATCGGCTCTAGCGTGAAGCGCAAGGAAGACACCCACCGGATGGCAGAGGCCAACCGGGCGTTCGCACACTACAGATGGTGACGAGGAAAGTTAAATGGCTGTGCAGGTAGCTAGAAAGACCCCGCTACGCCGGGTCCGGAACATCGGGATCATGGCTCATATCGACGCGGGAAAGACGACGACAACTGAACGAATCCTGCTCTATACTGGCCTGACCCACAGGCTGGGCGAGGTCCACGACGGTAACGCCGTTATGGACTGGATGTCCCAGGAGCGCGAGCGCGGCATAACTATTACTTCCGCCGCCACAACCGTGTTCTGGGGCGGTATAGAGGGCTCGGAGAAGAACGGCAAAGGCGCCAAGGAGGGCCTTCATAGCCGTATCCCCGAACAACATCGTATCAATATCATAGACACGCCCGGGCACGTGGACTTCACTGTGGAGGTGGAGCGAAGCCTGCGGGTGCTTGACGGTGCGATAGCGCTGTTCGACTCGGTTGCTGGTGTCGAGCCGCAGAGTGAGACGGTCTGGCGGCAGGCTGACAAGTATGGGGTACCCAGGATCGCGTTCGTCAACAAGATGGACAGGATCGGGGCTGACTTCTACAGGGCCGTAGAGACCATGCACGAGAGGCTCGGGGCCAACGCGGTCCCTGTACAGTTGCCGATCGGGGCCGAGTCCGAGTTCGAGGGCATTGTGGATCTTGTGGAGATGAAAGCGATCATCTACAAGGACGACCTCGGGGCCGAGTGGGAGGAGACCGAGATACCGGCCGGGATGCGGGACCTCGCCGAGGAGTACAGGGAGAACCTGCTCGAGGCGATCGCCGACCAGGACGAGGACCTCATGGTCATGTATCTGGAGGGCGAGGAGATCGAGCCCGACCAGATCCGCGCTGCCATCCGCAAAGCGACGCTCGAGATCGAGATGACCCCGGTCTTCGTGGGGTCGGCGTTCAAGAACAAGGGCGTCCAGCCGCTGCTTGACGGCGTCATCGACTACCTGCCGAGCCCGCTGGAGGTGCCTCCGATCCAGGGCGTCACGCCTGACGGCGAGGAGGTCACCCGCGAGGCCGACGAGAACGGGCCTCTTGCAGCTCTGGCCTTCAAGGTCCAGTCCGACCCGCACGTCGGCAAGCTGACGTACATAAGGGTGTACTCGGGCACGCTCAAGGCTGGCTCCTACGTGATGAACACGACCAAAGACCGCCGCGAGCGCGTAGGCAGGCTCCTGCAGCTCCACGCCAACAGCCGGGAGCAGCGCGACGAGGTCTATGCGGGCGAGCTGGTCGCGGCCATCGGGCTCTCGAACACGGGCACCGGCGACACTCTGATCTCGGCCGACGACGACGAGCGGATCGTGATCGAGGAGATGGTCTTCCCTGAGCCGGTGATCTCGCAGGCCATCGAGCCGAGGACCAAGGCCGATCAGGAGAAGTTATCCACGGCCTTGCAGCGGCTCGCCGAGGAGGACCCGACCTTCACCGTGCGGGGCGACGAGGAGACGGGGCAGACGATCATCGCCGGGATGGGCGAGTTGCACCTGGAGATCATACTCGACAGGCTGCTGCGCGAGTTCCGGGTAGATGCGAACATCGGCAGGCCGCAGGTTGCCTACCGCGAGACCGTCAGGCGGCGGGCCGAGAACGTCGAGGGACGCTTCGTCAGGCAGACCGGCGGCCGCGGCCAGTACGGCCATGTCGTCATCAACGTTGAGCACAACGAAGAGGGCGGCTACGAGTTCGAGAACAAGATCGTCGGCGGCGTTATCCCGAGGGAGTACATCCCGAGCGTGGACAAGGGCATCCGGGAGGCGCTCGACTCGGGCGTCGTGGCCGGCTATCCGGTAGTCGACGTCAAGGTAGAGCTGGTCGATGGCTCCTACCACGAGGTCGACTCCTCGGAGATGGCCTTCCAGATAGCGGGGAGCATGGCGGCCAGGGAGGCCCTCAAGCGGGCCAACCCGACCCTGCTCGAGCCGATAATGGACGTCGAGGTAGTCGTGCCCGAGGAGTTCATGGGTGACGTCATGGGCGACCTCTCGGCGCGGCGCGGCCACATCCAGGGTATGGACTCGAGGGGAGGCGGGCAGGTCATCCGCGCGATGGTGCCGCTCTCCGAGATGTTCGGGTACGCGACCACCGTGCGCTCCAAGACCCAGGGCCGCGCCACCTTCACCATGCAGTTCGACCACTACGCCGAGGTGCCCAAGAGCATCGCGGCCGAGATATCGGAGGGATAGAGACCTTATGTCAAGAGGAGTATTCGAGAGGAACAAGCCGCACCTCAACGTCGGCACCATCGGCCACGTAGACCACGGCAAGACAACGCTTACTGCGGCGATAACCAAGGTTCTGGCAAAGCAGGTCCCTGATGACCCTGCCAACCGCGAGGTAGGCTTCGACCAGATAGACAACGCTCCTGAGGAGAAGCAGCGCGGCATCACAATAGCTACCTCCCACCAGGAGTACGCAACGGCTAAGAGGCACTACGCCCACGTCGACTGCCCCGGGCATGCTGACTACGTAAAGAACATGATCACGGGTGCGGCTCAGATGGATGGAGCGATACTGGTTGTGAGTGCTGCAGATGGGCCGATGCCCCAGACTCGTGAGCACATTCTCCTGGCTCGTCAGGTAGGGGTTCCCTACATAGTTGTCTACCTCAACAAGGCTGATATGGTAGACGACCCCGAGCTCCTGGAGCTTGTTGAGATGGAGGTAAGGGAGCTCCTCTCAGAGTACGACTTCCCAGGAGATGAGGTCCCTGTAATTGTGGGATCTGCCTTGAGGGCCCTCGAAGGAGATGAGGGAGAGCTTGGAGAGCAGTCCATAACCGAGCTTATGGAAGCAGTGGATGAGTACGTCCCTGAGCCAGAGCGTGCCACAGACCGTCCTTTCTTGCTTGCAGTAGAGGATGTGTTCACCATCCAGGGACGTGGCACTGTTGCAACAGGGCGTGTGGAGACGGGCACCATCTCTTTGAACACAGAGGTAGAGATAGTTGGCATACGCCCCACCAGAAAGACGGTAGTCACTGGTGTTGAGATGTTCAACAAGAGCATGCAGGAGGCACAGGCAGGCGACAACATAGGAGCTCTTCTTAGAGGAGTGAGGCGAGATGACATAGAGCGGGGGCAGGTTCTCGCAGCACCTGGCTCGATCACCCCCCACACGCGCTTCAAGGCTGAGGTTTATGTGCTCAGCAAGGAAGAGGGAGGAAGGCACACGCCGTTCTTTTCGCAGTACCGGCCGCAGTTCTACTTCCGCACGACGGATGTCACGGGAGAGATAAGGCTTGAAGAGGGAGTGGAGATGGTGATGCCTGGGGACAACACGGTGATGGAGGTAGAGCTCATCTCACCTATAGCGATGGATGAGGGGTTGAACTTCGCCATACGTGAGGGTGGCAGGACTGTTGGTGCTGGTGTCGTCACCCAGATCCTGGAGTAGCTGATGGCCGTCTCGAAGATAAGGATCAAGCTAAAGGCCTATGACCACGAGGTCATAGACAAGACGGCGCGGTCGATAGTGGACACCGCCGAGCGGACCGGGGCCTTCGTATTCGGCCCCGTCCCGCTCCCTACTAAGCGCAGCCGGTACACCGTGATCCGGGGTCCCTTCAAGGACAAGGACTCGCGCGAGCACTTCCAGCTGCAGACGCACAAGCGGCTCATAGACATCCAGCAGCCGACGCCGCGCACCGTTGACTCGCTGCAGCGGCTCGACCTGCCCGCCGGCGTGAACATAGAGATAAAGGCGACCTGACGCTATGGCAACGGCAGTATACGGACGCAAGAAGCACATGACACAGGCCTTCCAGGATGACGGGACGCTCGTTAGCGTCACGGTTATCGAGGTAGAGCCCAACCTCATAACGGCGGTCCGCAGCTCCGACACCGATGGCTACGAAGCCGTCCAGGTCGGCTTCGGGGCGGTGAAGTCGAACCGCGTGACGAAGGCGCACGCCGGCGCCTTCGCCAGGTTCGACGCGCCCCCGCGCAGGCACCTCAAGGAGTTGCGCGGTGTTACGGGCGAGGTCGGCGACACGATAGGAGCGGACGCCTTCGAGGTGGGCGACAAGGTGCACGTGAGCGCTACCAGCAAGGGACGCGGCTTCCAGGGCACCGTCAAGCGCCACGGCTTCGGGCGCGGGCCGGTATCTCACGGCTCGCACAACATCAGGCAACCTGGCTCCGTGGGCGCTTCGGCCGACCCGGCCAGAGTCTTCAAGGGCCAGAAGATGCCGGGCCAGATGGGCAACAAGGCCGTCACGGTCAGGAACCTCGAGGTTGTCGCGGTTGACGCGGAGAACAACGAGCTCTGGGTCCGCGGCGGCGTGCCAGGTGGCAAGAACACCGTCGTCAAGATCCGGAAGGCGGGTGAGTAGGATGGCCGAGGCAAAGGCCACTGCACAGGTATTCGACGCCCGCAGCGGCAGGAAGTCTTCGATGGATCTGAGCGGGCCGCAGTTCGAGACGGAGCCGAGGGAGCACGTCATCCACCGGGCTGTCGTTGCCGAGCTCGACTCGCGGCGGCGCTACACGGCTTCGACCAGGGGCCGCAGCGAGGTCCGGGGCTCCGGAGCGAAGCTCTACCGCCAGAAGGGCACGGGCCGCGCGCGGGCGGGCGACGTGAAGTCCCCGATCCGGGTTGGCGGCGGCACCTGGGGCGGCCCGAAGGCGAAGCCCGCTCGCTACGGCAAGCGGATAAACCGCAAGGAGGCCCGCGCGGCCTTCTACGGGGCGCTCTCGTCCAAGGCGGCCGACGGCGAGCTCTACGTGCTCGACTCGCTCTCTTTCGATAAGCCTTCCACGAAGGCGGCTAAGGAGCTTCTCGGCAAGATGGAGGTCGAGGGACCGGTTCTCCTGGTCCTGACGGAAGACGACGCGAACGCGGCGCTCTCTTTCAGGAACCTGCCCGAGGTAACTGTCGTCGGGCCGAGGGAGTACGGCGTCTACGAGCTCTTGAGGGCGCGCGAGGTCGTGTTCTCGCGGGCGGCTTACTCGAGGCTCATCAGGGAGGGAGAGTAGATGGACCCGCATCAGATCATAATCCGTCCTGTCATCTCCGAGAAGAGCTACAACCTCATCGAGAGCGAGGGGCAGTACACCTTCCAGGTCGACCGGCGGGCGAACAAGAACCAGATCAAGCGTGCCGTCGAAGGCGCCTTCGACGTCAGGGTCCGGAAGGTGAACACGTCGAACGTCAAGAGCAAGCCCAAGAGCCAGGGCCTGACGCGCGGCCGCACTTCCACGTGGAAGAAGGCTGTCGTCAAGCTGGTCGAGGGCGACAGGATAGATCTTTTCGAGGGAGTCTGAGCTATGCCAGCTGTACGATATAAACCGACGAGCCCGGGCCGCAGGAACTCCTCGGTCCTGACGCGCGACTCGGTCACGCGCGACGAGCCAGAGAAGAAGCTACTCGCCAAGAAGCACAAGACGGGCGGGCGCAACAACAAGGGCCGCATTACGACCCGCCACATCGGTGGCGGGCACAAGCGGCGCTACCGCCTCATAGACTTCAAGCGCAACAAGGACGGGGTGCCGGCGACGGTCGCATCGATAGAGTACGACCCGAACCGCTCGGCGAACATTGCGCTCCTGCACTACCACGACGGCGAGAAGCGCTACATCCTGGCGCCGCGCAATCTGACGGTCGGCTCCATCGTTATGAGCGGGCCTGACGCCGAGATCGAGGTCGGCAACACGCTGCCCCTCAACAGGATACCGGTCGGTACCGTCGTCCACGCCGTCGAGCTCGAGCCGGGCCGGGGGGCGCAGATGGCGCGCAGCGCAGGAACGAGCGCCCAGATCACGGCCCGCGAGGGCAACCTCGTAACGCTGAGGCTGCCGAGCGGCGAGCGCCGCAGGGTGCGCGCCGAGTGCCGGGCGACCATCGGCGTGGTCGGCAACCAGTCGCATCAGAACGTCAGGTGGGGCAAGGCGGGCCGCAAGCGGCACCTGGGCATCAGGCCGACGGTGCGCGGGACGGTCATGAACCCCGTGGATCACCCGCACGGCGGCGGCGAGGGCAAGAGCACGCCTGGCCGGTCTCCGGTCACGCCATGGGGCAAGCCGACGCTAGGCTCGCCCACGAGGAAGAAGCACAAGAGGTCGGACGCCATGATCGTCCGGCGCCGTAGGAAAGGAAGGAGGCGCTAGGTGACGCGGTCCTCTAAAAAGGATCCTTACGTAGAGGAGCGCCTTATGGAGCGCATCCTCAGGATGAACGAGAACAACGAGAAGCGGATGCTCAAGACGTGGAGCCGGGACTCGGTTATATACCCCGAGTTCGTCGGCCACACCATCGCCGTGCACGACGGGCGCAAGCACGTCCCCGTCTACTGCACCGAGAGCATGGTCGGACATCGCCTTGGCGAGTTCGCCCCGACGCGGACCTTCCGCACCCACGTCAAGAGCGACAGGATTGCGAGGCGCAGATGAGGGCGAGAGCCAAGTACGTCCGCATCGCCCCGCGCAAGGCCCGCCTGGTCGCGGACGAAGTGCGTGGCAAGAGTTATCCGGAGGCGGTCTCGATCCTTCAATTCACCAACAAGAAGGGGGCGAGGCTCATCGGCGACGTCATAAACAGCGCTGCCGCCAACGCGGAGCACAACGACGGCATCGACCCGGAAGAGCTCTTCGTGCGGGAGATCCGGGTCGATGAGGGGCCGATTATAAGACGCTACAGGGCGCGCGCCATGGGGCGGGCGACCATGATCCGCAAGCGAACCAGCCATATTAGCGTCGAGCTTGGCGCGCCCGTGGGCGTAGCGGTAGGCACGCCCGAAGACGAGGAGGAATAGATGGGTCAGAAGATACACCCGGAGGGCTTCCGCCTCGGCGTCAGGCGCAAGGGCGAGAAGGTCGACTTCAAGAGCAGCTGGTATTCGGATCGGGACTTCGCCGAGCTATTGGGGGAGGACCTCAAGATCCGGGACCACATCGAGAAGAAGCTGAGCAGGGCCGGCATAGCGGACATCCAGATCCGCAAAGCCGCCGAGCAGGGCGAGATCGCGGTCGACATCCATACCGCGCGCCCCGGCATAGTCATCGGCAAGGGCGGCAGCGAGGTCGACGCTTTGAGGAACGACCTCGAGCGTCTCACGGGCAAGAAGGTCCAGGTCAACGTGCGCGAGGTCTCGAGGCCCGAGCTCAACGCCACGCTCGTGGCCGAGTCCATAGCCGAGCAGCTCGAGAGCCGGGCGGCTTTCAGGCGGACCATGAAGCGGGCGCTCACGAGCGCCATGCGCAGCGGCGCCGAGGGGGCCAGGATCCGGTGCGGTGGACGCCTGGGCGGCATCGAGATGAGCCGCGAGGAGACAATCTCCGAGGGGAGAGTTCCGCTGCACACGCTCGATGCGGACATAGATTACGGCTTCAGGGAGGCCAAGACCCAGATGGGCCAGATCGGGGTAAAGGTCTGGATCAACCACGGGGTGCATGAGGAAGGTGAGAGCTAGTGCTGGTACCCAAGAAGCTCAAGTACCGCAAGCCCCACCGGGGCCGGATGCGGGGCCAGGCCAAGGGCGGCACCGAGGTGCAATTCGGCGAGTACGGGCTGCAGGCTCTCGAGCCGGCCTGGATCACGAACCGTCAGATAGAGGCGGCTCGTATCGCGATGACGCGCAAGATCAAGCGCGGCGGGAAGGTCTGGATCAACATCTTCCCGCACAAGCCCGTGACCAAGAAGCCAGCCGAGACCAGGATGGGCAGTGGCAAGGGGAGTCCCGAGTCCTACGTCGCCGTGGTCAAGCCCGGACGCGTGATGTTCGAGATGAGCGGCGTGGACGAGCAGCTGGCGCGCGACGCTATGATGCTCGCCGCCCAGAAGCTCCCTATAAAGACCCGCTTCCTGGTGCGAGGAGGTGGCCAGTAGTGAAAGCGGCGGAGGCACGCGAGCTGGACGTGGAGGAGCTGGAGCAGCGACTGGCGGAGACGCGCCGCGAGCTCTTCAACCTTCGCTTCCAGCACGCGACAGGTCAGTTGGAGAACACGGGACAGCTTACGGAGGTCCGGAAGAACATCGCCCGGCTCCTGACGGTCCTGAACCAGAAGAGGCAGGAGAACGGATAGTGGTAGAGGAAGAGAGGAACCAGGCTCCCGAAGAGAGCCCGGAGGAGGCTGTAGACGGCCTCGTCGAGGGCGGCGAGACGGTCGAGGCCGGCCTTGAGTCGGGACCGGCCAAAGGCCCCGCGCTCGACCAGGACGAGGGCAAGATCCAGAGCGACCCAGACCGCGGCAGCCGCAAGGAGCGGGTCGGGCTCGTCGTCTCCGACAGGCCCGAGAAGACCGTCACGGTCTCCGTGGAGACGCTGGTGCGCCATCCGATGTACAAGAAGCGCGTGAGGCGCTCCAAGCGCTTCATGGTGCACGACGAGGACAACGAGGCCCGCGTCGGGGACACGGTCAGGATCATAGAGACCAGGCCCATCTCCGTGCGCAAGCGCTGGCGGCTCGCGAACATAGTGTCGAGGGCCGAGTAGTGATCCAGCAGGAATCAAGGCTAAAGGTCGCGGACAACTCGGGGGCGAGGAGCCTCCTGACCATCCGCGTGCTCGGCGGCAGCAAGCGCCGGAGCGCCGGCGTCGGAGACGTGGTCGTGGCTTCCGTCAAGGAGGCTACGCCCGGCGGCGCGGTGAAGAAGGGCGACGTCGTGCGGGCCGTGGTCGTGCGCACCAAGAAGGAGACGCGCCGCGACGACGGGTCGTACATCCGGTTCGGGGAGAACGCCGGGGTAATCATCAACCCCGACGGCGCCCCGCGCGGGACGCGAATCTTCGGTCCAGTCGCGCGCGAGCTGAGGGAGAAGGGCTACACGAGGATCATCTCGCTGGCCCCGGAGGTGCTCTAGATGGGTCTCAAGATAAAGCGCGGGGACACCGTGGTGGTGATCTCCGGCAAGGAGAAGGGCAAGCGCGGGGAGGTCGAGCGGGTTCTCCCGCGGGAGAACCGCGTGGTCGTTGGCGGCGTCAACGTCCGTACGCGCCACGCCAGGCCGACCCAGAACAACCAGCAGGGGCTCTACACCTTCGCGGCCCCCATACACGTCTCGAACGTGAAGCTGGTGGACCCGAGCTCGGGGCAGCCGACCAGGGTCGGGTACCGGTTCACGGACTCGGGGGAGAAGGTCCGGGTCGCCAAAGGATCCGGGGAGGACATAGATGGCTAGGCTGAAGGACAGGTACGACGAGGAGATCGCCCCGGCTCTCAAAGAGAGGTTCGGGATCGAGAACCCCATGCGGATACCACGCCTGGAGAAGATCGTGGTAAACATGGGTGTCGGCGAGGCGTCGCAGAACAGCCGCGCTCTCGACGGCGCGATGGAGGACCTGGCGAAGATCACGGGCCAGAAGGCCCAGATGAGGCGGGCTCGCAAGAGCATCGCCGGCTTCAAGATCCGGGAGGGCATGCCGGTAGGGGCCAGGGTTACCTTGCGCGGCGAGAGGATGTGGGAGTTCCTCGACCGGCTGGTCTCGGTGGCGCTCCCGCGCGTGAGGGACTTCAGGGGGATTAACCCTAACGCCTTCGACGGCTACGGGAACTACGCCCTGGGCCTCAGGGAGCAGCTCATCTTCCCCGAGATCTCCTACGACGCCATAGACACGACCCGCGGCCTCGACGTCGCGGTGGTGACGACGACGGAGAGCGACGAGGAGGCACGCGAACTTTTGCGGCTGCTCGGGATGCCGTTCAGGGACAGTTGAGAGGTAGGGTATGACGAGGAAGGCTTTGCTGGTAAAGCAGCAGAAAAAGCAGAAGTACCCGGTACGGGAGTACAACCGGTGCCAGCGGTGCGGCCGGGCGCACGGGTACTACCGCAAGTTCGGGCTCTGCAGGATCTGCCTCAGGGAGCTCGCCCACGAGGGCAAGATCCCCGGGGTGACGAAAGCGAGTTGGTAGGAAAAGATGTCGGTTAACGATCCCATAGCGGACTTCCTCACCAGGATCCGCAACGCGCAGATGGCGAAACACGAGACCGCCGAGATCCCCCACTCCAAAATGAAGGCGGACATAGCCCGCATCCTCAAGGAGGAGGGCTACGTCAAGGACTTCTCGGAGAAGGGCGCTGGGGCCGAGAAGGTCCTCGTTATCGAGCTCAAGTACGGCCCCGACGGGCAGCGGGCGATAGCGGGCCTGAGGCGGATGAGCCGCCCCGGCAGGCGCGTCTACCGCAAGCAGAAGGATATCCCCCGGGTGCTCGATGGTCTCGGGGTGGCGATTCTCTCGACCTCGCAGGGGATCCTCACCGATCACGCGGCGCGACGCCAGGGGATCGGTGGCGAGGTCCTCTGCTTCGTGTACTAGGGAGGTTCGAGAATGTCACGCATAGGAAAGGCGCCGGTCGAGATCCCGGGCGGGGTGAACGCCGAGATCTCGGGCCGGAGCGTGAAGGTAACCGGGCCTAGAGGCGAGCTGACCGTGCCCGTCGGGCGCGGCGTCGAGGTCAGGCAGGAGGACGGGAGCCTCGTGCTGGAGCGGGCGTCGGACGCCCCCGAGCACAAGGCGATGCACGGTCTTACCCGTAGCCTGATCCAGAACGCCGTAACCGGCGTGACGGAGGGTTTCTCGAAGACCTTGCAGATCGCGGGCGTCGGCTACCGGGCCGCGCTGCAGGGCCGCGACGTGAACCTGCAGGTCGGGTACTCGCATCCGGTCCTGGTCACCCCGCGCGAGGGTGTGGAGTTCGAGGTCCCGAACGCGACTACCATCGTCGTGCGCGGTATAGACAAGCAGCGCGTCGGCCAGATGGCGGCGGAGATCCGCAAGGTGAGGCCGCCCGAGCCCTACAAGGGCAAGGGTATCCGCTACAGCGACGAGCAGATCCGGCGCAAGGTCGGCAAGGCCGGCTAGCGGGGTTCGAGGAGGTTTCAGGATGACGGTAGTCGAGAAGAAACGGCAGCACAGGGAGAAGCGCCACAAGCGCGTGCGGCGCAAGGTGTCGGGGACGGCGGAGCGCCCCCGGCTCTCGGTGTACAGGTCGAACGAGCACATCTACGCCCAGCTCGTCGACGACGACGCGGCCAACACTCTAGCGGCGGCCGACTCCCGCGAGGTGGGCGAGGCCGAGAACCGCAAGGAGGCGGCGCGCAAGGTCGGCGAGCTGATCGCGAACCGCGCCACGGACGCCGGTATAGAGGCCGTGGTATTCGACCGCGGCGGCAACAAATATCACGGCCGCATCGCGGCGCTCGCAGAGGGCGCGCGCTCAGGCGGATTGAAGCTTTAGGAGGTAACAGATCTTGGGACGACCGAGGACAGGTCAAAACAGAGGCCAGGGCCCTGCCGGCGGCAACCCCCGCGGAGGTGGGGGCCCCGGTAGGGACCGTGGAGGACCCAGGGGGCGCGAGCGCGGCAGGGCGCGACGGCGACCTCCAGGACAGGGTGGTAGAGATCCGGCGCGTGGCGAAGGTCGTCAAGGGCGGCCGGCGCTTCAACTTCAGCGCCCTGGTAGTCGTCGGCGACAGCAAAGGCAGGGTAGGCGTCGGTCTCGGCAAGGCCAACACCGTGCCAGCGGCCATAGGCAAGGGCCAGGACCGCGCAAAGGCCAACATGTTCACGGTGCCCATGCGCAACACCACGATCCCGCACGAGGTGCTCGGCAAGTTCGAGAGCTCCTCGGTCATGCTCAAGCCAGCCTCGGAGGGTACGGGCGTGATCGCGGGCGGCGCCGTCCGGGCGGTCATGGAGCTGGCCGGCGTCAGGGACGTGCTCACGAAGGCCCTCGGCTCGACGACGGCGGTGAACCTGGTTCAGGCTACGGTAGACGGCCTCAAGCAGCTGCGCTCGAAGGCGGACATCGAGAAGATGCGGGGGGTGAAGATCACCCAATGAGCTCCCTCAAGGTAACCCAGGTAAAGAGCGTCATAGGCTCGAAGGGAGATCACAAGCGGACGGTGCGCGCTCTGGGGCTCAAGCGCATCCGGGACTCCAGGGTGCACGAGGACACGCCCCAGATCCGGGGCATGCTCCACAAGGTGCGCCACCTCGTGCACGTAGAGGAGGTCGAAGCACGGTGAGGTTGAACGAGCTCAAGGGGGCTCCCGGCTCGAAGAAGGCGCGCAAGCGCGTCGGGCGCGGCACGGGGAGCGGACACGGCAAGACGAGCGGCCGCGGCCACAAGGGTGCGGGCGCCCGTTCCGGATCGAAGGCTCACTCCACCTACGAGGGCGGCCAGATGCCACTGCAGCGCAGGTTGCCTCGCCTCAAGGGAGAAGCGCGCGGCAGGCACACGGTCGCACGCCCGACGCTGTATGCGCCCGTGAACCTGGGCCAACTCGGGGACATTTCCGGTGATACGATAGGCCCTGAAGAGCTGCGGGCCGCCGGACTGGTGAGGAAGAAGGCCGAGCTCGTCAAGATCCTCGGCGAAGGGGAGATCGGGCGCTCCGTCACCGTCAGGGCGCACGCCTTCTCGGGGTCGGCGAAAGCGAAGATAGAGGCGGCTGGCGGGAACGTCGAGGTACTGGAGAGGTAGAGATATGCTGGGATCCCTAGCCAACGCCTGGAAGGTTCCGGAGCTACGGACGCGGTTGATGTTCACGGCCGCGCTCATCGCCCTCTACCGGCTCGGGGCCTTCGTGCCCCTGCCGGGAATCAGTCGCGAGGCCATCGCGTCGGGCATCCAGACCGGGCAGAACGCCATAACCGGCCTCTTCGGGGTGTTCACCGGAGGGGCGTTCAACAACCTGTCCGTGTTCTCGCTAGGGATCATGCCCTACATCACGGCGGCGATCGTGATGCAGCTGATGACTGTCGCCATCCCCCGCCTGCAGGAGCTCGCCAAGGAGGGCGAGCAGGGCCAGCAGAAGATCACGCAGTACACCCGCTACTTCACGCTCGCGCTGGCCCTGCTCCAGTCTATAGCTATGGTCCTGTTCTTCCGGTCGGCGCAGGGGGGCAACGTGCTCGCCGGCGGGACCCCCATTGATTTTTTCCTGGTGATAGTCACCCTGACCACTGGCGTGATGCTCACCATGTGGCTCGGGGAGTTGATCTCCCAGCGCGGCCTCGGGAACGGCATCTCCCTCATCATAACCGTCTCGATCCTCTCGCAGGCGCCCAACGCCATCAGGACGCTGATCGAGGACGGCAGCGTGCTGAACATGGTGATCCTGGGGCTCCTCGCGGTGCTCGTCGTCGCGGCGATAGTCTTCGTCAACGAGGGTCAGCGGAGGGTGCCTATCACCTACGCCAAGCAGCAGGTCGGAAGACGGATGAGCCGGGGCGGGACGACGTACCTGCCGCTGAAGGTGAACATGGCTGGGGTCATCCCGATCATCTTCGCCTCGTCGCTCCTGATCTTCCCCGTAGTCCTCGGCCAGCTCTTCGCAGGAGGCGACCAGGACTCGATCCTGGGGAGGCTCGCGGCGTTCTTCGCGCCGGGGAACGCGCCGTACCTGATCCTCTACGCGCTGCTAATCGTGATGTTCACCTACTTCTATACCGCTGTGCAGTTCAACCCCATAGAGCACGCCGATAACTTGAAGAAGTCGGGCGGCTACGTACCCGGCATCCGGCCGGGCCAGCCGACAGCCGTCTACCTGAACAACGTGCTCACCAGGATCACGCTCTTCGGCGCCGTCTTCCTCGCGATCGTGGCCGTCTTCCCGTACCTGATCACCGGCGTCATGAACCTGCCGCAGTCGATCTTCCTTGGCGGGACCTCGATGCTGATCGTGGTCGGCGTCTCACTGGATACGGTGCGCCAGCTCGAGAGCCAGCTGATGATGCGCAACTACGAAGGGTTCTTGAGGAAGCGATGAGGATAGTGCTATTGGGGCCCCAGGGAGCGGGCAAGGGAACGCAGGCGCAGCGGATCTCGCGCAAGACCGGCGCGAAGCACATCTCGACCGGAGACCTGGTGCGCGCGGAGATCAAGAGCGGTTCGGAGCTGGGCCAGACCATCAAGGACTACAACGACCGCGGCGACCTTGTCCCCGACGAGATCATCGTCGAGATGATGAAGCCCTACCTCGACGAGGCGGACTCCTGGATCCTGGACGGCTTCCCGCGCAACGAGTCCCAGGCCGAGGCCCTGGACAGGATGCTTGCGGAGATCGACGCCGAGCTCGACGCTACCGTCGCGCTGGAGGCCCCGGACGACCTGCTCGTCGAGCGCCTTTCAGGCCGCCGCACTAGCGAGGCCACGGGCAACATCTACCACGCCGAGCACGACCCGCCGCCCGATGATCCCGACGAGGACCCCGGACCATTCGTCCAGCGCGAGGACGACAGGGAGGAGGCGATCCGGTACCGCCTCAAGGTCTACCACGACCAGACGGAGCCTCTGAAGGACTACTACGCAGACAGGGGGATCCTGGTGACGGTGGACGCGACGCAGGATATCCCGGAGGTCACGCAGGATATCCTCGAAGCGGTGGAGAAGAAGTCGTGATCGTCCGCAAGAGCCAGGGCGAGCTGGAGGCTATGCGCGAGGGAGGCCGTATCACCGCCGCCTGCCTGAGGATGCTCTCGGGGAGCGTCCGTCCCGGCGTGACGACAAAGGAGCTCGACTCCCTGGCCGAAGAGTTCATCCACGACCACGGCGGCAGACCGGAGTTCAAGGGCTACCAGGGCTTCCCGGCCTCGATCTGCGCCTCGCCCAACGCCATGATCGTACACGGCATCCCCGGTCCTTACCGCCTGAAGGAGGGGGACATCATCTCTCTCGACGTCGGCGTCCGCTACGAGGGCTTCGTGACCGACTCCGCCATCACGGTTGCGGTCGGCGAGGTGCCTTTAGAGACGACGAGGCTCCTGGAGACGACCCGCCGCGCCCTCGAGGCGGCCACGGAGCAGGGACGCCCTGGCAACCACCTCGGGGACATAGGGCACGCCATACAGTCGCTCGCCGAAAGTCGGGGCTACGGGGTGGTGAGAGACCTGGTCTCCCACGGCGTAGGGCGCAAGATGCACGAAGACCCCCAGATCCCCAACTACGGCAGGCCCGGCACAGGGCCGCGCCTCCTCTCGGGCATGACCTTCGCCATAGAGCCCATGATCACCCTGGGGAGCTACGAGATCCGCCTGAGCGAGTGGGACGGCTGGTCTATCTACACCGCCGACGGTTCCCTCGCCGCCCACTTCGAGCACACCATCGCCATCACGGACGAAGGCCCGTGGGTGCTCACCCGCAACGGTGGCGAAACCGGGTGAGAAAGCGGCGTGAAGGTGTGAGTGGGGGAGCTGACGTGATAACATATTCGTTTGGCTTTAGAGCCATCTTGTAACTATTTGAGATCGGAGGTCCTTGGCCAAAGAAGACGTCATAGAGGTTGAAGGCACCGTCACCGAGGCGCTGCCCAACACGCAGTTTCGGGTAGAGCTCGAGAGCGGGCACAACGTGCTCGCGCACATCTCGGGCAAGATGCGGATGAACTACATCCGGATACTGCCGGGCGACAGGGTGAAGGTAGAGTTGAGCCCCTACGACTTGAGCCGGGGACGTATCACCTACAGGTTCAGGACTTGAGAAGGAGAGAATTGTGAAAGTACGTGCCAGCGTAAAACCAATATGCGAGCGTTGCAAGGTAATAAGGCGCCGCGGGGTGGTACGGGTCATCTGCACCAACCCGCGCCACAAGCAGAGGCAGGGCTAGGGTATGGCGCGCATAGCGGGCGTAGACCTGCCGAGGGAGAAGAGGGTCGAGATCGGGCTGACCTACGTGTACGGGATCGGCCGTTCGACGGCCAGGAAGATCCTGGCCGAGACCGACGTGGACCCGAACACGAAGGTCAGGGATCTGGCCGAGGGTGAGGTCGGTCGGATCCGGACCTACGTAGATCAGAACGTGCAGGTCGAGGGCGACCTGCGGCGCGAGGTGAACCAGAACATCCGGCGGCTCATAGACATCGGGACCTACCGCGGGATCAGGCACCGCCGTGGCCTCCCCGTGCGGGGGCAGAGGACGAAGACCAACGCCCGCCAGCGCAAGGGACCGAAGCCGTCCATAGGCGGGAGGAAGAAGAGGTAGATGGGCAGGCAACGTCAGCAGCGCAGGGGAGCTTCTCGCTCGCGCCGAAGGGTCCGCAGGAACATCCCGACAGGCGTGGTGCACATAAAGAGCTCGTTCAACAACACGATCATCTCGGTCACGGATACCGAGGGCAACGTCATAGCCTGGGAGTCGGCCGGCTCTCTGGGGTTCAAGGGTAGCCGCAAGAGCACCCCTTACGCGGCCCAGATGACGGCCGAGAGCGTGGCGAACAAGGCGATGGACCAGGGCGTGAGGCGCGTGGACATCGAGGTCAAGGGCCACGGCTCGGGCCGGGATATGGCTGCCCGCACTTTCCAGTCGATGGGTATCGAGGTGCTCTCCATAAAGGACGTAACGGGACAGCCGCACAACGGTTGCCGGCCCCCGAAGAGAAGGAGGGGCTAGTGGCGCGTTACACGGGTCCGAGGGGCCGGCGAGACCGGAGGGCCGGGGTGATGCTCTCCTCGATGCGGAAGAACCCGCTCGAGAAGAAGCCCTACCCGCCGGGAGAGCACGGTCGCGGTAGGCAGCGTCAGACAGAGTACGGTATGCGGCTCCTCGAGAAGCAGAAGGCTCGCTGGTACTACGGGGTCTCCGAGAAGCAGTTCAGGCGGGCCTACGACAGGGCTACGAGGATGCAGGGGGTCAGCGGCGAGAACCTGCTGCGGCTCATGGAGCTCAGGATGGACAACGTGGTCTATCGGATGGGCTTCGCGACCAGCAGGCCGCAGGCGCGCCAGCTCGTCTCCCACGGGCACTTCCTCCTTAACGGGCGTAAGCACAACATACCGTCCGCCATCCTGAGGCAGGGGGACGTCATAACCGTGAAGGAGAAGAGCCGGAACCTGGAGCCTATAGTGGACGCCGTAGAGAACGTCGTCGCCGTTCCCGCCTGGCTCGAGGCCGACCACGAGAACTTCACGGGCAGGGTGCTGCACACCCCGGGCCGGGACGAGATAGACACGCCCGTCGAGGAGCAGCTCATAATCGAGTTCTACAGCCGGTAGAACGCTTTAGTTATTAAGCAGGTGGTACTTTGACTATGTTGGACATAGCTCCGCCCCGATTCAGGGTGGAAGAGGAAGACGAGCGGCGCGGGACCTTCGTGGCCGAGCCGCTGCCCCGGGGATTGGGGCACACATTGGGCAACTCCTTGAGGCGCGTGATGCTCTCGGGGCTCCAGGGGGCCGCGGTCACCAAGGTGCGCATTGAGGGCGTCAGCCACGAGTTCTCCACTATAGAGGGCGTCAAGGAGGACGTGGTCGACATCATCCTCAACGTGAAGGGCCTGAAGTTCAGGCTCGAGCGCGAGGAGCCGATAGAGCTCGAGATCACCAAGGATGGGCCGGGCGAGGTCACGGCGGCCGACATACAGCTGAAGGCCGACGTCGAGGTGATAGACCCCGAGACCTACATAGCCAGCATTTCCGAGGGCGGGCACCTCGACATGCGCCTCACTGTCGAGCGGGGCCAGGGCTACGCCCGCGCCGAGCAGAACAAGAGCGACGCGGACCCCATCGGGGTTATCGCCATCGACTCGCTGTTCTCGCCGGTCCAGCGGGTGAACTACTCGGTCACCGAGACGCGGGCCGGGGCCCGCGCCGACCTCGACTCTCTTACCATCGAGGTCTTCACCGACGGGCGCATCGAGCCGCGGGAGGCCCTGCAGGAGGCCTCGAGGCAGCTCATAGACATCCTCGGGCTCTTCACCGACGGCTACCAGGGCACGGGGGCAGCCGACCCGCGCCAGCGCAGCGGTCGGCCGGTGATCACCGACGAGCGCCCGGTCGAGGACCTCGAGCTCACGGTCCGCTCCTACAACTGCCTCAAGCGAGAGGGCATCGACACCATCGGCCAGCTCGCGACGATGAGCGAGGAGGAGCTGATGAACATCCGCAACCTCGGGATGAAGAGCGTGGACGAGATCCGCTCGAAGCTCCTCGAGTACGGCTACGATCTTGCGAGCGAGGGCAATGAGGCACGCTAGGAGAGGCCGCAAACTTGGCCGCGAAGCGCAGCATCGCAAGGCAATGCTGGGCACGATGGCGGGACAGGTGATCCAGCACGGCCGCATCAAGACCACCGCGCCGAAGGCCAAGGAGCTGCGCGGCGTCGTGGACAGGCTCGTCAACACGGCCAAGAAGGACGACCTCGCCGCCCGGCGCCAGGCGGTCAAAGTCCTCAAGGACAAGACCATAGTCCGCCGGCTCTTCGAGGACGTCGCGCCGGAGCTCGACGACCGCAACTCGGGTTACACGCGCATCCTCAAGCTGGGCCCCAGGCCCGGCGACGGCGCCGAGATCGTCTACCTGGAGCTGGTCAACTACACCGTGGAGTAACCACGTCAGGCATGAAGAACCGCAACAACGAGGGGGCCCGCCACCGCGGGCCCCCCGCCGTCTCATGCGATAACCTCGTCTTCTCCTACCCCGGCTCCGAGCTTCCCGCGCTCGCGGGCGTCTCGCTCGAGCTGCGCGCGGGGGAGTACGTCGGCGTCGTCGGGCCTAACGGCGGGGGTAAATCCACCCTGTTGCGCCTCATCAACGGCCTCCTACGCACCGACTCAGGCAGCGTCCGCGTGGGAGGACTCGACCCCGCCTCCGAGCCCTATCTGGTACGCCGCAGGGTCGGCATGCTCTTCCAGAACCCCGAGAACGGGCTCGTCGCACCGTTCGTCGAGGACGACGTGGCGTTCGGGCTCGAGAACCTCGGCGTGGAACGTACGGAGATGCGCGAGCGAGTACGAGAGGCCATCCGGGCCGTCGGGCTGGAGGGTTACGAGCGACGCGAGCCCCACACCCTCTCCGGCGGCGAGAAGCAGCGCGTCGCTCTGGCTGGCCTCCTCGCTCTCGACCCGGAGGTTCTGCTCCTGGACGAGCCCACCTCGATGCTCGACGCCGCCGGAAGAACAGAGGTCCTGGAGAGGCTAGAGGCGCTGCGAGGTTCTCGCACCGTCGTCCACGTCACCCACCACCTGGACGAGCTGCTCGACGCTGACCGCGTGCTCGTGCTCAACGCGGGAAAGCTCGTGGCCGACGTGAGCCCCGAGCGTCTGGTCACGGATCCGGTTCTCCTGCGGGATAACCGCCTGGCTCTCCCCACTACCTTGCGGCTCGCGGCGGCGCTCGGGCTCGACCCGGCGAAGGTACGGACACCGGAGGGTCTCGCGGCGATACTTCTGCAGGAGTCACTGGTATGACGGTCGATCTGGTGCTCGACCTTCTCATCTTCAGAACGCGCTCGTTGGGAGTACGGTGAGGGTCGAGCTCCAGGACGTGCGGCACGTCTACGCGCCGGGGACCCCCTTCGAGGTCGAGGCGTTGCGGGGCGTCTCGCTCGCGGTCGAGCCTGACGAGGTGCTCGGCATAGTCGGCGGGACGGGCTCGGGGAAGAGCACGCTCGTCCAGCACCTGAACCTGCTCCTCGAGCCCACGGGCGGCCGCGTCCTCGTGGACGGCGTGGACGCGCGGACGCTCAGGCGGAGCGAGCTGCGCCGCAGGGTGGGCCTCGTCTTCCAGTTCCCCGAGGCAGCGCTATTCGCCCCGACCGTCGGGGAGGACGTGGCCTTCGCCCCGCGCCGCCTCGGAATGGATGAAGACGAGGTACGGCAGCGGGTACGCCAGACACTCGAGCTGCTCGGCGCCGGACACCTGGAGCAGAGATCTCCGTTCGCGCTCTCCGGCGGCGAGAAGCGGCGCGTCGCGATAGCGGGCGTGCTCGCAATGGCTCCCGAGGTACTCGTCCTCGACGAGCCGGCGGCCGGGCTCGACCCCGCCACCCGCGAGGACCTGCTCGGTGTCGTGCGCGCCCTCGGGGATGGCGGCACCTCGGTCGTGCTCGTCTCTCACGACCTCGACGAGGTAGCCGAGGTCGCCGACAGGGTGTGCGTGTTGGAGGAGGGTAGAGTTCGGGCCGTCGGGACGCCGGAGGAGGTCTTCTACGCGCACCCCGAAGCTTCGCCTGCTCCGACGACCGTGCGGGTGGTCGCGCCTTTGAAGGAGGAGTACCCCGAGATCGGGAGCCCGGTCCGTTTCGAGCAGACGCTGGCGGCGTTGAAGGGTCTGCTTGAGGGTAGGAGATGACGGCGGGCAGGACCCTCGGCCAGTTCTATCCGGTGGCCTCGCCGCTCCACGAGCTGGACGCGCGGGCCAAGATCCTGGCCACCGGGATACTCGCCGTCGGCCTCTTCCTCGTCGACTCCGCGACCGGATTACTTCTGATCGCCGCGGCGGTCGTCTCCCTCGTGGTGGCGAGCCGGGTGCCGCCGGGGACCTTCCTCGATTCTCTGAAACCCGTGGCGCTCATCGTGGCGCTCACGCTGCTTTTTCAGGTCTTTTTCTCCCGGGAGGGAGCAACGCTCCTGGAGTGGGGCATCCTCCAGGTTCACGAGGGCGGCCTCTTCAGGGGCCTCTTTCTCGCTTCGAGGATACTGCTGCTAGTATCGACGGCGGCGTTGCTCACGGCGACGACGGCGCCCGTGGAGCTGGCTGACGGGATAGAGGATCTGCTCTCCCCGCTCGAGCGGCTCCGCTTCCCGGCGCACGAGCTGGCGATGATGATCACGATCGCGCTCCGCTTCATCCCCACGCTCTACGAGGAGGCGCAGAAGATCACCCGCGCCCAGGCGGCCCGCGGCGCGGACTTCGCTGAGGGCGGCCCCATTAGACGCGCCCGCGCGATGCTGCCCGTCCTCGTGCCGCTCACCATAGGCGCCTTCCGCAGGGCCGACGAGCTCGCGGAGGCGATGGAGAGTCGGGGGTACAGGGGCGGCGAGGGCAGGACGCGCTACCGCGAGCTGCGCTTCCGTGCCCGCGACGCCCTCGCCCTCGCCACCGCCGCGCTCGTGGTGGTAGGGGGGATCCTGCTTTGAAGAAGTACGCCGGCCTCGTGGAGTACGACGGCTCCGAGTTCGCAGGCTGGGCCGCCCAGCCCGGCGTGAGGACGGTCGAGGGCACGCTCTCGGAGGGGCTGCGCACCGTGCTTCGCCACCCCGTGAAGCTCAGCGTCGCAGGGCGCACCGACGCCGGCGTTCACGCCAGCGGGCAGGTAGTCTCCTTCGAGGCCGAAGGGGACCTGGACCCGCCGCTGGTCGCGTACAAGGCCACAGCGGTCCTCCCCAAGGACCTCGCCCTCAGGCGCTGCCTCGAGACCTACGAGGGCTTCGACGCCCGAAGAGACGCGAAGAGCAGGAGCTACGAGTACCGCATCGTCAATGACCCCGTCCGCTCCCCGCTGAAGAGGCGGCAGGCCACGTACGTCGCCAGGGAGCTCGACTTCGGTCTCCTGCAGAGCGCCGCGGAGCTCGTCCGGGGCACCCACGACTTCCGGGCCTTCACTCCGGCGAGGACCTACCACGTCCGGTTCGAGCGGGTCGTTACCGAGTCCGCCTGGGAGAAGAGCGGCGACCTGCTCGTCTACAGGGTGACGGCCGACTCCTTCCTGTACGGCATGGTCCGCACGCTGGTCGGCACGATGCTCGAGGTGGCGGACGGTAGGCGCGAGATGGCATCCTTCGAGCGGCTGCTCACCGGAGGGGAGCGGCGTGAGGCCGGTCAGGCGGTCCCGAGCAAGGGTCTCACGCTGGTGGGCGTAGGATACGACAACCTGGACTTCGGAGGAGGCGGAATTGGCTGAGACCGGGAACCTGGGCGCGTTGCTCGCCCGGATAGACGACTACATCGAGGAGAGGTTCGCTCCCCAGGACGAGGCGCTCGAGGCCGCCCTGCGGGAGTCGCGGCGCGCCGGGCTGCCGCAGATACAGGTCTCTCCCAACGAGGCGAAGCTCTTGCAGTTGCTCGCCGAGATGGTGGGGGCGAGGCGTATCCTCGAGGTGGGGACTCTGGGAGGCTACAGCGCCATAAACTTCGGGCGCGCGCTGCCCGAGGACGGAACCTTGATCTCCCTCGAGATAGACGCGCGCCACGCGGAGGTCGCTCGCAAAAACGTCGAGCGCGCAGAGTTGAGCTCGAAGGTCGAGATCCGGGTCGGCGACGCCAGGGAGCTCCTCGCGCGGATCACCGAGAACGCCGAAGGACCCTTCGACGTCGTCTTCATAGACGCGGACAAAGAGGGCTACCCCGAGTACCTTGAGTGGGCTTTGAAGCTCACGCGTCCCGGCTCGCTCATCCTCGGGGACAACACTATCAGAGGCGGCAGCATCCTCGGCCCTCATGATGACTCGGCGCGGGCGACAAGCGAGTTCAACGAGCGGATAGCCGGAGATCCACGGCTATCGGCGATCCTCTTGCCCATACTACGCGAGCGTATAGACGGGCTCACCATAGCAAGGGTTCGGGAGGGCTGAGAAGCTGTTGCTTTGGGGGATGTATGCTAACATCTTACGGTTTGAAACTAGTCTAGCTGGTAATTGTTCCGGAGGATGATGAAGAGTTATATGGCGCGGCCCCTAGAGGTCGAGCGGAAGTGGTACGTCGTAGACGCCGAGGGGCAGACCCTCGGGCGGCTCGCGACGGAGATCGCGCATATTCTGCGCGGCAAGAACAAGCCGCAGTACACGCCGCACGTCGACACTGGAGACTTCGTGGTCGTGGTGAACGCCGAGAAGGTAGTCGTCACGGGCAGGAAAGCCGAGCAGAAGGTCTACAGGCGGCACTCCGGCTACCCTGGTGGGCTCAAAGAGACGAGCTACGAGCAGATGATGGAGCGCAGGCCGACCGAGATCCTGCGCAGGGCCGTCAAGGGGATGATGCCGAAGAACCGGCTCGCCCGCCAGCAGTTGAGGAAGTTGAAGATCTACGCGGGACCCGAGCATCCGCACGCCGCTCAGAACCCGCAGCCCTACGAGGTGAGGTGAGCATGGCGGAGACTCTGTACAGGGGGACCGGACGGCGCAAGACGGCGCGCGCGCGTGTGAGGCTGCTCCCCGGGGACGGCAGGATCACGGTGAACGGCCGTGACCTCGACGAGTACTTTACCCGCCCGGCTTACCGGACGGCCGTTCGCTCGCCGCTCGAGTTGCTCGGCCAGGCCAACCGCTACGACGTGATCGCCAAGATCGAGGGCGGTGGTCCCACGGGGCAGGCCGACGCGTTGCGGCACGGCATTGCGCGGGCGCTGGCCGAGGAGTCGCAGGAGGCTCGCAGCGAGCTCAAGAGCGCGGGGCTCCTCACCCGGGACGCAAGGGCAGTCGAGCGCAAGAAGTACGGTCTCAAGAAGGCCCGCAAGCGCCCGCAGTTCTCCAAGCGCTAGGACGGCAAACCCTTTACAGGAGACGGGCCCCTTTCGCCGCTTCTTCGGGCGGCTCGAGAGGGGCCTGTCTCGCGCCGAGGAGGTCTATTTGCAGAGAAGACCGATCACTTTCGGCACCGACGGGGCGCGTGGGATCGCGAACGAGGGCCTCGTCCCCGAGGACGCGCTGAGGCTTGGCCTCGCCGCCGCAAGGCTCTTCGGAGGCCCGATCCTGATCTGCCGCGACACCCGCCTCTCCGGGGGGATGCTATCTTCCGCCCTCGCCGCAGGCGCTGCGAGCGGCGGGGCGCGGGTGATCGACGCCGGGGTCCTGCCGACCCCCGGCGTCGCCGCCCTCGCGCCCCGGCTCGGAGCGGCCGCAGCGGGCGTGGTGAGCGCCTCGCACAATCCCTACCCGGACAACGGCATAAAGTTCTTCTCCGGCGAAGGCCAGAAGCTCTCGGGAGCGAAGGAGCGGGAGATCGAAGCCCTCGCCGCAGAGACATACCTCGAGCGCCCCACGCGAAGCGGTGTCGGCACCGTCGAGATGCTCGACGGCGCCGCGAGGCTCTACGTCGTGGGCGTCCTGGAGCGGCTGCGCCCGCGCGTCGGGGGGATGAAGGTGCTGCTCGACTGCGCGAACGGGGCGGCGTACGAGGCCGCGCCGCTGGCCTTCGAGGAGTTGAACGTAGCCCTTACGGTCGCCGGAGACAAGCCCGACGGTACGAACATAAACGACAATTGCGGCTCGACGCACATACACGGTCTCGACGCCTCGGGGCACGACGTCGCTTTCGCCTTCGACGGCGACGCGGACAGGGTGCTCGCCAAAGACGAGAAGGGCGAGGTCGTGGACGGGGACAGGATCATGGCTATCCTCGCCAGAGATCTCATGGAGCGCGGGGCGCTCGAGGGTGGGGTGGTAGTAACCGTGATGAGCAACCTCGGCTTCTTCAAGGCGATGGAGTCCATGAACATCGCGTACGAGGTGACCCCGGTCGGCGACAGGTACGTAGCTGAGGCTATGCGCCCGCGCCGGGCGGTCCTCGGGGGTGAGCAATCGGGGCATGTGATCCTCTCGGAGCACGTCACCACAGGGGATGGCCTGGTAACCGCGCTGGCGCTCCTCGACGTGATGGCCCGGAGTGGCAGGCCGCTCTCGGAGCTGGCGGAGGTTATGGAGGTCTATCCCCAGGAGCTCATCAACGTTGCCGTCGCCGACGCGGCCTCCGCGAAGACCCTCGCCTCTTCGGCGCCGGTGGGGCGGGCCGTCTCGGAAGCTGAGGAGCGGCTTGGCGAGGAGGGGCGCATACTGTTGAGGCCGAGCGGAACGGAGCCCGTGGTGCGGGTCATGGTCGAGCACGCAGACCAGGACGTGTGCCGCGAGGTCTGCGAGGAGGTCGCGCGGGTGGTTGGAGAGGCGGAGGTCCGGGCGTGAGGTTCGTGGGTTGCGCGCTGGCGTGGAGGCCTGGCGAGGCGCGAGATCGCGCTTCGTGCCTGGTGGTGTTGGACGAGCGGGGGAGCATAATCGCCAACTCCTTCGCGGCGGACGCGGGGGAGATAGCTGCGGTGATCGAGGACTACGTCGCCGAGCGCCGGGGCGTGGTCGTTGGCGCTGACGCCCCGCTCGCCGTCCCGAACGAGAGGGGGACGCGCAGGATCGAGCGCATCCTCTCGAAGGTGGCCCTCCCGGCCTACTCGGCGAGCCGCAAGATGTTTGGCGGGGAGCCGTACTCCGAGGAGCTCCTGGCCCAGCTGGAGGGAGTGGGGATCGAGTACACGGACTATCCTTTATCGAGGACGCGGGGCCAGAGGGTGGTCACCGAGGTGGACTCTGCGGCCGCGCTCAAGATCCTGGCTCTCGAGCGCACCGCCCGCGACGGCGAGCCTTCGTGGAACCGGCCGAATGGCAGGGACCTTGCGCAGGTGCTGCGGGGGATGGAGGAGCTGAAGCTGAGGAAGGGCAACAAGGGGGCGCGTGCCTCGGCGCTCAAGCAGGCGGTGGATATCCTGTGGAACACCCCCGGTCTGCGCCTGAGGACGGGGAACCTCTCGGGGGATATCTCCTCGACCGAGAACATTGACCTCTCGAGGATCGACGTGAACGCCGGGCTCTCTCACGCGGATCTCGACAGGATCGCGAGCCTCCTCGAAGGGACGCTCGCCGCCTACACGGTGCACCGGCACTGGAGGGGAAGGGACGGCTCGATGGTTGTCGGAACCGGAGACGAGGGCTCCGTCTTGCTGCCCACTCCGGAGGCGCTGCACGCCCGCATAGCCGAAGAGTCAAGGGCCGCCGGGGTGCCGTACGTCTAGCATGGGCCTCCTGGTACGCGTAATCCCGTGTCTCGACGTAGACGCAGGCCGCGTCGTGAAGGGGACGAAATTCGAAAACTTGCGGGACGCAGGGGACCCCGTCGAGCTCGCCGCTCTCTACGACCGCGAGGGGGCGGACGAGATAGTCTTCTACGACATCACCGCCTCCCACGAGGGGAGGAACACGGCCACGCAGCTCGCCCGCCGGACCGCAGAGGAGGTCTTCGTCCCTTACACCATCGGCGGCGGGGTGAGGACCGCTGACGACATGCGCGCCATGCTGCGCGCCGGGGCCGACAAGGTCTCCATAAACAGCGCCGCCGTTCGCAACCCCGACCTCATAAACGAGGGCGCGGAGCGCTTCGGGAGCCAGTGCGTCGTCCTCAGCGTGGACGTCAGGCGCCGCGGGTCCGCCCCTGGCTGGGAGGTCTACCTGAACGGTGGACGGGTGAACACGGGGATAGATGCTCTCTCGTGGCTCGTCGAGGGGGAGAGGCGGGGGGCTGGCGAGTTCGTCCTCAACAGCATGGACGCCGACGGTACGGAGGGCGGCTACGACCTCGAGCTCATCTCCGCCGTCGCCGGGAAGACCAACCTGCCCATCGTCGCTTCCGGCGGGGCCGGGGGGCCGGAGGACATGATCTCCGCGGTCAAAGCCGGGGCTGGGGCGGTCCTCGCCGCGAGCATCTTCCACTTCGGGGAGTGGAGCATAGCGGAGGTCAAGGAGCACCTGCGAGAGGCGGGGATACCGGTCCGGTGAGCGCGGTGGAGGAGATCCGCTTCGATGGCAGGGGCCTCGTACCCGTCATAGCGCAGGACGCGACCACGAATGCCGTCCTGACGCTGGCCTACGCTAACCGCGAGGCCGTAGAGAAGACCCTCTCCAGCGGAGAGGCTCACTACTACTCGCGCTCCCGCGGCGAGCTGTGGCGCAAGGGAGAGACGAGCGGCAACACCCAGAGGGTGCTCGAGGTGAGGCTAGACTGCGACGCCGACGCCCTTCTCTACAGGGTCGAGCCGCGCGGCCCGGCCTGCCATACCGGCGAGGAGACCTGCTTCTTTACCACCGTGGGCGGGACGGGTATCGAGGCCGGTGGCGAGAGCCCGGATCTCGGCTCGATGGTAGACAAGCTCGCCGCGACGATCGCGCAGCGCCACGGCGAGATGCCGGAGGGCTCTTACACAGCGAAGCTTCTCGGGGAGGGGAAGGAGCGCGTGGCCCAGAAAGTCGGAGAGGAGGCGGTCGAGGTCGTCGTGGCGGCGCTCGCGGAGGAGCGGCTCGCGGAGGAGGCTGCGGACCTCGTGTACCATCTCCTGGTATTGCTGGAGGAGCGGGGCGTGGGGACCGGCGACGTAGCGAGGGTGTTGCATGATAGGCACGGATAGGCTCAACCTGACGCCCTCTCTCGGGGAGGCCCGCGTTCTCGCGAGGGACTACGACGTGGTGCCGCTCTACGCAGAGTTCATCGGGGACCTCGAGACGCCCATCTCCGCCGTCCTCAAGTTCTCGGGCGAGGAGAACGTCTTCCTGCTCGAGAGCGCGGAGGCAGCCGAGAGGTTCGGCCGCTACTCCTTCCTCGGCTTCGACCCCAAGCGCACGCTCTCGTACCGCGGAGGGTTCTACACCATCGTGGACGCCGATGGGGTGAGGGAGGTGCCCGCTGCCGACCCCTTCCGCGGGCTGGCGGAGATACTGGGCAAGAAGAGCGTCGCACCGTTGCCGAACCTGCCAGCCTTCGTAGGTGGGGCCGTCGGCTACCTCTCCTACGACGCCGTGCGCTATCTGGAGCGGCTTCCTGACGCCCCGCCGGACGACCTCGATGTTCCGGAGGCGTACTTCGCGGTCACGGACTCGCTCGTCGTCTTCGACCACCTCAGGCACAAGGTGCTGGTGATCTCGCTCGTCGACGCAGCCCGGTTGCGCGACGTGGAGGGGGAGGGGTTCGCGGCGGCCTACCGCAGGGCTGCCGACGACATCCGGCGGGTCGCGGAGCGGCTCTCGGCCCCGCTGGCACGCCGAGCGCTGCCGTCGGGCAGCGAGGACTTCGGAGTCTCCTCGAACTTCACCAGGGAGCGCTACGAGGAGGCTGTCGAGAAGGCGAAGGAGTACATAAGGGCAGGAGACGCGTTCCAGATCGTGCCGTCACAGAGGTTCGCCGCGGAGGTGGGGGACCTCGACCCGCTCCTCCTGTACCGGGGTCTGCGCACGGTCAACCCATCCCCGTACATGACGTATTTGAAGCTAGGAGATCTATCCCTCGTCGGAGCTTCCCCTGAGCCGCTGGTGCGCGCCGAGGGCCGGCGCGTGATGACCCGTCCCATAGCGGGCACACGCCCCAGGGGCGCGACGCCGGAGGAGGACGCTCTTCTGGCCGAAGAGCTCCTCGCCGACGAGAAAGAACGGGCCGAGCACGTAATGCTCGTTGACCTCGGGCGCAACGACCTCGGGCGGGTGAGCGAGATCGGCTCCGTGGAGCTCGCGAGCTTTATGGAGGTAGAGCGCTACTCGCACGTCATGCACATAGTCTCGACCGTGGAGGGGGATCTGAGATCAGACCTCACCGCGCTCGACGCTCTAGCCGCCGCCTTCCCGGCCGGCACCGTATCGGGGGCGCCGAAGGTTCGGGCGATGGAGATCATAGACGAGCTCGAGCCCACCCGGCGCGGCCCCTATGCCGGCGCCACAGGCTACTACGGCGTGGACGGCCGCCTCGACACCTGCATAACGCTCCGCACAGCGCTCCTCAAAGAAGGCGTAGCCTACTTCCAGGCCGGAGGCGGCGTCGTCGCTGACTCCATACCCTCCCTGGAGTACGAGGAGACGCGCAACAAGGCGCGCGCGATGTCGCGGGCGCTCGAGGTCGCTAGGGCCCGCGAGCTGTGGCTCTAGCCTGGATGAGGCTGGATCTCGACCTGTTCTGGCGTCCCGGCGTGCGGTCCGTCTGCCCGGATTGAACCTCCTTTACCGGCGCCGCCCGGCGTGCTTCGGAGCTCCTCCGGGCGGAGGCACGCGCGCAAGCCCGCGTGCCTCCGTTGGGCTATACTCTCTCCGCTATGTTAGGGGTTCTCCTCGTCCTGTGCGGGTACCTGCTGGGTTCCGTACCCACCGGCCTACTGGTGGGTCGGGCCTTCGGCGTGGACGTACTCAAGGAGGGCAGCGGCAACATCGGAATGGCCAACGTCCTGCGCAGCGCGGGCAAGTGGCCCGCCGCGCTCACCATGCTCGGGGATATGCTCAAGGGGTTCGTACCCGTAGTGCTGGCGCGCGCGCTAACGGACGACGGCTGGGTCATAGCTGCCGTGGCCCTCGCCGCCGTTATCGGGGCCTGCTGGTCGGTGTTTCTGGGGTTCAAGGGGGGAAAGGCCGTGGCCACGGGGGCCGGGACGACCATCGGGCTCGCGCCGCCCGTGGGGCTGGTGCTCTTCGCGCTATGGTGGACCGTGGCGCTCACCAGCCGCTACACCTCGCTAGCCGCCATCGTGCTGATGATCGTTAGCCCATTCGCGTTCCTTCTGACCGGCCAGCCTCTGCCCTACGTCATCTACACGGTAGTCGGCGGAGTGGTGGTCCTGTGGCGGCACAGGGAGAACGCGAAGGCCCTGCTCGCGGGCAGGGAGCGTAAGTTCGGCGAGAGGGCGAGGAAGACACGTGCTCGCTGAGGGCTACCACGGGAGGTCGATCCTGCTGACCGGGGGGACCGGCTTCCTGGGGACGGCGCTCGTCGAGAAGATCCTGCGCAACCTTCCGGAGCTAGGTTGCCTGTACCTCCTGATCCGGCCCTCCCGCGAGAGAGACGCAGCCGCGAGGTTCGACAACGACGTGCTCGGCTCGGCCGCCTTCCGCAGGCTCCGTCGGGAGCTCGGCGACGCTTTCGATGAGCACGTCTCACAGAAGGTGCGCGTGCTCGAAGGGGACGTCCACGCGCCCTCGTTGGGGCTAGGCGAAGAGGATATCTCCGAGCTCTCGCGCGAGGTCGACGTCGTCATCCACTCCGCCGCCTCGGTCGTCTTCGACGCTCCTCTAGACGCCGCTGTCGAGTCGAACGTCCACGGCACTCTGGACCTGCTCAGGCTCGCGCGCGGCTGGGAGAAGAGGCCGCTCTTTCTGCACATCTCGACCGCTTACGTCGCGGGCATGCGCGAGGGCTTCGCGCCGGAGGAGCCGCCCGGGGCCACGTCGCCGAACGGGACCACCCTGGATCCTTACGAGGAGGTGTCCCACCTCGAGGGCGTGGTCCGGGAGGTCGAGGAGGCCTCGCGCGAGCGCTCGCTGCTCAGGCGCTTCGAGACGGAGGCGAAGAGGGAGCTCGGGATGGTCGGCGAGGAGGAGGAGGTCGCCGAGAGGGTGGACCAGCTCAGGCGGGCCTGGATGCGCGAGCGCCTCGTCGAGCGGGGGACGGAGCGGGCCCGCGCTCTAGGCTGGCACGACGTCTACACCTTCACCAAATCGCTCGCCGAGCGCATGGTCGTGCGGGAGAGGGGGCAGACGCCGCTCGTCATCGTAAGACCGGCGATTATCGAGAGCAGCCACGGGGAGCCTTATCCGGGCTGGATCCAGGGTTCCAGGATGGCCGATCCCATCATCATGGCCTTCGCCAAGGGCATCATCAGGGAGTTCCCCGGCGACCCCGAGAGCCTCATAGACATCGTCCCTGTGGACCACGTCGTGAACGCCACTCTAGCCGCCGCCACACGACGGCCCTCGGCGCCCGAGGTCTTCCAGGTGGCCTCTGGCGATCGCAACCCTCTGCGCTACCGGCAGCTCTACGAGCACGTCAGAGAGTACTTCCAGGAGAACCCTTTGCGGGACTCGGGGGGGCGCCCTATACAGCCCAGCGAGTGGACGTTCCCGGGCCGCAGGGCCGTGGAGCGCCGGCTCAAAGCCGAGCTCGTCGGCCTGGACGTAGCGGGCAAGGTGCTCTCGCGCATGCCGGAGGGGCACATCGTCGCGGACCTGCGGGGCAGGATCGCGCGCGCCGAGAAGCGCGCCAGGATGAGCCTCTATTACAGTCGCATCTACGGTCCCTATTCCTCCGCTACAGCGACCTTCTCCACGGCCCGCACCGCGCTGCTCTTCGAGTCCCTGCCCCCGCAGGATAGGGAGGAGTTCCCGTTCGACATCACGGCTCTCGACTGGAAAGCCTGGCTGCAGGGGACGCACCTGCCGGCGCTCACGACCCGCCCGAGCCGCAAGAAGCGGAGGAAGGCGGTGGCGGAGGAGCCGGGGGAGGTGGCGGCGATCTTCGACGTGGACGGCACGCTCGTCGGCTCGAACGTAGTCTCGTACTACGCCTGGCTCAAGATGCGCGAGATGCCGGCGGCGGCGCGACCGCTCTGGGCCGCGGCGTTCCTCTCCAGAATCCCCTTCTACTGGGCGCTCGACAAGGTCAGCCGCGCCCACTTCAACCGCGCGTTCTACAAGAACTACGCGGGCTGGAAGCCCTCCCGCGCCAGGCACCTCGGCCAGGAGAGCTTCCCCGGCTTCACCCTGAGCCGTATCTACCCCGACGCCCTGGAATGCCTGCGGGAGCACAAGCGGATGGGCCACCGCGTGGTCCTGCTCTCGGGCGCTCTGGACTTCCTGCTGGATCCCTTCAAGGACCTCGCGGACGACGTGCTCTCCTCCTCGCTCGCCGAGGAGGACGGAGTGTACACCGGCGAGCTCTCGGGGGCGCCGGTCGCGGGCGAGGCGCGCGCCCGGATGCTCGCCTCCTTCGCCCGCAAGAGGGGCGTCGACCTCGGCCGCTCCTACGCTTACGCGGACTCGATCTCCGACCTCCCGATGCTCGAGGCCGTCGGCAACCCGGTGGCCGTAAATCCCGACAGGAGGCTCGCTGCGGCGGCGAAGGACAGGGGCTGGCAGCTCCGGCACTGGAGCAAGAACGGCTCCTCCCCAGACAAGGTCTAGGATGCTCGCCCTCCGCTACAGCAAGTCCGTGCCCCGCTACCTGCTCATGCGGGCCGGCGCGAAGCGCATAAAGAACCTGGAGACCAGCCGCTTCTCCCCGCTGAAGTTGGAGGATGTCCCGGAGCCAGGCCTCCCGACCTACGAGTGGGTGAGGGTGAAGCCGCTCCTCTCGGGCATCTGCGGCTCGGACCTGGGCACGCTCTCGTCCGAGAACTCACCGTACTTCTCCCCGATCACATCCCCCCCCCTTCGTCCTCGGTCACGAGGTCGTTGGCGTCGTAACCGAAGACAGAGGAGATTTCCTCGCTGGCGATCGGGTGGTACTCGAGCCGGCTCTCGGCTGCGCTGTGCGCGGCATAGACCTGCCGTGCCCCTACTGCGCCACCGACCGGTACGCCCTGTGCGTGAACGTCGCGAAGGGCGACATCGCACCCGGTATCCAGACCGGCTTCTGCTGCGACACGGGCGGAGGCTGGTCGGATGGCACTCTCGTAGCCCACCCTACCCAGCTCCACAGGGTCCCGGAAGACGTGCCGGACGAGGCGGCCGCGGCGATAGAGCCCCTCGCCTGCGCGGTCCACGCGGCGCTAAAGAACGAGCCGGGACCAGACGAGACGGCGCTCGTGGTAGGGGCCGGCCCCGTCGGTCTCTTCGTCGTCGCGGCGCTGAAGAGGCTCACGGGCGTGGGGCGGCTGATCTGCGTCGCCAAGCACGACCGGCAGAGAAAGGAAGCCCTCCGCCTCGGCGCGGACGAGGTGGTGCATCCGAAAGAGACCTACACAAAGCTACCCGCCGTGCTCGGAACGGAGGCGTACAGACCGGAGATCGGCAAGCCTGTCGTCATGGGTGGCGCGGACAGGGTCTTCGAGTGCGTGGGCTCGCCCGGGACGATGGAGGACGCGGTGAGGCTCGCCCGGCCCGGCGGGCAGGTCTCCCTCGTGGGGATGCCGCCCGCGCGCAGTTGCCTCGACCTCACGGCGCTGTGGTACAAGGAGGTGAGCCTGACCGGCTCCTACGCCTACGGAGTAGAAGAGTACGGGGGGGAGAGGATCAAGAGCTTCCAGCTGGCGCTCCGCCTCGCCCCGGAGATACAACTCGAGACCATGGTCGGCCCGCGCTTCCGGCTGCGCGACTACAGTGAAGCCATCGGCGCGGCGCGCTCGGCCGGCCGCAACGGCCACATCAGAGTGGTCTTCGACCACAGAGGCGTCAGGCCTCAGCAGAGGCATCAGACCTGAAACCTTTCCGACCAGAGGGAGGAAAAATGAGCCGTCCGGGCTTCATCACCATCCTCGATAAAGACAGCCCCCCGATGATGTTCAACGCGGGGGACGGGTTCCACTACGAGAAGCTGCCGGACGGGACTCGCGTAATCTATCCTCCGGGCCCTCTCGAGCCGCTCGCCGACCCCGGTGTCGCTATCGAGCGGGCGCTCCTGGAACCGATGGGTATGGAGCCGCTGCATGATCTTTTGCGCCCCGGGATGAAGCTGACGATCGCCTTCGACGACCTCTCGATCCCGCTTCCGCCCATGAGGGCCCCGGACAACCGCCAGCTCGTCATAGAGAAGGTGCTCGAGAAGGCTTACGCGAAGGGTGTGGAGGACATCCACCTGATCGCGGCTCTGGGGCTGCACCGCCGGATGACGAGAGCGGAGATCCAGCACGTCCTGGGCAAGAGGATAGTCGATCGCTTCTACCCCGACCGGCTCTACAACTACGACGCAGAAGACGAGGAGAACCACACCACCATAGGGGAGACGGAGCGGGGTGAGGAGGTCCGCGTGAGCAGCCGCGTCGCCGAGAGCGACCTCCTGGTCTACGTGAACGTCAACTACATCCCGATGGACGGCGGCCACAAGTCCGTCCACACCGGCCTCTCGCCCTATTCTTCGATCCGTCACCACCACAACCCCGAGACGCTCGAGCACACCCGCTCGCTCATGGACCCGCCGAACTCGGCCATGCACGGGTCCATAGACAGGATGGGCAGGATCTTCGACGAGAACGTGAAGGTCTTCCACATAGAGACGACGCTGAACAACGCCTCCTACCCGGGCGTCTTCGACTTCATGGCGAAACCCGAGTACGAGTGGAACCCCATCACCAAAGCCAACTTTCTCGCCAACCACAGGGCGACGCGCTCGATGCCGCGCCGGGCCGCCCGCAAGGTCTTCCAGAGCATCAAGGCCCCGCACCGGATGACTAGCGTCCAGGCCGGCGCCACAGACCCCGTCCACGCCGAGACCTTGAAGCACACCTACCGCCAGCAGCTCGTGCCGGTGGAGGGGCAGGCGGACGTGCTGCTGCTCGGGGTCCCGTACCTCGGTCCGTACAACGTCAACTCCATAATGAACCCGTTGCTGGTCATGAACATGCTCCTCGGCTACCTCTTCAACCTGTACAGGGGCAAGCCGCTGGTGCGCCAGGGCGGAGTACTCATCGGGACGCACCCCGTGCCGGAGGAGTTCCACGAGGTCCACCATCCGTCCTACATCGACCTCTGGAACGAGGTCATCCCGGAGACGATGGACCTGCACGAGATCGCCTCTCGCTACGAGGAGAAGTACGCCCGCGACCCCTGGTACCGCACCCTCTACCGCAACTCCTACGCCTACCATGGCGTCCATCCCTTCACCGTGCTGTACTGGGCAGCTCACGCCCTCGAGCACCTCGGAGACGTCATCTTCGTCGGCGGCGACCCGACGGCCACCAAGCGCATGGGCTTCAAGCGCTCAGATTCTGTAGCCCAGGCTCTCGAGATGGCTCAGGACACCGTCGGCCCGAGCCCGAGGACTACCTACATGCACATCCCTCCGCTCTTTATCTGCGAGGTGAGCTAGGGACCTTGGATCCGCCAGAGACGGAGCGCCGTTACCTCGAACCACGCGAGGACCACGAGGAGAAAGAGGTAGTACGCTACCCCCGGTAAGAGGAGCAGCAGAGCGGCCAGCACGCCCGTGACGAGCGTGTACCGGGCGTGACCTCGCCAGCTGGGATCCTTCCTCAGCCTTCGCCACAGGAAGATGAAGGCGGCCAGCACGGCGATAACGAAGAGCACGAAGGCGGCGTCGTGGATCCAGCCATGCAGCGTGCGCGGACCGGTGCGCCGTATCGGGTCCGTCTCGAAGGCCATGAGCGCCATCGCCGTCCCGGCGACGAAGAGCAATGCCGGACCTACCCGCGATCCACGCCCGCCCGTCGCCCCGAAGTGTAGTCCGACGGCGAAAACCATCAACAGAAAACCCGAGAGAACGAAGCTCCAGACCTGTACCCGGCCGTAGGGACCCAGAGCGAGGCCGCTCGGCCAGGCGCCGGCAGGGTCGTTGAGGGGCCGCCAGCCGATCCCCAGCATGAAGTCGTACTCGATCGCGCTCAGCGCGAGGAGTAAGACCGCGAAGAGGGCCGGTCCGATCATGCCGGCTACCGCGGCTGTCCTGACGGTCCGCCACCGATGGCGCGACCGCTTGCTGCCGCAGGCGAGGGTGGTCGGCAAGGCTCTGGCTAGACGGTCTTTCGCAGTAGCAGCAAGGTCAGCACGCAAACAGCGGTAAGGAAGAGGTATGAGAGGGCGTCGCCCCCGAGGTCGGCGAGAGCGCCGCCCACCGGTGCGCCGACGGCGTAGCCTGAGGCCCAGGCGAAGTTCGTGATGCCGAAGGCCAGGGCCTGGTCCATCCCCGCCTTCTCGGTGCCGCGCGAGAAGAGCGCCGTGCCGGGCACGAGCGTGGCATTGAAGGCCCCGCTGGCCAGGAGGACGAGAAGCGTCAGGGCCCAGGGGTTGCCTACCCACGGCAGCGCGAGCAGGATGCCGACGCTGGCGAGCAGGCCGACCACAACCGGTCTGAGGTAGCCGGCGCGATCGGACCAGCGCCCGAGCAGAGGGTGTACGGCGGCCTCGAAGGCTGCGCTCACCAGGAAGACCGCGCCGACCGCGGCGGCGCCCCACCCGAGCCGGTGGAGTTCCAGCGGCACGAGCACGGTCAGTACGCTGAAGAGCAGGGGAGAGAGCCCGATCAGCCAGAGGCCGGTCGCCAGGCGGGGTTGCAAGACCGGCTTGAGCATCGCGAAGGAGGGCGCCCTCCCGGTGGGCGCGGGGGCTGGTTCGATGGCGGCCCACAGCGAGATCCCGGCGCCCACAATGGCGACGGCTGCGAAGGCGGGGACCATCCCGACCGTAGCGGCCACGCTCCCGAGGACGGGGCCGAGCAGCGCCCCGAAGACCGCGGCGCTGAGCATGAGCCCGATCATCTCCCCGCGCCTCTCTTCGGACGCGCGCGCCGTGAGCCAGGTGAAGGCCGCGACCCACGAGAGGGCGCTGCCGAACCCCCCGACGAACCGCGCGAGCACTAGCAGGGGAGCCGCGTCTGCGAGCCCGAACGCGAGGCTGGTAAGGGACATCAGGATCAGCCCGACCACGGCCGCAACCTTCACGCCGCTCCTCGAGGCGAGGTAGGCGCCCGGCGCTGAGCCCACGAGCACCCCGGCCCCGTACGCCCCGCTCAAGACGCCGACCGCTGCTTTGGAGAGGCCGAACTCTTCGCTGAAGTAGGGCACCAGCGGGGTTAGCGCCGCGTAGAAGACCGTGTCCACCAGGACTATGGCGCATGAGAGGGCTAGCAGTCGGCGCATAGACGCTATTCTACTCTCCAGACGGTAGAATCCAGCGAGTGTCTCCCGGTAATAATAATGAGCTGGGGCCGCGCGTCCTGGCGTCCAGGCCGATGGTCCTGGTGCTCTTCGCCTCTGTCTTCACCATGGTCGGTTTCTACCTCCTGCTCTCGGTCGTACCCCTCTACGCCGAGGCGGCCGGAGGCGGAAGCTCCGGCGCGGGGCTGGCGACCGCCGTGTTCATGCTCTCGACCGTGTTGGCGCAGGTCGGGATGCCGCGCGTCCTGGCGCGCTTCGGTTACCGGGCCGTGCTTGCGGCTGGGCTCTTGTTGCTCGGGCTGCCTGCTTTCCTCTATCTCTCGTTCGAAGAGGTGCCTGCCATCCTCGCCGTCACCCTGGTGCGGGGAGCGGGGTTCGGGGCGGCGATCGTGGCGCTCGCCGCGCTCGTGACCGAGCTGGCCCCACCCGGACGCCGCGGCGAAGCGCTCGGCCTGTACGGTGTAGCCCTAACGCTGCCTACCGTGTTCTGCGGCGCCCTCGGGCTCTGGATCGTGGAGCGCTCCGGCTTCGCCCTGGTCTTCCTGATCGGGGCCCTCTCGCCCCTCCTCGCCTTCTCCGCCGCGCTCGGCATAGGCTCTTCGGACAGGCACGAAGAGGGCGCGGGCTTCCTGTCCCTATTCGGAAGACCCGCGCTCCTGCGCGTCTTCGTGCTCTTCACGTCCTGCACGGCCGCCTCGGGCGTCGTTGTCACCTTCCTCCCCCTCTCGGCGCCCGGACCCGGGCTCTTCTCCGCCGCTACGGCTCTGCTGCTCCTCGGCCTCTCCGCCACCTTCTTCCGCTGGTGGGCGGGGCGCTTCGGAGACCGCCGGGACCCTCGTGCTCTCCTTGCCCCCGGCCTCCTGTGCGCCGCGCTCGGGATGGTGGCGCTCTCCCTGGAAGGCTTCGCGCTGCTCGGTGGCTCGCTCCTGTTCGGGGCGGGCTTCGGAATGCTCCAGAACACCACGCTGCTATTGACCATGGAGCGCGTCCCGAAGTCGGAGTACGGGCTCGGGAGCACGCTGTGGAACGTCGCCTTCGACGCCGGTACCGGCGCAGGCGCTTTCGTCTTCGGGTTCGTCGTAGGGGCGGCCGGCTTCGCCTGGGCCTACCTGATCTGCGCCGTACTACTGGTCGTGACCCTTGGTCTCGTTCCAGGGACTCGAGGGGTGAGCTAGACTACTCTCCGGGCCGGCAGCCGTGGCGCTATTGAACCTGGAGGGGAGAGGATGGGACTCGAATCGCATTCCGGCGTACGAAGGGTGAGGGAGGCGCTGGAGGATCTGGGCTTCGAGCCCGGAATCGTAAAGCTGGATCGGACCGCGCGCAGCGCGGCCGAGGCGGCGGAGGCCCTCGACGTCAGGGTGGAGCAGATCGTCAAGTCGCTAGTTTTCCGGGGCCGAGAGACGGGAAGTCCCGTGCTTGTCCTCGCCGGCGGCGCGAACCGCGTGGACGAGGCCAGGATCTCCGACCTCGTCTCCGAGCCGGTCGAGATGGCCGACGCCGCCTACGTCCGCGAGAAGTCCGGGTTCCCCATCGGCGGTGTGCCGCCGGTGGGCCACGCCGAGCGGCCCCTGACGCTGGTGGATGAGGACCTCATGCGCGAGGAAGAGGTCTGGGCCGCCGCGGGGCACACTCATGCGGTCTTCGGGATGAAGCCGGCCGAGCTGATAGAGATCACCGGCGGGCGGGTGGTCGCCGTCAGGTGATATGCGGTGAGGTCGGGTTTACCGGCATCTCGCCACCGGCTGCTAACATAGATCTCGTGAAGACCGGAACGCGCGGCTTTATGGGGATACTTGCGGACTGGCTCGCCTGGGGCCGGCGAAGCCGGCCGAACCGGGTGCTGTTCGTCGCAACGCTCTCCCTGGCGGCCTTCGTCACCGGGGCGTTCGCGTGGGCGACGATACGGCCCTACCCCGGCGACTTCGCCCGCTACTTCGCCTACTACTGGGTGTGGGGGCTGTGCGCGGTAGCGCTGCTGCTCGGGATGGCCGAGTACAAGACGAGCCCCTTGCGCAAAGGACGGGAGCGCGGGCACCTCCTCTTGCTGCTCTACGTCGGGGCGCTCCTCATAATCACGCGCGCGTTGAACATGTTCCTTTACGGGGGCTAGAGCCTTGTACCGGGCCCTGATCTTCGACCTCGACGGCACGCTCGCCGAGACCGACTCGCTCCACCTGCCTACGTGGAGCAACTCGAAAGTAGTCGAGGCCCTCCTCCCTGGCCTCCCCGCCGAGGACGGACGCGACTTGGTGGCGGAGGACTTCGCCGACCCCGACCTGATAAAACTCCTTGCCTCCTAGCGCACGACCTCGACGGTAATGGCGTCCCCGGCCTCATCCAGTGCTACGATCACCGCCCCTATCTCCTCGTCGTAGCTAGACTCGATCGCCTCCCCGTTCACCTCCACCGACTCCGGCGCAGAGCCGAAGCCGCGCAACTCCAGGCGCAACACTTGCCTCTGAGGGACGAAGGAGCCAAGGCGCTCCATGATACGTACCGTGACACTCCCCGCAGTCTCCTCGCACGAGACGGTACGCCTGGCGTACCCTCCGTCCTCGTAGCCGAAGCCATCTCCTGCGTCCTCGTACAGGGACGAATCGTCTGCGCCTTCGGTCGGGTAGAAGAGGAGGGTCAGCGGATCCCACGTCCCCTCGCCCGTATGGGCCATGTCCGGTCCCATCGGGACAGCGGTATTCGCCTTGACGTACAGTGGCGGCTCGCCCAGCGGGGCGTGGGCGAGGATATGGGCGGGTCCGTCGAAGCGCTCGCCCGTCCAGTAGTGGAACCAGCAACCCCGTGGCAGGTAGACGTGCCGGTGCTCGATGCCGGGGCGGGTTATGGGCGCGACGAGCAGGGCGTCGCCAAGGAGGAACTCATCGTCCGCGGTGTAGGTAGTCTCGTCCTCGGGATACTCGAAGAGCAGGGGCCTGAGGATCGGGGCTCCCGTCCTGTGGCACTCCTCGAAGAGGGAGTAGAGATAGGGGAGGAGGCGCTGCCGGAGCTTCATCATCTTGCGGTACACCAACTCGCAGGGCTCGCCAAAGGCCCAGGGCTCCTGGCGGCGGGTGCCTATGGCGGTGTGGTTACGGCAGAAGGGCTGGAAGGCGCCGAACTCCGCCCACCGGGCCAGTAGCTCAGCGTTCGTGTCGCCCCAGAAGCCGCCGACGTCCACCCCGGCCCAGGCGACGCCCGAGAGGCCGAGGTTCTGGAGCTGGGGCATGCTCATCCAGAGGTGCTCCCACCAGGAGGAGTTATCCCCCGTCCACTGCATCGCGTGGCGCTGCAGGCCGGCGTAGCCGGCGCGGGTGATCACGAACGGACGCTCGTCGGGCCTGAGCTTCAGCAGGCCCTCGCGCACCGAGCGGGCCATGAGGGAGCCGTAGGCGTTGTGGATCTGGGCGTGGAATCTGGGGTCGTCGTCGCCCGGATGCACCACGTCGCCTGGCATAGTGGACTGCTTGGGGATGAAGAGCGACGGCTCGTTCATGTCGCACCAGATCCCCGCGACACCCCTGTCCAGGAGCGCTTTGTGGTTCTCGCCCCACCACTCTCGGGTCTCGGAGCTCGCGAAGTCCGGAAACGCGCAGATCCCCGGCCACACGGCATTGTGGTACTCCTCCCCCGCGCCCGTCTTGCAGAACAGGTCTCGGGCTCGCCCTTCCGTGTAGACGGGGTAGTTCTCGTCCACCTTCACGCCGGGGTCCACTATGGTCACGACGCGGAAGCCCTGTTCCGCCAGGTCGGAGGTGAGCTTCTCGGGATCGGGGAAGCGTTCTTTATCCCAGGTGAAGACTCGGTAGCCGTCCATGTAGTGGATGTCGAGGTAGATGACGTCGCACGGGATGTCCCGCTCCCGGAAATTGCGCGCCACCTCGCGCACCTCGTCCTCGTCCATGTAGCTGTAGCGGCACTGCTGGTTACCCAGGGACCAGAGGGGCGGCATTGGAGTGCGGCCCGTCAGCTCGGTGTAGCTGGACAGCACCTCTGCCGGGGTCGGGCCGCAGAAGACGTAGTAGACGAGGTTGCCGCCCTCGGCTCCGTAGTAGGCGCGGCCTTCGTCCTCGAGCGCCAGGTCGATCTCGACGCGCCCCGGGTTGTCGAAGAGGAGGCCGTGAGCCCTGCCGCTCGTCATCGAGAAGGAGAACGGGATCGAGGTGTAGAGGTTGTTGAAGGCGGCCGTGTGTCCCAGGGGCGGGTCCACGTTCCAGAAGATCTGGTGCGAGCCCGTCTTCTCGAGCCCGCTTGTGCGCTCCCCGCAGCCGAAGTACCGCTCCCCCTCCGCACGCCTCTTGTACATCCGCGGCGAAGGGCCGAGCGGCTGGGTGAAGACGTCGGCGTCCGGCCGCCGCGAGAAGCCCATCCCGAGCTCCTCCTCGTCAGCCGCGAGCACTCGTCCCTCCTCGTCGGAGAAGGAGATCCGCAAGGGGTCGAGGGATATATGGGCTGTCGCCGCGGAGGTGGAGAGCGTGAGCTTTCCATCCGACCTCTCCATCGAGACCTCGACCGGCTCCCAATCCTGCTTCGCAATAGCTTCGGAGTCGTACCTCGGCGTGCTCCCGTCCGGGAACGCCCCGACCCGGAAGATGTCCTCGGCGAGGGCGGAGACCTCCACGATCGTGGACCCGGCCTTCAGGCGCACGCTGCGCCCGCCGTGGTCCACCAGCTCTGCTGCGCCCAGCGGCTCGTAGTCGGGCTCTATCTGCGGCGGGTTCTCGAAGATCTCGGCCAATTTTGCTCCCTTGGGTCGCTTGTCAGCACGCTACGCCCTTCGCAGGCTTCGCTTGTCAGCACGGCGCTTCGCGCCTTGTCAGCACGCTCAGGCTTCGCCTTCGCTTGTCAGCATTTCAGCTTTCTCTGCCGGTCGGCTCATGCCCGGTCACGCTTGGAGAGACACTCTTGGGCATATCCTTGGACTGGCGCAGGGAAGCACCATGTCGCGTCCTCCCTGCTTTCTGAAAGCCGCCTGGCGAAGCCAAGGCGGCGTGCTGAGAAGCGAGGCCCGAAGGGCCGAAGCGTGCTGAAAGCCGAAGGCTCGACGTGCTGACGGCTATTTTTCAAAACTCTATTTCGCGGCCTACGTCGTGCTCGACGGCCCGGTCGTAGACAACGCGGGCTGCAGCCAGGTCCTCGAGGGCCAGTCCCTGGCTGGCGAAGAGGGTTATGTCCTCGGGCGCCTCGGCGGCCTCTGACCTGTCCCGCTATGACCTGGCCGAGTTCGTAGATGGCCTCGGGGAGTATGAGGCCTGTCTCGAGGGGGTTGAGGAGGTCGCCGGCTTCGAGGCCGAGCTCCTCGCGCGAGTCGACGCAGACGAAGCTCGCGCGCCTGACGACCTCGCGGTCGATCTCGCTCTTGAACAGGAAGTTGGAGCCTGCGGCGTTGACGTGCGCTCCCGGCCTCAGCCACTCGCCTAGCAGGACCGGCTCCTTCGCCGAGGTCGCGGTGACGACGATGTCCTGGGCAGCTGGCTCGTCGGCCGAGTGGGTGGTCTCCACCTCCATGCCAAGCCTCTCGCTCATCTTCTCTGCGAATTGCTTGCGCGACTCCTCGCTGCGGCTGTGGACGATGACGCGCGTAAGGTCCCTGACCGCGGCTATCGCTTCGAGCTGGCTCTCTGCCTGCCAGCCCGCCCCGTAGAGACCCAGAGTGGTCGCGTCCTCGCGGGCGAGGTGCTTCGTTGCCACGCCGCTCGCGGCGCCGGTGCGCATCTGGCCGAGCCTGTCAGACTGGAGGATCGAGAGCAGCTCCCCGCTCTCGGGGTCGAAGAGCATCGTGTAGAAACGGGCGCCGGTGCGGGCGACGGAGTAGGCTTTGAGCCCGAGAGCCCCGATGCCAGGAGCTCCGGCGGCCATGTAGTTCAGGCTGCCCTTCGGGAGGGCGATCCTGCGGCGGGCGCGGTTAGTCGCTTTCCCTTCGGCCTGGTCGCGCAGGACCGCTTCGACGGCGTCGAGGGTCGAGGGCATGTCGAGTAGCTCCTCGACCTCACTTTCGGTCAGGATCAGGGTCAAGGCGCCTCCTCGCTGTTGGGGTGCGGGTTATCGGCTAAAATCCTCGACGATCATGCGGGTCCTGGTCATCGACAACTACGACTCCTTCACGTACAACCTGGTCCAGTACCTCGGGGAGCTGGGCGCGGAGGTACTCGTCCGGCGCAACGACGAGGTCACGCCGGAAGAGGTCCTCGAGCTCCACCCGGACAGGATAGTGCGTCTCGCCCGGTCCGTGCACGCCGAAGGAGGCCGGCGTCTCGGTCGAGGTCATCGAGAAGGTCTCCGGCCAGGTCCCCATCCTCGGCGTCTGCCTGGGCCACCAGGCGATCGGACAGGCCTTCGGGGCCGAGATAGTGCGCGGCGAGCCCGTACACGGCAAGACGGCGAAGATCCTGCACGACGGCGAGGGCGTCTACAGAGGGGTCCAGCAGGGCTTCGAGGCGACCCGCTACCACTCGCTCGTCATCGAGCCCGAGTCCTTGCCAGAGGACCTCCTGGTCACCTCGCGCACCGAGGACGGCACGATCATGGGCGTCAGGCATCGCGACTACCCAGTCGAAGGCGTCCAGTTCCATCCCGAGAGCGTGCTGACCCGCAGCGGGCACGAGCTGTTGAAGAACTTCCTCGAGGTCTAGAGGGGATGCTGCGCGATGCCCTGCGCAAGGCTGCGGCCGGGGAGCCCCTGACCGAGGGCGAGGCCGAGCGGGCGCTCGAGACGATCATGGAGGGGACGGTGCCTCCGGCCGCGACGGCGGCGCTCCTGACGGCTTTGAGGGTGCGAGGTGAGTCGGTCTCGGAGATAGTCGGCTTCGCCCGCGCGATGCGCCGCTTCGCCGCCAGGGTGGAGGCGCCCGAGGATGTCGTTGACACCTGCGGCACGGGTGGTGATGCGAAGGGTACGATCAACGTCTCCACGGCCGCCGCTTTCGTGGCGCGCGGAGCGGGCGTAACCATAGCGAAGCACGGCAACAGGGCCGCCACGAGCCAGGCCGGCAGCGCCGACGTCCTCGAAGCGCTCGGCGCCGAGATAGAGCTAGGGCCGGAGCAGGTTGGCAAATGCATAGAAGAGTCCGGCATCGGCTTCATGTTCGCCCGCACGCATCACCCGGCGATGAAGTTCGTAGCCCCCGTGAGGGCCGAGCTGCCTTTCCGCACGGTCTTCAACCTGCTCGGGCCGCTCACCAACCCCGCCGGTGCCAGGCGCCAGGTAGTCGGCGTCTTCGGCGGCGCCTACGTGCGGCCCGTCGCCGAGGCGCTGCGAGGGCTTGGAGCGGAGAAGGCCCTCGTGGTGCACGGGACGGACGGGATGGATGAGATCACGGTCACCGACAGGACCCTCGTCGCCGAGGTGGAGGAAGGGGACATCGAGGAGTATGAGATAGCCCCCGAAGACTTCGGCCTCGCCCGCCACGCCCCCGACGGCCTCCTCGGCGGCGACGCCCACCTGAACGCACGTATCCTGCGCGACGTCCTCTCCGGCGAGGAGACCGGGGCCGCCCGGGACATGGTTCTTCTCAACGCCGGCGCCGCCGTTTACGTCTCGGGGAAAGCGAAGACCGTCGAACAGGGCGTGCACCTTTCGGAGACGTCCATCGCGTCAGGCAAGGCTCTCGCGGCGCTCGAGGACTTCGTTCACACGACACGACGTATCGGGGGCATAGGGTGAGTCGCGCCACCGTCCTCGACGAGCTCGCCGCCGCGGCCCTCCGCCGTGCTGAGGAGGTGCGGAGCACCACGGACCTCGACACGCTCTACCAGCGAGCTCTCCTCTTCGAGAAGCGGGACTTCGCCGGAGCGCTCTCGGCCCCCGGTCTCTCCGTCATCTCCGAGATAAAGCGCGCCTCGCCATCGGCCGGCTTTATCCGCGAGGCGCACCCCGCCGAGTGGGGTGCGCGTTACGAAACAGAGGGCGCGAGCTGCATCTCCGTCCTCACCGAGCCAGAGCGCTTCAAAGGCTCCCTCGAAGACCTCGACGCCGCGCGCGACGCCACCACGCTCCCCGTCATCCGCAAAGACTTCACCGTGGACGAGGTGCAAGTTATCGAAGCCGGAACCCGTGCCGACGCCGTCCTGCTCATAGCGGCGCTCTTCGACGCCGCTGCGCTTGCCCGGTACGTCTCTCTGGCCGTCGAGGTCGGCCTCACGCCGCTCGTCGAGGTCCACGACGAAGAAGAGGCGGAGCTGGCGCTCGAGTCCGGCGCCCAGGTCATCGGGGTCAACAACCGCGATCTGCGCGATTTCACCGTGGACCTCGGGACCTTCGAGCGTCTCGCGCCGCGCCTGGCCGGTGCTACGCTCGTCGCCGAGAGCGGGGTCAAGGCGCCGGATGATGCCAAGAGGCTACGCGACGCCGGGGCCGATGCCGTTCTGGTGGGCGAGGCAGCGATGCGAGATCCCACGCTCGTCGCGAAGCTCTCCGCTATCCCGTAGAGGGAGTAGAATCTCCTCGTTATGGTGTTCACCAAGGTCTGCGGCATAACGAATCCTGGAGACGCGCGCGAGGCCGCCGACGCCGGGGCCGACGCGATAGGCCTGATCTTCGCCGAGAGCCCCCGCAAGGTGAACGTCGAAGAGGCGCGCAGGATAAGCGTCGCGCTCCCGGACGGCGTGCTCAAGGTCGGCGTCTTCGTGGACGCGGAGCCGGAGGAGGTGCTGGAAACCGCGCGTGAGGTCGGGTTGGACCTCGCGCAGCTCCACGGCGACGAGACGCCCGAGACGGTGGCGGCCATACGAGGTGCCGGTCTCCCTGTCATGAAGGCTTTGAGGGTTCGTAACGCGGAGGCGCTTGCGGAAATCCAAAGTTATGAAGCGGACCTGATCATGCTGGACGCCTGGAGCGCGAGGGCGCGCGGAGGGACGGGGGAGACCTTCGATTGGGGGCTTGCGAAATCGGTGAAGGGGCGTGATAACATCGTCGTCTCCGGGGGGCTGACGCCGGAGAACGTGCGCGAGGCGATCGAGTTCTTCGAGCCCTACGGGGTCGACGCTTCGAGTTCTCTGGAGGAGAAGCCCGGCAAGAAGAGCGGCGAGCGGGTTCGGAGGTTCGTGCGTGCGGCAAAAGGTTGACAGTGGATACTTCGGCGCCTTCGGCGGGCGGTACGTCCCTGAGACCCTGATCCACGCCCTCGAGGAGCTCGAAGAAGCCTACGAGCGCTACAGGAACGACCCCGAGTTCGTCGAGGAGCTCGACTCTCTGTCGCGGGACTTCGTCGGGCGTCCGACCCCGCTGATGTTCGCCGAGCGGCTCACCCGCAAGTGGGGCGGGGCGAACGTGTGGTTCAAGAGGGAGGACCTGGCGCACACGGGGGCGCACAAGATCAACAACGCTCTAGGCCAGATCCTGCTCGCCGACCGGATGGGCAAGGAGCGGATCATCGCCGAGACCGGCGCAGGCCAGCATGGCGTCGCGACGGCTACGGTAGCGGCGCTCTACGGAAAAGAATGCGTCGTCTACATGGGCGAGGAGGACACCCGCCGCCAGAGGCCGAACGTGGTGCGGATGAAGCTGCTCGGGGCCGAGGTCGTGCCCGTGACGAGCGGCTCGCAGACCCTCAAGGCCGCGCTCAACGAGGCGATCAGGGACTGGGTCACCAACGTCGAGGACACCCACTACATCATCGGAACCGTGGCGGGACCCGCGCCCTATCCGCGTATCGTGCGGGACTTCCAGGCCATCATCGGCAGGGAGCTGGAGGCGCAGGCGCGCGAGCGGTTCGGGGGGACCCAGACGCCGTGGTGGCCTGCGTGGGCGGCGGCTCGAACGCCATCGGGGCCTTCTACCCGTTCGTCGGGCGCGAGGGGGTGCGGCTGGTCGGCGTGGAGGCGGGCGGGAGGGGGCTCGAGACGGGGGAGCACGGGGCCTCGCTCACCGGCGGCACGCCCCGGCGTGCTGCACGGCAACCTGAGCTACGTCCTGCAGACCGAAGAGGGCCAGATCCGGGAGGCGCACTCGATCTCCGCCGGCCTGGATTACCCTGCCGTCGGTCCCGAGCACGCCTACCTCAAGGACTCGGGACTGGCCGAGTACGTGAGCGCCACCGACGAGGAAGCCCTCGAAGCCTTCACCCTCTGCTCGCGCCTCGAAGGCATCATCCCCGCGCTCGAACCCTCGCACGCGATCTTCTACGCCGAGAAGGTGGCTAGAGAGCTCGGACCCGGCAAGAATCTGGTCATCAACCTCTCGGGCCGCGGCGACAAGGACGTCGAGGTGGTGGCGGAGGCCCTGGGTGTCACGGCGGAAGAAGTCTCCGGTGACGGGTAGCGAGCGGCTCATGACGGCGTTTCGGGACGACCGGGTCGCGCTCATCCCGTACCTGACGGGCGGGTATCCCACCCTGGAAGGGGCGCGGGAGGTGGGGGAGGCCTACGTCGCGGCGGGCGCGGACGTGGTCGAGATCGGGGTCCCCTTCTCCGACCCCCTGGCGGACGGACCGACGATCCAGGAGACCACGACCCTGGCCATCGAGAACGGCGCGGACCTTAAATACTGCCTTGACCTCGCCTCCACCTTCTCGGACCGCGTCCCGGTAGTCTTTCTCCTCTATTACAACGTGATCTTCGCCCGCGGCATCGAGGAGTTCCTGCGCGAGGCCGCGGCGGCGGGGGTCTCGGGGCTCGTCGTTCCCGACCTGCCCGTGGACGAGGCAGGCGAGTTCGCGCGGCTCTCTTCGGAAGCCGGCGTAGCCTTCTGCCCGCTCGTGGCACCCACCTCGACGGACGAGCGGCTCGCGCGGGTGGGTGAGCTGGCCTCCGGGTTCGTCTACTGCGTCTCGGTCGCCGGGGTGACGGGCGTGCGCGACGCCCTGCCCTCCGGCGCCGTCGAGCTGTTGCGGCGGGCGCGTGCGAAGACCGATGCGCCTGTCGCTCTGGGGTTCGGTATCGGCTCGCCCGAGGCGGCTGTCGAAGCCGCCGGGGAGGCGGACGGCGTCATCATCGGGAGCAAGCTGATGCGGCTGGTCGGGGAGGGTGGACCGGAGAGGGCCGGAGGGTGGCTGCGCGAGGTGCGCGAGGCGCTCTCCGGCGTCGTGAGGTCGGGGGGGCGCCATCAGGAACTGGCTTAGCAAGCGGCGGGAGTATACGCGGAGCGTCCCCGAGACCGAGAGCGGGATCGGCCCGCTCGACGACACCGGCTTCACCAAGTGCGAGCGGTGCGGGCAGCCGATCTACGAGAAGGACCTCCTCGCCCGGTTCAACGTCTGTCCCCACTGCGAGTTCCACTACCCCCTGCCCGCGCCGGAGCGGATCCGGCTTCTCACCGACGCCGGGAGCTTCGAGGAGCGCGACCGGGGCATGGCGGCGGGGGATCCTCTGGGGTTCGAGGGCTACGAGGAGAGGCTCGCGCACGCGAGAACGAACACGGGTCTTGCCGACGCCGTGTTGAGCGGGGTAGGAAAGATCGGGGGCCGGCCGGCGGCGCTCGCGGTCATGGACTTCCGGTTTATAGGGGGGTCTATGGGGAGCGTCGTCGGCGAGCGGGTCGCCCGGACCATCGAGCAAGCCTCCGCCGAAGGGCTGCCGCTCGTGGTCGTCTCGGCGTCGGGGGGAGCCCGGATGTTCGAAGGCGTCTATTCCCTCATGCAGCTCGCGAAGACGAGCGTCGCGCTCTCGAGGTACATGGACGGCTCGTTGCCTTACGTCTCGGTCCTGACAGACCCTACGTTCGGGGGGGTGACGGCTTCGTTCGCCACGGCCGCGGACGTGATCATCGCCGAGCCGGGGGCAAGGATCGGGTTCGCGGGTGCGCGGGTCATCGAGCAGACGACGCGCGAGAGGCTGCCCGAGGGCTTCCAGACGGCCGAGTTCCAGCGGGATCACGGGATGGTCGATCGAATCGTGCACAGGCTCGCGCTCAAAGGCGACCTCGAGAGATTGCTGGGGTTCCTCTCGTGATCCTGGAGTTCGAGCGCCCGATCAGAGACCTCGAGGAGCGCATCGCCGAGCTGCACCGGCTCGCGGGCTCGAGCGCGGGCCTGCACGCGGAGATCTCACGCCTCGAAAGCGCGCTCGACTCCGCCAAGCGGCGGATCTACGCGAACCTCTCTGCCTACCAGCGCGTGCAGGTCGCGCGCCACCCCGACCGTCCCAATTTCCGCGCCTACCGCGACGAGCTCTCGGACGACTTCTACGAGCTCTCCGGTGACCGGTTCTTCGGCGACGATCCGGCGGTGCGCGGGGGCTTCGCCAGGCTCAAGCGCGGAGGCCACAACGTGGTCCTCCTCGGCCACGACAAGGGCGCGGACACGAAGAGCAGGGTGAAGGGCAACTTCGGCATGGCGCACCCGGAGGGCTACCGCAAGGTGAGGAGGCTCTACGAGCTGGCCGGGCGCTTCGGCCTCCCGATCGTGGTGCTGGTGGACACGCCTGGCGCGTTCGCCGGGCGCACGGGCGAGGAGAGGGGCCAGGCCTGGGCTATCTCCGCCGACCTCATGGCGCTCGCCAGAGCGCCTGTCCCGGTCATCTCCATGATCATCGGCGAGGGAGGCTCTGGCGGCGCTCTGGCGATGTGCGTCGCGGACTACGTTGGGATGCTCGAGAACTCATACCTCTCGGTCATAGCGCCCGAGGCGTGCGCATCGATCATCTTCCGCGATTCGAGCCGGGCCGCCGAGGCCGCCGAGGCGCTGAAGCTGACGGCAAGGGACCTGAAGCTGCACAGTATCGTTGACGAAGTCCTCCCCGAGCCCCTCGGCGGAGCCCACAAGGAGCCCAAGACCGCGATCCGTGACGTGGGCGACGCGCTGGACCGCGTGATCTCCGGCCTCTCAGCCGCGGGGCCCGAAGACCTTATCGAGGCCCGCCACGAGCGCTACCGCCGCATCGGGGCGTATGTCGGGGACGAAGCTACCTAGCTTTTCGCCAGAGATCCGCGGTGGAGAGCGCACGCTGTGATCGCCTCGCGAGGAACCGGACGCGATCTCTAGCCGAAGAAGGTCTGTGCTGCCCTGTACAGGTCGTTGGGGACGGTCTTGGTCTCTGCTGTTGCCTCGTCGAGGGAGACGCTGACGATGTCGTTGCCCCTGAGCGCAACCATCTGGCCCCACTCGCCGTTCTTGACGGCATCAGCCGCGCGCAAGCCGTAGCGGGTCGAGAGTATGCGGTCGAAGGCGGTCGGGGTGCCGCCGCGCTGCAGGTGGCCGAGGACGACGTGGCGGGTGTCTATACCTGTGCGCTCCTTGAGCTCTCCGGCAAGGCCTTCGCCCACGCCGCCGAGACGGACGTGGCCGAACTCGTCCTTCTCCGCCGTCTGGGTCACGAAGTCCTCGCTGAAAGTCACTCCCTCGCTCACAGCTACGATGCCCCACTTCTCGCCCCGCTCAGCGCGCTGCTTGAAGAGGGTGGCGATCGCTTCGAGGTCCGGTTCCACTTCGGGAATGAGAGTAACGTTCGCGGCGGAGGCGAGGCCTGCGCCCCAGGTGATCCAACCGGCGTGCCGCCCCATTACCTCGACGACGATGATCCTCTCGTGGCTCCTGGCGGTGGTCCGCACTCTATCTATGGCCTCGGTGGCTATTGAGACGGCGGTGTCGTAGCCGAACGTCGTGTCGGTCGCAGAGAGGTCGTTGTCTATGGTCTTGGGACACCCCACAACCTGCACCCCGAAGTCGTCGTAGAGCCTCTTGGCTACCCCTAGAGTGTCGTCGCCGCCGATGGCGACCAGGGCGTCTATGCCGAACTCTTCGAGGTTGTCCACGACCTTCTGGGCGTCGCCCTCGTTCTTGTAGGGGTTGGTGCGGGAGGAGAGGAGCATCGTGCCGCCCTCCTGCAGGATGTAGCGGACGTCCTCCACGGAGAGGGGCTGCACGGAATCGTCCTCGGGCTCCAGCAGCCCCTTCCAGCCGCGCCTGATGCCGGCTACCTCGTAGCCGTAATCCTCTATGCACTTCGTGGTGACGGCCCGGATCACACCGTTCAACCCCGGTGCGTCCCCGCCCCCCGTCAACATCCCCACTTTGCGTACTTCGGCCATGTCCTCTCCTCTCCTGTCCTCCAAAAATCCAGTCTAGCAAACCCTCTTTGGGGTTCTACCCGATACGGGCGTCGTCCAAGACCCTTCCGGCCGGGAGGAATTCAAGACGGTGCAAAGCCACGTCTCCAGGAAGATCAGGATGCTGCGGGTCGCGGACCGCGGCCCGGGCCTATCGACACGAGGAATCCGGACCCGGTGCCCACGGCAGGTAGCTGATAGATTTAACGTACTATGGTGCGTGTCCTTTTCGTGTGCATGGGAAATATCTGCACGTTATGCCCGAGCCACAACGGCAGGGTTAGGGTAACGGGCGTTGCTGACCGACGTGGAGGTCGAGATGAAAGTGTTTAGGATCTAACCGTGGTCCGCGTCCTATTCGTTTGTATGGGCAATATATGTCGTTCTCCCCTTGCTCAGGGCATCTTTGAGAACGTCTTGCGGCGCGAGGGTCTCGAGGACGAGGTCTTCGTTGACTCCGCGGGTACGGGAGCCTGGCACGTCGGAAGTCCGCCCGACGAGCGGGCGCAGAGGAGCGCGGGCCAGCGCGGGCTCGACCTCAGCTCCCAGCGGGCGCGCCGCATCACACCGGAAGATTGCAAGACCTTCGATTACATCCTCACCATGGACGAGGACAACTACCACGCGGTTGCCTCCCTCTGCCGGGGAAGCGCGGTGGTCCGTCCCTTCCTCGACTTCGCCGCGAACTCTCCGGAGACGGAGGTGCCTGACCCTTATTACGGCGGTCCCGATGGTTTCGAGCACGTCCTCGACCTGGTGGAGGATGCGTCTGAAGGCCTGCTAGAGGATATCCGCAAGCGGCACCCCTCCTGACACCGCCTCAGCGCCGCTCGTAAGCTCGTTTCGATCTCGCCAACGCCTGATACCCTGCTTCATTCTTCTCTGGAGAATGACTAGAACCTTCGCACTTGGAGTTGATCTTTACGGTGTTCTGCGGAGAGCCTCCGGAACCTTGACCGGCCTCCCTTTCCGTACGCCTTGCGAGGGTGACGATCTTCTCGGCCCGTAGTTCGAGCGCGTCCCTAAGCTCAGCCGGCCGCCGCACGACGAAGGAGCAGTCGAGACCGGCCAGCAGGCGCGCCGGCCACTCCAGGCTCCAGGTCGAACACCGCAGGAGCGTCCCTCCTTCGGTTTGCTCCAGGGAGAGCCCCACTGATGGTAGCTGCCCGCGCACTTCCTCCACCCTGGTCTCCAGTAGCACCTCTACCGACCACCGGTCGCCCGGCGTATTGGCCACTGCGCTTAGGGCCGCACCCGGGGAATCGAGGCCCACCGGACGCGCAAAAGTCTCCTCGAGCGTCTCGGCTTCGAGGACCCTGTCCAACCGGAACAGCCGCATACCCCCGCGCAGGTGACAGTGGCCGACCGTGTACCAGTAACCCTCCCGGTGCATCACGCCGTAGGGGTCCACCTCCCGCTCGGTCTCCCTCGACCACCCGGAGCGGTAGCGCAGCCGCACCCTCCTCTGTTCGCCAGCGGCGGCGGCGAGGGTAAGGAGTGCTTCGCTACTCGCGGGCGCCTGGGGCCGCGCGGCAGCAATGGAGACGGTCTCCTGCAGGGCCCGAACCCGCCCGCGCAGAGCCTCCGGCATCACCCTCTCCAGCTTCGCCAGAGCACCCTCGACAGCTGGCGCTACCCCTGCCAGCCCGAGGTGACGGGCGGCCAAGAGCCCAAGGGTCAGCCCCAGCGACTCCTCATCGGTGAACATCATCGGCGGCAGCCTGTAGCCGGACCTCAAAGAGTAGGCTCCGTATCGGCCCAGTTCGGCCTCGACGGGTATACCCATCTCCCGGAGCATCGCCGCGTAGCGACGCACTGTACGCTCCCCAACCTCGAGCCTTCTCGCAAGCTCCGGTACGCCGATCCTCTCGCGTGCCTGCAACAGCTCCAACATCGAAAGCAGCCTCGTCGTGGGCAGATTACCGTACACGCTTACCGCCTTTCTCGAATTTTCAGACAAGCCACGACTAACCAGGAAAGATTCTGACCTCCTTTGACGATACGATCAAGGCGCAACAGAAACCAGACGAGAAGGAGGCGCTAGTCCGAAATGAGCGTGCAGCCTTTCCAGGTAAGTATTTCGGAGGCTGATCTGGAGGATCTGCAAGGGCGTTTGGCCCGCACCCGCTGGCCTGGTGAGCTGTCTGGCGTCGGATGGAGCCGGGGCGTGCCGCTGGGGCACCTCAAGGAGCTAACTGAGTACTGGCAAAACGGATACGACTGGCGACAGTGTGAGGCGAAGCTCAACGAGTATCCGCAGTTCACCACCGAGATCGACGGCCAGAACATCCACTTCCTGCACGTCCGCTCACCCGAGCCCGGTGCGCTCCCACTGATCATCAGCCACGGATACCCCAGCTCGATTGTGGAGTTTCTGAGCATCATCGGACCGCTCGCCGACCCGCGAGCCCACGGCGGCGACCCGGCCGACGCCTTCCACGTCGTCGCGCCCTCGCTGCCGGGCTACGGGTTCTCCGTCCCGGTGCGGCAAACGGGCTGGGACATGCCGCGGATCACCAGGGCATGGGCCGAGCTGATGCGCCGCCTCGGCTATGAGCGCTACGGTGCCCACGGTGGCGACATCGGTGCCGGCATCACCGGGATGCTGGCCAGCATCGAACCCGAGCACGTCGTGGGTGCGCATGTGAACTCTGATCCGACGTCATTCATCATCCTCGGCGCCGAAATCCCGATCGATACCTCCGGTCTCTCCGATGACGAGCGGGATCACGTCGAGCGCCTGCAGCAGCACTTCCAGGGCGAGGGCAAAGGCTACCTTCTGCTTCAGTCCACCCGGCCACAGACCCTGGCCTACTCCCTTACCGACTCACCGGTCGGCCAGCTCGCCTGGATCGTCGAGAAGTTCAAGGAATGGACCCACCCCGCGGCCGCCCTGCCCGAAGATGCCGTCGACCGCGACCAGTTGCTCACGAACGTCAGTATCTACTGGTTCACGCGCAGCGGCGCGTCCGCGGCCGGCTTCTTGTACGAGTCCGCGCATTCCGAGGAAGGATGGGTGCCGCCGTCGGACGTGCCGCAGGGCATGGCGGTCTTCAACGCCGACCCGATCCTCCGGCGTGTGATGGACCCCCAGCGCACCATGGCACATTGGTCGGAGTTCGACGAAGGCGGCCACTTCCCCGCCATGGAAGTCCCCGACCTCCTGGTCGGCGACGTGCGGGAGTTCTTCCGCGATCTCCGGTGACGCAAGCGCTTCATTGGCGCTCGCCACACTGTCTGAGACCGCGATCCTTTTGAGCCACGTGATCGGCAGTCGATGGGTAGATCGCTAGATCGCCTCAGCTTTCGGACAAGTCCTCGACGCTGACCAGCTTGAGTCCCAGGCTGCCTATGCGGGTAAGGATGCCGTGGAGCTGGGGCTGGTCGATGATCTCTCCTGTGAGAACCGTCTGCCCGCCTCTGGCCTTCATCTCCATCCCTTCAAATGCCACTGCGTATCTATCGCTTAGCTCCTCACGCACCACTATCCGGTAGACCGTACTACTACTACTACCACTACTACTGCCCTCACGAGCCTTATGCTGGCCACCGCTCTCCATAATGTTCTGTGAGCGTAGTGCACAGTGGGGCGTTCTGTCTTCACCCAAGAGCACTTCTCCCCTAGGGGATTTACTGCTTCGCTAGGTAGAAGAAGCTCCGCTAGATTAGAAGCTTCCTCAAGTAGGCCTCCTCTACGGCTTGCTTGCGCGAGGAGACTCCGAGCTTGCGGTAGATGGATTTGATGTGGGTCCTTACAGTGCTTGGAGCCAGGTAGAGCCCACGTGCTATCTCTCTGGTAGAGAGCTCGCCCACAAGCAGCCTTAGCACATCGAGCTCGCGCTCTGTAAGCTTGCCGTTGTTCCTGAGCGAACCGTTTCGCCGCTTGATCGTCGTGCGAAGGGTGCGCTCCTCCTGGCGCTCGAGAAGCTCGGGGAAGATGCCTGAGTCGGGATGCCGCTCCAGGATGGTGCGTGCCTCGGCGAGCACCGTCCGAGCCGCGCCTCGGTCGCCGCGTGCGCGAGCGCAACCGCGCGAGCGCCAACAACCCGATGAGGGTAGGCCAGGGGCTCAGATCGGGCAACCTCCTTCGCGCCGAAAGACCGCTCTCGAGCTCGGCTTGGGCATCCTCGAGTTCCCCGCGCTCGGCGAGCACGCGTCCGAGTGCGATGGGCACCCAGCTAGACTGGGGAATCACCCACAGCCCGAACCTGTCCGTCAGCGTGCGCGCCTCGCGCGCGAGTGACTCGGCCTCCTCCAGACGTCCCTCGTCTGTTGCAACGATCGACAGATAGCATAGGCAAAGCCGTCCGCAACAGCGGCTGGCCGGACATCATCAGTTCGAGAGCCTCTTCTAACCACTTTCGAGCCGCCGATGTCTCTCCAGAGAGGTAATAGCTAGATCCCAGCCCGAAGCGTATCAACGCGGCCCTCGGCGAGGTTAGCTCGGGTTCCGATTCTACGGCGCGCCGGGCCGCCTCGAGGGTGCTCTGGACGCCGCCGAAGCCGAAGATGGCTCGTATGGTGGCCGTGCCCGCTTCAACCGATGCGGTCCCGTCGGGAAGCGGTCCCTCGTAAGGGATGCTCTCGGCGAGAGTCAGGAGCCTCTCGCCTTCCTCGCTCCTGCCGGAGAGGATGCAGATCCACGCCCTCACCAGGAGGAGCGCCGGATCGTGCGCAGTCTGCACTTCGGGTAGCGACTCTAGCCACCCTTCCACGGTCGCCATCTGGCCGGCTAGCACGTACCCGTACCAATGGCGGGCGACCAGCAAGCCAGCGCGCTCGTAGTCCATGGCCGCGACGGCGTGCCGGATGGCGCCATCGAAAAATCCCTCACCCTCCAGCCACGCGCTCGCCCGGCCGTGCAGAATAGGCACCAACTCGGGGCTACTGCTCTCGAGCTCGTAGAGCAGGAATTCGGAGAAGAGGTGGTGGTAGCGGTACCACTCGCCCCTCTCGTCCAGGGGAACCAAAAATAGGTTGGAGCGAGCGAGCTCTCTGAGGAGATTGCCCGAACCCTCTCTACCCACCACCGCGTCGCAAAGAGGGCCTGTCAGTCTCTTCAGGATCGAGGTCATGAGGAGAAACTCTCTCACTTCCTCGCGGAGGCCCGCCAGAACCTCCTCCCCCAGAAGGTCCACGATGTAGCGGTCGCTGCCTTCGAACGCTTCGATAAAGGCGTGCTTGTCCTCCCTCTTCTGCAAGGAGAGCGAAGCGAGGTAGATCCCCGCAGGCCAGCCCTCGGTTCGCTCGAGCAGCAGCCGGAGGTCATCGGAGGCCGATGTCAAGCCCCATCGTCTCGTTCAATAGGCAGGCGGCTTCCTCCTCTGAGAAGGCGAGTTGGTCGATGCGGATCTCGTTCATCTCTCCCCTCGCCCGCAGCCGTCCAAGTGGCAGCGGCGGATCTGTGCGGCTCGCGAGGACCAGGTGAACATTCTCCGGGAGATGCTCCACGAAGAAGGCCACCGACTCATGACAGTCGTCATTGGTCACGAACTGGTAGTCATCGAGCACCACTACCACCCGTCGGTGTAACTCGGCGAGCACGTTTATGAGCATGGGAAGCGATGTCTCGATGAGCCTCCGCCCGGTGACGCTCATTCCCACGAGTACGTCGGCTCCGAAGTCCTCTTCCGGTGCAGCCAGGTGCAACGCTTCTACTATGTGTCTCCACATCCTGGCCGGGTCGTTGTCCTGCTCGTCGAGGGAGACCCAGGCGAAAGACAAGCTATCTCCGACTGCGTGACTCCACTGGGCCAGGAGCGTGGTCTTCCCGTAGCCGGCCGGGGCGCTAACGAGGGTGATCTTGCGGTCAAGTGCATTCCCGAGAAGCTCGAGCAACCTGGGCCGGATCACCTGCTCGGAGCGCGGCGTTGGCGCCCGTAGCTTGGGCTTGATGACAAGCCTCGAAGGATCCACGTCAGGTCGCTGGAAGAGTCGATGACTGTACCCTGTATCCGTCGGCTACTGCCTCGCTTGCCTCAGCCCAAGCGATTTGACAAGGACTACACCCATTTATGTAGTCATTCTACACCTTTTTTGTATTCAATGGTACATTTTGGGATTACCCAACCGGCTGTTGGCGCCCAGTTCTCCTATTGCCTGGCCCGAAGGAGCGCGAGCAGCCGCAGAACCGAAACGTAGATCCAGATCAGAGAGAGCATCAGCCCGAACGCGGCGTACCACTGCATGAATCTCGGTGCGCCCATCCCCGCTGCCTGCTCGATGAAAGCAAAATCGAGCGTGAGGTTCAGCGCGCCCAGGATGACGATCAAGACGCTTATGCCGATGCCCAACGGTGTGGGGGCGTAAAGGAAGGAGAAATTCACCCCAAGCAGCGACAGCAGCCAAGCCACCATGTAGAGCAGCAAAAAACCGCCCGTTGCCGCTATGACCCCTGTTGCGAATCGTGAGGTAACCTTGACGATGCGGAGGCTGTAGAGGAGGTAGACCGCCAAGAATATGCACAATGTGGCTACCAGCGCCTGCGAGACGATCCCCTCAAACCTCAGGTCGTAGTAGCGGGAAGCGATGCCAAGCAGCGAGCCCTCGCCCAGAGCGTACAGGACGGAGGTGATCGGGGCGGCCCTGTAGGCGAAGGCACCAACGAGGGCGACGATGAACGTAAGCAAGAAGGCGAGCCAGGTCCAGGCTGGGGTCAAGGCCTCTTGCCGTCCGTCTACGGTGACGATCTCGACCTGTGACCAGCCGAAAGCGGCCGCGGCCACCACGAGCACAAACAGCAGGCCGGTTATGGCGTAGGTGCCTGAGGCGGTCATGCCGCGGGGCTCTGCGCCTGCCTCCTCTATTCCCCTCTGGAAGGAACGTTGGTTAAGCGCCGGATTTTCGAGGGCCATCGTCACTCCTTGTTTTTGGAACTCTACGGTCAGGGGGAGAGTTGCTCTCGGTCAGCCGCCACGGTGATCAGACGCTAGATCGGTTGTCTCCAGCCGTCCCGATACCTGATCCTTGTGAGTCTTCGCCCTTCCATCTGTGTCTGGTGTCCGTTTTTCACCTCCATCTCCATCCCTTCGAAGGCTATAGCGTATCGCTCGCTGAGCTCTCCACGTACCACTATCCGATAGACAGTCCTCGTGCCCATGTGGGTCCCCTGTTTGCTACCGCTCTCATGTGCTCTCACAGAGCGTAGAGCACGCCAGGATGGTCTGTCTTCACCTAAGACCACTTCTCCCCTAGGGGATTTGCGGGAGTTTTTCTAGCAGGTAGGGTGAATAGGGCATAATAGACGGTACTGAGGGACTCATACGGCTACGAAGGGGCGCAATGGAAAAGCAGCGTATCCTGCTGGTTGAAGATAACGCCCAGTTCAGGGCGGACTTCGCGCGGGCGCTGCAGCGAGCGATGGCCGCCGAGCCCCTCGACGTCGTGTTCGTGGAGGCGGGTTCTCTGGCGGAGGCCCGCGCCCGGCTGCATGAGGGCGGGCTTGACGCCGCGCTCATCGACGTGAGGCTGCCAGACGGGGATGGGCTGGACCTCGTGCGCGAGCTCAGCGACGGTGCAGGCAGCCGCATCCCGACGCTCGTCTTGACGGCGTACCTGGACCACGAAGTGGCCGCCCAGGCGATGGATGCTGGTGCTAAAGGTGCTCTCTCCAAGGTGGTCTCGGTGCCAGAGACGGCAGAGGCAATAAAGAGGCTGATCGGCTCGGGGGGATGAGCACACCCAGCCGCAGTCCATACGGGCGAGGTCCGCAGTGCGGGAGATCACTTGTGCACGCACCAAGAGCCGCAATCGCGGCCGGCGACCTCAACCAGAGGGGCATAGGGCACAGGACCTCGGCCATGTAGGGTTCCCCCGCATCATTTTCTCGGAAGGCGGGTGAACAGAGCCTACGCCGGCGCCCGAAACTCCTGGAACGTGACCGTCGGCGCCTGAACCCTGCTTGGCGCGGCTATCCGGAAGCATACCCCCGCAGGGAAGTCGAACTCCAACTCAGTCGGGCCCCTTGACCTGGCCGCTACTCCCCGGCCCCTCACCGCGACCAGGTCGTAGTCGCCGGGGAGCTTGTCGTCGTTGACCTCGGCTTCCAGTAACGCCTCGCTGATCCTCTCCTCCCTCCGCCACTCCATCAACCGCAGGTGGTTCGACCCTCGAAGCTCGAGACTCAACTCGAGGGTGTCGCCGCGCCTTCGGAAGACGGCGCGCACATCGGAGAGGTTGATCTCGTGCTGGATCTCCATCCGCAGCCCGATCTTATCCCCCCACCAGTAGGTCGGCGTGTCGTCCGGCATGGCTCCTCCCTACTCGATAGTACTCCTATAGAAGTGTACCCTTCCACAGTACTCACACCATCGGCCCTTGTGCCTTCGGATTGTCGATGATAACTACAGTGTCGGGTCCACCACTCGGCGGCGGTCACACTTTCCGCCTTCCCTCGCTCATCTGGCGTCGTCGTTGTGAGGTTCCCTCGCATGAGCTACCGACTTTGTTGGAGAAATCCGAAAAATCCCCTAGGGGAAACGTTCCTTTAGGTGATGAAATCCTGCGCGCAGCGTGAGTGAATTGCCATACGCGAGAGACGAGCGTCGCAGGAAAGTTAAAGAGATCTAGCGGGATTGGAGGAAGCCAGTAGTCACGGATCATGAAGTCGAGACGCGGAAGGGAAGGAGGGCAGCACTCGATGAACTCTTCTTTTTTGCTACAAGGGCGGATAGGGATCGGTGTTCCACAGCACTGAGCGCTCCTGAAGACCGCGACGCTTCACGGAGAAGTACGTGATTAAACGCAAGGAGAGAGAAAGGAGAGAGGGAAAATGGCGGATCAGCACAGCGAACCGGTCTCGGGAGGGATCGGCGGCGGCGGTATGGAGAGCCCGGTCAGCTCTAGGGCGGCAGCGCACAGGCGACCCGGCATGCTCACCTTCGCCGCCGTCATAATGTTTATTGTGGCCGGCCTTGAGGGTTTGAGCGCGCTTCTGAACTTCGCGGGCACCGGCTGGTGGGTGACCGAACTGGCAACCTGGTGTATGCGAACTTCGTCTTCTGGGGCATCCTCGACCTGATCATCGCGATCATCGCGCTGTATGCGGGAATAGACATCTTGAGAGGAGGCACCTACGGTCTGATCGTGGGCTACCTCTTCGCCGTGGTGGGGGCGATCAGGTGGCTGTTTGTGATCCCTGCTGCTCCGGTATTGGCGGTGGTGGTCATAGCGCTTTGCGTGATGGTCATCTACGGGCTTGCCGAGCACTCCGACTACTTCGATGAGGGCGCCTGAGCGCCCTCGCACTGTGGGGTGTCAGACACCGGTACGTTCCCCCGGCGACCGAGGCGTCGAGGGCTTGCGATGCGGGTGAGATCTCTCACCCGCATCGGTTTCACCGGATGCTCTTCGCCCTCCAGCAGAGGGCAGAGCTTCGTTGGGAGTTGAGAAAACGGTATAGGGAAGGAGAAGTAGATGAGCAGAGGCTACGGAGCGCTCAGGCTCTGGGCGACGGTGCTGGTCGTCATCGGGGTTGGAGGCGTCATTTTCGTTGGCATCGGAGTAATCTTCGCCATGATAGATGCACCCACCTTCGGGCAGGCCCTGGTATTCCTCCTGATCGGTGCTCCTCTGGCCTTGCTTTTCGCCAGCTGGCCCATTGCTCTGGGACAGGGCTTGAGAGCCCTCGCCGACGTCGCCGAGTACGTCCAAGAGCAGCAGGGATTCCCCGCCGAACGGCTGAGCGAGGGGGAGAATGTTCCCCGTGACTAGAGCGTGAGAGTTTTCCGGCTAGATGAGCGAGGAGCGCCTCATCATTACTAACTCAGGGCTTTTCTCTCCGGTGTTCTGCGGCAACGACCGACAGGAGGATAGCTGCGGTGAGCTTGCCCATTCCTCGGAGTTATCCGATCTCCACAAGCAGCTTCCGGGGAAGAGCTCCTCCTTGATAGATTTACTACACGCATCGCATTCTCGTGCACCCGAAGCAGAAAGGAGAGAGTAGCTAATGGCTACACTATCTGTGCTGAAGTTTAACGACCCCTACGGAGCAGACAGAGTGCTCCTCGCCCTCCAGGGCCTCCAGGAGCAGCAGATGATCAACCTCGAGGACGCAGCTGTTGTGAGCTGGCCTCAGGGCAACAAGAAGCCAACAACCCGCCAGCTACATAGCACCTCAGGCGCAGGTGCTCTTGGCGGAGCGTTCTGGGGTTTTCTGTTCGGGCTGATCTTCTTTGTGCCCTTCCTAGGAGCTGCGATAGGCGCTGGGATGGGTGCGGCTAACAGGGTCGATGGCAGATGTAGGGATAGACGACGACTTCATCAAGCAGGTAAGAGAGAAGGTAACTGAGGGAACCTCTGCTCTGTTTGCCTTGACCAGTGGGGCGACTGGCTCCTGACAGGATGATAGACGAGCTAAAGCAGTATGACTTTGAGATCATCTCTACCAACCTGCCAGAGGAGCAGGAGAACAAACTGCGGGAGGCTTTTGCGCAGGAGTAGTAGTAGTAGCAGCAGGAGGTGAGATAGCTCTGGAGCGGTCTAGCAAGTGACCGCTCCAGCGCAAACGAAAGCGCCACTGCGAAGAGATGGTAGTCCAAGGAAATAGGATGTTTCCGCAACTGCAAGATACAGCCCCAAGGTGGGGGAGCCTGCTTTGGCCGAGAAACCCAGAACCTGTGGCGGCACGTTCTCCGGTGGCACCGGGCGGCTTCGACTACGTGCTCGACCTCGTCGACGAGGCCTCCGAAGGTCTGCTCGAGGTCATCTGCGAGCGGCACCTTTCCGGGCATGACTGAGAGGATGCTCGCCGAGGACGTGGAGCGGCACCTCGGCGAGCGCCTCCTGAGTGCCAGGCCGATGGGCGGCGGTTGCATCGGTGAGGTCTACAGGGTAGAGCTCGAAGACGGCACGCCGCTGGTCGCGAAGGTGGACAGGGAGGGCGAGTCGCACCTCGGACGTGAGGCGTACATGCTGCGCTACCTGCGCGAGAAGAGCGACCTTCCGGTCCCCGAGGTCTTCCATGGCTCTGAGACGCTCCTGTTGATGGAGTTCGTCGAGGGGGATAGTCGCTTCTCCACAGGAGCCGAGCGGCACGCCGCCGAGCTGCTGGCGGCGTTGCACGGTGTCACGTGGGGCTCACACGGCCACGAGCGGGACACGCTCATAGGGAGCCTCGACCAGCCGAATCCTCCCACCGAGAGCTGGGTCGAGTTCTTCCGGGATCACCGGCTACTTTATCTCGCTGGGGTAGCTCACGAGGCCAACCGTCTGCCATCCGAGGATCTGAAGAGGACAGAAAAACTGGCTGAGCGGCTCGACGACTATCTCGGAGAGCCCGAACGGCCCTCCCTCATCCACGGCGACGTATGGAGCGCCAACGTGCTGGCGAAGGGTGATCGCATAACCGCATTTCTCGACCCGGCTATCTACCACGCCGACCCCGAGATCGAGCTCTCCTTCATAAGCCTCTTTGACTCTTTCGGCGACGCCTTTTTCGAGCGCTACGCGGAGATCCGGAACATAAGAGAAGGCTTCTTCGAGGAACGCCGCGATCTCTACAACCTCTACCCGCTGCTCGTGCACGTTTACTTCTTCGGCGGCGGTTACCTGAGCTCGGTGCAGAGTACGCTCAGCCGCTTTGGCGTCTGAGCTCCTACCGCAGCAGTCGCCGGGCACCCACAAGCACGACTGTGTCCTCCGCGAGGGCGACGATAGGGTCCGGGAGCCCGGTCTTTTCGCTCGCGAGCGCGCGCAGCCGCTCCCCGGCATACGCCGCCGCAACCGCCGCGGCTGCCCCGAAGGCCGCGCCCGGCGCGGATCGGTGTCTCTCCGAGGTGAACAGCGCGGCGCCCACGACGGCGCCCGAGGCTGCCCGTCCCAGGAGTGGAGGTAGCGAGGTACGGCTCGGCGTCATGGGGAGCTTGTCCCCGATGAGCTCTCCCACCTCGAACAACGTCAGCAGCGATGAGACCTTCGAGGAGCCGAGCATCGCGAACGGTGTGTCCCGCAGGCTTCCAATACGGCCGTCTGCGGCGGCCCGGCTCAGGGCCGCAGGCGCGGCCATCGAGCGGAGTCCGGCTATGGCGCCGAGACCCACAGCCCGCAGGGTAAGGTTCGAACCGTTCACACGTTCCCCTTTTCGGCGCTTGCTCTAGGCGAGCGCGCTCCACACTTCCAGCTTCGTCCTGACGTGCCGGATGACCTCGTCGGTGAACTCCGTGGTGCCCGCCGCGCCGCCGAGGTCCGCGGTCCGTATCCCATCCAGCACGGCCTCGAAGGTCGCTTCGTAGATCGCCCTAGATACGCGGCTTGCGTCCTCGTCGTGGAAGAAGGTGAGGAGCGCCGCTCCGGCCAGGATCATAGCTATGGGATTCGCGACGTTCTTGCCCTCGAGCGAGGGTGCTGTGCCGTGCGGGGCCTCTGCCATGACGGTCTGCGGGATCTCGTCCTCGTCTAGCGCGATGAGGAGCGACTCCGCCCCTGCTATGGAGCCGAACATCTGCAAGACCATGTCCGAGAGGCAGTCGCCGTCGCGGTTGAGCGTCGGGATTACCAGGGGCTCGCCGTGGGTGGTGAGCAGCAGGGCGTAGGTCGCGTCTATTAGCTGGGGGTCGTAGCGGACGTCCCTGTTGTTCTCTGCGGCCCGGTCCATCTCTTCTTTTAGCATCCCCTCGTAGACCGGAGATACGGTCCACTTCGGCCCGCCGAAGACCGTCGCCCGCATCTTGCGCGCCTGGATGAAGGCGAACTCGGCGACGCCGCGGCATACCCCGCGCGAGATCCTCTCGGTCCGGAACGCGACCTCGTCTATTCCCTCGCCCTCGCGCCACTCCTCGGCCCCGTAAGCGTCGTCCACGGCCATTCGGACTACGGAGATCGGGGCGTGAATGCCGGGCAGCGGGTTGACGCCGGGGATTCGCCTGCCCGTGCGTACTATCACGGTCCCGTTTATCTCCTCCCTGAGGATGGCGTTAGGAGATCCCACGTCATCAGACCCCTCCGGCGTGACGGTGGCGGCTTTGATCCCGAACCCCGCCTCCTTCATCGCCGCCGCCGCCTCGTGCACTACCTGGTTACCGGTCGCCCTGCGGTTCTCCAGCGACAGGTCGTAACGCTGAAACTCGAGGTCAAGTCCCGTCACGCCCGGGTCAAGCACCCGCAGAGACTCTTCCAGAAGCTCCCCTCCCGTCTGATCCCCCTCCATTACTACGATGGTCTTGCGGTCCACTCTTGTCGCACCTCTGGTCTAGATAGTTATTCTTTCCGACCAAGTATACGACCCCGCGCTCCCCGGATGGCCCGAGGCTAGTCCGTGCGGTCTGAGAAGCACCATGTCCGGCGGCCGGTGTCTTATGTAAACAGGTCGATGAGCTGGAGGTTCTCGAACTCCGTAGCGAGGGCGGGGGAGAGCTCGGCCCGGTCCTGAGGCTCGCCCAGGGTGCTCGCTACCTCCAGGAAAGCGTCGACGGGTCCGCTGGTCGGCGCGTCCCTCCTCTTCAGAGCGACGATGGAGCGCGTCATCCCAGGGTTCTCCTGGACCGAGATAAGGGCCAGGTTCCCCGCCGAGACGCTCCTTACTATCGCCGTCCGCGGTAGGAACGCCACCCCGAGCCTGTGCTCGACCATCCTCTTGGCCGCCTCGATGTTGTCCACCTCGAGCGTCCTTAGCTCCCTGATCCCCGCGTTCCTGAACAGCGCCATCGTCTGCTCGTAGTAGCTGGAGCTGTTGTCGAAGAGGATGAGCTGCTCCGCCCCGATCTCCGCCAGGTCAGCTACCCCCTTGGCCGTGAAGCGGTGCCCCGGGTCCACGACAAGCACCATCTCGTCCTCATACAGCCGCAAACTCTCTACTTCAGGATGCCGCATCGCCCGCGTCAGCCCTAGCTGTACCTCTTCCTTCAACACCATCTCCAGGATGTCCTCCGAGTGCCCGGTCCGCACCGAGACCGAGACTCGTGGATACGCCGCCGTGAACCTCTCCAGTAATCCGGGTAATGCATAGGTCCCGACCCCCGGCGACGCCCCGAGTACCAGCCGCCCGCCCGAAGCCCCCCGTAGCTCCTCCAGTCGCCGCTTTCCCTCCTCGAAGCTCGCCACCGAGCGCTCGGCGTAAGGCAGGAACTCCTTCCCAGCCTCCGTGAGCCGCATCCCGCGGCTCGTCCTCACGAAGAGCTGGTCGCCAACCTCCTCCTCTAAAGCCTTCAGCCGCGCCGTCAGCGTCGGTTGCGTTAGAAACATCTCCTCCGCAGCCCGGCTCAGGTTCCCGAGCCGCGCCACCGCCAGGAAACACTCCAGCTGTCCAAACAGCACCGCAGCCTCCAAACGCTCTGGTATAGGTTTTCTCTATGGAAACAATATAAGCAAACAATTGGACCAATGGCAAGGGTGAGAGTATCTTGGTCGCACGCGATAAGGAGTAAGAGACAGGAGGGTTCCATGATCCCCGTTCAGTACAGAGACCCGGAGACCGAGGAGATCCTGGACCGCCGCTACGAGGAGTCCGTCCCCACCATAGGGACGCGGGTGCAGATCGATTTCGGGCATTACCAGGTGCTCTTCCGCTGGCAATGTGTGCCGACCAGTTGCATCGTCTATGTGCGGCGGGTGCCGCGGGAAGTTGGCGCTCGCGCCGCCGCCTAGCAGGGGGCGTTTTCGGGGCTCCGAGCGTTGGGTACGACGGGTTGCTAGAGTATTCGCGCTAGCAGGCTAGTCGAAAGAGGCGGAGAGGAGCCCTGAATCATGGAGAAAACGCGCACCTTTGAAGAGGGAGTGGAGTTCAAGGCCTCCATCCCTGAGGAGTACGCCGAGATCCTTACGCCCGAGGCGGTCTCCTTCGTTGCGAAGTTGAACCGGGAGTTTGGCGGGCGGGTAGAGGAAATCCTGGAGAAGAGGAAGGATTTCCAGGAGCAGATCGACGCCGGCGAGATGCCGGACTTCCTACCCGAGACGAAGGACATTCGGGAGGGCGACTGGAAAGTTGCGCCCGTGCCGGACGACCTCCAGGACCGGCGGGTGGAGATCACGGGCCCGGCGGACCGGAAGATGATCATCAATGCGCTCAACTCGGGCGCGAGCACGTTCATGGCGGACTTCGAGGACGCGAACTGCCCGACCTGGCACAACATGCTCGAGGCCAGCTCAACCTCCGCGACGCGGTGACGCGCACGATCACGTTCGACGACCCCGAGACGGGCAAGCACTACGAGCTGGGCGAGGATCCCGCGGTGCTGATCGTCCGGCCGCGCGGCTGGCACCTCCCCGAGAAGCACATGCTGGTCGACGGCAAGCCGGTCCGGCGGCGCCCTCTTCGACTTCGGCCTTTACTTCTTCCACAACGCGCAGAACCTCATCGACCAGCGGCATCGGGCCCCTACTTCTACCTGCCCAAGATGGAGAGCCACCTCGAGGCGCGGCTCTGGAACGACGTGTTCGACTTCGCCCAGGACGAGCTCGGGATCCCGCGGGGCACCATCAAGGCGACGGTGCTCATCGAGACGCTCCCGGCGGCCTTCGAGATGGACGAGATCCTCTACGAGCTGCGCGAGCACTCGGCGGGCCTCAACTGCGGGCGCTGGGACTACATCTTCAGCTTCATCAAGAAGTTCCGCAACAGGCCGGGCTTCGTCCTCCCCGACCGCGGCCAGGTCACGATGGACCGGCCCGTTCCTGCGGGCCTACACGCAGCTCCTGATCAAGACCTGCCACCGCCGCGGCGTCCACGCCATGGGCGGGATGGCGGCGCAGATCCCGATCAAGGACGACCCCGCAGGCGAACGAAGCGGCGCTCGCGAAGGTGCGCGCGGACAAGCTGCGCGAGGTGAGGGACGGCCACGACGGCACCTGGGTCGCGCACCCCGGGCTCGTGCCGTCGCGCAAAGAGATCTTCGACGAGCACATGCCGCAGCCCAACCAGCTCGACAAGCTGCGCGAGGACGTCGACGTCAGCGCCGCAGACCTGCTACGGCCATACCGAGAGGACGCGATCACCGAAGCGGGCCTCCGCCACAACATCCGCGTCGGCATCCAGTACCTCGGAGCGTGGCTGCGCGGCCGCGGCTGCGTGCCGCTCTACAACCTGATGGAGGACGCGGCGACGGCCGAGATCTCCCGCGCCCAGGTGTGGCAGTGGATCCACCACGACGGGGCATCGCTCGACGACGGCAGAGGTGACCGTCGACCTCTTCCGCGACATCCTCGCCGAGGAGCTCGAGAAGCATCCGCCAGCTTCGGCGACGCCTGTGCGCACCAGGAACGACCGCTTCGAAGAGGCAGCCCAGCTCTTCGAGCGGCTCTCGACCGACGACGACTTCGACGAGTTCCTGACCCTGCCCGCCTACGAGTACCTGGATTCGGAGCGAGAAGATCCCGCCATCACTACATCCCGACCGGCGGCACAGCTTACAGGCCGCCGGTCCGCGCCTCCCGCGCAGGACCGCCCGCGCACTATTTGACACGTTCCGAGAAGGTGTACACAATGGCGCATGCAAGCTACACGTATGTCTGCCGAACACTTAAGCGACGAGCGAACGACGGTAAGAGGAGAGGCGATGTTCAACGGGAGTCGTGCGGCTGCGGAGATAGCGCGAGAGTGGGAGTCCGAGCGCTGGGAGGGCATCGAGCGTCCGTACTCGGCTGAGGACGTGGAGAGCTGCGGGGCTCCGTCAAGATCGAGTACACGCTCGCGCGGATGGGCGCGGAGCGGCTGTGGGAGCTGCTCGCACACCGAGACTACGTCCAGGCTCTGGGCGCGCTCACGGGCAACCAGGCGGTGCAGCAGGTCCAGGCTGGCCTGAAGGCGATCTACCTCTCCGGCTGGCAGGTCGCGGCCGACGCCAACCTGGCCGGCCAGATGTACCCGGACCAGAGCCTCTACCCGGCCAACAGCGTGCCGCACGTCGTCAAGCAGGATCAACCAGGCCTTGCAGCGCGCCGACCAGATCGACCACGCCGAGGGGAAGAACGGGATCTACTGGTTCGCGCCCATCATGGCCGACGCCGAGGCCGGCTTCGGCGGCCCGCTCAACGCCTTCGAGCTGATGAAGGCGATGATCGAGGCGGGCGCCGCGGGCGTCCACTTCGAGGACCAGCTCGCCTCCGAGAAGAAGTGCGGGCACATGGGCGGCAAGGTGCTGGTGCCGACGGCCCAGTTCATCCGCACCCTGATCGCTGCGCGCCTCGCCGCGGACGTCTGGGCGTGCCGACGCTCCTCGTGGCGCGCACGGACGCCGACGCGCGAACCTGCTCACCACCGACGTGGACCCGGCGCGACGCGCCGTTCCTCACCGGCGAGCGCACGGCGGAGGGCTTCTACCGGGTGAAGGCCGGCCTCGACTCCGCCATCGCGCGCGGCCTCGCCTACGCGCCGTACGCGGACCTGGTGTGGTGCGAGACCTCGAGCCCGAACCTCGAGGAGGCGAAGAAGTTCGCCGAGGCCATCCACGCCAAGTACCCGGGCAAGCTCCTCGCCTACAACTGCTCGCCCTCGTTCAACTGGAAGACAAGCTCCTCGACGACGCGACATCGCCAAGTTCCAGCGAGAGCTCGGCGCGATGGGCTACAAGTTCCAGTTCGTCACCCTGGCCGGCTTCCACGCCCTCAACTACGGCATGTTCGAGCTGGCGCGCGAGTACGCGGACGGGGCATGGCGGCCTACTCCGAGCTGCAGCAGGCCGAGTTCGCCGCCGAGAAGCACGGCTACACCGCGACCAGGCACCAGCGCGAGGTCGGCACCGGCTACTTCGACGAGGTGGCCCAGGTCATCGCCGGCGGCACCGCGTCCACCACCGCCCTCACCGGCTCCACCGAGGAGGAGCAGTTCGACGCGCCGCAGAGCCCGATCACGGGCCTCCCCGGCTCGACCGAGGACGAACAGTTCGTCAGATAGGCTTCAGGAGCTGGAGATACAGCCCTTTTCTCTCGTGGGGGCCGAAAGGAGTGGTGAATGAAGGAGAGCGACGTACGCGTGGCCGGTGAAGAGCAGGGGCGTCTCCTGCCAGACGTGCCGCCCGCTCCGGGGCAAGCCGGCGTCCTGGACGCCTCCGGGCCGGCGAAGCGCGAGGCTGACGACGAATGGCTGGAGTTCGCAACCGGTGACCCGGCCTTCTTCATCAAGCCCTCCGACACCGTGTAGGTAGCTCTTTTGCGGGTAATTGGGAAGAGGGGCCGGGTAACCGGTCCCCCTTTCGTTGTCTGAGGCTACTCGTCGGGTCTCGGGTAGATAAGAGCTTGCTTCAGGGAGCGCTCTCGAAGTGCAGGTAGCTGACGCCCCGCGCGTCGAGGAAGCAACCCCTCGGGTTATGCACGAAACGTATGAGCGCGTTGTCGCAGGTGGGGCAGCGTACGACCGTGCCGATCTCGGTCATGTAAGCCATCGCCTCGCCCATGTGCGCGACCGTGCCGCAATTGCCGCAGGCGCCCTCCGCGGTGGTCACCTCGAAGGCGAAGACCTCCCCGAGCGGCCCGCCGGCGGCGTTCCCGTCCAGCTTGTGTTCGTCCATATTCAGCCTCCAGTCGGTCCGAAGCGTTCGGTCTTTATGCGTCCTGCGTCGTGCCCGAGCTCCACGAGCGCCGTAGCAACCGACTCGACTAGCGGCGTCGGGCCGCAGACGAAGGTTAGCGGGCCCTGCTCGGGAGACGGCGCGACCTCCGCGAGCATCTCATCGTCGATGCGGCGGGCGTAACCCGTCCAGCCGGGAGGCTGGGAGCGGGTGAGGGTTTCGATCACCTCGAGGGAGCCGTCCGAGGCGGCGAGCCGGTCGAGCTCGTCTGCGAAGATAGTCTCTTCACGCGAGCGCGAGGAGTAGAGGAGGCGGCAGGGAGCTTCGCTTCCGGCGGCGGCGCGGTGCCGGATCATGGCCGCGAGCGGCGCGATGCCCGAGCCTCCGGCCACGAGGAACAGGGGTCCGCCCTCTCTTACCTCCCAGGTGAACCAGCCCCCGATCGGACCGCGTAGCTCCAGCTTGTCTCCGGTGCGCAGCTCATCTGTCAGGTAAGGGGAGACCTCGCCGTCGTCGAGACGCTCGACCACGAGCTCGACGCTCTCTTCCTCCGGCGCGGACGCGATCGAGTAGCTGCGCTGGGCCTGGTAGCCGTCCTCGGCGGTGAGGCGAACGTCCACGTGCTGGCCCGCTTTGTGTCCTTCCCAGCCCGGAACGTCGAGGAACAGGCTCTTGGTGCGCGGCGTGGCGTGGTGGGTCTCGACGACCTCGCCGATACGCCAGACCAGCCTTCCGGGAGGGTGCCCTGTCTCGGCCATCTCAGTCCCCCCAGTAGCGCTGCTCGCGCCAGGGGTCGCCGTAGTTGTGGTAGCCCAAGGACTCCCAGAAGCCCGGTTCGTCGTGGCTCAAGAGCCTGAGCCCCCTGACCCACTTGGCACTCTTCCAGAAGTAGAGGTGGGGGACAAGGAGGCGCGCGGGTCCGCCGTGTTCCGGTTCGAGAGGCTCGCCGTCGAAGGAGTAGGCGATCCAGGCCTTGCCGCCCGTGACGTCCTCGAGCGGCAGGTTCGTGGTGTAGCCTCCGTCGCAGAACGCGAGCACGTACCCGGCCGCGGTCTCGACCCCTTCGAGCAGGGTGTCTACGGACACTCCTTCCCAGTGGGTGCCCAGTTTCGACCACTTGGTGACGCAGTGGATGTCGCGGGTGATCTCCTCCGATGGGAGCGCCCTGAACTCCTCCCACGTCCACCTCTTCGGCTCGTCGACCTCGCCTACTATAGAGAAGTCCCACTCCTCGAGCGGGGTGCGGGGCGTGGGACCGGCGGAGAGGACAGGGAAGCCATCAACCAGGTACTGGCCAGGCGGCAAGTTGTCGTCCGTCTGCCTGCGGCGGCCCCGAAAGCCGCGTGAAAAGAAGCTCACGACTCAACCCCCTGACGTCGGGTTAGTGTAGGAAGATAAATTTTGCCCCCGGACGCTCGCGCGGTCAAACTTTTTTGGGGATTTTGGTGATAATGATGTCATGGGACTCGAAGACAGGCGAGAGCGCTTGCTGCCGGACGGAGTGCCCCGCTACGTCTGATGCTACGACGACGGCGGCGTGACCGCCGAACGCTACACCGCTGTTTTCACCGGCTTCCTCTCGATAAATAAGCCCGGGGAGTATCCTTCCTACGCTCATGAGTACTGAGCTTCTTGCAACGCAACCATGCCGCGGTCCTATTCGCAATGTTGGAATGGAACTTGCAAGGACAGGGCTTCTAGGAAGCTCGGTGATTAGAGTTGAATTTTTCGTAGGACATTTGTCCCGATTTACTCCTATCTAGTCCATTTGAGGGTCCTGCCTCTACCTGCCTCAATCCAACAACGAAGCGGCGGCCGCTGCCGCTTCTGCTGCCGGGAACGCCGCAGCCGCAGCCGCAGCGCTGCGGCGGAGCCGCCGCCGCTGCTGCCTGGGGTGGAGAACCTGCCCCCCGCTGCTGCCGCTTCCGGGCGGTGCGCCGAGCCGCCGCTGCTGCCGGGGCCGCTTCCGCAGCCGCAGCTGCTGCCTCCAGCTGGAGGTGCCTGCACGCAGTCCGCAGCTGCCGCCGCTGGAGGCGGTGCCGCAGCCGCAGCCGCAGCCGCCTCTGTCGCCTCTGGTAAGGGTAGTGCTGCAGCCGCAGCCGCCGCAGCCGCAGGCAAGAACGCCTCAGCCGCTGCCGCCGCAGCCGCCTCCGGCAACGGTAGTGCCGCAGCCGCCGCAGCCGCCGCTGCTGCCGGGAACTCAGCCGCAGCCGCTGCAGCCGCAGCCTCAGGTGGTGGTGCCACAGCCGCCGCAGCCGCAGCCGCAGCGGGCGGGAACGCAGCCGCGGCAGCCGCAGCCGCTGCCGCCGCTGGCGGTGGAGGAGCCAGCGCAGCTGCGGCTGCCGCCGCGGCTGCCGGGGACGCTGCCGCAGCCGCAGCCGCCGCTGCTTCTGGTAACGGTAGTGCCGCAGCTGCTGCTGCCGCCTCAGCCGCTGGTAACGCTGCCGCAGCAGCTGCAGCCGCGGGTAACGGAGCGGCCGCAGCAGCCGCAGCAGCTGCAGCGGGCGGGAACGCAGCCGCAGCCGCAGCCGCCGCTGCTTCTGCATCAGGCAGTGGAGGAGCTGCCGCAGCCGCCGCAGCCGCCGCAGCCGACAACTGTGCCGCAGCCGCAGCCGCCGCTGCTGCCGGCAATGGCGCCGCAGCCGCAGCCGCAGCCGCAGCTGCTGCCGACAGTGCGTCCGCCGCTGCCGCTGCCGCCGCCTCAGGTGGTGGTGCCGCCGCCGCCGCTGCAGCAGCAGCTGCCGCCGATAATGCTGCTGCCGCTGCCGCCGCTGCAGCTGCGGCGACCGGTAAAGGTGCCTCAGCCGCAGCTGCAGCTGCCGATGACGCAGCAGCCGCTGCAGCTGCAGCTGTCGCTGGCAACCGTGCCGCCGCAGCTGCCTCGGCCGCCTCAGCCGCTGATAACGCTGCCGCCGCTGCCGCTGCCGCCAAGGGAGGCGGAGGCGAATCCAACAAGGGTGCCAACAAGGGTCAACAGAGCCAGGAATCTCAGGGGGAATCCCAGGGTGTAGTTGGGAGCTTCTTCGACTGGCTCTCCGGTCTCTTCGGGGGTTCTTCGGAAGGTCAGGTCTCTCCTGGGCAGACGGCAATGGTGATGGGATGAGCCGCGGTAAACAGGTCTCCCCGTAGCACGAGCCGCCATGTAAGGCGGGTGGTAGGATGCCGTAGCGTCTGGCTGTGCGTCGGCTCCAGCGCGCCTCCGTCTCTATGAGCGCCATGACGTCAATCACCCGACGAGGCGCAACAGTATCTGGAAGGTGTGGACTACCCGGCGAGCAAGGAGGAGGTGGTCTCTGCCGAGGGCAAAGGCGCGCCGTCGTCCCTCTTCCACCCGACGTAGCGCTCGAAGGGCGTGAGCGGGTAGGCGCTCTTCAGGGTGGGACGTACCGGGGCGACGAGCGAGTGCATATCGCGCTCTTCCGCCAGCGAGCGCATGCAGCGCAGGATCTCCGCGCTCAGGCCGCGCCTCTGGTAGGAGGCTCTCACGAGGGCGGCGAGGGCCGAGAGCGCGTTCGGAGTCTCGCTGTTCCGACGGTCGCGAACCCCGCGATCCATTAATCCGGCCATCGTGGTCGGCAAGGTGTCAGGACTGCCGTCCCAGACGAAGGGGATCGTGTGTCCGACAGCAATGACAGAGCCTGCGGGCGCGCATAGCAGGATCTGGAGCTCCGCGAACTCATCGAAGAGGGTATCCCAGTGGGTTATGTCACTGTGCAGCAAGAACGTTGGCCAGCCTTCCCTGGCCAGCTGGCCTACCTGATCGCGGAGCTCCGGCCTATCCTTCAGGGTACAGGTCTCGAAGGCCATCCTAGTTTGGCTCCGGGTCTCGCAACATCTTCTTCATGAAGTACAGGCTGTGGCCTTCAGGGTGATCCGGGAGTTCCCCGAAGACCTCGTAGCCGAAGCTTACGCGGGTATGTCGAGGACTATCTTCCCGATACCCGACCCTTCTTCCATGTACTCCATCGCGGCAGCGGTTTCCTGCAGCGGGAAGGTCTCGTTGATGGTGGGCCGCAGGCCGTGCTCGGCGAAGAGGTCGAGCATCGCCCCGAACTCCTCGTTCGTTCCCATCGCGGTGCCCAAGATCGTGAGGTGCTTCAGGAAGATCCTGGGCATAACAACCGTGACCTTAGGCCCCGCCGTCGCCCCGAAGGTTACGATGCGGCTGCCTGGCCTGGCGAGCGAGACCATAGCGTCGAAGGCTTCGCCGCCGACGTGATCCACCGCCAGGTCCACGCCTCCGGTCATGCTCTTCAGCTCCCTGGACCAGTCCTCCGAGTTGTAGTTGACGCCGCCCTCTGCGCCGAGCTCCTTCGCCTTCTCGATCTTCTCGTCGTCGCCCGAGGTGACGAAGACTCGCGCTCCTAAAGCGGCGGCCATCTGCACCACGAACGTTGCCACCCCGCTCCCGATGCCCGGCACGACGACGGTCTCGCCTTCCTGAACCCCGCCGCGAGTGACGAGCGCCCTGTAAGCGGTGAGGGCGCCCAGGGGTATCGCGGCGGCCTCCTCGTGCGAGAGGTGCGAGGGCTTCGGGAAGACGTTCTCCGAGGGCACCTTGACGAGCTGGGCGAACGTGCCGTCGTCGGGGAGCCCGAGGATGCGGTACTCCTTGCCGGGCTTCCGCGGGTCGTCGCCCCAGTAGAGCGCGGGGTTGATGACCACTTCTGTCCCCTCGTCTGGACCGCCTGCGCCATCGCCGCGGGCGACTACCTCGCCCGAGCCGTCCGAGCCAAGGATGACGGGAAGGGCCTCGGGCTTCGCGCCGGGGTACTGGCCCCTGGTCACGAACACGTCGCGGCGGTTTAGGGCCGCGGCTTGCAGCCTGACGACCGTCTCACCCGGGCCGGGTTCCGGGTCAGGGGCGTCCTCGTAGCTTAGCATCTCGGGGCCGCCGATCTCGTGCAGTACCATGGCTTTCATGTTGGTCCCTTCGGTCGCTCAGCTATCAGGTATCTGGTTTCAGGCTTCAGGTTAATAGGGGTGGCGACGCCGCGCTCGCTGGTCGTGCCATAAGCCTTCCTGAAGCCTACGCAAAGGCGTTGAGGCCTGTGATCTCGCGCCCCACTATTAGCGCCTGGACGGTGTCCGTGCCCTCATAGGTGTAGACGGCCTCGATGTCGGCGGTGTGCCTGGCGACGTGGTACTCGAGCAGGATGCCGTTCCCGCCGAGGATGTCGCGCGCGTCGGAGCAGACCTTGCGCGCTTTCCTGGCGTTGTTCATCTTGGCCAGAGAGGCCATGCCGCCTGTCATCTTGCCTTCCTGAAGGAGCTGGCTGAGCCTCAAGCACATGAGCTGCATGTTGGTGATCTCGGCGAGCATGTCGGCGAGCTTGCTCTGGATGAGCTGGAAGTTGGCTATCGGCTTGCCGAACTGGACACGCTCTTTGGCGTAGGTCAGCGCCGCCTCGTATGAGGCGACGGCGTGCCCGATGGCCTCCCAGGCCACCCCGTAGCGGGTGGCGGTGAGGACCTTCGCCGTGTCCTTGAAGGTGCGGGCGTACTCGAGCCGGTTTTCGGCTGGAATTCTTACGCTTTCCAGTCTCACGTCGGCCTGCCACACGGCGCGCTTGGAGGTCTTGCCCTTTATTACCTCGGCCGAGTAGCCCGGCGTGCCCTTCTCGACGAGGAAGCCGCCGACGTTGTCTTCGTCGTCGCGCGCCCAGATTATTATGACGTCGGCGAAGGTGGCGTTGCCGATCCAGCGTTTCGCGCCGTCTATGACGTACTCGTCGCCCTCGCGCCGGGCCCTGGTCTCGAGCATCACGGCGTCCGAGCCGTGGTTCGGCTCGGTGAGCCCGAAGGCCCCGATCTTCTCGCACCGCGCCATCGGCGGGAGCCACTTCTCTTTCTGTTCCTCCGAGCCGAGCATAGCGATGGTGCCCATCGCAAGCCCCGAGTGGACTCCGTAGTAAGTGTTCAGGCTACCGTCGGCGCGGGCGAGCTCGACGGCCACGAGCCCAGAGGCGACCTCGCTCATCCCCGGGCAGCCGTAGCCTTCAATGGTGCCGCCCGCGATGTTCAGCTCGGCTATCTTGGGGATCAGCTCGAACGGGAACTCGGCCTTCTCCCAGTAGTCGTTGATCACCGGGATGACGTCCCGGTCGGCGAAGGAACGGACCCTGTCCCGGATTCCCCTCTCCTCCTCCGTCAACAGCTCGTCGATGAGGTAATAATCGGTGCCAAGGGATCGGGTGACGTCGGCAAGCAAGTGATCTCCTCCTTCTCTAGGCCCCGCAAACTCTAGCATCTCTCTACGCTACCCGCGCCGTGATGCTATCTTCTACGGACTGGTAGACGCTGCGACTACGGGGAGAGAAGATGACACACCGGATACGCCGGGTGGCGGTGCTCGGCGCGGGAACTATGGGAGCCGCCATCGCCGCCCACTGCGCCAACGCGGGCCTCGAGGTGGACCTGCTAGACATCGCGCCGGACGAACCCGACACTAACAAGAACGACGTCGTCAACGCGGGCTTCGACCGGATGAAGAACGCCAGGCCGGCCGCGCTGATGAGCGGGCGAGTCGCAGATCGCATTCGCCTCGGCAACTTCGACGACGACTTCGACCGGGTAGCCGAGGCGGACTGGGTCCTCGAAGCAATCCTGGAGAAGCTCGAGCCCAAACGGGAGCTGATGCAGAGGGTCGAGAACGTCGCCAGAGATGACGCCTTGATCTCATCCAACACCTCCGGCATACCGCTGCACCAGATAGCGGATGGCCGTAGCGAGGGGTTCAGGAAGCGTTTCCTCGGCACGCACTTCTTCAACCCGCCACGCTACCTGAAGCTGCTCGAGATCATCCCCACGGAGGACACAGACCCTGAGGTCGTCGAGTTCGTCCGCGATTTCGGGGAGCGGGTGCTCGGCAAGGGCGGCGTCATCGCCAAGGACACGCCTAACTTCATCGGGAACAGGCTCGGGAGCTTCACCGGGATGCAATCCGTGACTTACGCCCTCGAGAACGGCTACGGGGTGGAGGAGGTCGACGCCATAACGGGACCCCTGATCGGCCACCCCAGGACCGCAACTTTTAGGCTGAACGACCAGGTCGGCCTAGACATCGCCATCGGCGTCGCCGAGAACCTCGATCGAGGCCGCCCCCGAGGACGAGTCTCGCGAAGACATAAAACCCCACCCCAAGCTGAAGGAGATGCTCGAAAAGAACCTCCTCGGCAACAAGACCGGCGCCGGCTTCTACAAACGGAGCAAACGCGACGGCAAGACCGTCTTCGAAGTCGTGGACCTCGAGACCTTCGAGCACCACTCGCCGCAGAACCCGGAGATCCCCATAGCCAGGGAAGCTCGAGAACAGGGTGATCTCGGCGCCCGCCTGCGCTTCCTGATGGATAGGGCCGACGAGGACCGCCACGCCCGTTTCATCCGGGACACGCTCCTGCCGTACATGGCGTACGCCTCGCGCAGGGTGCCGGAGATCTCCGACACCCTTGAGGACGTGGACCACGCGATGGAGTGGGGCTTCGTCCACCAGACCGGCCCCTTCCGCACCTGGGACCTGCTCGGCGTCAGGGAGACCGCCCGGAGGATGGACGATATGGGCATCGAAGTCGCCCAGTGGGTGCGCGAGATGCTCGAGGCCGGCAACGAGAGCTTCTACAAAGAGAAGGACGGCAGGGAGCTCGCCTACAGCCCGGTTGAGGGTAGCTACCAGCCGGTCCGCGAGGACCCGATGGTCATCTCGCTCGACCGCCTGCGCGAAGAGGGCGGGGAGCTAGCGCGCAACGACTCGGCGAGCCTGCTCGATCTGGGCGATGGCATCCTCTGCCTCGAGTTCCACGCAAAGGGTAACTCCATTGACGCGGCCGTCGTCGAGATGGGCAACAGGGCGCTCGAGGCGCTGGATGAGGAGTGATTGGGTCGGGCTCGTCGTCGGCAACGAGGGAAGGAACTTCAGCGTCGGGGCGAACCTCGGCGAGATCGCCCACGCCGCGAACAACGGCAAGCTGGATGAGATCGGAGAAAGCGTAGACGCCCTGCAAAACCTCCTCATGGGCTTCCGCTTCGCCCCCAGGCCTGTCGTCGCCGCGCCGCGCGGCCAGACGCTTGGCGGGGGGCTCGAGGTCTGCCTGCACGCCGACCGCGTCGTAGCCGCGGGAGAGACGTACATGGGCCTCGTCGAGGCGGGGGTCGGTCTCATCCCCGCCGGAGGCGGCACCAAGGAGCTGGCGCGCAGGCTCGTCTCCAGGCCGCTCGGCATAACCCCCGACGCGACGCCGCTCCCGTTCGTGCAGAAGGCGTTCGAGACCATAGCGATGGCCAGGACCTCATCCAGCGCCCTGGAAGCGCAGGAGATGGGATTCCTCGATGAAGACGACCGCTGCGTGATGAACCCGGACCACCTCCTCTCAGCCGCGAAACGCGAGGTCCTCGACCTCGCGGACGGCTACGTCCCCCCAGAGCGCGGCACCAACGTCTACGCCGCAGGCAAGACGGCGCGCGCCGCGCTCGAGGTCCAGGTAAAGACTTTGCAGTGGGGCCGCTACGCCTCCGATTACGACGGCGTCGTAGCCGGCCATGCCGCGCGCGTGCTCACCGGCGGCGATCTCTCATTGCCCCAGTGGGTGCCCGAAGAATATCTCCTCAAGCTGGAGAAAGAGGCGTTCCTGGCCCTCCTCAAGAACGAGCAGACCCAGGAGCGTATCTCTCACATGCTGGAGACCGGAAAGCCGCTGAGGAATTAGCATTGCAGCACGCTACGCCCTCACGGGCTTCGATTGTCAGCACGGCGCTTCAGGTAGGCTCAGTGCACACAACAAAAGCTGAAATGCTGAAAGCGAGGCCTTAAGGCCGGAGCGTGCTGACAAGCTGCCTGGCGAAGCCGGGCAGCGTGCTGAAATGCTTGAGCGACCGAAGGGAGCGAAAAAATGAACCAGGCCGTTATCGTTGCGGGGGCTCGAACAGCCGTTGGCCGGGCGCCGAGGGGGACCTTGCGCGCTACTCATCCGGTGGACATGGCCGCCGCGGCCATCGCTGGAGGCTCTGGACCGGGCTGAGGGGTTGGAAGAGGGGAGATCGAAGACGTGATCGTCGGCTGCGCGATGCCGGAGGGGACGCAGGGCTACAACGTCGCCCGGCTATCGTCGATGCGGGCCGGCCTCCCGAGACCGTTCCGGCGCAGACCGTTAACCGCTTCTGCTCTTCGGGCTTGCAGACGATCGCGATGGCGGCGGAGAGGATCATGTCGGGCTTCGCGACGACCGTCGTGGCGGGCGGCACAGAACACATGTCCTCCACGCTCGAGATGCCTGACTTCTCCCCGAATCCGAAGCTGGTCGAGACCAACCCGGCCGTCTACATGGGGATGGGCCTGACCGCCGAGCAGGTCGCAGAGGAGTTCGACATCTCGCGCGAGGACCAGGACGAGTTCGCGTTGCGCAGCCACACCCTGGCGAAGAAGGCCGTCGAGAGCGGCGTCTTCGATGAGGAGATCGTACCCCTCGACGTCGCGTTCGACTGGGTGGACGAGGGGGGAGAGGTCCGCCACGCGGAGACCACCTTCAGGCGCGACGAGGGACCGCGCGACACCTCGCTGGAGAAGCTCGCCAACCTGAAGCCGGCCTTCCAGCAGGGCGGCACGGTGACGGCGGGAAACTCCTCACAGAGGAGCGACGGGGCGGCTGCCGTTGTGGTGATGGAGCGCGAGGAGGCCGAGAGGAAGGGTCTCACGCCGCTGGCCCGGTTCGTCGGGTTCGCCGTCGGGGGGGTGCGGCCCGAGGTCATGGGGATAGGGCCTATGGTCGCCATCCCGAAAGTTCTGGACCTCACCGGGCTCTCGCTCGAAGAGATAGATCTGGTCGAGTTCAATGAGGCGTTCGCGGCGCAGGCGCTCGCGGTGATCCGAGAGGTTGGCCTGGACCTGGAGAAGACCAACGTCAACGGCGGCGCCATAGCGCTCGGCCACCCGATGGGGGCTACCGGGACGAAGCTCACGATCCAGCTCATGAGCGAGATGAAGCGCCGGGGCTCCCGCTACGGCATGGTCACCATGTGCATCGGAGGCGGGATGGGAGCGGCTGGAATCTTCGAGAACCTCGAGAACTAGAGCAGCGGGCCGTCCGGAGCGGCACCACGCGGCTTCCCTGCGTGCTCTCAGCCTACCAGGACGAAGATGCCGACGGCGAGCAGGACGACCCCGACGGCGATAGAGGCGATGCCTCCCACGCCGAGCCACAGGACGGTCTTGCCGACGCTTTGTCCCAGCGCCTCCTCGGAGCGGTGGCTGACGATGAAACGGTGCCCCTCGTCGCCGGACGGCGTACCGATCCCGCCGCCTTGCTGCACCGTCCCGAGCACGTAGACTGGCGCGTCTACCGGCAGGATGGTCTCGGTGTATCGGTATCCCAGAGTGCGCTCACCACCGCCGAGATGGATGGTCGTGCCTCCGAGGGAGATCGAAGGCCCCTCGCTCCCGGTGTTGCGCTCGAATCGGTTTACCACCTGCTTCGCGTCCATCTCGGCCCCTTCGGCGTTGACCGCAACCATACCGGTGCTATCTTCGACAACGAAGGGCGCGAACTGCTCGTTGTGGGCTACGACCTCCGAGCGCCGGTCCGAGCCGACGTCGTCGTCATCGTAGTCCCTCTCCATATACTCGCGTATCACTTTAGAGGAGTAGTAGGCGCACTTCTCGCTCGGCCATCTCGCTGGACAGCGGCTCCTCGCACCGCAGCGTTCCTTTGACCTCGACGAGCGTACCCGGCGCGAGCCCCGAGACATCGGAGGCGCCCGAGGTCTCGGTCTGGCCCATCAGGGCCGCCTTCTGCTTGTTCTTGTTCCGGAAGTAGAGCAGCACGATGCCCGCGACAAGGAAGATCACGGCGAAGAGCAGCAGGATCAGGAACGTCACCATCCAGGGTCCTCCTCAGGTTTCCAAGTAGCCAACCAGGTCCAACTTTACCCGCATCCAGGGACGCAAGCGAACCATTTTGAGGGTGATCGGTCACGAGAGCAGCACGGTAAGCACCCCCAGGTAGAGAAGAGCGGTGAGCATCACGGCGACTTCGAAGCCCCAGTTTCTGAGAGGCCCGATCTCCAGCGGGTGCATCCCCGTGAGGCGCGAGAGCATCGTCACGGCGCTGGAGAAGGGCGTGAGCAGGATGGCGGACTGGGCGCCGAGCAGGAGCGCGGCTGCCCACAGCGCCGGTGCCGGTCCATTGTCCAGTGGGAACGCGGTGTTTATGAGCAGGACCATGGGGATCACGTGTATCCCGGCGACGAAGCCCACGCTTATCGTGAGCATGAGCGCGGGCGCAACCAGGACGGGGGGCAGCGCCGAGAGGAGGTTGCCCAGAGGCGCGAGAGCGCCGAGCTGTCCGAGGGAGAGCACCAGGATGCCGGCGGACCCGAAGAGGGCGAACTCGGCGTGCGAGGCGACGAGCGAGCCGCGCGTCTCGCCGGCGAGGCGCCGCAGCGGGGAGATCCGGCGCAGCACTACCGCAGCCAGAGCACCGATCAGGACTACTACCACGGCGACGGTCACCGCTATGGTGGCGGTGAGCGAGAGCTCCGGAAAGAGGAGGTTGGCGAGCGCGACCGTCGCGACGAGCAGCACCGGGTAGAGGAGGACCGCGGCCGCCTTGCGGTCCAGCGGCTCGGCAGGGCCCGGCGGGCCTTCGGCCTCGTCCTTCTTGCGCTGGGCGAAGAGGGCGGTCGCCGTCAGGCCGAGCGCCGCGTACGGGAGCGTAACGGCAAGGAGGTTCAGGTAGGAGACGCCGGTCAGCACGATCGTCGTCGCGGTGAAGACGTTGAGGTTTGTCCAGAGCGGGGCGAACGAGAACCCCCTTCCGGCCCAGGTCAGCGCGTCGATGCGCGAGCGGGGCGCGGCTCGTCCGACTATCACGTCTATGAGCACGAAGGCCCCGACGTCAAGGACCGCCCCGAGCACGTGGCCCATGATCGCCGACGCCGTCCCCACGCCCGCGCCCCGGCGCCTGAGGGTAGCCACGAGGGTCCGGATCTGAGCCTCGTAGCGGGCCGCCCGGATCGGATAGCCCGCGACGCTCAACACGAGCAGTACCGCGACCACCCCGTAGTAGTCCGGCAGCCCCTCGACGAATGCGCCCGCGTCGAACCGCCCCGTGACCAGCACCGCCCCGAGCGCGACGAACGAGACCAGCGCGAGGCCCTTGTGGAACGCGCTCGCCCACGGCACCGACATGGCGTATAGAACGGCGCCTGTCGCGAGGAAAACGGCCGTCGCGGCGGGTGAGGGCGCCAGGTTTGACCACGCGTACGACGCCAGGAACACAGCCCCGAGGGAGGGGCGCAGTCCGTCGAGCCGACCCCGGATCTTCTCCGAGAATCTCCATCCTTCGCCGTTCTCTCTCACCCCGTAAGTTTGGCAAAAACGGGGCTGCCTGACCAACGATCAGCGGGGCTTTGCCACTTGGGAACGGGATAGCACTCCGTAGACTTAAACGGTGGCCTCCGACCGGTCGGAACATCGGTAAAACAAGGAGGAATGGATGGGAAAGAGAGAAAGCTACGAGCCCGGGACCTTCTGCTGGGTGGACCTCACGACCACCGATCCGGCTGGCGCGAAGGCCTTCTACACCAGCCTCTTCGGCTGGGAAGCGGAGGACGTACCGGCTGGAGAGGCGGGGACCTACACGTTGCTGCGTCTCGACGGCGACGAGGTCTGCGGCCTCTACGAGATGGACGCCGGCAGCCGGGAAGGGGGCGTCCCGCCCCACTGGCTTTCGCACGTGAGGGTCGAGGACGCCGACGCCGTAGCTTCGAGGGCGAGCGAGCTTGGAGGCACCGTGCACGGCGAGGTGTTCGACGTGGGCGAGTACGGGCGGTTTGTGATCGTCGAGGACCCGTCGGGCGCCACGCTCGTGGCCTGGCAGACGGCGGCGAACGGCGGCGCGCGCAGGGTCAACGACCCCGGCTGCATGACCTGGAACGAGCTACAGACCCGGGATCCCAGGGCGACGGCTGCCTTCTACGCCGAGTTGTTCGGCTGGGAGATGGAGCCGCAGGAGGAGGATGACGGCAGGCTGGCCTACGTGGTCATAAGGAACGCCGGGCGCGCTAATGGCGGCATCATGCCGATGACGGAGCAGCAGGGCGACACGCCGCCCTTCTGGCTCGCCTACTTCACCGTCACCTCGTGCGATAGTGCCGTTGCGAGGGCGCGGGAGCTCGGCGGCGAGGTCCTGGCCGGGCCGGTGGAGTTGGGAGCGGGGCGCATTGCGGTCCTGGCCGATCCCCAGGGCGCAGCGTTCGCTTTCTTCGAGGGTGAGACAGACGACTAACGAGATCCGGTTTGCCGGCCCGTCCATCACGCGGGCCGGCTCCGAAGAGACGCGGACTTTCCTATCTAGTCTACCAACTACCCTTTCGTGCGGTCTCGTGAGTGTCGTTCTTCGAACGTGGGTCGAAGCCCGCGGCATATAATCGGCGCGACGGCGAACGCTCAAGAAGGATCTCGCTTTGCCGAACCGCATCGCGGACGCGCTCCCCATAGCGCTGACCATGATCTTCATCCTCTCTTGCGCAGCGTGCGGCGCGGACGCGGGGAGCCCGAAGGATGAGACGCAGCGGACAGCGCGGTCGAGGGAGACCACTGCCCAAGAATCCGCGCCTGAAGAAACCCGGCAGAGGTCCGCAGACGGCGGGGCGGTCGAGGTGGAGCGTAGCGTGATCGCCACGGACCTCGAAGTACCGTGGGGGTTCGCCTTCCTCCCGGACGGCGACGCGCTCTTCACCGAGCGTGACTCCGGACGCCTGCTAAGGATGGACGCCGGGGGGAACGTCGAGGAGGTTCAGACATTACCTACTCGCGGTTACGGCGAGGGTGGGAGCCTGGGGCTCGCCGTCTCGCCGGACTACGAAGAAGACGGCTATGTCTACGCGTACTACACCACCGATCAGGACAACCGGGTGGTGCGCTTCCGGCTTGGTGAGGAGCCCGAGCCGGTCCTCACCGGAATCCCGTTCAACTCCTACCACGACGGCGGCAGGATCTCATTCGGCCCCGACGGTATGCTCTACGTTGCTACGGGCGACGCCGGCGATCCGTGGAGTTCCCAGGACCGCGGTTCTCTGGGAGGCAAGATCCTGCGCCTCACTCCAGACGGAGATGCCCCCGACGACAATCCCTTCCCGAACAGCCTCGTCTACTCCTACGGCCACCGCAACGTCGAGGGTCTTGCCTGGGACACCAAGGGGCGGCTCTACGCCTCCGAGTTCGGCTGGAACGCTTTCGACGAGGTCAACCTTATAAGACCGGGCGCGAACTACGGCTGGCCCGAGTTCGAGGGCGACGGCGGCGAGGAGGCCGAGGCCGCGGGTTACGTGAACCCGCTGACAACGTGGACCACCGACGAGGCGTCCCCGAGCGGGGCGGAGATACTGAAGGATGGCGAGATCCCCCAGTGGGAAGGCGACCTCTTCGTCGCGGCCCTCAGGGGCGAGAGGCTCTGGCGGCTCGAGCTCGGCCCTGATGGTCGGGTGGTGGGCAGAGAAGCGCTTCTCAGGGACGAGATAGGACGCATAAGGAACGTCGTTCAGGCCCCCGACGGCTCGCTCTGGGTCACCACGAGCAACCTCGACGGCCGCGGCACCCCAGAGCCACGAGACGACCGGATATTACGGCTTGCGCCCGCGGGTGGGTAGAAGGTAATCAGCCGCTCGCCGGCTCCACTGTCGCCGACATCGAGCCCTTGCAGCGGGGGATGAGCGGGTCTGGGCCGAAGGCCTGGATCTGGTCGCGCTTCAGCTCTGCTTCCTCCAGGTGCGTGGTCGCGACGACGACGCGTCCTGTGGTGTCGACCTCCACCGCCATCTCGTAGCCCTTCTCCGGCGGATGCCCGAAGAGCGTTTTGAGCATGAAGATCACGTACTCGTAGCTGTGATCGTCGTCGTCGAGCAGGATCACGTTGTACGGCGGCAGACTCTCGGTCTTCTCCTCTGTCTTCTCCCGGGGTTGTGCGATGGTGTCTGTCATCGTCCGGCTAGGACTCTCGGTCTGGGGTTGGATCCAAGCCCTTCGTCCTCACTTTCCCTTCCACTGAGGCTTGCGCTTCTCGAGGAAGGCGCTCATGCCCTCCTGGGCATCAGCGAAGGAGGCGTTGAAGGACATGATCTCCTTGGTGTACGCGTACGCCTGCTCGACGGGCATCTCGATCTGGCGGTAGAACGCCTGCTTGCCGACCCCAACGACGAGCGGACTTGACTCGCAGATCTTCTCAGCCAGCTTCCGCGTCTCCGCTTCGAGCGACTCCGCCGGGACGACCTTGTTGACCAGCCCTTCGGCGCGGGCCTCCTCCGCCGAGATGAAGTCGCCGGTGAGGAGCATCTCCATGGATTTCTTCTGGCCGACCGCGCGGCTCAGAGCAACCATCGGGGTCGAGCAGAAAAGCCCGATCTTCACCCCTGGCGTGGCGAAGCGCGCCTCTTCCGCGGCGACGACGAGGTCGCAGGTCGCGGCGAGCTGGCAGCCCGCTGCGGTGGCGACGCCCTGGACCTTCGCTATGACTGGCTGGGGTATGGCCTGCACCGTCTCCATCAGCTCGCAGCAGACGTCGAAGATGTGCCTGTACGTCTCCGGGTCGCGCCCTATCATCTCGGAGAGGTCGTGCCCCGCGCTGAAGGCAGGTCCGTTCCCCGCAAGGATGACGACGCGCGCCTCTCTAGCCTCGCCTATGGCTTTGAGGCAGTCCAGTCAGCTCCTGCATGTGGGCCAGCGAGAGAGCATTACGTTTGTCCGGGCGGTTCATCGTGACGCGGGCTATCGGGCCATCCGCCTCAAAGAGGATGTGCTCGTAGGTCCGTTTCTCTGCTTCGATCACAGGGCTATCCTCCTTCGTACTCGCGCGACTCGACGAGCTCTGTGCGCCCGCCGATCTCCACCGACCCGTCGGTCTGGGGCTCTGCGAGGATCAGGGACCCCTCGCCTTGGTGGATCGTGATCGGACGCCCCAGGTGGGCGGCCAGCGTGACCGCATGCGCCCCCGTCGCCTCGTCCTCCTGTATACCAAACCGCGCCGCGAATACCCGCACGCGCACGCGGCCGGCCTCCTCGTCCTCCCAGGCCCACACGCCGACGAGGTCGTGGCCCTCGGGCGGGCCTTCGAGCGCCTCCACCTCGGCGGCGGAGCCGAGCTCGATCTCCTCGAACGCAGGCGCCCACTCCGGACGCCCGGTAATGTACGTCATACCATCTTCCGCCCTGACAGGGACCTCACCCGCCGGCGGGTACAGCGCCGGGACCCCGAAGCCTTCTCTCGAAAGTAGCCAGGCCGTGCCTACGAGGGGATGGCCGGCGAACGGGAGCTCGTCCGTAGGCGTAAAGATACGCAGCCTCCCCGTATTCGCGTTTTCGACGAACACCGTCTCGGAGAAACCAAGGTCGGCCGCAACACCCTGCCGATCCTCCTCCGGCAACTCGTCGCCCCGAAGAAACACGCCGAGCAGGGTTGCCGCCGGCGCCTCCTTCGCCGACGAAGACCTTAAGAACGTGAAGGCGAGCCACGGTGATCTCCTCGTACGATCAAGGCCACCCGAGAGTGCACCTGAACCTGAAACCTCTAATGAACCCGCTTCTCCTGTCCGGCCCACTCTCTGTCGCGCAGGACGAACTTCTGGACCTTGCCGGTCGAGGTCTTGGGAAGCTCGGTGAACTCGACGGCGGCGGGGGCCTTGAAGCGGGCGATGTTCTCTTTGCAGAAGTCTACTATCTCCTGCTCGGTCGCCTCCTGTCCTTTCTTCAGGACCACGAACGCCTTCGGGCGCTCGCCCCACTTCTCGTCAGGGATGGCGACCACGGCCGCCTCCATGACGGCGGGGTGGCGCGAGACGGCCTGCTCGACCTCGATGGTCGAGATGTTCTCGCCGCCGGAGACGATTATGTCCTTGCTCCGGTCCCGGATCTCGATGTACCCGTCGGGGTGCCAGACGGCCACATCGCCGGAGTGATACCAGCCGCCCTCGAAAGCTTCCTCCGTGGCCTCCTCGTTCTCGAAGTAGCCCTTGGCTACCATGTTGCCGTGCATGACGATCTCGCCTAGAGTCTCGCCGTCGCGCTCGACGTCGTTCATGTTCTCGTCCACGACCCTCACCAGGTCGGCTGTAACGTAGCCCTGGCCCTGGCGCGCCATGAGCCGCGCGCGCTCCTCGATCTCCAGGTTCTCCCACTCGCGGTGAACGCCGCTCGTTGTCATCGGGCCGTAGGTCTCGGTGAGCCCGTAGATGTGCATCGGGCTGATGTTGAGTCCAAGTAGCCCTTCGAGCAGGGTAGGGGAGGGCGGAGCGCCAGCGATGGCGGCTGTGATCTCCCGATCCAGCTCATGGGCGTTGTCGTCGTTGACTATACCGATCTGAACCGTCGGGGCTGCGCAGTAGTGGGTGATCCCCTCGTCGTCGAAGAGCTCCCAGATTCTAGCCGGCTCGACCTTCCTCAGGCAAACGTGCGTCCCCGCGACCGCCGTGACCGCCCAGGGAAAGGTCCACCCGTTGCAGTGGAACATGGGGAGCGTCCACAGGTAGTTCGTGTCGTAGCCCATGCCGATCTCCACGACGTTCCCGAGCGCGCTGAGGTACCCCCCGCGGTGGGTGTACATGACACCCTTGGGACGCCCCGTGGTCCCCGAGGTGTAATTTATGGAGATGGTCTCCTCTTCGTCATCGAGCACGCTCTCTACCGGCTCTGGCGAGCCCTCTGCCAGGTAATCCTCGTAAGGGTCGCCCTCCTCGCCGGTGTCCTCGATGCGCACCCGCTCGACGTCTTCGACGTCCTCGAGCAAGTGTTCCAGCTCGGCGTCCACGAAGACCATCTTCGCTCCCGAGTGCTCGACGATGTACGAGACCTCGTCTTTGCCCAGGCGCGTGTTTATGGCGACGAGGACCAGACCTGCGGCGGGGACGCCGAAGTGCCCCTCGAGCATTGGCGGAGTGTTCGGACAGAGAAAGGCGACCCTGTCGCCCTTCTCGAGGCCCGCGTCGCGCAGACGCGAGGCGAGGCGGTTCACCCGCTCTTCGAGGTCCCGGTAAGAGTAGCGCCGGTCGCCGTAGACCACCGCCGTCTTATCCGGGAACATGTAGGCGCTGCGCCTGAGGAAATCGACCGGCGTAAGCTCGCTGCGATAGACCTTCTCACTCACCTTCAATGCTCCTTCCTCTCTCCCATCGCGCCTTAGATTACAACATAGATAATCTCTGCGTCCCCACCATCCGTGCCGGTGGAAGAAGCGGACAACTCCTTTTGAGTTCTTGCTGCGAATTGGCTGCTGGGTAAATGTAATGTCGTCAGCGGTGGGAACGCTGATTGGGGGAAGGGTGTTGGTAGAGGCCGCAGTGTGTAAAAGGCGCCGTCGTGTCTACGGGAGGGGTGCAGGATCCAGGGGCCGCACACCTTCGACTTCGTCCTTATAGTGGGGGATCATCTGGAAGAGACCGTGCTGCACACCGCGGCCCGGCAGCAGATGCAGCCTCCCGTCGTGTTCGACCGCTACGAGGGCATGGACCGCCCGCCCTGGGGAGACAGTCCCCCGCGAGCTCTCTGGCTTGGCGCGGTGGAGCGTGCCCTGGCAGACGGAAGGATGACCCACGTGCTGGAGAACGAAGACGTGGACAGCGTGCGTCCCCTCTTCGATAAGCCCGAATGGAATCGAGAAGGGTAGAGCATGGCGGAGTTCTCAGGGAAGGTAGCGATCGTCTCAGGCGGCGCGCGGGGTATCGGCCGGGCGGTGGCCCGGAAGCTGGCGGGAGAAGGCGCCTCGGTGGTTATCTGCAGCGACCGCGAGGAGCAGGTAGAAGAGACTGTCGCCGCGTTGCGCGAGGAGGGCCTGGAAGTCCGCGGGGTGAGGGCGGACGTGACTTCGTCGGCCGACATGAAGAAGCTGATGGATCTCGCAATCGAGACCTATGGTGGCGTGGACGTCCTGGTGAACAGCGCCGGTGTGCAGCGATACGGGACCGTCGTCGAGACCGAGGAGGAGGTGTGGGACGAGGTACTTGACGTGAACCTGAAGGGCATCTACCTCGCCTCGAGATACGCCATACCGGAGATGAGAAAGCGCGGAGGAGGAGCGATAGTCAACCTCTCCTCCGTGCAGGCCTTCGCCTCGCAGACGGGGGTGGCGGCCTACACGGCCAGCAAAGGGGGCATCAATGCTCTGACCCGCGCGATGGCCCTGGACCACGCGGGGGAGAATATCCGGGTGAATGCGGTCTGCCCGGCCTCGGTGGACACGCCGATGCTGAGGTGGTCGGCGGACCTCTTCAAGGGGGACAAGAGCGTCGAGGAGACCCTGGAGGACTGGGGCAGGATGCACCCACTGGGAAGGGTGGCAAGACCCGAAGAGGTCGCAGATGTCATCGCCTTCCTCGCCAGCGCCAGGGCGAGCTTCATCACCGGTGGGGATTACAAGGTCGACGGCGGCATGCTCGCCGCGCTTGGCGTCCGCCTGCCCGACTAGGCGAGGCTGGAGCGTGCCACCGCCTCGATAACCTGTAGTATCTCGGACGTGTCCGGATGCCAAGAAGGAGAGCGATGGAGACCTACGACCGTCACCGGCTGGAGCGCCACGCCCGCAGGATCGAGGAGCTGAGGCTCTGGCGCAACGCCTACGAGAGCTCTGTGAAGGGCTGGCGCTTCTCAGCCGGTGACGAAGCGGGGGCTTCGGGGAAGACGCACGATATCGAGCCCGGCGACTTCTGGCCGGAGATCGGCATCCCGGTCAACCTCTCGGCCCGCACTAACGTCCCCGAGGAGTGGGCGGGTCTCCCCGTGGAGCTGGAGCTCTGGCTCGGCGGTGAGGGGTTCGTCGAGATTTCGGCCGGCGACGGCCGCAGGGCGAGCGGCCTCAACCCCTTCCACCGCAGCTTCCCCGTGCTGGACAAGGCGCGAGGCGGGGAGGAGGTAGGCATCGAGGCCGAGGTAGTCTCGAAGGGCCCGTTCGGCTCGAACTTCTCGGAGCCGCGCCTCGAGCGGGCGCAGCTCGTGGTGCCCGAGACGGAGACGCGGGCGCTGGAGCGGGACCTCACGTCTATCTTCGAGGCGTGTGCCGCGCTCGACGACCACGAGGCCGTGCCGCACCTGCTCGACGTACTCGACGCCGCGGCCGCCGTGCTCTCTGACGCCTGGCCGACAGCGACCGGCGTCACCCTCACCCGCTACCTCGAGGGGTACGTCAACCCCATAGGCAACGCGGCGCAGAGCCTGCCGCCGCACTACGCCGAGAAGGCCCTCGACATCAACCGGATGCTCGGCGAGCCCTGGAGCCTGCCGCCGGCCCCCGAGCCTCTCGGCCCCCTCCCCGGCGAAGCGCGGGAGGCCGTGCGCAAGGTGCGCCGGCTCGTCGCTGACTGTCTCGCGCGCATCAAGGAGGAGTACCCGCCCGTCGGGCGGCTCGCGCTCACAGGCCACGCGCACCTGGACCTCGCGTGGCTCTGGCCCCTCGAAGAGACGCGGCGCAAGGCGAGGAGGACCTTCGCGAGCGTCCTCGGGCTCATGGACCGCTATGAGGTCTTTACCTTCAACCAGTCCTCGGCCCAGCTCTACGAGTGGGTTGAGCAGGACGCGCCCGAGCTCTTCGAGCGGGTAAAGCAGCGCGTCGCGGAAGGGAGGTGGGAGACGGTTGGCGGCTCGTGGGTAGAGCCGGACTGCCAGATCCCCTCCGGCGAGTCTTTCACGCGGCAGCTCTTCTACGGCCAGCGTTACTTCGAGGAGAGGTTCGGACGCCGTTCGAGCGTGGCCTGGTTCCCCGACACCTTCGGTTACTCGCCGGGCCTCCCACAGCTTATGCGCGGCGCGGGACTATCCGGCTTCTTCACGTACAAGCTCAACTGGAGCGAGACCAACCGCTTCCCCCACGACCTCTTCGTGTGGGAGGGCATAGACGGCAGCCGGGTCGTCGCTCATACCTTCGAGAACCCTGGCACGGACTACAACGGCGACATCACGCCTATCGACCTGTACGGCACGTGGCGCAACTTCAAGGGCAAGCGCAACTACAGGGAGAGCCTGTTCTCGTTCGGCTGGGGCGATGGCGGCGGCGGGCCGAGCGAGAAGATGCTCGAGAACTACGACCGTCTCAAGAGCTTCCCCGCGATGCCCCGTCTGAGAATGGTCCGCGTGGACGGGTTCTTCGCTTCGCTCCCGGAGCAGAGCCTCCCCAGATGGGCCGGCGAGCTCTACCTCGAGCTCCACCGCGGCACCCTGACCACCCAGGCGAAGGTCAAGATGCTCAACCGCCAGGCCGAGCACCGGCTCCTCGAGGCGGAAGCCTTCGCCACGATGGCGGCTTTGAGCGGCAGGCCATACCCGGCGGAGGAGCTCGAGCAGCTGTGGAAGGTGCTCCTCTTGAACCAGTTCCACGACATCCTGCCGGGGACTTCGATCTCCGAGGTCTACCAGGACGCCCACCGCCAGCTCGAAGAGACGGTGAGCGGCGCCGAGAGACTGCGTGACGAAGCCCTGCACACCCTGGCGCGGGGGACGGGTGGCGCGCAGAGAAGCGTAACCGTGGCCAACGCCGGCCTGCACCCGAGACCCCTCACGGTGCTCCTGCCGGCGGAGCCGGGGGTAACGCCCGCCGACGCGAAGGGCAGACCCCTGCCGGCTCAGGAGACCGCCGGCGGTCTCCTCGTCCACGCGCCGGACCGCGAGGTGCCCGGTCTGGGATGGGTCTCGCTGGCGCTGCGCGACGAGACGCAGGACGCCTCCTCGGCAGGGAGCGGATCCCGTGTCGAAGCCGGGGAGGCCGGGGGAGGAGCCTTCATCGAGAACGAGTTGCTGCGGGTGGAGATCTCCGCCGGCGGCAGCCTCGGGCGCGTCTACGACAAAGAGGTTGAGCGCGAGGTGCTCGATGGAGCAGGGAACCAGCTCTGGGCGTACGCGGACAAACCGCCCAACTGGGACGCCTGGGATGTGAACGAGGACTACGAGATGGAAGGGGAGGAGGTCCCTGGAGCCTCCAGTGTCGAGGTCGTAGAAGCCGGGCCCCTGCGCGGCGCGGTCCGGGTCGAGCGGCGCTTTCGGGGGTCCAGGATCTCCCAGACCTACAGGCTGCTTTCGGCCTCGAGGCGCCTGGATGTCGAGACGCGCGTGGACTGGCGCGAGCGGCAGGTCCTGCTGCGGGCGCTCTTCCCACTGAACGTACGCTCCCACGAGGCGACCTTCGAGACTATGTACGGCGCAGCCAGGCGCCCGACCCACCGCAACACCTCCTGGGACGAGGTGCGCTTCGAGGTCAGCGCCCACCGCTTCGCCGACCTCTCCGAACCGGGCTACGGCGCCGCTCTCCTGAACGATGGCAAGTACGGCCACAGCGCCAGAGACAACGTGCTGGGCATCAGTTTGCTCCGGAGCCCCCTCTACCCCGATCCGCTCGCCGACGAAGGCGAGCACCGCTTCACCTACAGCCTCCTCCCGCACCCCGGGGACTGGACGGAGGCAGGGGTGGCGCGCGAGGCGTTCTCGCTCAACACCCCGCTCGTCGTCGGAGAGGGTGGGGGAGAGCCCGCGGGCTACGGGCTGATCGCGACGGAAGGCGTGGAGCTCGCGCTCGGGAGTCTCAAGCAGGCGGAGGACGGACGTGGTGTGATCCTGCGCCTCTACGAGCCGCACGGCAAGCGCGGGTCCGCGACCCTGCGGTTCGCTTTCGGCGCCGGTAGCGTCGAGAGGGCCAACCTGCTCGAGGAGCCGGAGGGAGCTGTCGAGACCAGGGAAGGCGAGGTCAGGCTCGACGTGCGGCCGTTCGAGGTGCTCACCCTGCGCGTGCTCCCTGAGGAGGGATAGAATAGTCGCAAACGAGCCAAGGGAAGGGGCGCAAGCATGGAGCATCGGCGGCTGGGCCGGCTGGGACGGGAGAACTCTGTCCTGATCTTTGGCGGGGCCGCGCTCGCGGAGGTTAGCGAGGAGGAGGCTGACCGTGCGATCTCGCTCGCGCTCGAGGCCGGGGTAGACCACTTCGACACGGCGGCGGACTACGGCGACTCCGAGCTGCACTACGGTCGCTGGATGCCGGAGATACGGGACCAGATCTTCCTCTCCACCAAGATGGGTGAGCGCGACGGGGACGCTGCCAGGCGCCAGATCGAGGCGTCTCTAGAGCGCCTGCAGGTTGACCGCGTGGACCTGATCCAGCTTCACGCCGTCGGCGACCTCGAGGACCTCGACCGCGCCACCCGCTCCGGCGGCTCGCTCGAGTCCGCCGCCGAGGCGCGTGAGGAGGGCCTCGTCGGCGCGGTCGGAATAACCGGCCACGGCCACGAAGCCCCGGCGACGCACCTCGAAGCCCTGCGCCGCTACCCGTTCGACACGGTGCTTACGCCCTGGAACTACATCCTCTCCACGGACGAGAGCTACAGCCGCGACTTCGAAGCGCTCGTCGAGGAGATCGAGCGCCAGGACGCGGGCCTCATGACTATAAAAACCGTCTCGCGGCGTAACTGGCCCGAGGGGAACCCCCTGGAAGGCCAGCGGCGGGCGACCTGGTACGAGCCGTTCGAGGAGCAGGAGTACGTGGACGCGGCGGTCTCGTTCGTGCTGGCGCGAGAGGAGATCACGGGTATACCGATGGTCGGGGATACCAGTCTGATAGAGACCATGATCGAGGCCGAGAGGCGCCGGATGCCACTCGAAGAGGCCGAGGAAACCCTCGCCAGGGCTCCCAACTACTCCTCGCCGTTTATCTCGATACCATTCTAAGGCTTCCGGCTACAGGGAAAATCCGTAGCCTGACAGCTGAAACCTGAGACCTACAAAAGGTGGTTGCTTTGCAGACGGTGAAGTTCGGCAAGACGGGGATGGAGATCACGCCTATAGGCTTCGGGGCCTGGGCGATAGGCGGGGGCGGCTGGGCCGCCGCCTGGGGACCGCAGGACGACGACGAGGCGGTCGGCGCCATAAGGCGGGCTGTCGAGCTGGGGGTTAACTGGGTGGATACCGCCGCCGTCTACGGTCTCGGCCACTCCGAGGAGCTCGTAGCACAGGCTCTGAAGAGCGTACCTGAATCCGAGCGGCCCTACGTCTTCACCAAGTGCTCGCTCGTGTGGGACGGCGAGGGCGACATCTCGAACGTCCTCGAGAAGGACTCGGTAAAGCGCGAGTGCGAGGAGAGCTTGCGGAGGCTCCAGACCGACGTCATAGACCTCTACCAGATCCACTGGCCCCTCCCCGACGAGTACATCGAGGAGGGTTGGGAGGCCCTGGCCGAGCTAAAGGACGAGGGCAAGGTCCGCCACATCGGGGTCTCGAACTTCGACGTCTCCCAGATGGAGCGGATAGGGGAGATAGCGCCCGTCGAGACCCTGCAACCGCCCTACAACATGCTCAACCGCGGCGTCGAGGAGGAGATACTCCCGTATTGCGGAGAGAACGACATCGGGGTAATAGTCTACTCGCCGATGAGGAGCGGGCTGCTCACAGGCAGGATGACCCCCGAGCGCGTGGCCAACCTCCCTTCCGACGACTGGCGTCGCAACGCCCAGGACTTCCAGGAGCCCAGGCTTTCCAGAAACCTCGAGCTCGTCGAGCTGCTGGAGGAGATAGGCGCAGATCACGGCCTTTCGCCGGGCGAGGTCGCAATAGCCTGGACGCTCAGGCAGCCTGCGGTGACGGCGGCCATCGTGGGTGGACGGAGGCCGGATCAGGTAGAGGGCATCATCGGTGCTGCGGAGTTGCGTCTCTCCGAGGACGAACTGGACAGAATAGAGTACCTTCCTCACCCAGAACCCCTAGGTCGTTTGTAGCTTGCTTGATTTGTTGACTCGAGTTTGGGGTATAGCTATGCTGCTTACGTAGGGGAAAAGGGAAGGGGGGACGCCATGTTCAGTGTGGCTTTGCTGCAGTCTAAGGTCCAGGTCAATGACACATGGCTGGACTACTTCATCATCGCGGTGTACTTCGTGTTCGTGCTCGGCATCGGGTACGTGCTCAGGACGAAGATGCAGACTTCTGAGGACTACTTCCTCTCCGGGAGGTCGCTGCCGAGCTGGATCACGGGCCTAGCCTTCCTTGGTGCGAACCTGGGGGCGCTGGAGATCATGGGGATGGCCGCAGGGGCGGCGGAGTACGGGATCATGCAGTCCCACTATTACTGGATCGGCGCGATCCCGGCGATGGTCTTCGTGGCCCTGTTCATGATCCCCTTCTACTACGCCAGCCGCGTCCACTCCGTCCCTGGCTTCCTGAGGCTCCGCTACAACGAGGCGACGCGCGGGTTCAACTCCATCCTGTTCGCGATCTTCATGATCCTGCTCTCAGGCATAAACATGTTCGCGATGGCGCTCGTCTTCCAGCTGATCCTCGGCTGGTCGCTCACGGCGAGCATCTTCCTCTCGGCGGGGATAGTACTCGCGTACGTGACCTTGGGCGGTCTCTCCTCATCCATCTACAACGAGGTCTTGCAGTTCTTCCTGATCACGTTAGGTTTGGTGCCGCTCGTGGTCTTCGGCCTTATCGACGTTGGCGGCCTCTCCGGTTTGAAGCAGTCCATAGACGATCCGCAGTTTTTCCACGTCTGGGCCAACACAGGCTCGACGGACAACCCTTTTGCTGTGCAGTGGTTCTACATCGTGTTCGGACTCGGTCTGGTGCAGAGCTTCGGCTACTGGTGCACGGATTTCCTCGTGGTGCAGAGGGCTCTGGCGGCCGAGGATCTGGCGGCATCCCAGAGGACCCCGCTCATCGCGGCGTTCCCGAAGCTCATGTACGGGGTACTCGCTATCTTCCCCGGACTGATCGCCTTGTCCATCCTCCCGAAAGTCACCGCGAATGACCCCAACAATGCTGTTCCCTTCGCGATGGCCCACTACTTCCCCAGCGGGATGCTCGGGTTTGGCCTGACGGCGCTGCTCGCGGCCTTCATGAGCGGGATGGCCGGCAACGTGACGGCCTTCAATACCGTCTGGACCTACGACATCTACAGACCGTACATCAACCGGGACGCCTCCGACCGCCATTATCTCAATGTGGGTCGCATCGCCACTGTTGTTGGGGTGCTCCTGAGCATCGCAACGGCCTACCTGGCTCTCGGATTTACTACCATCATGGACTACGTCCAGGTGCTGCATGGCCTGTTCCTGGCCCCGTTGTTCGGGACGTTCCTCCTTGGCATGTTCTGGAGGCGCACGACGGGCTGGGGTGGGTTCACCGGACTCGTTGCTGGAACGGCTACCGGCCTTACCATGTACCTCATCTCGCTGGACGCCGGCCTGGGGGCGTCCATGGCGCGAGCATTCTGGGCCTGGATCGTGACCCTCGTCGTAACGATCGCGGTCTCTCTGGTCACCCAACCCAAGCCGGACTCCGAACTGCGCGGCCTCGTGTGGGGCCTGACCGATCAGAAGGAGGGCGTGGAGGAGGTCTGGTACAAGAAACCGTGGGTTCTCGCGGTGACCGTGCTTACCATTACCGTTGCCCTGAACATCTACTTCTGGTAGGAGGAGAGCATGACAGAAGAACACCATGATTACCTGGAAGAAGAGAGGGTGCCGGAGCACTCCGGCACAAACCACTCTATAGCGATAGGCTTCTATATTTCGGCCATCGTCCTGATCTACGGCGTCACTATTGTCCTGGCCGGGCTGCTCTATACCGGATCACAGACCGAGGGCAACCTCGGCTTTAACGTGAACCTGTGGTGGGGCCTGGTGATGGTAGTCTCGGGATGCGTTATCCTGGGCCTTACCCTCGCCTCGCCACGCCGCCGCGCCGCCAGAGAGGCCGCAAACCGCGGTCAGGGGATGTAGGCAAGGGCGGCTCGCGAACCCCGCCCCTACGTCTCGGGCTCGGCGACGACGACCTGGACGCCCGCGAGCTCTATCTCGCGCAGCATCTCCGTGTCGGCCGCGCCGTCGGTTACGAGGACGTCCACCCGCGAGAGCGGCGCTATCTTGGCCAGCGCCACGCTCGAAGGGAACAGGGATCACGTCTATCACGCCGCGATGCTCGACCGGCACGCCTCGAGCCTGCTCTCCCTCGACGAGATAGCCGCGCTCGTGGACGAGCTCATAGACGCCCACGGCGACGCCTTGCCGGAGGGCGTGCGGGGATCCGGTACGCGAACGGCGCGCTAGGGACTCACGAGGCTACCACAGGCATTCTTCATGCCGGACGGTGGGGTGGAGAATGCTCCTGGCTGAGCGATAAGGGATAATCCGCGGCGCGGACTATACAGAGGAGGAGATGGTGCGATTTCCCGAGGGGTTCTTGTGGGGGACGGCGACGGCCGCGTATCAGGTAGAGGGGGCCGTGGACGAGGACGGGCGCGGTCGCTCCATATGGGACACCTTCTCCCACACCCCCGGCAAGGTCCACCGCGGCGACACAGGCGATATAGCCTGCGACCAGTACCACCGCATCGAAGAAGACCTCGACCTGATGGCCGATCTCGGCTTGCAAGCGTACCGCTTCTCCGTCGCCTGGCCGAGAATTCAGCCCGATGGGAGCGGCCCGACGAACCACAAGGGCCTCGACTACTACCGCAGGCTGGTGGAAGGGCTCGGGCAGCGCTCCATCGAGCCTGTACTCACCCTCTACCACTGGGACTTGCCGCAGGCGCTCGAGGACCGCGGCGGGTGGACGGTACGGGAGACGAGCGAGCGGTTCGCCGAGTACGCAGGCATAGTCTACGAGGCGCTCGCGGACTCGATCTCGTTCTGGATCACGCTGAACGAGCCCTGGGTCTCAGCCTGGAACGGCTACGGCAAAGGAGTCCATGCTCCCGGCGTGAAGGACACCTCGAAAGCCCTCGCCGCCACCCACCACCTCCTGCTGGGCCACGGCCTCGCGCTCGAAACCATGCGCTCCGCCGGCCACGAAGACAATCAGTTGGGTATTACTCTCAACCTCTCAGCGGTACGACCGGCAACCGGGGACGAGGCGGACCTCGAGGCGGCCCGGCGGGTGGACGGCAACGCTAACCGGCTCTACCTGGATCCGCTCTTCCGCGGGAGCTACCCCGAGGACATGCTGGGGCACTATGCTAGCGTGAGCGACTTCGCCTTCGTGGGCGACGGCGACCTCGAGAAGATCTCGCAACCGCTCGACTTCCTCGGCCTCAACTACTATTTTCGCAACACCGTCGTAGACGGCCGGGGGAAGTCGGACCTGAAGACCGCCGAGCGTTTCTCGGATTTGGACGCGACGACCGTCTTGCCCGAGGATGTCGAGACGACCGCGATGGGCTGGCCCGTCGAGGCGGACGGTCTCGCCGAGTTGCTCGTGCGCCTCCACGAGGAGTACACGGGGGTACCTATCTACATTACCGAGAACGGCCGAGCCGTCTACGACTACGTGGACCCGGAGGGCGAGGTCGAAGACGAGGAGCGCATCTCCTACCTCGACGCTCACTTCCGCGCCGCCCACGACGCGATGCAGCAGGGCGTGGACCTCCGCGGGTACATGGTGTGGTCGTTGCTGGACAACTTCGAGTGGGCCGAGGGTTATTCCAAACGCTTCGGCATAGTCTTCGTGGAATATGGTACCCAGCGGCGCATCCCGAAGACGAGCGCCCGCTGGTACAGAGACGTGATCGAGCGTAACGGACTGCCGGAAGGCGGCTCCTAGAAAGGGACGAACGTGGAGTACCGAAACCTGGGGGAGACGGGCATGCGGGTCTCGGAGATAAGCCTCGGGACCTGGGCCTTCGGAAGCGAGTGGGGCGAGGTGAGCGACGACGAATCGTATGCCACCCTGAACAGAGCTATCGACCTCGGCGTGAACTTCCTCGACACCGCCGACGTCTACGGCGACGGCCGCAGCGAGAAGCTCATCGGCAGGTTGCTCAAGGACCGGCCGGACGACGAGATCTTCGTCGCGACCAAGGCTGGACGCCGCCTCGACCCCCACACCGCGGAAGGCTACGACTACGAGCATCTCTCCGCCTTCGTCGAGCGAAGCCTCGATAACCTGGGCGTCGAAGCTCTGGATCTCCTCCAGCTCCACTGCCCTCCGACCGGCGTCTACAGGCGGGACGAGACGTTCGAAGCTCTGGACCGGCTCCAGGCGGCGGGCAAGGTGAAGAACTATGGCGTCAGCGTCGAGAAGGTCGAGGAAGCGCGGATGGCCCTGTCTTACCCCGGCGTGAAGACCGTCCAGGTCATCTTCAACATCTTCCGCCAGAAGCCCGCTGAGGAGTTCTTCCCCCTGGCCGAGGAACGGAACATCGGCGTACTCGCCCGCGTGCCGCTCGCCAGCGGCCTCCTCTCGGGCAAGATGAGCGCCGACCGCGTATTTTCGGAGGACGACCATCGCAAATTCAACCGTGAAGGACAGGCCTTCGACCGCGGCGAGACCTTCTCGGGCGTGAACTTCGAGACCGGCCTCAGGGCGGCGGAGGAGCTAAAGAGCCTCGTCCCCGAAGGCTACACCCTGGCGCAGCTGGCGCTGCGCTGGATCCTGATGCACCAGGCTGTCTCCTGCGCCATCCCCGGCGCCAAGCGCCCCGACCAGCTCGAGGACAACCTCGCCGCCGCCGAGATGCCTGCACTCTCGGAGGAGACGATGCAGCGGATACGCGGGATCTACGACCGCAGCGTCCGTCCCGAGGTCCACCATCTATGGTAGCCGGGGGAGAGGGACCGAAGCCGCGAGTCCTTTTGACCGGAGCTACGGGATACATCGCGGGTCAGCTGCTCCCGGCGTTCAGGGAACGCTACGACCTCGCGCTGCTCGACGTTCGGGAGGAGGACCGCTCCGGCAACCTGGTCGAAGGGGTGGAGGTTGTGGATTTGCTGGGTGACGACAGGGCCCGCCTCGAGCGCCTATTCTCGGACGCCGAGGTCGTGGTTCACACCGGGCACTTGAAGCCGGGCGGAACGGACCCACAAGCCCAGTACGACGGCGAGCGACGAAACGTGGACATGATGCAGCGTGTCTACCAGCTCGCGCTCGACTGCGGCGTGCGGCGCGTGGTCGCTGCCAGCACTAACCAGGCGGCGAAGTGGTACGAGCGTCCTTACTTCGCCGGGCTAAAAGACCGCGTGAGCCCCGAAGACTACCCGCGCCCGGACAATTTCTACGGCTGGGCCAAGGCCGCCTACGAGCCTCTGGGATTCCTGTACGCCTGCGGCAGCCTGGGCCGGAAGCTCGAGGTGATACAGCTTCGCATCGTCGTACCGCGCCAGATAGACGCCGACGACTTCACCGACGAGCCTCCCGAACGCTATGTCCGCGAGCTCGCAGGCTACGTCAGCGAGCGGGACCTGCAACAGCTCTTCTGCAAATCCGTCGAGACGCCCGACATAGAGGACCAGTACGGTGTGCCGTTCCACATCTTCTACGGGGTCTCGAACAACGCCCGCAAGTTCTGGAGCATCACCAACGCCCGTAAAGTGATCGGCTATGAGCCCCAGGACGACTCCGAGGTCAGCTTCGCCGCGGACATCATCCGGCTGTTGCACCGGCGGAGGTCCAGTTGATTAGAGACCTTCCCCGGCCACGGCTACAGGGGCGAGCCCATACTCATCTCCGAGTTCGGCGGCATCGCTTTCTCCAGTGACGAGGGAGGATGGGGCTACAAGCAGGCGCTGGCCGGGAACGCGTCTGTTTTGACCCATATCGGGCGGGGTAAGAACCCGGGTCAGTGATAAGCGAACGTTTCGGGAGGCAAGAATGCCGCAACGGGTCGAAGGAAGCATAGAGGTAGAGGCGCCGGTCCAGGAAGTCTACGAGTACTGGCGCGATCTCGAGAACCTGCCCCATTTCATGACCAACGTCGAGGAGGTACGCTCGACGGGGCCGGACACGACGCACTGGAGGGTCAAAGGTCCTCTGGGCGCCAGCCTGGAGTTCGACGCCAGGACCACGCAAGATGAGCCCAACGAGGCCCTCGGCTGGAACACGCAGAACGGCCAGGTCGAGACCTCCGGCCAGGTCAGGTTCAGGGATGTAACTCCGAACCGCACCCGCGTCGAGGTTCAGATGAACTACTGGGACCCGCCGGGTGGCCGGGCTGGCGAGGTCGCTTCCAGGCTCGTCGCGAACCCCGACATCATGGTCCAGCAGGACCTGCAGAACTTCAAGGAGATCATCGAGGGGAAGGCGACCCCGGAGGAGATCCAGCAGCGCCCCGCCGCTGCTACCGCCCAGAGTAGCCTCGTCGCGTTCCTGACCTCTGGCGTCGGGCTTGCGGTCGTGAGCGCCGGACTTCTCTCGTGGCTGCTCCTGCGCCGCCGCTCCTCCCGCAAGAAGTCCCGCATCATTTTCGAGTTCTGATCCCCGAATTACCGGCACGAAGTAGCGGGGCGCCCCTTCTCGGCGGTGCCCCGCTTTTGTGTGCTGTGTGGTGCGGGTCTAGCCCGCCGAGACGTCGCCGAAGATGAGCACCCCGCGCTCCAGGTCGAAGACGGTGCTCTCGCTCCTGTTCAGCAGCCTGAGGAGCACATCCGCGTCGTCGGCCGTCGGCCGAAGGACGTACTCCTCGGCGCCGCTGTCGAGGATAAGCTGGATCGTGAAGGCGCCGGGCGCCCCGCGCTCCTCTTCGGTCCAGGACGCCTGGTAAGCCGTAACCTGCCGGACCGTTATGGCAGACTCTGTCTGCTGTTCCCGCTGGTGCTGATCCGTCATCGAACCTCCCCTTACCCTCTTACCGACTGGACCTTTTTGCCCGCTGGAGGCCCATCGAAACCATCGCCGGTCGCGCGCTACGCGGGGTAGAGCCTGTCCACCTTGGCGGCGAGAACGAAGTCGCTCTCGGTAAGGCCGTCTATCTTGTGGGTGAAGATAGTTATCCCGGCACGCCCCCAGCCGAAGTCCACGTCGGGGTGGTGAGCCTGCTCCTCGGCCAGCTCGCCAACCCGGATCACAAAGTCCAGCGCCTCCCTGAAGTTCGCGAAGCGGAACTCCCTCCTCAGGTGATGGCCCTCGACGACGTCCCAGCCGGGCAGCTGGCGCGAAAGCTCTTCGAGCGGCTCCCCTTCGAGCGGCGGCGTGCCGCCCCTGCACGGTACGCACGTCTTGCTGGCGAGGTCGGACATCAGCCGGTCCTGGCGAAGTGCTTCTCGTAGAGCTCCATGGCGTGCCTGACCGCTTCGACGGCCTCCTCGGGGCCATCGAAGTCCCCCACGTCGACCTCCTTGCCTTCGAGCACCTTGTAGTCCTCGAAAAAGCGCTGCAGCTCGAGGATTCGGTGCGGAGGTAGCTGGTCGTAGTGCTCGAAGTCCCTGTACTCGGGGTCGTCGAGGTGGACGCAGATGATCTTCTCGTCGTTCTGCCCCTCGTCCACCATGTGCATCATCCCTATCGGGCGCACCCGCATGATGCTCAGGGCCTGGACCGTCTCCTGCATCACGACGAGCAGGTCGAGTGGATCGTCGTCGTCGCCCAGAGTACGGGGGATGAAGCCGTAGTTGGCGGGGTAGATCACCGACGAGTACAGGATGCGGTCCACCTTCAAGAGCCCCGTGTCCTTGTCCAGCTCGTACTTGACCTTCGAGCCCTTGGGGATCTCGATCAGGGCGTTGAGCTCCTCTGGTGCCTCGTCTCCCGTAGGGACATCGTGCCAGGGATGAGTCACCTGAAAACTCCTCTCGTGGACCGGGTTTCCGGGCTATGCCCGCCGGGCGGCCATTATACACGAGGGTAGTAGCTCCTCCTTACCGCCGCCGGGCGAGATACACGCCGAGGAGGATGACGGCGCCGCCAAGGACGCCCGCGCGGGTGGGCCGCTCAATCCCGGTCACGGCAACGGATTCTATACGCCTGCCGAACTCTCGTAGAATTTCGCAAGCTGGCTTCAGGTGCGGAGGGTGTTCGTGCTTCAGGTACAGGCTATCCTTGAGTGGAGGCACAGCACAAGAGGCAGGAGGAGGCAGGTAGCGTATGGTTACGATCTCGAAGGACAACGACGTGGTTACCCTCATCAACGTCTTCACCGTTCGGCCTGAGGACCAACAGCGTCTGGTGGATGTGCTGGCTAATGCGACCCAAACGGTGATGCGAAACCAACCGGGCTTCGTCTCGGCGAACATCCACAAGAGTCTCGACGGCACGCGGGTCACCAACTACGCGCAGTGGCAGAGTTCAGAGGCGTTTGAGGCCATGCTCCAGAACCAGGAAGCGGCCGAGCACATGGGGGAGGCGGCCAGGATAGCCGAGAGGTTCGAGCCACACCTCTACGAAGTCTCGTTCGTTGACGAGGTTTCGTGATCGACATAGATGCTTAGAGATCAGGGAGATGATGGACAAGGAAGGAGGATCATGAGAAAGCGGGCGATAATGCGGAAGAAGCGTGCTGCCTCCGAGGGTCAGGCGGCCTTCGTGCGGGTGGCGATCGGACGGGTGGCGACCGGGGCTGCGGCGTTCGGGGCTCTGGCGGTTGGGGCGGGCGCGATCGGGGCTCTGGCGATCGGCGCCCTGGCGATCCGGGCTCTCGCCGTCAAGAGGGGCAGGATCCAGCGCCTCAACATAGAGGAGCTAGAGGTGGGCAGGCTGCGCGTGAGGGAGCTGGTCGTGGAGCAGGAGCAGAGGGCAAGCGCTACCTGACAGGCGGCCATTTTATTCTGCGCGCGGGTAGTAGGGTGCCCCTTGCGAGGTCAATAGCCGTAGCAGAGTAGAAAGCGGTACGCAGCCTCGCTGCGATCACTAATCGGCCCACGGGACTAGCCGAAGTGGGTCCGCCGCCCCATGTGCTAGCTCGCGGGCCGGCTTATACTCGCGTACAACGGCTAGACTATTCGGTGGCCCGAAAGGGTCGAAAAACTACTGTAAATGGACAGTTAACGATATGAAGATCAAAACAGAACCCCGGACTGTACTGTCGCGGTCGTACCTGGCATCCCTTCCCGAGCGAACCGCTCGAGCGGGAGCTGCGCTGGCGGGTGGGTTGGTATACGAGACAGGTGAGGTGCTCCTACCGCTCGCAGTCCGGAGATCCAAGCTCTACCAGGCGATAATCGGACGGCTGCTGCGCATTACGATCGAGCTGGTAGGCGGCGTGGAGGGCGTCTACCCGGCCCAGGAAATGCCTGCTGCGGGAGCTGCTGGTACGCAAGACGGCGGGTAATGTGGTCGAGCTCGGCAGCATCGTTGCGGTCGGCTGGTCACCGCTCTGGCTCCTGGCGGGGGCTTCCGATCTGGTCGGGGGTACGAAAGTGTACCTGCGGGCGCTGGTCGCGGAGTTACGGGATGCGGGCGTACTGGCGGCCGACGCGGACGTGGCGTCTTTCGAGGAGCTGTTGACTACACTAGAGGGCACCTCCGGCGTGCTGGCCGACACCGTAGACGTGCCCCCTTTGAACGTCCCCAGCGTGCGCGCCTCGTGGCAAGAACTACGGCGACAGGCGGCGGATCTGCCGGACGCCGCCGCTCTTGAGACGATCTTCGCCGAGCTGCAGTTGGCGGCACGGCAAGAGGATCGCTCGATGCTGGAGATCTCTTCCATGGTTGCGCTCGGGGCGGTGCATGCGGGCGTGAGACTGGGAAACGTTCACATCTTCGACTACTACCGCCGCGCGCTGCGGACGATCGTGAATGAGGGTCTGCTCTCCTTTCTGCGGCGAACCAGCACCCCCTACCTGACGCGGGCTGGGTCTCATTTCGATCCCCGGTCGAGCACCTACTCCGAACGCCTGCTACGGCGCTGGGCGGATCGGCGCTCGCCTGTGGGGCGCCAGAACGACCCCGCAGACCGAAGCATCGGACGAGGAAGTACGGCGCCCGTGGCTGACGCCAGTAGCTCCTTCGCCCGCCTGATCCTCAACCCCGCCGCCGGCGGCGCGGCGGCCTCCATGGGTAGGCTGAGCGAAGCGGCCCGCGAGCGCGGGATCCGGGTGAGCGTGCTGGAGCCCGGGGAAGACGCTAGGCACGCCGCCCTCGCGGCAGCCGAGGACGGCGCTCAGGTGATCGGGGTGGCCGGCGGCGACGGGTCGGTTGCGGCGGTGGCCGGGGTGGCCGCGGAACGCGGGTTGCCCCTCGTGGTGGTGCCCACGGGCACGCTCAACCACTTCGCAAGCGACCTCGGGCTTGACCTCGTACGCCCGCTTGGAGCCCTCGACGCGTTCTTCGCCGGCGACGAGCTGCGCGTGGACGTCGGGCGGGTCAACGGGCGAATCTTCATCAACAACGTCTCGCTCGGCGTCTACGCGGAGATGCTGGGAGATCCTGGCTACAGGCGCGACAAGCTGCGCGTGGCGCAAACGAAGCTCCAGGCCGCCGTCTTCGACCTCGAGCTCCGTCGGGCGCTCCGGATCTCCCCGCCCGACGAGGCGCCGCTCGAGGGTGTCGTCGCCGTGGTCGTCTCGAACAACCCATACGAGCTCGCGCCGCTGTCCGCGCTCGGACAACGCCACCGCCTGGACACAGGGACACTACAGGTCTCCGTGCTCGACGTCAGCACGCTCGGCGAGCTCGAACGGCTGCTCGCGGGGACATTGCTCGGCGCCATCGAGTTCCGCCCGGGCCTGCGCCACTGGACGGTCAACCGTCTGGAGATGGGCGTTCCTGGTGCGACAATGCGGGCCGGGGTAGACGGCGAGCCGATCACCTTCGAGGCGCCGTTGCGCTTGTCGGTGGACCCCGGTGCGCTGCGCGTTCTCGTGCCGGAGGGGCTTCCCGCGAGCCGGCAGATGCCGCCACTAGAGGCCAGCTGGCACGCCGCCCGGACGCTGCGCCGCTGGCTGCGCCCGCCCCCGGGCTCCTAGATTCTGTGCCAGTACAGGAGGTCGGGCTCGAACCGACCCGTGCTCTCGCACCACCGGATTTTGAGTCATTCGCGATGTAATGATGCGGGCCGCCGACTCGACCGCACTGAGGCCCGCCAGGCGGGCAGCATGAGCGCCGCCCCGACGAGGAAGCACACCGCTCCGAGGAGCGTTCCTGCGTTGGCCAGCGGAAGGTCGATCAGGGTATCGGTGCTCGGCAACACAAAGCTCGCGACCGCAGACGCCATGAAGGCCACAGAACCCAGCATGTTGAGCCACGCGATCCACCAGGGCAGGGCTCGCAACCGCAGACCCCAGAACCCGACTCCCAGGGCCGAAATCGCGAACGCGCTGGCCACGAGAAACAGAACAGAGCCGAAGATGTCGGGTCGCCAGACGTGCTTGTCGGCCTCCGCCGCGGTGAGGTTGTGCACGGTCGCCGCGAGCGTGCTGATGTTGAAGAAGAGTGTCCCGGGGAACTGCGTGGCTGCCGCCAGCCAGTTCTTGTCGTGTGGCCGCCAGGCCCACGGCAGAGCCCGGATGCGGGTGTGCTGGCGCCGTTCGTCGACGCCGTCATCCCGGGGCTTTGCACTTGCACCAACTGGCAGTACGACGCCGACGTGAAGAAGATCGATCCGACGAAGAAGGTCATGGCGTCTGCGTTCGCTCCGACCGCGTGTACGTATGCGGGGATCGTACCCAGGGCGAAGCAGGACGCGCCGACCATGAACAGCGAGGCTATGGTAGAGTTCAGGCGAGCCGGTTCTGCGCGCACGCTAACTCAGAACTCAGAGGCATGCCCTTGTGCGCCCGGGCGAATGGCCGGCCTGTGCATGTCCGGGGCATGCAAGCGCGTGCCGCTCTTCAGTGGGAAAAGCCCGTGTAGGATTCGTCGTGCACCGGAGCCGACTGCTTCTCGAGCCGCACCAGCAACCGCTTCAGGTCGTCCAGGAAGATGTCGGCGGGATCCCTGTTATAACCGTTCCTGACCACTACCCTGAGCGCGACGAGATCTTCTCGGTTCTTGGGGAATGAGTACGCGGGCACCTGCCAGCCGCGCTCGCTCATCCCGCGGGAGACGTCGAAGACCGAGTAATTGTCCACGTCGTCTCGAAGCTTGAAGGCGAAGACAGGAAGCTCGCTACCGTCGGTTATGAGCTCGAAGGGACCGAGCTCCGCGATGGCGGCCGATCCGTGGGTCGCGACGTCCCTGCACTCCTGCTGAACACGCCGATATCCCTCGAAGCCCAGCCTCAGGAAGTTGTAGTACTGCGCTACGATCTGCGCGCCCGGGCGCGAGAAGTTCAGCGCAAACGTGGGCATGTCTCCCCCGAGGTAGTTCACCCGGAAGACGAGGTCCTCCGGCAGAGCCGCCGAGTCCCGCCAGATCGCCCAGCCAACGCCAGGGTACACACGTCCGTACTTGTGGCCCGAGGTGTTGATCGACGCCACGCGCGGCAGGCGGAAGTCCCAGACGAGATCGGGGTCTATAAAGGGTGCGATCATGCCCCCCGATGCCCCATCTACGTGGATCGGCATGTCGAGGCCGGTACGCTCCTGCAAATCGTCCAGGGCATCAGATATCTCCTGAACCGGCTCGTAAGAGCCGTCGAAGGTCGAACCGAGGACGGCGACAACGCCGATGGTGTTCTCGTCGCAGAGCTTCACCGCCTCTTCGCCGTTGAGGTGGAAACGGTTCCCTTCCATCGGTACGTAACGGGGCTCGACCTCGAAGTAGTTGCAGAACTTCTCCCAGCAGATCTGGACGTTTATCCCCATGACCATGTTGGGCCGCTCGACGCTCTCTCCGGCCGCGCGTCTCCTCTGCTGCCAGCGGCGCTTGAGGGCCAGCCCTCCGAGCATGGCGGCCTCGCTGGAGCCGGTGGTCGAGCATCCCGTCGCTCGAATCGGTGCTCCGGGGAGTTCCACAGGCGGCTCAGTATGTTGACGCAGCGCATCTCCAGCTCGGCGGTCTGCGGGTACTCGTCCTTGTCGATCATGTTCTTGTCGAGGCACTCGGCCATCAGCTTCTCGGCCTGCGGCTCCATCCACGTCGTCACGAACGTCGCGAGGTTCAGGCGGGCGTTGCCGTCGAGCATTAGCTCGTCGTGGATGATCTCGTAGGCCATCTCGGGACTCATGGGTCCGTCCGGCATGCGGTGCTTGGGGACGGTCGTGCTCTCGCCTTCGCCGGCGAAGAGTGGGCTGATCGAGAGATACTGTCCGTCGGGCCCCTCGCCCGTTACCTTCGTGTGCAGCGCCATTGCATTGCTCCTTTCGGGCACTTCGTCATTAGAAGAGGATCAGCAAGATGAACACGATGTAGACGATGATGTTCACGAGCCAGCTGTTGGTGTTCATCCAGTCGCGCACCTTCGGCATGACCCGCTGGGCGCGCCTGCGAAACAGCAGGTAAGCGAGCACCGGAAGCGCCGCTATACATCTCTTCTAGTCCGTTCTGAGTTCTTGCCTGCCCAACTCATTCACGGTTGCCCAGAAACGGCCGGCTCATCCGGTCCGGATGTAGGCGTAGAAACGGTCGGCTCATCCGATCCGGGGGTGGCCTCCCTGCTGCGCTTGCCGAACTCTGCCGCTGTCGGGAACAAGGTGAACATTCCCACCAGCCCAGCCGCTGCCAGGAAGACCAACACGTTGGGCTGGTCGGCGAAGCTGCCCGTCGCGATGATGAAGGCAGCAGACAAGTTGCGCTGGCCACTGCCCAGCGCCAGGACCTGCCTGGTGTCTGTCCTGGGACCACCCAGCAAGTACCCTGCTGCGATCGAGATGACTATGAACAGCACTGTCGCGATAATAGCTCCGGTGCCAAACAGGTCAATCACGTTGCTGATGTTGAGTCCTAGCATCAGCACCAGAAGCAGCACCAGGCTGATGGTCGAGATCTGCGCCATCACCGGTTCGAGTTCCCCTGCCACACCTTCGTAGCGAGCCTTGATGACCAGCCCGATGAGCAGCGGAACCAGCATCGTCACGATCAGCGTCAGCGCGATCTTTCCCGCATCGACCTCGACCCCCGGCAGCAGAAGCGGCAGCACAATGGGCAGGTAGACTATCGTTACAAGTATCAGTATCGTCATCAACCCCACGGAGAACGCCACGTTCGCCTTGGCGATCTGAGCTAGCTTGGGCAGGAATGGCGCACCGGCAGCGGTGCCAAGCAAGAGCAGCCCGATCTGGACGCTCTGGTCCAGCGGGATGATCCTGGAGAGGGCGAAGGCCACTGCCGGCACGATGACGAAGTTCGCGGCAAGAGCCATGATCACCAACCGGGTGTTTCGAAGGGGTTGGATGATCTGAGAGACGGTGAGGCTCAGGCCCATGCTCAGCATGCTGGTGACCACGAAGCTCAAGGTGAATAGGCTCTGTAGCGTGCTTAAAACATTCTCCATAATGTTCTCCTATCAGAGGGCCGAGGCTACTGCGCCCCGGCTACTTCTACCCCTTCTCGACCATGCAATCTCTCCCCGATGGCCGCCATTTCCCTTGGGTCCTGGACGAGAGCTATCGTCTCAGCTATCAGACCATGAACTAGCTCCTCGACGAGCGAGTGGCTGAGGTTCTCGATGGCCTCCGATTGCTCCGGAGAAAGGCTGAGCTTGTTGAGCAGGCGGCGAACCTCATGAGCTCGAATGGCTTCGACGCTGTGGTGTGGATC
>CAWFVR010000013.1:0-7538 GCA_963819315.1 uncultured Rubrobacteraceae bacterium
ACGTTCACAGCCTCATGGAAACGCACGGGATAGGGGAAGCGAAGGCGTGCATAATACTAGCTGCTGTGGAGTTCGGGAAGAGGTTGGGGCGGGTTCGCAACCCCGGTCGCCCCGTGATATCATCCCCCGCGGACGTGCATGGGCTCTTGAGGGGGCGGATCGCCAATCTTGATCGGGAGAACTTCGTCGCCGTGCTCTTGAACACGAAAAACGAAGTCATAGGGTCTCCGACGATCTCGGTCGGCACGCTCTCAGCCTCGCTCGTCCACCCCAGGGAGGTTTTCAAACCGGCCATCCGGGCGAGCGCGGCCAGCGTCGTGCTCGCGCACAACCACCCTAGCGGCAGAGTCGAACCGAGCCGCGAGGACCGCGAGGTCACGGCCAGGCTGGTGGGCGCCGCGGAAATTATTGGCATAGAGGTGCTCGACCACGTGATCTTGGGCGACGGGTACTTTAGTATGAAGGAGCACGGGATGCTCCAGGCGCGAAGCGCGCTGGGGCCGATAACTTGAGCAGCAGGATGGGGCGCTTATGTTTGGAGGACTGTTCGGACGGGACGTTGCGATAGACCTGGGTACGGCGAACACGCTTGTGTTCGTCAAGGGGCACGGGATCGTGCTCTCCGAGCCTTCGGTAGTCGCCATAGATAACAAGACCGACAAGGTCGTTGCGGTGGGATCCGCGGCCAAGAGGATGCTCGGCCGTACGCCTGGCAGCATCGTTGCCCTGCGGCCGCTCAAGGACGGCGTGATCGCCGACTTCGAGGTTACCGAGAAGATGCTCTCCTACTTCATCCGCAAAGTGCAGCCGCAGCGGCGCCTGTTCAGGTCCCTGATCGGGCCTCGCGTCGTGGTCTGCGTGCCCTCGGGGGTGACCGGCGTCGAGCTTCGGGCCGTCAAGGAGGCGACCGAGTCGGCCGGTGCGCGCCAGGCCTACACCATCGAGGAGCCTCTGGCTGCGGCAATAGGCGCGGGGTTGCCGGTCAACGAGGCGCAGGGGTCCATGATCATAGACATCGGCGGCGGCACGAGCGAGGTCGCCGTGATCTCCCTTGGCGGCATCGTCACGAAGTCCTCTATCCGCATAGCCGGCGACGACATCGACGACGCCATCAGCACCTACATCCAGAAGGAGTACAAGCTGGCTGTGGGCACGCAGACCGCCGAGCAGCTCAAGATAGAGCTCGGCAGCGCCTTCAGGCTCGAGGAGGAGGAGTCTGCGGAGATCCGGGGCCGCGACCTGGTAACCGGGCTTCCCAAGACCATCGTCATCACCAGCGAGGAGGTCCGCGAGGCCATAAGCGTGCCGGTCGAGGCGATCATAGCTGCCGTACGGGACACGCTCGACCGCACCCCGCCCGAGCTCGCCTCGGACATCATGGACCGTGGGATGGTGCTCGTGGGAGGTGGCGCGATGCTCAGGCACCTCGATGAGCGCTTGAGACGCGAGACCGGCATCCCCGTGCACGTCGCCGACGACGCGCTTATGTGCGTGGCCATCGGCAGCGGCCGCTCCCTGGAGGAGATAGACACCTACCGCGGCGCCCTCTACTCCGACTAGGCGTAGTGGGACGGAGGAAGTCAAGCGCGGCAGGAGCTCTGACGGCCCTCTTCATCCTGTGCGTTGCGAGCCTCGCGCTCTTCACCGTTTACGTGAAGGAGGCGGATTGCTCCGAGGCGGGCAAATGCGGGCCTCTGCACACGGTCCAGCTCGGCGCCGCCGAGGTCCTCAGGCCCGTGCGTGGCGCGGTCGCCATGACCGTCGAGCCTTTCCAGGAGGCGGGGGAGCGGGTCACCGGCGCCTTCGACAACAGTGATGAGGAGGCGATCGAGGCGAAGTTCCGGCAGACCCAGGGGCTCGCGGCCCAGGCATCACGCCTGGAGCGGGAGAACGCTAGGCTGCGCGAGCTCCTAAAAGGTGAGCGGTCCTTCTACAAGTACGGGCCTCTGGCCAGGGTGGTCGCGCCTGTGAGCGACCAGTTCACCAACAGGATCCAGATAGACGTCGGCTCCGAGGACGGGATAAAGCCCCAGATGCCCGTCGTCGTAGGCGAGAACACGCTCGTGGGGCGCACCACCAACGATGTCAGCCGCAGCACGGCCCAGGTCATGCTCGTCACCGACCGGGAGTTCGCCGCGGGCGTCAGAATCATCCCGCCGGCCCGGTTCGACCCCGCCTCAGGCCAGTTGAGCCCTGCCATCACGGACCCCGACGTCTCCTACGGCGAGGGGCTCCTCAGGACCAACCTCGAGGGGTACTTCGGGATCGAGTACGTCGACCTGAGCTCGCGGGCTGAGAAGGGCGACTACGTGGTGACCAGCGGGCGGGCGGGGGAGAGGGAGCTCCTGTTCCCGCCGGGTTTGTTCGTGGGGACTATCGAGTCCGTCAGCTCGCAGGACATAGACCAGTACAAGAAGATAGTCGTCGAGCCGGCGATGGACCCCGACGACCTCGAAGAGGTTCGTGTGATCACAGACTGGGGTCCGGGGTCCGGGGTTCCTGGATAGATGGAACAGTCCTCCGTCGTCCGCGCCAGCCTCCTCGTCGCCGCAGCCGCGCTCCTCGACGCTGTCCTCGGCCCATACCTGACCTTTGGCTGGATCTCGCCGAAGCTGATGGTGCTCGGCGTCGTCTTCGCGGTCGCGCCGCTGCGGGACCTGCAGGCCGTTCTGCTCGGGTTCTTCGGCGGCATACTCTTCGACGCCCTGGGTGGTGGTCTCTTCGGAGTGGGTGCTTTAAGCGGTCTGCTCGCGGGGATCCTCTCAGCGCGCGCCGGGGACGTCCGGCCCAAAGGCGCCGAGAGGCTGCTGCTGGCCCAGGTCGTCGCGATCTCGGTAGCGGCCTACGACCTGACCTACCTTACGGCGCTCAACTTCGCCGGGCTCGCAGCCCCGCCGTTCGGCGAGTACGCCGTCGCGGGCGTGATCCCCGACGCGCTGCTGAACGCTCTGCTAGCCTACTTCGTAGGCGGGTGGTGGTTGCGCCTTGGCCGCGACAAGACCGACGCCTGGGACGAGAGATGACCCTCACTCGCAAGGATGCGAAGACTGCCAAGCCCGCGAACCTGCCGAAGTGGAGGTCCCTTGATCCGGTTCTGCTCCTGGTCTCCCTGACGCTCTCCGCCTTCGGCATCCTCGCCGTCTACGTGGCCAGCACGGTGGACCAGCAGGCCAACGCCACCAACCAGGCGCTTGGTTTCGTCCTCGGGGTGATAGGAGCCGTTCCACTGGCGCTCATAGACTACCGGCTCTGGCAGCGCTACCTCAGGCCCATCTACGGCCTCGTAATCCTCATGCTCCTCTCCGTGCTGTTGCTTGGAGCTGCGGCCGGCGGCGCCCAGCGGTGGGTGGACATAGGACCCGTGCAGGTGCAGCCTTCGGAGTTCGCCAAGCTGGGCATGGTAGTGGTTCTGGCCGGGTATTTCGCCGAGAGGGCCGTCGGCGAACACATGGTCTTCCTCAAAGCCCTCGGCGTACTCTCTGTCCCCGCGCTCCTGGTTTTCATGCAGCCGGACCTCGGTACGGCGCTGGTCTTCGGGGCGGTCTTCGCCGCCATGGCGTACATCGCCGGGGCGCGGATGGTCCAGCTCGCAGGCCTCGTCGCCGCGGCGGTCACCGCCGCGGTCCTTGCGGTCAAGTTGAAGATCCTGGAGGAGTACCAGGTCGCCCGCCTGACGGCCTTCATGAGGCCGGACGGGACCTCAGACGTCGGTTACCAGGTGGCGCAGTCCAAGATGGCCATAGGGTCGGGCGGTATTACAGGCAAGGGACTCGACGCCCAGACGCTCGCCAACCTCGGCTTCCTGCCCGAGGACCACACGGACTTCATCTTCTCCAACCTCGCCGAGAGGGTGGGCTTCGTTGGCAGCATAGTGCTCATCGCGCTGTTCTTCTTGCTTGTTTGGCGCATCCTCCACGTCGCGACCATCTCCCGCGACCGTTTCGGGGTTTTGATCGCCGTAGGCGTTGCAACCATCTTCCTCTTTCACGTGTTCGTGAACGTCGGGATGACGATGGGGATAATGCCCGTGACCGGCATCCCTCTGCCGTTCATCAGCTACGGGCGGAGTAACCTGGTGGTCAGCGTCCTCTCTCTGGGCCTCCTGCAGAGTATCGCCATCCACTCCAAAGCCGAGGCCTCCAAGCAACCGAAGGTGTAGCGATCTACTGGTCGATACGCGAGATGGCGGTTATACTATCGTTCCGAATAGTACGTTTTGTACGCCTTGAGATCAGAGTCTACTAAACCTCGGGAGCCTATAATCTTGATTGCAGTGGTAAAGAGCGGTGGAAAGCAGTACAGGGTGACGGAGGGCCAGGAGCTGGTGGTCGACAGGCTTGACGGCGAGGTCGGAGACTCGCTCGAGCTGCCGGTCGGCTTCGTGGCCGACGCGGAGAGCGTCGACCTCGGCGAGAGGACGGCTAGAGTGGAGATCCTCGAGCATCTGCGGGGAGACAAGATCCACGTCTACAAATACAAGCCGAAGAAGGACTACAGGAAGAAGACAGGGCACAGGCAGGAGCTGACCCGGATCCGGATTTTGGAGGTATCTGATGGCACATAAGAAAGGTGGCGGCTCGTCGCGCAACGGCCGCGATTCCGCTGGCAAGCGGCTCGGCGTGAAGACCTACGGGGGCCAGCTGGTGAGCGCCGGCAGCATCATCGTGCGCCAGCGCGGCACGAAGGTGCACCCTGGCGCGAACGTCGGCAAGGGCTCCGACGACACCCTATTCGCGAAAGTAGGCGGCAGGGTGAGTTTCGACCGCAGCCGCGGCCGCAGCGTGGTCAGCGTACTGGAGGAGTCGCTCCTCGAGGAGGCCACGGCCTGAGGAATAGGCGTCCCGGGGGTATCTAGCCCCGTTGCAGTTCGTAGATGAAGCCTGGTTCGTCGTTCGCGCAGGTAGCGGCGGCGACGGTAGCGTCTCTTTTAACCGCGAGAAGTACAAACCGCGCGGCGGACCTGACGGCGGCCGTGGCGGCGACGGCGGCTCCATCGTGCTGCGCGCCACCGAGGACCTCTCCACCCTCGAACCCTACGCGAACCGCAGGGCAGTGAAGGCGCAGCGCGGCGGGCATGGCTCAGGTAACAACCGCGCCGGCGAGCGCGGGAAAGACGCCATCCTCGAGGTGCCTGTCGGCACCCTGATCCACGACGAGAGTGGCCAGCTCGCAGACCTCTCCGAGCCCGGAGCGTCCTTCGTCGTCGCCCGCGGCGGCGAGGGGGGCAAGGGCAACGCCTCGTTTGCGACCTCGACCCGCCAGACGCCCGCGTTCCGCGAGAAGGGATTGCCGGGGGAGGAGCGTGAGATCCGGCTCGAGCTCAGGGTCCTCTCTGATGTTGGCCTCGTCGGGTTGCCCAACGCAGGCAAGTCCTCGCTGCTGCGAGCTCTAAGCGCAGCCCGTCCGCGGGTAGGCGACTACCCTTTTACGACGCTCTCTCCACAGCTCGGGGTGGCGGACGACAGGCGCTACCGCGAGCCTTTCGTGGTCGCGGACATACCGGGCTTGATCTCGGGCGCGAGCCAGGGCCGGGGCCTCGGCAACCGTTTCCTCAGGCACGTCGCGCGGGCGCGGCTCCTGGCCCTGGTCCTTGACGCGAGCGAGGATCCGGAAGGAGCCGACGCCGCTCTGCAAGCCGAGCTGCACGCGGCTGGCCTCTCCAGGAAGCCGACGCTCACGGTTCTCAACAAGGTCGACCTCCTGGACGAGGAGCTCCGCGAGTACCTGCGGGAGGCTTTCCCGCAGGCGATACAGGTCTCCGCTAAGACCGGCGAGGGAGTCGAGGAGTTGCGGGATCTACTCGAGGAGCGGCTACGGGAGCTGGACGACCGGCAAGAAGAGCAGCCGGAGCGGCGGGAACACCGTGTTTTCCGCCCGAAGTGGAAGGGTATGAGGGTGCAGCGCGAGAACGGAGGTTACGTCGTCGCAGGCGAGGGAGTCGAGCGGCTCGCATTGAAGACGGACTGGGAGAACCCTGAGGGAGTCGAGCGCTTCCAGCGGGAGCTCGATAGGAGCGGGGTCGTGAGCGCCCTGCGACGCGCGGGCGCGCAACCTGGCGACGAGGTCAGGATCGGCGAGACGGTGTTCGACTTCCGGTGAGGATTCGGCTTTGAAAGTGGGGATCTTCGGTGGGACCTTCGATCCTATCCACCAGGGGCACATGGTCATCGCCGAGCAGGTGATGGGGGAGCTCGGCCTCGGCCACATCCTGTTCGTGCCGGCTGGCATCCCACCTCACAAGGAGGCCTCCAGCGTGCGGGCAAGCACGGAAGACCGCTACGACATGGTAGAGGCCGCCGTGGAGGGCAACGAGCGGTTCTCCGTTGACAGGGTCGAGGTCGACGCAGGGCGCCCCATGCACAGCGTAGAGACTGTTCAGATCCTCAAAGAGCGATCCCCGGACGACGAGTGGTTCTTCATCACCGGGGCGGACGAAGTCTCCAATTTGCTCGCGTGGAAGGACCCGGACCGGCTGCTCGAAGAGGTGGTGATGGTGGCGGCGACACGACCCGGCTACGATCTTTCGAGGTTGGATCACCTCGAGGCGAAACTGAGGAACTTCGACCGGATCTTCCCCGTGGAGTGCACGCGGGTCGACATCTCGGCGACCGGCATCCGGCGCCGGATCTTGCAGGGCAAGAGCGTACGGTACCTGGTACCGGAAGAGGTCTACCAGATCATCATGGAAAGAGGATTGTATGCAGGTGATGAAAAACGGAGCGGACAAGGAGGGCGTTTGAAGGAGGAGACGCGGTGAGCCGCGACGAGTCCGCCATCAGGCGAGAGAGCCTCGAGACGGATGGCGAAGCGCTGAGTTACGAGATGGCGACCACGGCGGCTCGGGCTGCGAGCGATATGTTCGCCAGGGACGTGACGATCGTGGATCTGAGGGACCTGGTCTCGTATACGGACTACTTCGTAATAGCCAGCGCGGAGACCGAGCGCCAGATCAGGCGCGTGGCCGAGGAAGTCATACAGAGGATGATCGAGGCTGGACACCGCCCGCGCACCAAGCGCATCGAAGAGGGCACGGCCTGGATCAGCCTCGACTTCCTCGACGTTGTCGTCCACGTCCTCACCGACGAGGCCCGCGACTACTACCGCCTGGAGTCCTTCTGGCGCAGCGCTCCTCAGGAGCACTGGGAGGAGTAGCCCGAGTCTCTACGCGGAATGAGAGACACCGCGTTGACACTCCCGGGCGCGGTACATATACTCTGACCGTTGTTTTTGGGGCCGTAGCTCAGCCGGGAGAGCGCCGCGCTGGCAGCGCGGAGGTCAGGGGTTCGATCCCCCTCGGCTCCACTCGCGAGAACCGCTTGCCTATCGGCAATACTCGGCAATAGAAAAGCCCCCGGCGCGAGACGCAGGGGCTACTACACCAATTCCTACACCAACGCGCTACGAAAATGCCTCTTCCATAGCGGCGACGGCGCTATCCTGCATGTTCGGCAAGACGTGGCTATAGGTATCCAGCGTTATCGCTATGGATGCGTGGCCCAGCATCTCGGAGACGATTTTCGGGTTCACGTTCTTGAGCA
>CAWFVR010000014.1:0-116740 GCA_963819315.1 uncultured Rubrobacteraceae bacterium
CGTGGGATGGAACGTGTCGTGCTCGATGTCGTCGATCGGCCGGTTCTGGGGATCGATCTCGAGACCCCAGGGAAGGTCGGTGGGCTTGCCGAACAGTTCCTGGTTCCACCAGTTGCCGAAGCGTCCGATGCCCTGGGCGACGAGGAGCCCTGGCGCCACGCAGTCGGCGAGCTTCGCCACCGAGACGCCGGAGCGGTGCGCGACGATCGCGCCGACGACGCACCCGAGGCCGATGCCACCCCAGACCCCGAGGCCGCCTTTCCAGATCGCGAACGCCCCCCACCACTCGTCGGGAAGCTCGTTCCAGCGTGATGACGTGGTAGAGGCGGGCGCCGACGATCCCGAACGCGACGCCCCACACCGCGACGCGGAAGATGAGATCCCAGTCTCCGCCACGCCTGGTCCAGCGCAGGCCCGTGATCCCGACGGCGGCCGCGATCGCGACCAGGAGCGTCAACCCGTAGAAGTGGATCGACAGCGGCCCGATGTCGATCGTGCTCGAGCTCGGCGAGGGAATCGAGAGAAGCAGCGCGTTCACCGGCGGGCATTGTGCCCACATTGGCGGCTACGTCGTGCCGCAACCGCGAGGGACGAGCCTACGCCGGTCAGAAGTCGCGACTGAGAGCCGGAGGGCGATTCATTCGCCCGCAGGCCAGTGACGGAGATCAGGGTCGCGACGAAGAGGAAGGGGGCTGGCGGGGGAGACATCGTTTCCCCCCGCCTAAAGAAGGATCTGGAGCGCGAGCTCGACCGAGCAGCCGCGCTCGAGCAGGCTCACCGCGTCGTGCAGATCGATGTCGTGACTCGCGGCGAGAACGATTGCCGCCTCTGGGTGGTACCCCGCGCGCTCGAGGGCCTCGTGACGCCACTGCTCGATCCGATCCCGCTCCGTCACATGGACAAGTTCGAGTTCTGCCGCAGACATGCCGCCGCCCTTCGCCTTGGGGATCGGTGTCACTTGCCTATTCGTCCAATTCGACGTATCGGACGACCCCTTTCTCGGGGGGATTGCGTTGAGCAGCCGTAAACGTTCCGTGAGGACGAGCGGGAGGGCCCTCCGGGCCGAGCGCCGGAGTCCTCATCGCCGGATGCGGCTGATATCGCTATGAGCGAGAGGCTCCTCCGAAACCCGCGCGCAGCGGAGCTATTCGACGCGAACTGCGAGACGGCTGCGGGATGGCATACGAGCCTTGACGGACCGAAGCGGAAAGAGCATCTCCACAGTCGTGCCGTCATGCGCGGCCACGAACGTACAGCCATCCGTCAATCGCGAGATGAACGCGAGCCCCAAGCCGCCTTCATCTTCCGTGTGCGTCCGCAGATTCCCACGCCTTCGGCCATGGTCCGCGACCGTAACGACCAGTTCGTCGCCGACCTCCTGCGCACTCACGTCGACCAGACCTGGCTTGCTCTCTGGGTATGCGTGCTTCACCGCGTTGGCAATGGCTTCGCCGACACAGAACTTGACGGCATAGACCTGCACGCTCGACAGACCGGTCTCGCTGGCAAGGCTCGCGACGGCGTCGCGGAGGGGGCGGATGCGACTCCGGTCTTGCATCGGCGCGTACCTGAAGCATGTTCGCCATCGGACGTCTCCGATCGGATTCCCGGTCTTCGCCAGATCAAAACACTTCGCCCTCGGGCACGTACGACCGAGCGCGCTCCTCACGTGCCGCCAGGTCCGCCGGCTTCATCCGCAGTGGCGCTCATCCTAGACCGTGCTCACGCCGTACTGTCCCGCTTTGCCGTGGAACCCCTGTAGAGGAGAATTCCACCGATGGCGTCGCCCTCGACCAACGCGCTCTCCCAGGCGTCGGCCGACCTCGTCCCATTCGTACCCCGACTGACGTTGGAATGGCTTCGAGACGAGCCCGCGGCATCTTGGCGCGAGCTCGAGGGGACCCTCGCATTCATCGACATCTCTGGCTTCACCGCGATGTCGGAGCGGCTCTCGGGCCTCGGACGAGCCGGGGCCGAGGAGGTCACCGAGGTCATGAACGCCACGTTCGCCGCGCTCCTCGGCGTGGCCTACGCGCATGGCGGGGGTCTTCTCAAGTTCGGCGGCGACGCGTTGCTGCTCCTCTACGACGGCGACGAGCACGCACGCCGGGCCGCTCGGGCGGCTTTCGAGATGCGGAGGACGCTTCGGGCGATCGGTCGGCCGCGAACGTCAGCCGGGGCGATACAGCTCAAGATGCACGCGGGGCTCCACAGCGGGCGCTTCCAGTTCTTCCTCGTCGGAGACTCACATCGCGAGCTGCTGATCGCCGGCCCCGCCGCGACACGAACGGTCGAGATGGAAGCCACATCGGAGGCCGGAGAGATCCTCGTGAGCACAGAGACGGCGAGCGTCCTCGACGCCGACACGCTCGCAGAGGAGAAGGGCACTGGGCGTCTGCTCCGCTCCGCCCCCGAGGTCCGCGGCTCGGTAGCCCCTCTGCCCGCCATCGAAGGCATCCCGCTCGAGGTTGCGGTTCCGGCGCCTCTGCGAGCGCAACTCCTCGAGATCGGGCCGCTCGAGGGCGAGCATCGACATGCGGCGATCGCCTTCATCCGCTTCGCCGGAACCGACGAGATCATCGAGACGGAAGGACCGGAGGCCGCAGCCGACGCGCTCGATGCCCTCGTCCGCGCGGTGCAGACGGCTGCGGACGAGCACCGCGTGACCTTCCTCGAGAGCGACATCGATCGCGACGGTGGACGCATCATCCTCGTCTCCGGCGCCCCGCAGACCTTCGGAGACGACGAGGAGCGGATGCTCAGAACGGTCCGTGCCATCGTCGACGGCGGGCTGCCGCTCCCAGTACACGTCGGTGTGAGCGAGGGACGCGTGTTCACCGGCCAGGTCGGCGCGAGCTTCCGGCGGACGTACACCGTCCTCGGGGACACCGCCGCGCTCGCCGCGCGCCTGATGGCGCGCGCCGGCGAGGACGAGATCTGGGTCTCGGCCGGCGCGCTCACACGCGGAGGGGGATCGTTCGAGGCGACGGGAGCTCGAGCCGCTCTCACTCAAAGGGAAGGCCGAGCCCGTTCAGGCGTTCGTTCTCGGCGAACTCCTCGCCGCGCCTGAGACGATCCGAGCCGTCCACCGCTCAGGACGAGCTTCCGTTCGTCGATCGGGAGCGCGAACGGGCGGTGCTCGGGGCGTCCGTCGCACCCGTGCGGATGGGCTTCGGAACGCTCGTCGAGCTCGTCGGCGAGCCCGGCATCGGAAAGTCACGCCTCGCCCAGGAACTGCGCGAGAACTGCGCCGACATGCGTCAGATCGAGCTGCGCTGCGCGCAGTACGAGGCGTCGACGCCCGTACTACCCGTTCCGGCCGTTCCTCCGGTCGCTGCTCGACGTGGAGCTCAATGGCGGAGGTGAGCACAACCGCACTGTCCTCGGCCGAGCGGCTTGCAGCAGATCGACGAGGAGCTCGTGCCCTGGGCGCCGCTCCTCGCTGCTCCGCTCGACGTCGAGGTCGAGTCGACGCCGGAGGTCGACGATCTCGACCCGGCGTTCTGGCGCGCGCGCCTGCACGGCGTGATGGGGACGCTCCTCGGGCATCTGCTCGACTCGCCCACGCTGCTCGTCTTCGACGACGTGCACTGGATGGACGACGCCTCGTCGGAGCTCCTGCGCTACCTCGGGACGCAGCTTCCGACACGACCGTGGCTCGCGTGCACGACGCGCCGTCCCGGCGAGGACGGCTTCGCCGCCGCCGACCGGGACTCCCCGCTGCCGGCGCTGACGCTGCGGCTCGAGCCGCTTCCGGAGGACGACGCAAGAGCGCTCGCGCGTCGCGGCGGCGGGCGACCGCCGACTCACCGACGACGAGGTCGCCGCGCTGATGGAGCGCGGCGCGGGCAACCCGCTCTTCCTCCAGCGCCTCGCCAGCGTCGGCGAGGCAGACCGACGAGGCCGACGAGCTTCCCGAGACGGTCGAGGCGCTCGTCGCGACGAGGATCGACCAGCTCGCGCCCGGCGACCGGGCACTGCTCCGGTGGGCGTCGGTGCTCGGCGTCTCGTTCTCGGGATCGCTGATCGCCGAGGTCCTCGAAGGAGACACCGAGGTCGGCGCGGCCGCCGAGGCATGGGATCGGCTCGGCGAGTTCGTCGAGCGAGACCCGAACGTGCCGGGCGCATTCCGCTTCCGCCACGCGCTCATCCGCGATGCGGCCTACGAGGGGCTCTCCTACCGGCGGCGGCGCGAGCTGCACGGTCGTGTCGCCGAGGTCATCGAGCAGCGCCACGGGCGACCGGCCCGAGGAGGCGGCGGAGCTCCTGTCGCTGCACTACTTCAACGCGGGCCGCTGGGAGGAGGCGTGGAAGTACTCGCGGATGGCGGGCGACCTCGCGCGCGAGGTGTACGCGAACGTCGACGCCGCGCGCTTCTACGAGCGGGCACTCGAGGCCACTCGCACATTGAGGACCTCGACGATGTCGAGCTTGCAAGCACCTGGCGCGCGCTCGGCGAGGTTCGCGACGCCGGGGGCGACTATCCGAGGAGCGATGGACGCGCTGAAAGAAGCGATTCGCCTGCTCAAGGACGATCCGGTCGCGCAGGCTGAGATCTCCGAAGTCCGGGTCGTCGCACTGATGCGGCACAGCTCGTACACCAATGCCCAGCGGGAGATGACCGCTGGGCTCAAGCGGATCGGGTCGCTGGACACCCCTCGCGCCAAGCATGCAGCGAACAACCTCCTCGCACGGCGCGCGCAGATCTACCTCCAGCAAGGACGACCGCGCGAAACGATCCCCATCGCGACCAGCGTCATCAATGAGATGGAGCCGCTCGGGCAGAGCGTCGCGCTCGCTCGCGCGTATTCAGCTCTCGAGGGTGCATACCTCTCCGTTGGCGAGCCCGAGAAGGCGGTCTATGAAGAGAAGGCGCTGGCGATTTTTCGGAGCCTTGGCGCTCGCCAGCCCAGCCGCGACTATCGAGAACAACCTTGGCGTGAAGGCCTACGCTCAGGGCAAATGGGCTGAGGCAAGTCAGCGCTACAGCAGTGCACGCACGGAATACGAACGCGTCGGCGACGCAACGCAGGCCGCCTATGCGGGCGCGAACCTCGGAGAGGTTCTCATCAGCCAGGGACAGCTCGAGGAGGCGGCGCAGGTACTCCGCGAAGCACAGAAGACACTTCGTGCGTCGGGCTACCTCATCGCCACCGTCTTCTGCGAGATTCAGCTCGCGCGGCTCGCCATCACCACCGGTGAGGCGGCCGAAGCGATACCCGAACTCAGGCGGATTGTTGAAGAAGCGCGCTCGGGCGGCGACGTGGCCTTCGAGGTCGAAGCTTTGATCTACCTCGCGGATGCCTACGTTCGCGTCGGGAATCTGGACGACGCTCTATCGGAGCTTGCTACCGCAGAGCGGCTCGTGAAGGGAGGCCTGTCTCAACTTCACGCACCTCTCGCCCGCGTCAGGGGAACAACCCTGCTGCAGCGAGGCGACCTCGTCGAGGCTGGTAAAGAACTCTCGGGCGCAGTGAAGATTGCGAGCGCCCAGGGGCTCGCCTACGAAGAAGCTCAGGCACTGCGCGCGATCGCGGACCTCGCGCGCGCGGAGGGCGAGAGCGTGACGCCGAAGACGCGCTGCATGAGGCTGATCTCCTCATGCAGCGCGTCGGCGCGAACATCAACGTCGAGCTCGGGGACCAGACGTAAGTCCCCGGAGCTTCGATCTCGAGTTCCCTAGTAGCCGCGGCCCCCGTCGATGTTGGAGAAGATCCACGCGTCGTAGGTTCGCGCGTCCGGCCCCGAGCCTGCCGAGTCGGTGCTCTCGAGCATGCAGGACGTCTCGCCAGCTGGCAACAGCCCAGTGTGCGGAACGCGCCACCGAGCACGAAGGTCTGACGTTCTCGGGTCCGAGTTGCACGGGATCAGGGTCCGCTTGTCGTCGCCGTATACGGGACCGTGTCGTCGTACCAGAGCGTGACGGGGTTCTGGGCGTCGAGCGTGATCCCGTCCCAGTGAATGTGCTCGACGATTCGTACTTCGGCCCTGGCGTCACGGGGTGCAGGGTCGCAAACAGCTTGTTCGTCCCAGGCGTGTACGAGTACATGATGACGTTGTCGGTCTTGCACTAGCACCGTTGGCGACGAGCTGTGCCGAATAGTCGACGGTCCCACCTGTGCCGCCGAACGCCGATAGCCGAGAACGGGCTGTCACAGGACGGCGTGCACTGGTCGGCAGCGTGAAGCAGAACGTCGTGATAAGTCTCACGCTGAACGGCGACCCGCCGCGAAGTCGACGGGCGCTAGTGCAGCCCGAGTCCGAGGGCGTTCGTCGAACTGACGTCGACTGTGAGGGGGGTTGCGTGGTCCCGGTAGCCGTACCCGTCCGCGAAGTAGGCGCGGGCGTCGAGTCAGCTGTACACTCGCATTCTTCGTGCCGCCCTTGATCGCCGACGACGCTGATAGCAGCAGACGTTGCTTCCGGAAGCTCAAGATTACTTCTGTCCTTATTCGCCCCGGTGGAGACGGCGACGTGAAGCTGACGTGGCACGCGACTGACCGTGGTCGAGTACGGCCCGCCATCGGGGTTGTTGATCTGGAACTGATTGACGACCGCTCGCCGGCAGTTGTAGGTGCTGCCACCCACATCGGGTCACTCGACCGGACTGCACTCCAAGCGGATCCGAGGGGAGCCCCGGGTTGCCCGGCGCGCTGTCATCGCCGGAAGGACGGTGGCTGCGAGGGCCACCACTATCGCGACGACGAGCACCCCCGCCCATGTCGCCCTCCGATGCTTCCGATAGCCGGTGCGTACGTGCTGTGTCATCCCCTCTCCTCAGTCCGCAGTTTAAGTTCGCGAAGCAAAGCCCCAGACTCCGCGGCCGGCGGAGTCTACTCCTCGCAGGCCATCCGATAGTCCCAGTCCAAATTCCTAGACGCGTCACATCCTCGATTCTTCCCCAGCCCGCTGCGTTATGATCCTGTAGCCGTGGCGCTGCGACGAGACGCGAAGATCGAGCTCCTGAAGCGCGTTCCGCTGTTCGCGGGCTGCTCGAAGAGCGAACTGCGCGAGCTCGCGAAGCGGCGGACGAGCTCGACATCCGCGAGGGAACCGTGCTGACGCGAGAAGGCCGGCCGGGGCGTGAGTTCTTCGTGCTCATCGACGGAACCGCTCGGGTGACGAAGGGCGAGAAGAAGATCGCGGACCTCGGCGCCGGCGACTGGTTCGGGGAGATCGCGCTGATCACGAACAGCCCGCGAACGGCCACCGTGACGGCGACCTCGCCGGGCGACGTCCTCGTCATCACCGACCGCCGCTTCCACTCGGTCGTCGAGACGATGCCGTCGATCGCCCTGAAGGTACTCGCCACGGTGGGCGAGCGCCTCGCGCAGGACGCAAGAAGCTAGGCGCTCGCGTCTCGGCGAACGAGCAGCCGCTGCGGCTGCACGCCCATGCCCGCGAGGACGATGACGACGGCGCCGATGGCGACGACGACATCGCCGATCGAGAACACGTTCGCGAGCGGGATCCAGTCGGGGCAGCCCAGCGGTCGACGAGCCACGGCAGTGCGGGATCGGCGAGCGCGGTCGAGTTCGCCTGCGTCACGGCGACCCGCCCGGCGTCGTGCATCGCCTCGATCCGCACGGGCATCGTGCCTCGATTGGCGAGGATCGCCGCGAGGTTGAGGAGCATGCCGAGTGCGACGATCGGCACGCCGGTGAGACGCCGGTTGAGGACGGCCGCAGCGAGCAGGAGACCGTAGGAGGCGACCCACAGGACGGACGCCACCGCCTCGTGGGTCCGCCACGGCAGGACCCCGACGGGGAACGCGACGAGCTGGAGCACGATCGCGGAGAGGAACAGCCAGGGAGCGCGGAGCCGCAACTCGGCGAGGCGACCGACGCTGCCGCCCAACACGAGGCCGAGTCCGACGGCTGCGAGAACGGGGAACGCGAGCGACATGGAGCTACGCGACCCGCTGTCGCAGCACCACGACCTCGGCGAGCCCGGCCGCCGAGACGAGGCCTGCCCTCTCGAGATGGGCCTCGAGCGCAGCGACGACCTTCGGGTCGAATTGGATGCCCGCGTTGCGCCGGAGCTCGACGATCGCTTGCTCGGGGCTCGTCGCCGCCCGATAGCTGCGCTCAGTCGTGATCGCGTCGTAGGCGTCGGCGACGAGGATCAGCCTGGAGCCAAAGGGGATCTCCTCCCCGGCGAGACCGTGCGGGTAGCCCGAGCCGTCCCAGTGCTCGTGGTGGTGCTTGATCCAGACGTCGACCGGGCGGATGTCCATGCCGTCGAGCAGCGAGGCGCCGAGCTGCGGATGGTGACCGCGAACAGCACGAACAGACATACGAGAATGACACCAATGAGTATAGGTATCGGCGCACCTCCATCTATTCGCTCATGCAAGCCGGCAGGATAAAGCATACGCCGCAAGGAGGATCATATGCAAACGCCGCCACAGTATCGCCAAGCATCCGTTAGTGGCGAGGTTCTGAGCCTGACTCCTCGTGTACAACCGATCTGCCTTTGCGCACATCCCGCGTCCTATTCCCTCTTCAAATCCAACCGCTCGATGCCATCCCGGGTCAGTACGGCGTGGAACCGGAGTGAGCCGGAAGCGTTTGGAGATAGCAAATTGCATATTACGCATATCTTGACATAGCGGCACTCTTGCGAAGCGGCTATATTCTCCTTCGTGAAGGAGAAGAGGCTGGTCGGCGAGAGGGTCGAGCTGCGGCGGCACTCGCCCGTAAACTACCGGCTATACGGCGCGTGGTACGCCGACCCGGAGATCTGGCGCCTGACGAGCTGGTCAGCGGCTCCCATGAGCCCTGCCACAGTCGAACGGCTCTTCGAGGACAGGGAACACTCCCCGACTGACGACTCCTTCGCCATCCATCTCAAGGACGAGCGGGAGCCCATAGGCGTCCTCAGCCTCATGAACATCAGCGAGGCGAACGCCTCGGCGGAGCTCTCCATCATAGTGGGGCATCCGGAGTACAGGCACCACGGCTACGGAGCCGAGGCCATCGCCACGCTCCTCGACTACGCCTTCGGTGAGCGCGGCCTGAACCGCGTGGGCCTCAGCGTCTTCGAGTTCAACGAGGACGCCATCTCCGCCTACGCGAAGCTCGGATTTCGGGAGGAGGGACGCCTCCGCCGGGCGCTCAAGCGCGACGGTGCCTTCCACGACGCCATCCTGATGAGCGTGCTCAAAGACGAGTGGGTCCCTACTAGGCCCTGATCCTGGCCCCGAACTCATCCTCCAGCCGGGTCGCGATGCGCCGGAGCTCGGCGCTCACGGCCTCGTCGGTCAGGGTCTCCTCTGCCTGGAAGGTGAAGCCCAGCGCGACGCTCTTGTTGCCCTCGGAGACCTGCCGGCCCTCGTAGACGTCGAAGACGCGGGTCTCGGCGAGGATGGGGCTCCCGAGCGACTCCACCGCCGCGAGTATCTCTCCGACAGGGACCGAGGAGGCCACAACGACCGCCAGGTCCCGGTTCACGGCGGGGACGTTGACGAAAGGCTCGAAGCGGGGCTCCGGGTCGGGCTCGACCGGGGTGAGATCCAGCTCCAGAGCCGCGACCGGCCAGCCGCCCAACTCGAACCTCTCCGCCACCTCGGGGTGGAGCTCACCGACCCAGCCCACCTACTCCCCCGTCCACGAGCACCACAGCGGAGCGGCCTGGATGCAAGAACGGCTTCTCCGCCGGCTCGAAGCGAGCGCCGGGGACGAGCCGCTCGACGAAACCCTTGGCCTCGAAGAAACCGGCTCTGAGCTCGGGGACGGTCCACCCGGCCGGGCGGACCGTGCCGGCGAGGACTACGGCGACTCGCGGCACCTCTCTCACGCCCATCAGCGACTCCGCGTTCGGCTCCGCGTCGGGGCCGAGAGGGTCGATCTTGCCGGTCAGGCGGAACTCGAGAGCCGCCTCGCGCAGCTCCTCAGGGAGAGACACGTTCTCGAAGACGTGGCCCACCTCGAACAACCCTGCGCCCCGTGATCCGAAGGCGCGGTTGCGGGCTGCTGCGTCCAGGAGAGCGGGCAGGATCATGGTGCGCAGGTTGCTCTGCTCGACGCTCAGAGGGTTGCGTACACGCACGACCTCCTCCCCTGAGTCGAGGCCGAGACCGGTGATCCAGCGGTCAGGTCCGAACGAGTAGGTGAGAGCCTCGCTCAAGCCGAGGTCGGCGAGGAGCAGCCGGAGCAACCTGACCTTGCGCTGCTCTTCAGTAAGGCCACCAGGCTGCGAGACGCCGGGCAGCTCTTCTGGCACCCTATCGAGGCCGGTGAGCCGCCCCACCTCTTCTATCAGGTCCGCCTCGCGCCCGAGATCGCGGCGGAAGGTCGGCACCGTCACCAGGAGCAGCCCGTCTTCACGCTCCACCTCGCAACCCAGCGATTCGAGCCGGGCCGCAGCCTCCTCCGGCTCGACAGGCATGCCTAGCAGGAGCCGGGCTCGCTCGATGCGCATCGGGATCCGCCACGGCTGGACAGGCTCGGGGTAGTGGCTCAGGGTATCTGGGGCGGCCCTGCCCCCGGGGTTCTGTGTCAACAGCTGCGTGACCCTGTCCATCGCGTAATCCACCATGTTCGGGTCGAGGCCACGCTCGAAGCGGCTCGAGGCGTCTGTACGCAGGTTCAGGCGCTGGGACGTCTCGAGGATATTGCGGCCGTCGAAGTTGGCGACCTCGATCAGGACGTCCTCGGTCTCCTCCCCCACCTCTGCGTCCTCGGCCCCCATGATCCCGGCTATGACGAGCCCGCGCTCCTCATCGGCTATGAGGAGCATATCCTCGTCGAGGGTGCGCGTCGAGCCGTCGAGGAGCGTGATCTTCTCGCCCGGTCTCGCCCTGCGTACGACTATGCCCCCGCGTACTTTCGCGGCGTCGAACGCGTGGATAGGCTGACCCGTCTCGAGCATGACGTAGTTGGTAGCGTCGACTATGGCATTGATGGGGCGCATGCCTGCGGCGAAGATGCGGCGGCGCATCTCGAGTGGAGCGCGCAGACCCGGCGTAAGGTTCGACACGCGGCGGAGGTCGTAGCGGGGGCACAGGTCCCCGGCCTCGACCCGCAACGTGAAGTCCGCGGTCGGCGCGCCACCGGCCTCGAAGGAGGGCTCCGGGATGCGGAAATCGGTCTGCAGGATGGCGGCCAGCTCGCGAGCGACCCCGATCATGCCCCACAGGTCAGGCCTGTTGGGGGTGACGTCCACGTCGAGCACCGTCTCGCCAACGGGGAAGTAGTCCGCCACCGGGCGTCCGATCTCATACGCTTCGTCGAGGAGCAGGATGCCGCTGTGGTCAGGGGAGATCCCGAGCTCCCGCTCGCTCATCATCATCCCGTATGACTCGAGGCCGCGCAGCTTCGCCTTCTTCAACCTCGTCCCATCGGACATCAGGCTGCCGGGCAGCACGACCGGCACCCGCGCGCCGGGGTAGGGGTTGGGCGCCCCGGCCACGATCTGGACCACCTGCCCACCGATGTCCACCCTGGCCACGAAGAGCCGGTCGGCGTTGGGGTGCGGCCCGAACTCCTGTACCTCCCCCACCACGACCTCGCCGTCGAGGACGCCGAGCTGCTCCACGCCGTCCACCTCCTGGCTGTGCAGCGACAAGACCTCGACCAGCTCGTCGGTCGTCAGGTCGAAGTCCACGTACTCGCGGAGCCAGGTTAGAGGAACGCGCAAGATCCTACCCTTCTAGAGGCGTTGCCGGGTGTGGAAACTTCGTGTGGTGACGTTGTATGTTGTGGAAACGTTGCATGCAACGTCTCTAGAATTGTCTCAAGAATCGCAGGTCTCCCTCGAAGAACAGGCGGAGGTCGAGGACCCCGTACTTGGTCATCGCCATCCGGTCGGGTCCGAACCCGAAGGCGAAGGCTGTGTACTCCTCGGGATCGTAACCGACTTCCTCGAGCACGGCCGGATCTACCATCCCTGCCCCGCCCATCTCGAGCCAGCCGGCACCCTTGCAGACCTTGCAGGTGGGGTCTCTCCCGTCGCAGACGAAACAGCTCACGTCCAGCTCGACGCTCGGCTCCGTGAACTGGAAGTAACTCGGCCTTAGCCGCAGGCGCACCGTGTCCTTGAAGACGTGGCGGGCCATCGCCGTGAGCGTCCCCTTGAGGTGGGCAAGGGTGAGCCCCCTGTCTACGGCAAGCCCCTCTATCTGGTTGAACATCGGGGTGTGGGTAGGGTCGGAATCGCGCCGGTAGACCCGTCCGGGGCAGACGACGTAGACCGGCGGCTCCTGGGCGAGCATAGTCCGGATCTGGACCGGCGAGGTGTGGGTCCTCAAGACCAGGCCATCGTCCAGGAAGAACGTGGCCTGCATCCCGCGCGCGGGATGGCCCGGCGGGATGTTGAGCGCCGTGAAGTTGTAGTAGTCGGTCTCGACCTCGGGCCCTTCGGCCACGCGATAGCCCAGGCCTACGAAGAAGTCCACCACGTCGTCGATGACCCGTTCCGAAGGGTGCAGGTGGCCCCTCGGGAAGGGTACGCCGGGAAGCGTGACATCCACCGCCTCGGCCCTGAGCCTGGCCTCGCGCTCGTCAAGAGCGAACTTGGCTCGCTGAGCTTCCAGAGCCTCCTCTATCTCGCCCGAGGCGAGGTTCGCCGCCCGCCCGACCTCCTTGCGGTCGTCCGGCGGCAGGGACCCGATGCTCTTCTTGATGTCGGTGATCTCCGCGGAGCGTCCGAGGTAACGTACCCGCACGCCTTCGAGTTCTGCCGTGGAATCAGCGGCGGCAACGGCGGAGAGGGCCTCCGACTTCAGCTCATCGATTCGCTGCGTTACCGCCATACAGGGCGTTTATGGTAGCACACGCATATATGCCTCGTAGAGCAGTATGGAGGCGGCTATCGCCGCGTTGAGCGAGGCCGCCAGCGAGGGTATCGTCACCCTCGCCCGGCTCGCTTCGACGACCTCCTGAGGCAGCCCGGCACCCTCCGCGCCCACGACTATAACGAGCCTGCCGTCGGGCAGGGGCCGCGGCACGTCTCCCCCGCAGGGACAGCGGCCACGGTGGCGAAACCGGAGCCATGAGCCTGCCCCAGGAACTCGAGCGAGTCCAGTTCGCGCGACACCGGAGCGTGGAAGAGTGAGCCCATAGTAGCGCGGACGGTCTTGGGGTTGTACAGGTCGGCGCAACCCTTCGAGAGGGCGACACCCGCCCCGAAGGCGTGGGCCGAGCGGATGACGGTGCCAACGTTCCCGGGGTCCTGCACGCCGTGCAACAGCACGACGCGTTGGCAGGCCGCCATCAACTCTTCCGGGGTTACGTCGAGAAAAGGAAACACCCCGACCGGCCCGGTCGGGGTGGTGAGTGTCGTGAGGCGACGGACCTCTTCCGGATCGCTGAAGAGCCGGCGCGGCGGTTCCCTGGATTCCAATATCAGGTTCGCGCCCTCGGCCAGGAACAGCCGTTCCGCCTCGCGGTGTTTCTTCTGCTTGAGCCTGCCCGCCCGCTTGAGGGAGAGCTGGCGCTCGCCCGGCGTACGCCGGTTACTCGTCGGCGGCCTCCGCTTTGGCGGCCTTATCTACGTCGCCGACGGTGATGCGGCCGTCCTTGCCCGTGCCCTCGACGCTACCGAGATCCACGCCGAGCTCCACGGCCTTGCGCTCGGCTGCCTCGGTGGCGTGAACCTTGCCCTTCTCCTCGGCGACCTCCTCAACGTCGCCGGCGACGACGCGACCCTCGGCTCCTGAACCCTCGACAGACTGGAGGTCTACGTCCAGCTCCTCCGCCCTGCGCTCGGCTGCGCCGGTAGCCTCGACGTCGGTGTCCTCCTGCGGCTCCGGAGCGGTTGTCTCGGGTTCGGGCTTCGACCTCTTGGGCTTCTGCCGTGCCTGCGGCGCTTCCTCGGCCCTTCGGCGGTCCACCTCGATGCGCCGCTCGACGGGCTGGCCGTCGAGTGCGTTCTTCGCCTGGGCCACGATAGCGGCGAAAGCCTCGGGCTCGGTCGCTGCGAGGTCGGCCAGGACCTTACGGTCGAGGTCTATCTCGGCCACTCTCAGGCCGTGGACGAACTGCGAGTAGGAGAGACCGTGCTCGCGCGCCCCGGCGTTGATGCGCTGGATCCAGAGCGACCTGAAGTCGCGCTTGCGCTGCTTGCGGCCCTCGTAAGCGTAGACGCCGCTCTTCCAGATCTGTTCCTTGGCCCGCTTGTACGAGGTGTGCTTCGTCCCCCTGTAGCCTTTGGCCTGATCCAGCACCTTGCGGCGCTTCTTGCGGGCGTGGAGGCTGCGTGCCGTGCGTGCCAACTACCTCACCCCCAGAAGGCGCTTGATGCGCTTCTCGTCCTTGGGATTGATGTCAGGTCTCGGTGTTCAGACGCCGCTTGCGGCTGGCGCTCTTCTTCTGCAGGAAGTGGTTGTGGCCGGACCTCCGGCGCCTGAGCTTGCCGTTCTTCCTCACCTCGAAGCGCCCGGCGGCGCCCTGGTGGGTCTTCATCTTCGGCATGGATCTCCTCCGCGTTTCGTTCTCAGCTGTACAAACGGGGCTCGCGGCACGGGAGAGAGCCGTTTCGCACCCGACGAGGCGCTATTGTATCAAACTGTTGCTTTAGTTGCGGGCAGCCCTCTCGCGACGCCCGTTGGTCTGCGGGGCCTGCTGGGTTGCCTGCGCCTCCTTGTTTTCCTTTCTCGGAGCCATGACCATGACCATGTTGCGGCCGTCGAGGTTGGGCTGGCTCTCGATACGACCAAGGTCCTCGAGGTCGCTTGCAAGCCTCCTGAGAAGCCTCTCGCCGAGCTCCGGATGCTGCACCTCGCGGCCCCTGAACATGATAGTTACCTTTACCTTGTCGCCGCCGCGCAAGAAACGCTCGACGTGGCCCCTCTTGGTATTGAAATCGTGGTCGCCTATCTTCGGACGGAGCTTGATCTCCCGCACGTTGATGTTGACCTGCTTCTTGCGGGCGGCCTTGCGGGCCTGCTCCTTCTGGTACTTGTACTTGCCGTAATCCATCAGGCGGACCACCGGCGGATTCGCATTCGGGGCGACCTCGACTAGGTCGAGATCCTGCCGCTCGGCGTAGTCCGTCGCCTCGCGGATGTGCTTTATCCCCAATTGCTCCCCGTCAGCCGAGATCAACCGCACGGAACGTGCCCGTATCTGACCGTTGATCCTCGGCTCTTCTTCAGTTGCTACTGTGCACCACTCCTCTCAAATACGATTTTCGGGGCCAATAGCCCGCTCAACGATTGATTTCGCTAAGGCGTCGAACGGACGCGGGCCCCGGCACCACACCAGTGATTATACCCCTCGCCCGCCGCCCGTGTCCACAGGGTTTTCACTCGCGCGAGGCGGCCTCCCGCAACACCCGCTCGGCGAATGTCTCGACGTCGAGTGCCTCCTGCTGCTTCTCCGCGCGATGGCGCACGTTGACCGTGCCCTGCTCCGCCTCCCTGTCGCCGACGATGAGCAGGTAAGGGATCTTCTGGCGGGCGTTCTCCCGGATCTTCTTCTGCATGCTGTTCGCCGAGTCGTCAACCTCGACGCGCAAGCCCTTCTCGACGAGCCTCTCCTGCACCTCGCGGGCGTAGTCGAGGTGCCGGTCGGCGACGGGGATGACCACGGCCTGCACCGGCGAGAGCCACACAGGGAAGGCGCCGCCGTAGTGCTCTATCACGACCGCCATGAAACGCTCTGTCGTCCCGGTAACGGCGCGGTGCAGCAAGACCGGCGTGTGCGTCTTGCCGTCCTCGCCCACGTACTCGCACCCTAGCCTGCCCGGCTGGAAGAAGTCCACCTGTATGGTGGAGAGCTGCCACTCCCGTCCGAGCACGTCCTTGGCGATAAAGTCGGCCTTGGGGCCGTAGAAGTTGGCCTCGCCGATGCCGGGGTAATAATCGATACCCGAGGCATCGAGCGCGGTGCGTAAAGCGTCCTCGGCCCGCGACCAGCGCTCGTCGCCTGCGAGGTACTTGGGATCGTCCGGGTCGCGCAGACTGAGACGAACCCTATAGTCCGTGAACCCGTAGGTGTCGAGGACTTCGCGGATGATCTCAAGCGCCCGCCTGAACTCCTCCTGGATCTGCTCCTCGGTGCAGAAGATGTGGGCATCGTCCTGCGTAAGCGCCCGCACCCTGGTGAGGCCCGTAAGCTCGCCGCTCTTCTCGTAGCGGTAGAGCGTGGCGAACTCGGCGTAGCGCAAGGGCAGGTCACGGTACGAGTGCGCCTCCGAGTTGTAGAGCGTCATGTGGCTCGGGCAGTTCATCGGCTTGAGGCGGAAGCGCGTCTCGCCGTCCACCATCGGCGGGAACATCGAGTCCTTGTAGTGCTCGAGGTGGCCGCTCTTCTCGTAGAGCTTCTCGTTGGCCAGGTGCCCCGTCCACACGTGGACGTAGCCGTGGCGGCTCTGTACCTCGCGCACGTAGCCCTCCATGAGGTGCCTGAGCATCTCGCCCCTGGGCAGGAACAGCGGGATGCCAGCCCCCACGTCCGGCGAGAAGGTAAAGAGCTTGAGCTCCCTGCCGATCTTGCGGTGGTCGCCTTTCCTTAGCCTCCTCGAGACGCCGGAGATACGCCTTGAGCTGTTTCTCAGTCGGCCAGGCCGTGCCGTAGACGCGGGTAAGCATCGGGTTGTTCTCGTCGCCACGCCAGTAAGCGCCAGCGATGTTCTGCAGCTTGAAAGCACCCAGAGCACCCGTACTCCGGACGTGCGGGCCACGACAGAGGTCGAAGAACTCGCCCTGGCGGTAGACCGAGATGTCGCCATCTTCGAGGTCGCGGATGATCTCCAACTTGTACGGGTTGTCCTCGTAGAGACGCTCGGCCTCCTTTTTCGATACCTCCTCGCGCTCGATCGGGAGGTCCCGCTCGACGATCTCGCGCATGCGCTCCTCGATGCGCGGCAGGTCTTCGTCCGTTATGCGGCCAGCCACCTCGATGTCGTAGAAGAAGCCGTCCTCAATAGGCGGCCCTAGAGTGAGCTTGCTCCCCGGGTAGAGCTCCAGGATCGCCTGCGCCATCGCGTGAGCCGTCGAGTGCCGCAAGACCTCGAGGCCTTCGGGAGAGTCCTTGGTGACGATCTCGAACTCCCCGCCGCCGTTGAGGGGAGAGTCGAGGTCTACGAGCCTCCCGTCCAGCTTCGCCACCACGGCGTCGCGCAGCAGGCGCGGCCCTATCCTCTCGGCAACGTCGCGCGCCCGGTCGCCGGGCCTTATCTCCAACTCGCTCCCGTCAGGGAGCCTGACAGCCGCCATATGCGTACCTCGCTTCGTAATGGATCGGGGGTTCCGGTGGAGGGCTAGGTAGTTCGCAGGGGCGCGAAGCCCGCGCAGCGTGGTGGGCGATAGTGGATTCGAACCACTGACCTCTTCCGCGTCAAAGATGTGCGATGGTTTTCCATAGTGTTCTGGAGTTTACACAATCCTGGAATTTAGTGGGATTTCCGCCAAAAAGGTTTCCTCAACATTTCAGGTTATCAACCCGGGTTGCTGCACGGTTGCTGCACAAGCAGAGACCAGAACTTATCTCACAAATACCTGGACAAGATTACCATGCAGCCTAGGCCGCACGAGTAATGGTCGGGGCCTAGAGCAGTGTCGGCCCTCGTTCTCGCCTGATGCACCCAATCTCCTGGAAGGTAGATTTTCTCGGAAGTTTGACCTGAAGGTTGGGGAGCATATCTTTCCGTGCTATACAATTTTGGGCATGTACCCTACGCAACCGGTAGTAGTGAACCGAGCCTTAGCGTCGAACAAGAAATGTGAGAACCAATAATTACAGGGAGGGGAAAGCATGTTCGCCAGCTGCTTGCGTTAGCGGCTGTACTAGCGGCGGCTGTACTTGCGGCCGGATGTGGCGCTGAAGTGAAACAAACCTCCCAGCAGCCCAACATCATCTTCGTCCTGACCGACGACCAGTTCCCCGGCACCGAGAATGAGATGCCAAACCTCAAGAGCAACGTCACTAACGAGGGCGTGAAGCTCACCAACACGGTATCCACCTTCCCCTTGTGCTGTCCGGCGCGAGCCACCATCCAGCGGGGGCAGTACCCCCACAACACCCAGATCCTCGGCAATTCGCTTCCTCGAGGCGGGTGGCAGAAGTTCAAGAGCCTGGGAGAGCAAGAAAGCACCATCGCTACCTGGCTGCACCAGGCCGGGTACCAGACGGGGCTCTTCGGCAAGTACATGAACAACTACACAGACCGGGTCATCCCACCGGGCTGGGACCGCTGGTACGCGTGGAATGGTCCCTCCGAAGGCTGGACCGCCCTCAATGACCAGGGTACCCAGAAGCCACTGGACTGGCAGGAAGCCGACTCGTTGGTTGCGGGCGAGGCCCTCGAGTTCCTGAGCAACGGGCTAAAGGGTAAAGCACCCCTCTTCGCCTATGTCAGCTTCGGGGCTATGCATGATCCCTACTTCTACGCCCAGATTGACGTCAACAAGTTCACAGGCGAGAACGTCCCGCGCACTCCAGCGTTCAACGAGGATGACGTCTCTGATAAGCCCAAATACATACGAAAGCAGCCCAAGCTATCCAACTCGGACATCCACGAGTTGGACACGGCATACTGGAACGGGTTACGGTCGCTGGTGCGGGTTGATCGCTTCATCGAGAACGCCTCCGAGCTGCTTAGGCGCGAGGGCGAGATGGACAATACCTACTTCGTGTTCTACACGGACAACGGAGTCCATTTCGGCCAGCACCGATTCATGCCAGGCAAGCTTCAACCATACGAGGAGGACGTGGCCTTCCCGCTCATTGTGCGCGGACCTGGCATCCCGCATGGCGTAATCAAATCGGAGCTCGTCGGCAACCACGACATCGCTCCGACCCTAGCCGACATGGGAGGCGCCGACGTTCCGGCCTTTGTGGACGGGCGCAGCTTCCTTCCGCTTGCGCAGGGCACGACAACCGTCTGGCCGCGCACCGCCATCCTCAGCGAAAGGGCGAGAGGCACCGAGCCGCCCAACACGTGGGATATGCTGCGCATGAGGAACAAAGTCTACACCCGGCACGAGAACGGGGAGAAGGAATACTACGATTTGGCGAGCAGACCCCTACCAGCTGCACAACGCCTTTCAGCCGGACGACCCAAACAAGACGCCTCCAGCACCCGATTCAGCGACCAGGGAGTACTACGAGCAGCGGTTGGATGCCCTCTACGAATGCGAGGGCCAGAGGGGGCCGGGGTCGTGCGGAGAGGCCGAGGACGCCCCGCTCCTCCCAGGAGACACAACCCCTTGACTCACGACCGACGGGCCTATTCTCCGAAGTGGCTAGTAGTATGGAAAATACACGGCTTCAGACAGAGAAGGGGGAAATGCTCAAGGTCTTAGGGCTTGTGATATCAGTTGTGGTCGTCCTCCTAGCAGCCGGTTGCGACGGAGAAGTGCACAAACGACCTCAGATGCCAAACATTCTCTTCATACTCACTGACGATCTCGACGATGACAGCGAGTCCATAGCTCACATGGAGAACCTGCGCTCGCTCATCACGAACAGGGGCGTGACGCTCAAAAACGCCTATGTCACTCAGTCCCTTTGCTGTCCGTCTAGAGTCTCAATCTTGCGAGGCCAGTACCCACACAACACGGGTGTCACCAGTAACCGCCCAGAAGACTACGCTGAGTTTGTCTCCTCTGGCAGAGAGGCTTCCACCTTCGCTACCTGGATCCACGATGCCGGCTATCAGACCGCCTACTTCGGCAAGTACCTCAACGGTTACGACACCACCCGCATACCACCCGGGTGGGACAGGTGGTTTAGCGACTTCGGCCTCTCCAAAGACCAGCAGTTCAATGACCAGGGCACACTGGTCACTTTCGACCCAGACAAGTACCTCTTCGAGGACGTGCTACGCGACAAGACACTCGAATGGCTAAAGGACCGCGACGACTCCAAGCCATTCCTCGCGGTCATGTCCACCCACGCACCGCATGGGCCAGCCATTCCGGCCCCGCGCCACGCCAACCTCTTTCCGGGCGCGGATCTGCCGAAGCCTCCTTCCTTCAACGAGGCGCAGGTCTCAGACAAGAATGAGTGGGTGAGGCAGCTGCCGCCCCTGAGCCGCATTCAGATAGACGCGATGGAACGCCTCTACCCCAACCGCCTAAGGGTTATGGAGGGGGTTGATGAGATGCTCGAGGCCGTCGTCTCGGAGCTTCGGGCACAGGGTGAGCTGGACAATACCTACATTTTCTTCACTTCGGACAACGGCTTCCACATGGGCCAGCACCGCTTCAGTCAGGGTAAGGAGACCGCCTACGAGGAGGATATAGCGGTACCGATGATCGTGCGTGGACCTGGCGTTCCGGCGGACGCGACGCGCCAGCAACTGGTCCTCAACCAGGATCTCGCGCCCACCTTCGCCGACATAGCAGACGCCTCGGTGCCGAACTTCGTGGACGGGCGCTCTTTCCTGGCGGTGTTGGGCGACAATCCGCCGGATACCTGGCGGACCGGTTTTCTCGTCCAAGCCCGAGTCACAGAAAAACGGCTACAGTTGATAATGCCCATGCCCCAAAACTTCGCGCTCAGGACCGTGCGTTACGAATTCATCGATTATCCGCGTGGCAAAGACGAGCTTTACGACATGGACAGAGATCCCTACCAGATAGACAGCATCCAGGCGAGCGCACCAACGGACGTGCTGGCTCAAATCAGGGCACAACTCGAGTTGTTGGAAGGCTGCGGCGGCGACGAGTGTAGGGAAGCGGAAGGTCCGTAGACAACTCATCCATTCCACAATCCGAAGACCACCCATTAGGGTAAGAGGAGGAGAAGCGCCACCGGGACGAGCAGCGGGCCATGCCGCCGTGCGGGGTCCCTCTACATGCGCAACCGCTCCTTCAAGCCGCTCCTGAAGCGCGCGGGACTGCGGCCGATCCGCTTCCACGACCTGCGGCATACGTGCGCCACGCTGCTACTCAGCAAGGACGTCAACCCCAAGATCGTCTCCGAGATGCTCGGGCATTCCTCTATCAGCATCACCCTGGACATCTATTCCCACCTCCTGCCTGACATGCAGGAGAAGGCTGCAAAAGCCCTGGAGGACGCCCTCAGATAGAGCAGCGGAGCTTGCGTTGCTGCACGAAAGCCCCCGGCTGAAATGACCGGGGGCTCTCGTTTTGTTCTGATTTGCAGGTTCTTTTAGAGTGGGCGATAGTGGATTCGAACCACTGACCTCTTCCGCGTCAAGGAAGCGCTCTCCCCCTGAGCTAATCGCCCTCTGCGTCCCGCGCCGAGAGGCGGCACCCGGAATCGAACCGGGGTACAGGGTTTTGCAGACCCTTGCCTAACCACTCGGCCATGCCGCCAGTCGCCCTGCGGCCAGAGCGGACGACGGGATTCGAACCCGCGACCCTCACCATGGCAAGGTGATGCTCTACCAGCTGAGCTACGTCCGCGTCGCTCTCGCGTGCCGGATTAATTTAGCACGCTGCCCAGGCTCTTACAAGCGCCCGCCGAAGCGCCGTTTGCGGGAGAAGACCAGGTACCTGAGGACGAAAAAGCTCAGCGTCGAGGCTACCACCACGGAGATGAGCTTGGCCACGTTCCCAACGAGATACGCCGGAACGTCGGTGTAGACGAGGACGGGATGGACCAGCACGTAGAACAACCCGTTGCTCACGCAGATGTTGAAGAGTGCCTGCACGGTGAAGAGGATCCTCTGCCTCGCGTCGCGCCGCTTCGCCCTGTGGCGGAAGGTCCAGCGCGTGTTCCAGAAATAGCTGTTGACGTTCGCGAGCACGAGGGCCACCCCGTTGTAGAGCGCGAGCACAGCGGGGTCCCGCGTAGACGCGAACCACAGAAACAGGTTGAGCGTCCCGATGTCTACCGCAGCGTTCGAGAGCCCGACGACGGTGAACTTCGAGAAGCGGACTCCGCCACGCTTCAGCTTTGCGCCCTTGGTGCTCATCGCCGCCCCATCGCCTCCTCGTAGTACCCGCGCAAGGTGTGGGTCGAGGATTCCCAGTCGCGCTTCTCTGCCGTTTCGCGCGCCCGGCGCGCCAGCGCGGCGCGGAAGCCTTCGTCGGAGAACAGGCGGCGCACGGCGGAGACGAGCGACGGCGTTGAGTTTGCCTCGTAGAGTAGCCCGTTCTCTTCGTCGCTGACGATCTCGTGCGAGGCGCCGCCTCGCGCGGCTATAACCGGCAGGCCGGAGGCGAGGGCCTCGAGCATCGCAAGGCCTAGAGTGTCGGTCGTCGAGGGGAAGAGGAAGGCGTCCGCCGAAGCGTAGGCGGAGGCCAGGTCTTCGCCCTGCAAGACCCCGGTAAAGACCGCGGCTGTGCCGTTGAACCCGCGTTCGAGATCAGCCCTGGCCGGACCGTCGCCAACGAACGCGAGCCTGGTTCCCGGCACGCCCGTCAGGATCGCCTTGAGCCGCTCGATGCCCTTCTCAGGCGCAAGGCGGCCGACGTAGAGCAAAAGTCTCTCCGAAGCGTGCCCTTCGGAGAGCCGCTCGCGCCATTCCTGGGATGCCTTATCCGGGTGGAAGCGCCTGGCGTCCACCCCCTGAGGCCACAGGCGTATCCGCTTCACGCCCTCCTTGAGGAGGTAGTCCATTGTCGCCACAGATGTGCAGAGGTTGATCTCCGCCCGGTTGTGGAGCTGCCTGGTCCACCAGCGCGCGGCGTTGTACGAGAAGTTCAGGTTGTAGTAGCGGGCGTAGGCTGCGACGTTGGTGTGGTAGGAGGCTACCAGGGGCACCTCCAGCCTTCTGGCGTAGTAGATCCCGCCCGGGCCCAGAATAAAGGGGTTGACCGCGTGGATCAGGTCCGGCCCGAAACGCCAGAGAGCGCGGCCCACGCCAGGATGCGCGAAGGAGAGTTTTATCCTGGGATAAGGCGGGAAAGGCACGCCCGGCACCCTGTATATCGGGGCACCGGCGTAGGAGTCGGGGCCACCGTCAGGATACCTGGGTGCGACGACGAGCATGTCGTCGCCCATCTTCGCGAGCTCTTCGATGGTGTAACGCAACCTGGTCACTACACCGTCCGTCGCCGGCAAGAAGGTCTCGGTGAAGAAAGCGATACGCACCGGCCCGGGAGCCGCCCTCTCGTCTAGAGGTTCGCGATGATAGCCTGCGTGAACTCCTTCGTGCCCGCCGATCCCCCCAGGTCCTTGGTGCGCGTCTCGGGGTTCTTGAGCGCCGCCTCTATGCCCCTTTGCATGCGGTCCGCCTCCTCGTTGTAGCCGAGGTGGTATAGCATGTTCTTCGCCGAAAGCAAGGTGGCCAGCGGGTTGGCGCGGTTCTGGCCGGCGTACTTGGGGGCCGAGCCGTGCACCGGCTCGAAGACGGCAATCTCCTCCCCTATGTTCGCCCCCGGCGCGACGCCAAGGCCTCCCGTGAGCCCGGCGCACAGGTCGGAGAGGATGTCGCCGTAGAGGTTGGGGCAGACCAGCACGTCATAGAGGTTCGGCTTCATGACGAGCTGCATTGCCATGTTGTCCACTATGCGATCATCTATCTCCTCGAAGTCGTCCTCGTACTCTTCGGCGACCTCGAAGAAGACGTCCCTGAAGAGGCCGTCGGTGTACTTCATGATGTTGGCCTTGTGAACGACCGTGATGTGCTTGCGGCCCTGCTCCTTCGAGCGCTCGAAGGCCATCCGGCAGATGCGCTCGGTTCCCTCGCGCGTGATGATCTTGATCGACTCGGCCGCGTGCTTGCCGACGGTGTGCTCCACGCCGGCATACAGGTCCTCGGTGTTCTCGCGGTAGATTACGAGATCTATGTTCTTGTACGGAAGATCTATACCAGGCAGGCTCAGGCTCGGCCTGATGTTTCCGTAGAGGTCGAGCTCCTTCCTCAGGGCAACGTTCACCGAGCGGAACCCGGTGCCCACCGGCGTTGTGAGCGGGCCTTTCAGGGCGACCTTGTTGCGACGGATGGACTCGAGCACGGACTCGGGGAGCGGCGTCCCCTCCCTGTCCATCACCGTCTCGCCGGCCTCGGCGATCTCCCACTCGATGTCCACGTCGAGGGCGCCGATGACCTCTTTGACAGAATCCGTCAGATCCGGGCCTATTCCATCGCCCGGTATCAGAGTGACCGTATGCGTCACTTGAGCTCCCTTCTACCTAAACAGCGCTAGTATAGCCATCCGGCGCACGGCTAGCTAACCGGCCGGGGCGGCGTGGAGGACTCTCCGGTTCCCGAACCGGGCGGCCATCGAGAGAAGCGCCGGGGCCGGTGCGTGCTGTGGCGCACCGGCCCCGCGGCGTGGGTTACTGGTTCATGGCACCGAAGATGACCGCTCCGATAATAAGCGAAGAGCACGAGCACGAAAATGAATGCGACAGCGACCGGTATAAGGATCACGAGCGCGGCCTTGCCCGTGGTGGTATTGTGCACCTCACGGATCCCGACTATCCCCAGGTAGATGCCGTACAGGCTGAGTATCCACCCGATAAACGGGATCCAGCTCACCAGGCTCGTCACCGCCGAATAGGCCGCGACCCGGAAGGTTGCCTCGAAGCCGGAGTTGCGCGACCCGACGATTACCATCACGAGCAGGTGCAGTATCCCAGCCCCGATGAACAACCCTATCGCGGCGAAGATCGGCGCGAGGATGATGGAAATTAGGAACGCCCCGAAGCCCCGGCTTCCGCTGAAGCCGACCAGGCTCAGCAAGCCGCCCAGGATCGCGGAGACCTCGTAGCAGATGATCGCGAAGATGAGGGGGTTGATCAGGTCTCCCTGCCGAAGTATGCCGCGGAAGAAGTCCACGGGCCGCAGGACGACAGCCTGTACAGTAGCGATGAAGCTCTGGACGGGATCCTGGAGGTTGAACTCGATCGCAGCGGCGCCACGGGACGGTCCCCGCGAAGGTCCCTCTGACCCCGGAGGAGGCTCGCCCGAACTCCCTGTTCCCCCCGTCCCCGTGTTGAAGTCCATGCGGCTCTCCTTTCGAACACCGTAGGTGGCTTGCAAGCAATTTACCTTCTGGGAGAGCCCAGCGCAATGGTGGTCCAGGGTCCTACGGGGTGCTGTAGAATACCTACCACTATGTGCGCTTTGGTTGGAAAGAGGAGCCGCGGGTGTCCTCGACGATAGAGACCCTCGAGCGGGAGCTCGGCGAAGCGCAGGCGGAACGGGAGAAGGAGCAGCGGGCTGTGATACGGGCGGAGAACGCCCACGAGGCGGCGTGCGCGGCGCGCGACGAGGCGTGGGCCGAGAGCTTCGCCGAAGACCCCGAGGTCGAGCGGCTGACCACGCTGGTCTACATGAGACGGCGGGAGCTCTACGAGGCGATCGACCGCCTCAAGGCGGCCGAGGGCAAGGAGCGCAGGATCAAGAGCCGCCTCATGTACGTGCTCCCGGCCGAGCGGCGCCGATACCTCTCGGGCATGGTGGACGAGGAGTTCGAGGACTTACTGGTGGCCGTGAGGGAAGCATACCGGCGGAGCGTGGCCGATGTCGAGGTGTGTGTTGTCACCGAGAGACCCGGGGAGTTGGACCTGCGCGGCGACGCGACGTGGCGCGCGCTCGAAAGGCTGTACTCGGGCACGGTGCGACGGTGGGTCGAGATCCGGACCAAGCGCTCCTCGGCCGAGGTGGCGACGATGGCGCGACACATCTCCTACTACGCGGGCGGACACACCCCACGCGTCTTCGTCGGCGGCGAGGAGCTGCGAGTGACGGGCGGGTTTCGCGGCCCGGAACGCTTCAGGCCGTTGGATGGCTACGACGACCCGGACGGCAGGCTAGCGCTCGCCCGCATCACCACCCGCCGCTACCTCGACGAGAACTCCGTCGGGCGCCTCACCAAGCGCACCCCGGCACTGGTTCAGGTAGCCGAGATCGCACGCCTCTACCAGACGATGAACCTGACGGTGGACGAGATCCGCTGGCGCCTCGAGCAGCTGATCTCGCTTCGCTTCGAGGTTCTCGAGACGGTCTACAGACTCACCGGCGAACGACGCAGGTTCTCCTTCTACGAGATAGCTCGCGCAGCCCGCCTCCTCGACAGCCACTTCCCGGACCCTGGCGTCGCCGCCGAAGCCCTCAACAGGTCAATCGAAAGGGCGCTCGCTACGGGCGTCCCCCTCGTCGACATCGCCTACCTGAGCGTTACCGCAGGCGAGAATTTCTAGGCAGCACGCTGCACTTCGCAGCTTGTCAGCACGGCGCCCTGGCGCTTGTCAGCACGCCCGCTTCGCGCGCTCTCAGCACGCTCGGGCCTTTAGAGGCCCTCGCTTCTCAGCATTTCAGCTTCTCTCTGTGCTGAGAGAAGCTGACAAGCCGCCTGGCGGAGCCAAAGGCGGCGTGCTGAGAGCGAGGCCCGAAGGGCCGAAGCGTGCTGACAAGCGAAGGCCGAAGGCGGAGCGTGCTGACAAGCCTGCGAAGCAGGCGTGCTGAGAAGCGGAGGCGACAGCCGGAGCGTGCTGACTAGCTATCTTTCAGATCGTGCTCGGGGACAGACAGGTTGTACGGCCGGGCCGGCCTCTCGGCGAGCACGCGCACCTTGTAGACGAAGTCGGGTACGAACTCGCCCCGCCTCACCTCGAGAATCTGCACGGGTTGCCCCGTGGCCTTGAGCGCTGCGCGGTCCCCGACACCGTAGCGCGCCGGACGGTTGCGGTCTACCAAGATCCCGCCTCTCACCTCGCGACCAACGTATAATGTACGCCGCTGCGGCGCGGCCCGCGGACAATTCTGGCACAGCAGATGGGACGTTGAGAAGGAGGGCGATGACAGAACGCTACGATCTCGTCGTCGTGGGTGCGGGACCGGGCGGCTCCGCGACGGCCTACTACGCCTCTAAAGCCGGGCTCAACACGGTTCTCCTGGACCGCCAGGAGTTCCCGCGCGACAAGGTCTGCGGCGACGGCCTGATGCCCCACGCCGCCTCGGAGGTCTCGCTGATGGGCCTGGGCAATTGGCTCGACGAACCCCATCACGGCAAGTTCACCGGGTTCTCCATCTATTCCCAGACCGCCTACATGCGCCAGGGAGTCCCTCCTTCCCTGAACGGCCCTCAAGGCTACGTGGTCAAGCGCGAGGAGACCGACGCCAGGCTGCTCGAGCGCGCGATCTCCGCGGGCGCGGAGTTCAACGGCGCGACCCGAGCTACCGAGCTCCTCCGCTCTCCTGCCGGGAAAGTGACAGGGGTCGCGGCGACGAACGGAGAGGATCTGCGCTTCGAGGCACCCCTCGTAGTCGCCGCCGACGGCGTGGGCGGCTTCGCGGGCCGCGGCATGAAGACGCACCAGAACGCCGTGGCGAGGAGGCGGTACTACCGCGGTGTGGACGGGCCGAACAAGGAGGACCTGCACGTCTTCATCACGAAGGACATGAACGAGCACGGCGCGGGGTACGGGTGGGTCTTCTACCTCGGCGACGGCCGGGCAAACGTCGGGGCCGGCGTCTCGACCAGGGTGCTCGCCCGCACCGGGCGCAACCTCAAGGACTTCTTCGACCGCTTCCTGGAGGAGCCGCAGTTGGCCGAGTGGCTAGAGAGCGCCGAGCCCGAAGGGCCAGCAAAGAGCTGGTCGCTCAAGATGGGGATGTGGGGCGCCAGACGGCATACCCAGGGTCTCATAATGGTCGGGGACGCGGGGAGCATGGTCCACCCCATCAGCGGCGAGGGGGTCGGCTACGCCATAGAGTCAGGCCGGCTGGCCGCCTCCTGGGCCCACGAGGCGCACGCGAGAGGTGACTTCTCGGCCTCTACTCTTTCAGGCTACGAGCGCCAGCTCAGACACCAGCGCGCCCGCGAGCACTTCTCCGGGCACGCGCTCGTCAACCTGGTCCCGAACCTCGAGATGATGGAGCCGCTCTTCAAGGCCTGCGAGAAGAACCCGGCCGCCCGCCGCTCCCTCGTTGAGGGCTTCACCGGGGATGCCCCGATCTACAGCCTCCTCAAGCACCCGAGAGCTCTGGCTATCGCCCTCAAGGAGGGCGTCGGAGCGGCGGTCCGCTCCTAGGGACGCTCCTCCAGAGATACCTTGTCCACGTAGAAGGTGGTGCGGAGCACCGGGTCGGTCTCGACGAAGAAGCTTAGGTAGACCGTCCGGCCCGCAAAGTCCGAAAGGTCCACCGTCTCGTGTCTCCATCCACCGGCGTCCCCGTCGGTGTACCGCTCGAGCACGGCGAGCTGCTCGCCGTCCCGGTCCGTTAGCCGTACGAGCAGGCGGTCTGAGGGATGGCGATGCTCGTTGGTCTCTATCCTGACGTCGTAGGACAACTCGGCGTCCTCGCCGACCCGGATCTTCTGGCGGAGCTCGTCCGTTCCGTCGTCGTAGTCACCGAGGTGAGCGTGACCGTCGACGATCAGGTCGGCGTCGTTCTCAGTCTCTTGCTCCCAGATATCCCCGTCCTCCATCTCGCCGTTCTCGACCCCGGGTCCGTCTGAGTCCGGCTCTTCGTTCGTGTCCGCCGGCTGAGGGCTCTCGCCAGGGGCGTGGGAGCTGGGATCCTCTACCCCGCCGAAATCCGTGGTCCAGTACCAGCCGTGTACCGAGCCGGGGTCGCTGATTCGCGCGATGCCGATGACCCGGTACTTCCCGTCGAGCATGGCGAGGTTGTGGGAAGGCGACCTGCGCCAGGCCGCGAACGCCTGCTTTGCAGTCTCGTAGCCGACGGCGATGTTCTCGCCCTTGTAGGTGTTGAACTTGTAGCCCTCTTCCTCCATGCGGTCCCAGGGCTGCGATCCCACCCGGTAGTATGAGCTGGCGGCGGTGTCGTGGGCGAAAAAAGAGTAGCGGGCCATGTCGTGATCATGGTGCTCGGCGGACACCGAAAGCGCGTCCGAGAGGAGAAGGGGCCCGAGTCCGTTCTGCTGGCGATAGTCGTTGATGAGCTCCAGGAACTGCAACTCTTCAGAGTCGTAGGAGTCAGCGTTCGCGCGCTGATCGAAGACGGCGATACCGGCGACCAGGGCAGCAATCACCGCGGTGACTACGCACAGCCAACGCAGCAAACGTCCACCAGGCAGCCCCTCTGTCCACACCCACATGGAGGGGATTATGAAGTGACGCGCCCTCTCCCGCATCCTTAAAAGTGATGAATTTTCTCTAGCCCCAATGGGCTAGACGCGCGATTGGAGACCTTCAGGTGGAGCGGACGAGTCGAGGTATCGTTATCATTGCGTCCTACTGACCAGAGGAGGCTTGCGAGACTTGGCTACGGGAACGACCTTCGACGTGGGAGAGATGCGGGTACGCATCCTGGACGACGGCGTCTTCATCACCGACGCGGGCAACCTGTTCGGCGGCTCGCGCAAGATGCGCATCCGGGGTGCGATGCACGCGGTGCTAGTCGAGACTGGAGACGACCTGGTACTCATCGACGCGGGCTTCGGTCCGGAGCTTCCCGAGGCGCTCGTAGGACGCTACGAGCTCAGGCGCGAGAAGAGCCTCATGGATCACCTGCAAGACGCAGGATACTCGGCGGAAGACGTCACGCGCGTGATCCTCTCGCACCTCGACGCCGACCACGTTGGCTGGGCGCTCGAGCCCCCGAGCTTCCCCAACGCCACCGTCTACGTGCAGGAGGACGCGCTCGAGGAGGCTCGGGAGATGCCGGAGGGCGACGGACGCAGAGAAGCGGTCCCTGCCGTCGAGAAGGGAGTCGAGGAGGGTTGGGTCGAGCTCCAGAGCGGGAACGGCGAGGTCGTGCCGGGGATCAGGGTCGAGGTCAGGTCAGGGCACTCCGCGGGACACCAGATCGCCTGGATCGGTGACGGCGACGACGCCGCACTCTACACCGCGGACCTGGCGCCGGCAAAGATCTGGCTCGACCCCGACCTGATAAGCGGCGTGGACACCGACCCCGAAGCAGCCCGCCGTAACCGCATCGAGGTGCTGGAGGAAGCCGAGGCGAAGGGCGCGACGGTAATCCTCTACCACGAGCCCGGCGACTTCCTCGTCAAGATCCAGCGCACCGAGAAGGGCTTCAAGGCGGTCCCTGCAAAGGACTGACGCCAATGGCAAAGTCCCCTACCAGTAGCTACTCGGAAAAGACAGGCCTCCAGGTCTAGCCTTCGTTCGCGAGGATGCCGCTGGGGAACAGCTGGATGGTGAAGGTCTTCATCGGTCTTCCTGATCGGGTTCTGGATCTCGCGATAGTTGCGCCCGAAGGTGCTGCTCGGTGCTTCAGCCTTCGTGCCAGGTTGTCCTCTCGCGCGCGGCCTCGCGCCTGCGGGGCCTCTCGCCCATGTCGGGGTAGCCGACGTAGAGGTGGGCTACCATAGTGTCGCCCTCCTCCAGGCCGAAGAACGACCGCATGCGGTCGTGATAGACGACAGAGCCCGTACGCCACATCGTAGCGAGGCCGAGAGCATGTGCCGTGAGTTGCATGTTCTGCACGGCGGCGGCGCACGCGGCGTAGTTCTCCAGGGTTTCTACCTCGTCGCGGCCGGCCTTCGAGATCACGGCTATGACCACGGGCGCGCGGAAGGCTTTCTTGCGTTCGCGGCTGATCCTGCCGGCCGCCATCTCCTCGCCCTCCCCATCGGCTTCGGCCTGGAGGCGGGCGATCTCGGCCCGCACGCGGGCCAGCTCGCCGCGGCCCTTCCCTGTAAAGACGTGGAAGCGCCACGGCTCGGTGAGCCTGTGGTTGGGCGCGTGGACGGCGCTATCGAGGATACGCTCGACGAGCTCCCCCGGGACAGGGTCCTGCTTCACGCGTCCCATGCTCTGGCGCGTTTCTATGGCCTCGATCACATCCATCACGCGCTCTATTTTATCGGGCATCGAGGCGGCACAACGGCGAGAATTCACATATCATGGCGCGGCACACCGCGGTACGCACAGGAGGGAGTTCCCGTGGCAAAGAGCAAGGTTACGGTCGTCGGCGCCGGCAACGTCGGCGGGACGACGGCCCAGAGGCTGGCGGAGCGCAACTATGCAGACGTGGTCCTCGTGGACATAATCGAGGGCCTGCCGCAGGGCAAGGCGCTGGACATCCTGGAGAGCGGACCCGTGATCGGTTTCGACTCGAACGTGATCGGCACCAACGGCTACGAGGAGAGCGCGGGTTCGGACGTGGTCGTCATAACCAGCGGGAGTCCCCGCAAACCGGGGATGAGCCGCGACGACCTCCTCAAGACCAACCAGAACATCGTCCGGAGCGTTACCGAGGAGGTGGTCAAGTACTCGCCTGAGACGATCCTGGTGATGGTCGCGAACCCGCTCGACGCGATGTGCCACGTCGCGATTGAGGTAAGCGGCTTCCCGCGCGAGCGGGTAGTCGGGATGGCGGGCATCCTCGACACCGCCCGCTACCGCACGTTTATCGCCCAGGAGCTTCAAGTCTCGGTGCGGGACGTCTACGCGCTCGTCCTCGGCGGACACGGGGACACGATGGTCCCTCTGCCGAGCATGGCGACCGTCGGCGGGGTGCCGATCACCAAGTTGCTGCCCCGGGAGCGCGTAGAGGAGATCGTGGACCGCGCCCGCAACGGCGGGGCGGAGATCGTAAGTCTCCTGCAGAGCGGCAGCGCCTTCTACGCGCCGGCCGCGGCCGCGGCCGAGATGGTGGACGCCATCCTGCTCGATCAGAAGCGCATCCTCCCCTGCGCCGCCTACCTGCAGGGCGAGTACGGCATAGAAGACCTGTTCGTCGGCGTGCCCGTCAAGCTCGGAGCCTTCGGCGTCGAAGAGATCATCGAGCTCGACCTGCAAGAAGACGAGCTGGATGACCTCAGGAACAGCGCCGGAGCGGTGCGCGACCTGGTCGAGGTGTTGCACAGTTAAAGCGCGGTGAGTGGGGGCGAATCGCCCCTACCCCAAGGGCCTCAGACGGGTCTGTACTCCCCGAAGACCCCGCGCAGGACGTCAGAGATCTCACCCACCGTCGCGAGGTTCGCGAGCGCCTCCTTCGTCGGGTAGAGCAGGTTGTCAGAGCCTTCGGCTGCGGCCCCGAGGGCGGCCAGCGCGTGCTCGACGGCGGCGTTGTCCCTCGTCTCCTTGAGCTCGGCCAGTCGCTCGGACTGCCGCTCCCGGATGGATTCGTCCACAGTGTGCAGGTCCATGTCGGGGTCATCGGCTTCGCTCGCATAGCGGTTGACGCCGACGATAGTGCGCTCTCCCCTCTCGACCTCGCGCTGGTAGCGGTAGGCGGAATCCTCGATCTCGCGTTGCATGTAGCGCTCTTCGATGGCGCGGACGCTGCCTCCCAGAGCGTCTATGCGCCGGATGTACTCCCACGCCTCCTCCTCGACGGCGTCGGTGAGCGCCTCGACGTAGTAGGAGCCGGCCAGAGGGTCGGCTGTGCCTGTGAGGCCGCCCTCGTGAGCCAGGATCTGCTGGGTGCGGAGCGCGACGCGGGCGCTCCTCTCGGTCGGGAGCGCCAGCGCCTCGTCGAAGGCGTTGGTGTGCAGGCTCTGGGTTCCGCCCATGACCGCCGAGAGCGCCTGCACCGTGGTGCGGACTATGTTGTTCTCGGCCTGCTGGGCGGTGAGGGATGAGCCTGCCGTCTGGGTGTGGAAGCGGAGCTTCAGGCTCCTCTCGTCGGTCGCGCCGAAGCGCTCCTTCACGATGGTAGCCCACATACGCCGCGCGGCCCGATACTTCGCGACTTCTTGGAACAGGTCGTTGTGAGCGTTGAAGAAAAAGGAGAGGCGGGGGGCGAACTCGTCAACTTCGAGCCCGGCATCGAGCGCCGCTTCGACATAGGCTATGGCGTTTGAGAGGGTGAAGGCGAGCTCCTGGACGGCGGTGCTCCCGGCCTCGCGGATGTGGTAGCCGGAGATCGAGATCGTGTTCCACCGCGGAAGCTCGCGGGCGCAGTAGGCGAAGGTGTCGGTCGTGATCCTCATCGAGGGTTCGGGCGGGTAGATGTAGGTTCCGCGCGCCAGATACTCCTTGAGGATGTCGTTCTGTGTCGTGCCTGTTATGTCCTCTTTGTTCACGCCCTGCTCCTCGGCGACTAGCGAGTAGAGGAGCAGGAGGATGGAGGCTGTGGCGTTTATCGTCATGGAGGTCGAGACCTCGCGAAGGGGTATGCCCTCGAAGAGGTCCCGCATGTCGAGCAGGGAATCTATCGCTACGCCGACCTTGCCTACCTCACCGAGGGCGAGTTCGTGGTCGGAGTCGCGGCCCATCTGTGTCGGGAGGTCGAAGGCGACGGAGAGGCCTGTCTGGCCGTTCGCCGTGAGGTACTTGAAGCGGGCGTTGGTCTCTTTCGCCGTCCCGAAGCCCGCGTACTGGCGCATCGTCCACGGCCTGCCGCGGTACATGCTCGGGTAGATGCCTCTCGTGTAAGGGTACTCGCCCGGGTCCCCAAGCCTCTCTGCGTATTCGAAGCCTTCTCCCAGGTCCTCGGGCCTGTAGACGGGTTTGACCTCGATGCCGGACTCCGTGCGCCGTTCGTCTACGTCCATGTCCCGCACACCTCTCTCATCGGGCCGTGTCCGGCAATTCTACTAGCTCGGTGAGAACTCCGAAGGCGCCCTTGGGGTGGACGAAAGCCGTCCGCGTCCCCCCCAGGCCCACCTTCGGCTCCTCGTCCACGAGCCGGGCACCGCTGCTCTTGAGCCTGGCCATAGCGGTCTCGAGGTCTTCAACCTCGAAAGCGACGTGGTGCAAGCCTTCGCCGCGCCTTGCCAGGAATTTGCCGACGGGTGAGTCGGGGCGCGTGGGTTCCATCAACTCGACCGCAGACTCGCCGACCCGGAACATAGTGGCTACTATGCCCTGTCCTTCGACGATCTCTGGCCCGCTGAGCTCAACGTCGAAGTTTGCTTCGTAGAAGCGAGACGCGACCTCTATGCTCTGTACCGCGTAGCCAAGGTGGTGGATCTTCTCGAGCATGCTCTCCCTCCGTCGGCGGCAACCAGATTGTAGCCAAAGCAGGGGAAGCGGACATTCCGCTAGAATCCATGGAGCAGGCAAAGAGGAGGATGATGGGGATGGCGCAGGGCGTGATGGGAAGGATCGCGGAGCTCACGCGAGAGCGAGAGCGGCTGCTCGCCCGCGAAGCCGGGCACCATGCGACCCGCGAGGATAAGGAACGGCTCAGGCAGATAGACCACGATCTGCAGGTCTTGTGGGACCTGAGGCGCCGCGAGCTGGCCGGGGAGACCGTTGACCTCGACGAGGATTACTTCGACCGGTACGACATCGACCCTGGCGACGACGCGCCGGACCAGTATCGGTAGGAGAAGGGAGCTTCGCGTAAGGCGCTGCGCGCAGCGCCTTACGCGAAGCTCCTCTCTTCTCAGAAGCCCAGCCGGGTGTTGATGTCCGCCCACTCGGCCGCCGAGGCGGCCTGGTCGATCACCTTCTTGAGCTCCAGCATGTCGTCCTCGGAGTAGGCGGGTCTGCGGGCGTCGGCCACGAAGTTGAGGATGCGCCCGTCGGCGTAACGAACGACCACCCTGGTTATGCCACCCTGCGAACCGGCCGGGCCGCTCATCTCTCTGTGTCTCTCTATGCCGTGCAAGCTCTCCCCCTAGTCCCTCTGAGCCTGGCGGACGCTGTGGGCGATCGAGTCCAGGTAGGTCGACATCATGTGCAGCTCGTAGGCCTTGAACTCCCCGCCGAGCCTGGGCCGGAATGTGTCGTAGTCGCCGTTGTCGTACTCGATGACGATCTCGCGTATCCCGTTAGGGTCCATGCCCCCCGCCATGTCGAGCGGGCTGCCCCGCCACTCCCTGTCTCTTCCCTCCAAAGAACGCTCCCTTCCGTCTCGGCTCCGGCCAATCTTACCAGCATCCCCGAGCTAGAGCGGCCACAACGGCTCGAGCGCGACGAGAAGCGGGGCCACGATCAGCGCCGGCAGCATGTTCGCCACCCTTATCTCCTTGAGCTCCAGGAGGCCGAGCCCGAGGCCCAGGAGCAGCACGCCGCCGGTCGAGGCCATCGCCAGGATCATAGGCTCGCTCATAAAGGACCCGAAGAGCGCCCCGGCAAGCGTCAAACTCCCCTGCACGACGAGGACAGACCCGGCCGAGAGCAACACGCCCCACCCGAGCACCGAGGCGAACGAAAGTGAGGCCACGAAGTCCAGCGCGCTCTTGAGCGCGAGCAGCCGGTAGTCGCTCGAGATCCCGTCCTGCAAGGAGCCCAGGACCGTGAGCGGCCCCACGCAAAACAGCAGGCTCGTCGTGACGAACGCCCGGCTCACCGGGCTCCCGCCCTTCGAGAAGCGCTGCTCCAGGGCGTCGCCGAAGCGCTTCAGCCGTCCGTCTACGTCCAGGAGCTCCCCGACCACTAGCCCCAAGATCACGCTCACCAGCGGGACAAGCGGGTTGTCGAAGCGCAAGAAGCTCTGGATGCCGACGAGAAGGGTCACCAGACCGATGGCGTGCATGGCCGTCTCCCGCATCCCCTCCGACAGCCGCGCGCCGACCAGCGTTCCTATGCCAGCTCCGACCATCACCGCGACGACGTTGATGGCTGTCCCGATGCCCATAGAGGAAGGAGTATATAGACCACAAGGAAACTAGCGCTATCTCCATACAAATTCGCCCATCGTAAGTCGCGTGTGGCAGATTGCTGGTCTATGTTCACGACCGCCTTGATGGCGACGATCAGCGCACGCGTCCTGCCACGTAGTAGTCACACGTCGAGCCGCGCGAGCAAATGCTGCTCGTCTGGAGGGCGCGAAACACGCGGCACCGACGCTTGGGTTGTTCGGGTTGTCTCGTGGGCCAGCGACGAAGAGATACGGGTCGAGGTGAGCGATGAAGGCGTAGGGTTCTGCACCTGACTCGTGACGATTGTCATATTGCATCCTTCTGGTATCGCGCCTATTGTGGGGGAGTCAACGAATGGAGTGTAGGAAAGGGAACAGCCGTACATACGTGGACCATCTGAGAGTCGTAGCGGCTTGCAGGAGGTGATCGATACGAAAGCGATCTTGAAGACGCGTTTGATGAATCCATAGGAGGTATTGTTGATGGTAACCTGGAGACCGGATCCCAGTTTCTACCCCTCGCCGAGGATGGCGATGCAGGCGCCACCGGAGAAGCTCGCCTATGTGGCGCTCTTGAACCCCAACGCGGCCTTGAACCTAACGGTGACGGACGCCCGGACGCGATCGCTGTCTTTGACGTTGATGCAGACTCGGAGACCTATGGCCAGGTCGTCGGGCGCGTGGAGATGCCGAATACCGGTGATGAGCTGCATCACTTCGGGTGGAACGCCTGCAGTTCGGCGCTGTGCCCTTACGCACCCCACCCGCACATCGAGCGCCGCTACCTGATCGTGCCCGGGTCTCCGGTCCTCACGCATGCACATCATCGACACCAAGCCCAACCCGAGAGAGCCGCGCATCGTCAAGGTGATCGAGCCCGATGAGGTGCACGACCGCACCGGCTACAGCCGCCCCCACACCATCCACTGCGGTCCGGAGGGCATTTACGTGAGTGCGCTTGGTGCTCCCGACGGGGATGGCCCGGGTGGTGTCTTCATCATGGACCACGAGAGCTTTGACCCTCTGGGGGCCTGGGAGGTCGAGCGCGGTCCGCAGTACTTTGCCTACGACTTCTGGTGGCACCTGGGCTACGACACCATGATCACCAGCGAGTGGGGCACGCCTAACATGATCGAAGGTGGGCTCAACCCGGAGATACTCATGCAAAGCGGCTACGGTCACCAGCTGCACCTCTGGGATCTGCGCAAACGTCGTCATCTACAGGCTCTGGATCTGGGCGATGAGTATCAGATAGTGCTGGAGCTGAGGCCCGCTCACAATCCGAACAAGACCTACGGCTTCGCGGGCGTGGTCGTCAATCTCCAGGACCTCTCCTCATCGATATGGCTGTGGCATCGCGAGAACGGCCGGTGGGGCATCCAGAAGGTGATCGACATCCCGGCAGAACCGGCCGACCCGGACCAGCTGCCGCCTGCGCTGAAGGACTTCGCCGCGGTGCCGCCCCTGGTTAGCGACATCAACCTCTCCCTCGACGACCGCTTCCTCTACGTCTCGTGCTGGGGTACCGGCGAGATGCGCCAGTACGACGTCTCCGACCCGTTCAACCCCAGGCACACCGGCTCAGTCCACCTGGGCGGGATCGTGCGCAAGACGGCGCACCCGAAGACCGATCAACCCCTGAACGGCGGGCCGCAGATGGTGGAGTTAAGCCGGGATGGGCGCAGGGTGTACTTCAGCAACTCTCTGTATGCCGCCTGGGATGCGCAGTTCTACCCCGAGGGAATACACGGTTGGATCGCCAAGGTGGACGTAGACCCCTGATGGCAGCCTTACTGTAGACCCCGACTTCTTCATCGAGTTCGATGAAGGTGAGAGGCCGCACCAGATAAGGCTCGAGGGCGGCGACTCCTCCTCCGACTCGTACTGCTACGTCTCATGAGCGAGAGCTGGCCCTGGCTCACGCTGGCCTTGTTGGGAGCCTACCACGGCCTCAACCCGGCAATGGGCTGGCTCTTTGCGGTGGCCCTGGGCTTGCAGGAACAGCGGCGAGGCGCCGTCCTGCAAGCCCTCCCACCCATCGCCCTTGGACACGCCATAGCCATCTTGGTGGTAGTGTTCGTTATCGGGGTGGCCCAGATCGTAGTGCCCCTCGACGTGCTGCGTTACGTGTGCGCAACCGCGCTCATCCTCTTCGGCCTCTTCAAGCTCGCCAGGCGTAGACACCCGCGCTGGGTCGGGATGCGGGTCGGCTTCAGGGACCTGACAGGATGGTCGTTCCTGATGGCGAGCGCTCACGGTGCTGGCCTCATGCTCGTACCCATCTTAATGAGGCTTGCGTCCACCGAGCAGATGCATGGAGCGCACGCCCACGGCACTCACCATGCCGCCATGGCAGGTCCGGCGACGATGTTCGCCGATCTTGCGATGGTCGGGCTTCATACGCTGGCGATGTTCGCTGTGATGGCCGCGGTAGCGGTCGTGGTCTACGAGAAGCTCGGCGTATTGATACTCAAGCGTGCCTGGTTCAATGTAGATATCTTGTGGGCGGGAGCGTTGGTGGGGGCGGGTGTGATCACGCTGGTCGTCTAGAGCGGCCCTGTTTCCTTTTGTGGCGGCGCCTCGTTGTACCGCCGTCAACGTCAGGGTCGGCACAACCTGTGTTGACGTTGTAGCGAGTACGAGTAGATCAACAACACCGTGAGGTGCATGTTTTACCGGCCCTGGCAGATGCCGTGGTCGGACGTTCGGTGGGGCGCCACCTTACGCAATCTCGGGGAGACTTGCTACACCGCTTCTACCCTCGGGTGAATAAGAAGACATACGCGAAATAAGCGAGCGACCTCCCGAGAGGTACGCTACCCTCGATATGACCGGAGGCCAGCCGGAGGAGCAAAATGGGCGAGCAGAGCGCCGAAGACGAAGTGGGCTATGAGGAGAGTATAAGGCGGCTCGAGCGCGAAGCTAAACCTCTGGACCCGGACGCCGAAGAACGGGTTCTCCTGAGGAACAAGGTCGTCGCTTACGCTGACCGCTTCCTTGAAGACATCGACGGGAGGCCGGCCTTCGCAGTGTCCGAAGGCGAGGATAGAGCCCTATACGACTCGCCGATCTCGGAGGGGCCGACGGACCCTGGCGAGGTCCTTGACCTGCTGGATCGCGGCGTGAACCGGAGCGGGGTGAACGTTGGATCGGGGGGCCACCTGGCCTACATTCCTGGCAGCAACCTCTACGCTTCTGCCCTGGCCGACTACCTGGCAGCGGTCACCAACCGGTATTCTGGATTGTACTTCGCCTCGCCCGGTGCGGTCCGCATGGAGCGAGTGCTCTTGAGGTGGATGGCAAGTCTCATCGGCTACCCTGCGGAAGCCGCCGGGGATCTCACGAGCGGCGGGAGCGTTGCCAACCTGGTCGGGATCGTGACGGCCAGGGAGGCACGCGGTCTGAAAGCAAAGGATTTCGACAGGGCGGTCGTATACCTCACCGAGCAGACCCACCACGCGATCGACAAGGCATTGCGCATTGCGGGGCTCAAGGAGTCCGTCAAGCGTTTCGTCCCCCTAGACGGCCAGCATCGCATGCGGCCCGAGGCTCTCGAAAATGCGGTCGAAGCCGACGCGAAGGCGGGTCTTTTCCCCTGGCTGATCGCAGCGACCGCGGGCACGACGGACACGGGAGCCGTCGATCCCCTCTCCGACCTGGTCGACATCGCCCGCCGCCGCGGGCTATGGCTGCACGTGGACGGGGCCTACGGGGCACCTTTCGCCCTCACCGGGCAAGGAAAGCAGATACTGAGAGGGATAGAGCGTTCGGACTCGGTCGTCCTGGATCCTCACAAGGGGTTGTTCGTGCCGTTCGGCAGTGGGGCGGTCCTCGTAAGGGAGGGCGTCCATCTGTTGGACGCTCACCACTACGACGCCAGCTACCTCCAGGACAGGGACGCGCTGGCCTCCAGCGACGAGGTCTCCCCCGCGGACCTCTCGCCCGAGCTCAGCCGTCACTTCAGGGCCTTGCGTCTGTGGCTGCCCCTAAAGCTAGCCGGGGTTGCCCCGTTCCGTGCCGCGCTGGAGGAGAAGCTGCTCCTCGCGCGCTACTTCTATTCGAGGATGCGGCTCGAAGACGGCTTCGAGGTAGGGCCACCCACCGGACCTCTCGATAGTGACTTTCCGGTACCTCCCGAGGCGGGGGGATCCGGACGACTTCAACCGAAAGCTCGTCAACGCCGTGCAACGCGACGGACGTGTGTTCCTCTCCTCGACGATGGTCGACGGAAAGTTCACCCTGCGGGCGGCCATCTTGAGCCTGCGCACCCACCTGGAGACGATCGAGCTGGCCATCGAGGTCCTGCGCGAAAAAGCGAAGCAGCTCGAGCAAAGTGGTTAACCTGAAGAGCTAGACAACCGGCTTGATCGACGAACTTCCATCCCGGAGGGGCTTGAACGAGCACCAGGCGAGCCAATTCTCCGCAACGTGGTCATTTCGGTGGCCGTGACGGTTAGCGCACGAAGCCGGCCACGTGATCCTCAAACGTCTTGCTCACGACGCCGAACTGCCGCACCCACGCTTCTGCTTCCGCGCTCAACTTGCCGTACACCCGCACGTCGACCGGCTTTACAGTGCCGAAGAACCGTTCGAACTCTTCCCATTCTGTGATCATGTCGATGTGCTCGATAATTCGGCTGCTATCGGCGAAAGTTAGAAGAGCGCCCACCTCGGTAGATCCGGGAGTAGCATAGAACTGCAAGGTCACCAGCTCCTGTATGCCTTCGGCTTCGAGCCGCCGCGCCGCCGCCTGAATGGCAGCCCTGAACTCCTCGAAAGTACTGGTCAGCTCGAGCACCTCTACGAGGGTGACGTGTTCGCTGGCATTTGATCTCATGCCGGTCTCCTTTTGCTCGTGCAGGTCTTCTCTGCTCGCAGCGGCATTCTGCCTTCTTCAAGCGGACCAGGCTCCTGAGAAACCCGGTCTCTCGCAGCCTTATGCTTGCCGATCGAACGACTCGAAGAGCCGCACCAGGACGTTACCGGGTTGATGACGCTGCCTACGATCCCGACTACAGGAGTTCGGTTCTAAGACGTGCATGGCCAACGAGACAAGACCTATCGTGAAGTATTGTCGCTGGGACGGGCGGCGGCATCGGTCGAAGGTACGAATGTTGTGGTGGACGTTCGTCAGGACGATAATGTAGGACCAAAGTCGTAGGAGAAGCCATGGCGATAAGGGTTCTGATAACAGACGACCATGGCGTGGTGCGCCAGGGGCTGCGCATGTTCCTCTCGCTCGACCCTGACATCCAGGTCGTGGGAGAAGCCCAAGACGGCCAGGAAGCCTTGGCGATGGCCCGGGAGCTCAAACCCGATGTGGTGCTTATGGACCTGCTGATGCCCGTCATGGACGGTCTGGAATCTACCAAGGCCATTCGAACGGAACTGCCGGAAGTTGAGGTCATAGCCTTGACCAGCGTGCTGGAAGGCGCCTCGGTGACGGGGGCTATCAGGGCAGGGGCGATCGGCTACCTCCTCAAAGACACTGACGCCGAGGGGCTGCACCAGGCAATAAGGGGCGCGGCCGAGGGAGGGTGCACCTTTCCCCCGAGGCTGCGGCGCGCCTGATGCGCGAGGTGCGCGCCCCCGAGAACCCGGAGGCGCTAAGCGACCGCGAGACCGAGGTCTTGAGGCTCCTCGCCCGCGGCAAGGCCAACAAACAGATAGCCAGCGAGCTGTACATGGAAGAGCAGACTGTCAAGGCCCACGTCTCGAGCATCCTCATGAAGCTCGGCGTCCAGAGCCGCACGCAGGCCGCCCTTCATGCCGTGCGCGCAGGGCTGGTTAGCGTCGAGGAACTCGGCGAGGAGTCGTGGTGAAGCACTCGCGGCCCAGCAAGCCTGGCCGCGGCCTGCAGTCGCTCAGGGTATTGATAGTGGAAGATTCAGAGAACGACGCTCTGCTCCTCCTGCGGGAACTGAGGAAGGGTGGCTACGAGCCCGAATACGTTCGGGTAGAGACCCCCGAGGCGATGGAACAAGCGCTCGATGCCTCAGAGTGGGACGTGGTCATCTCGGACTACCAGATGCCCCGTTTCGGGGCGCTCGAGGCCCTCGCAGTATTCAAGAGGTCGGGCCAGGAGGCGCCATTTATCGTCGTCTCCGGCAAGGTCGGGGAGGAAGCGGCCGTCGAGGCGATGAAGGCCGGCGCCTACGACTTCGTCAGCAAGGGCTACCCGGCGCTCGACTTCATCACTCGAGGCAGCATGCCGCTCCTGTGCCCGACAGTGGAGCGGGGACTGGAAGACGCCAACGAGCGACGGGAGCGGAAGCGCGCCGAAGAGGAACTGAGGAGACGGGAAGCCATCCTCGATGCGGTCAGGTTTGCCGCAGAGCGGTTCCTCGACGAGACGACCGGCTGGGAGGAAAACGTAAGGTCGATCCTGCGCAGGCTCGGAGACGCGGCACAGGTAAGCCGCGTCTACATCTTCGAGAACTACGTGGGGGAGGACGGCAAGCTGTGGGCGACCCAGCGTTACGAGTGGGTGGCGCCCGATGTATCGGCGCAGATCGAGAACCCCCTGCTCAAGGCCCTACCGTACCGGGACGCTGGCTTCGGCCGGTGGGAGGAGGTGCTGGGCCGCGGAGAGTTAGTGTACGGCAACACGCGGGACTTCCCGGAGAGCGAACAGCCGGAGCTGCAAGCCGAGGCAATCCTGTCCATAGTCGTTGTGCCAATCCAAGTGGAAGGTGAGTGGTGGGGTTTCGTCGGGTTCGACGAGTGCCTCGTCGAGCGCGAGTGGTTTGCGGCTGAAATGGACGCGCTGAAGGCGGCCGCTAGCACCCTGGGCGCAGCGGTCCGGCGCAGGCGAGCGGACAAGGCCCTGCGCGAGAGCGAGGAACGTTACAGCCTGGTAGTGGAGGGCTCTAACAACGGCATCTTCGACTGGGACATCCGAAGCGGCGAACTCTACTGGAACGATCGACTCTACGCGATGCTTGGCCTCGCGCGCTCGGAGGTCTCCCCCACCTTCGAGCTATTCGCCGAGCTACTCCATCCGGAGGACCGCCAGCGGACCCTGGATGCCATCGGAGCCCACCTCGAGCGCGGCGTCGAGTACAGCCAGGAGTTCCGCCTCCGGCGTTCTGCGGGCGATTACGTCTACTGCGTCGGACGGGGCATAGCCCAGCGCGACGAGAGCGGCGCCCCGCTGCGCATGGCGGGGACGGTGACCGACATCACCGAGCGCAAGAGTGCCGAGGATAGACTACGGACCTCGGAGGCCGAACTGCGGGCGCTCTTCGAGTCGATGACCGACCTCATATTCGTGTTCGACTTGGAGGGTCGCTACCTCAAGGTCGCGCCGACCAACCCCTCGCTTCTGTACAGACCGGCCCCCGAGCTGTTGGGCAAGAGGTTGCACGAGGTCTTGCCCAGAGATCGGGCCGACGAGTTCCTGGCGTACATCCGGCGCGCACTCGAAACCCAGCGGAGCATGAACTACGAGTACGACCTCAAGATACGTGACAGCCAGATGTGGTTCGAGGCCACCATCTCTCCGATGCTGCAAGATTCGGTGGTGGCCGTCGTCCGCGACGTCACCGAGCGCAAGAAGGACGAGGAGGCCCTGAAGCAGAGCGAGCGGCTCTACCGCACGGTCATCGAAGAGGTCACGGAGAACATCTGCCTCGTGGACGTCGAGACCAGGCGGATCGTGGAGTCCAACCCAGCCTTCCGCGAGACGCTCGGCTACACGGGAGATGAGCTGAACGACATGACGCTCTACGACTTCGTTGCCCACGATCAGGAAGAGCATAGACCACAACATCCAGCGGACCGTGCAGGCGAGAAGCTCCTTTGTCGGGCAGAGGAAGTACCGCCGCAAGGACGGCTCGCTTCTGGATGTCGAGTCCAGCGGCAGCATCATCCTGCGCGGCGGCAGGGAGACCATGTGCGTCGTCGCCCACGACGTCACAGAGCGGGCGCGGGTGCAACGCCTCCTCGAGGAGCGCGTGGCCACCCTCTCGCACATCGCCGCCAACCTGGCCTTCGAGCTCCCAACAGAGGACACCCTGAACGTCCTGGCAAGGAGCGCCGTGAAAGCCAGCACGGCCGTCGCCTGCGGGGTGGTCCTCATCGACGAGGAAGACGAATCGCTCCACGTGTTCGGCTCCTACGGTCTGCCCGAGGGGTATACGGCAGGGCTGCAGGCCGCCTACCGGGCCGGGGCTCCATCCCCGAGCCTCAGGGCCTTCCGCACGCGTGAGCCCGTGCTCGTGGGCGACCTCCGCCGGTTCCTCCTGGAGAACCGGCGCTACGCCCCCATACACCACTTCGCTCGCGAGGTTTCGTGGGACATCGCCTACAGCCTGCCGCTCGTCTCCAGGGGCCTGGCGCTGGGCGCGATCTTCTTCTGCTACCTCCCCGATGAGGAGCCGGGCGAGGACGAGAAGGTCTTCCTCAGAGCCGTCGCCGACCAGGCCGCGGTAGCCCTCGAGAACGCCCGCCTCTTCTCAGAGGCCCGCGGCAAGGCAGCCCTCGAGGAGCGCCAGCGCCTCGCAAGGGAGCTCCACGACTCAGTCTCCCAGGCCCTCTACGGTATAGCCCTTGGCGCCAGAACCGCCCGAAAGCTTCTCGACCAGAACCCTAAACTCCTCGCCGACCCCCTCGACTACGTCCTCTCCTTGGCCGATGCTGGCCTCGCCGAGATGCGGGCGCTCATCTTCGAGCTGAGACCCGAATCTCTAGAGACCGAAGGGCTCGTGGCAGCGCTGGAGAAGCAGGCCGCTGCTTTGCGGGCGCGCCACGAGATAGAGGTCTCGACCTCCCTGTGCGAGGAGCCGGAGGCTCCTCTGGAGACCAAAGAAGCACTCTACCGCATAGCCCAGGAGGCTATGCACAACACCGTCAAGCACGCAAGGGCAAACAAAGTGGAGCTTGAGCTGGCCTGCGATAGTGGATCTCTTAGCCTTGAGGTCTCAGACGACGGGGTTGGCTTCGATACGGGCGGTGAGTTCCCCGGACACCTTGGGTTGCGCTCGATGCGCGAGCGGGCGTTGGGCCTGGGTGGGACGTTCAGGGTCGAGAGCTCCGCCGGCGGGGGGACCAGGATCCGCGCTCGAATCCCCATCCAGCGTACCCGCGCACCCGGCGGATAGGCTCTCGTTCGTCCGTTATTCCTCGTGTTCACGTCGCTCAGCTGCATCTTCGATCCTTGAGTTGACCGGTCCCGAGGAGTTCACGTCAGCACGTGCTGACGTTCGTGCGATAGTACCCGCGCTATCGAGACCAAGCCTGGCTTTGACAAAGTGCTCGTGGACCGATTGGATGGCGATCGCGCCCGCCCCAACGGCGGAGGCAACCCTCTTGACCGACCCGTACCTGACGTCGCCGGCGGCGAAGACGCCCGGCATGCTGGTTTCCATTGGGAGAGGAGGGCGCCCGAGCGGCCAGCCGCGGGGAGGTTCTCCGTCTTGCAAGAGATCCGGGCCGGTGACTATGTAGCCTCGCGTGTCGCGCACGATCTCTTCGGGCAGCCACCCAGTCCGGGGCTCTGCACCGATGAGGACGAACAGAGCTGCGGCCGGGACCGACTCGGTGAGGCCCGAGGCCAGATCCTTCAGGACTAGGTGGTCCAACCTCCCTTCTCCACCGCCACCGACGACTCGAGTGCCGAAGCGAACCTGGATGTTCTGGGCCGCCTCGATCTCCTTTATGAGGTAGTCGGACATGCTGGTAGAGAGGGAGCGACCGCGCACCAGTAGCGTCACGCGCGAGGCATATTCCGAGAGGTGTATGGCCGCTTGACCGGCCGAGTTGGCCCCGCCAACTACGAAGACTTCCTCGTCCTTCATCGCTTGGGCCTCGCTCACCGCGGCCCCGTAAAACACCCCCATACCGACAAGTTCCTCCAGGCCCGGCACGCCAAGGCGTCTGTAAGAGACGCCGGTGGCCAGGACCACAGCTCTGCTGGTCACCTCTGCCCCGTCGGAGAGCGTTAACGTCAGATCTCTCCCATCGGATCGCAGTGCGACAGCGTTCCGCATGAAGCGGAAGACGGCGCCAAACCACCACGCCTGCTCGGTGGCCCTCATGGCGAGTTCGGCGCCTGCTACACCCCAAGGGAACCCGAGGTAGTTGCGGATCAGCGAGCTTGTCCCCGCCTGGCCGCCTATGGCTTCTCCCTCCAGGACGAGGGTGCCCAATCCCTCCGAGGCGCCGTATACAGCCGCCGCCAGCCCGGCCGGTCCCGCCCCCACGATCACCAAATCGAAGCTTCGCCGATCCAGCTCACGGTTGACGCCCAATGCGTCAACGAGCTCGGCGTTCGAGGGATCTTCGAGCACTTGCCCGTCGTAAATGACGACCACGGGGAACCTGGCGGAACTCTTGCCAATCCGGGCGAGGATCTCCCGGCCCACCTCTGTGTCCGCGGCGTGAAATTCATGCAAGATACCGTTGCGGTTGAGAATGTCCTTCAGCTCGTGCGAGCGCGCAGACCACTGTTCGCCCACCACGCGGATCTCCGCGAACACGGGACGGTGGGCTTTGGCCCAGTCGTAGATGAATTCGGCTATCATCCTGTGGAAGTACTCGTCGCCTGGGCGCTCGGGCTTGTTGACATAGTAGTCGATGTGGCCGAGGGTCATCGCTCGGAGAACCGGTTCCTGGATTCTCCTGTCGCCCCACTCGACGAGCACTGCCCGCTTGGCGGTTGGGAAAAGCTGACTCGCACGGGCGAGAAACTCGTCGCCGGTGATGTCGGGCATCCACTGATCGGCAAGGATGAGAGCGACCTCCTCACCGGCCGCCCTGAGGTCCCTCAACTTCTTCATACCCCACATTGCCGACGTCTCGCAAATTACTTGGTACTCGACGCCGTAGCGCCTGCGAAGTCCGTACTCGATTCTGCCGAAGGATGTGACCCCTGCGTCGACGGCAAAGATCACCGGTTTGCGCGCGTGCACATCGATGGAGACGTCCCGAACGGGAACTACGCTTGCTGCGTGGGCTGGCCTCTTCTCATCATGGCCATCGGCCGACATGCAGGCTCACCTCCTTGAGCTCCTTTCTCGCGTCCGAGACAATTTCGTGCTCACGTTGGGCAGATCAGCAAAATAATTGCCCCTCGCACCGTCCGACCTCCTCCGAGAGGGTGCAATCCGTGCATATATACGCCCCGTTACACCATCGGCACCAGCTTAGGGCATCGGCGAGGGTAGCACATCCGCCAAATGGACTATTTGTGGGGCAAGCTAATGTTTCCCTCACTGTACAGCTACAAGTGTCAACGTTGGCACCAAATGTGTGGACGTTGTGGCTAACTCCAGGAAGTTGGCGATTCCGACCAGCGAGGTGACGCTCGAACCGCGCGATGCAGCCCGTCAGGAGACGAAGAAAGCAGGCGAGAGCTTCGCCGCCGGGCTGAACGCCAACGGCCGGGTACTCGTTGTGGGTGGATAACTAGGTTCGTCCAGGCTGGCTTACAGCGGCTTGTGCAGCAGCCAGGCGCGCGCCCGGCACCCGGAAGGGCGAGCAGGAGACGTAGTCGAGGCCCACTTCGTGGAAGAAGGAGACGCTCTCCGGGTCGCCGCCGTGCTCCCCGCAGACCCCGAGCTTCAGCCGCGGGTTCGCCTCCCGCCCCCGCTCGGAGGCCATCTCGACCAGCTCACCTACGCCTTCCTGGTCGATGGTCTCGAAGGGGTTGTCCTGCAGCAAGCCGCTCTCCAGGTATTGGGAGAGGAACTTCTCCTCGGCGTCGTCTCGGCTAATGCCGCAGACCATCTGGGTGAGATCGTTGGTGCCGAAGGAGAAGAAGTCGGCGACGCGCGCTATCTCCCCGGCGACCGCGCACGCCCGCGGCAGCTCTATCATCGTCCCGATGGGCAAGCTTTCTCCGGCGAGCTCTACCTCGATCAGGTCCCGCATCTTCCTCAGCTCCGAAGAGAAGCCGACGAGGGGAATCATTATTTCGACGACCGGCTCGCCCCCAGCTTCCCTGACTTCCCTCGCGGCCTGCGCAATGGCACGAGCCTGCATCAGGTAGACGTCGGGTCGCAGGAGCCCTAGCCTGCAGCCCCGCAGCCCCAGCATCGGGTTCCTCTCTTCGAGGCTCTCCGCTACGCGCAGCTGCCGTCTCAGCTCCGTGGCGTCCTCCCCCCGCCCCTCGCGCTCGGCTATCTCCTTCGCCAGGTCCTTCGAGTCAGGGAGGAACTCGTGTAGCGGCGGGTCCAGAAGACGCACGGTGACCGGCAGACCGTCCATGGCCGAGAAGATGCCCTCGAAGTCCTCTCTTTGCATGGGCTCGAGCTTGACCAGGGCCTCCTTCAAGGCGTCGTCGCTTTCCGAGAGGATCATCTCCCGCATTATCTGGAGACGCTCGCCCTCCATGAACATGTGCTCCGTGCGGCACAGCCCGACGCCCTCGGCCCCGAGTTCTCTGGACCGCCGGGCGTCCTCCGGTGTGTCGGCGTTCGCCCTAACGCCAAGGGTGCGCGCCTCGTCGGCCCAGTGGAGCAGGACCTCGAAGTCTTCGCTCGGCGTGGGTTCGACCAGCGGCACATCGCCCCGGATGACCCTGCCGTCCGTTCCGTCTATGGTGAGGACTTCGCCGGCCGCGATCCTCCTGCCGCCAATCTCCAGTTCGCCCCGCGCGAGATCTATCTTCAGGGCGCTGCACCCGGTCACGGCGGGCTTGCCCATCCCACGGGCGACGACCGCCGCGTGGCTCGTCATACCCCCGAACGCGGTCAGCACCCCCTTAGCCGCGATCATGCCCTCGACGTCGTCCGGGTGGGTCTCCCTGCGCACCAGGAGCACGGCCTCCCCGGCCTCCGCCCGCTCCTTGGCCTCTGGTGCGTTGAGAACTACCTTTCCCGTGGCGGCCCCGGGCGAGGCGGGGAGGCCCCTTGCGAGGACCTCCAGCTCGGCCTGCGGGTCCACGCGGGGATGGAGGAGCTGGTCGAGTGATGCAGGCTCGACGCGCATGATGGCCTCGTCGTGAGAGATCAAACCCGCTTCGGCCATGTCGCGCGCTATCTTCAGCGCAGCTGCCCCCGTGCGCTTGCCGCTCCTGGTCTGGAGCATGTAGAGTCTGTCCTGCTCCACGGTGAACTCCACGTCCTGCATGTCCCTGAACTCGCGCTCCAGCTTACCTGCGGTATCCAGGAACTGCTGGTAGGCGTTTGGCAGGACCCGCTCCATCTCCCTGAGCGGTCGGGGCGTGCGGATGCCCGCAACCACGTCTTCACCCTGGGCGTTCAGGAGAAACTCTCCGAAGACGCCGTGCTCCCCCGTAGCCGGGTTGCGGGTGAACGCCACCCCGGTGGCCGAGGTCTCCCCCATGTTGCCGAACACCATCCGCTGCACGGTGACCGCCGTCCCCAGAGTCTCCGGTATGCCGTACTCTCTGCGGTAGGCCGCGGCACGGGCTCCCAGCCACGAATCGAAGACCGCCTTGATCGCCAGCTCTAATTGCTTGACCGGGTCTTCGGGAAACTCGTCCTCGGACCTTTCGGATATGATGGATTTGAACCGGTCGGTGAGCTCTTTGAGGTCCTCTGCCGAAAGCTCTGTGTCCGCCTCGACGCCTCGACGGCCCTTGGCCTCATCGATTGCCTCCTCGAAGAGGTGCCCCGGGACCTTCAACACTATCTCCCCGAACGCCTGGATGAAGCGCCGGTACGAGTCGTAGGCGAAACGCTCGTCACCGGTGCGCTCAGCCAATCCCCTGACAGCCTCGTCGTTCAGGCCGAGGTTCAACACGGTATCCATCATCCCGGGCATGGAGACAGGGGCCCCACTCCTGACCGAGACCAGCAGCGGGTTATCGGAGCTTCCGAAACCCCTGTCCGTGGCCTCTTCCACAAGCGCCATATGGCTCTTCACGTCGTCCATGAGGCCCTCGGGAAGCTCTCCGGACCCTATGTAGTGCGTGCAGGCCTCGGTCGTGATGGTGAATCCCTCCGGCACCAGAAAGCCGAGCTTGCGCATATCCCGGACCCCCGCGCCCTTGCCCCCGAGGAGGCTCCGGACGTCGTCAATCCCCGGGTCTTCCAGGAACCCATACACGAACCGACTGGCACCCGCGGTCTCTGCTCTCCCTCCGCGGTTTGCTTCCGGCACTTTCATGCTCTCCTCCTGTTTCCCTGCTGCGACGATGCGGGTCTTTGCCGCGACACCCGCTGCCATTGCCCTGTTCCGGCTTCGGCCGTTACAGAGACAAATCTACAGCTCCGAGATGATCTTCTTGGCTCTCGGGATCGACGGCGCGCTCATGCTCAACTCGGTGACACCGAGCTCCACGAGCTCTGGGATCAGCGCAGGGTCGCCGGCTGCCTCGCCGCACACCCCTACCCAGATCCCTGCCTCCCTGGCCGCCTCGCAAGTCATGCCTATGAGCTCCAACACCGCAGGGTGATCCGCGCTCTGCAAATGCCTCAGGCGCTCGTTGCCACGGTCTGCTGCCAGGGTGTACTGCACCAGGTCGTTTGTCCCTATCGAGAAAAACGAGACCTCAGGGGCGATCTCAGAGGCCCTTATGGCAGCCGCTGGGGTCTCCACCATGATCCCAACCTCAAGCTCTCCTACTTCCTTCCCCTCGCTCTCTAGCTCCCTCTGAGCCTCCTTGAAGTTCTCCTTGGCTGCTCTAACTTCGTCGATGTGGGCGATCATAGGGAACATGACTTTGAGGTTGCCGTGGGTCGCTGCGCGCAAGAGCGCCCTCACCTGGGGCTTGAAGAGCTCTGGGGTGTCAAGAGACATCCTGATCCCCCGCCATCCCAGAAACGGGTTCTCCTCAGCTGGCTGGTCCACCCCCGGGAGATCCTTGTCCCCTCCCACATCCAGGGTGCGGATGATAACGGGCTTATCGCCAAAGGCCTCAGCCACCTCGCGGTAAACCTCATACTGCTCCTCCTCCGAGGGCAGCTCCGGTCGCTCCATGAAAAGGAACTCCGTGCGGAAGAGCCCCACCCCCTCAGCCCCCCACGAGAGTGCCTCCTCTGCGTCTTTGGCAGAGCCGATGTTGGCTGAAACCTCGATGCGCCGACCGTCGCTGGTGCGGGCTTCGAGGTGCTTGTATTCCTCGAGCAGGGCAGCCTCTGCTGCCATCTGCTTGTGCTTGTCCTCGAAGGCTGAGAGCGTCTGGGGGTCGGGGTCGGCGATAGCGTAACCCTCGCCGCCGTCGAGGGCTACTACCTCCGCATTCAGAGCCTTGTCCAGCTCCGAGCCTACGCCAACGACGGCCGGGATGCCCATCGAGCGGGCCATGATCGAGACGTGAGACGTCTTCGACCCTTCGGAGATGAGGAATCCCAGGCCCATGCCTTTGGGGATGCGAGCCGTATCAGAAGGGGCGAGGTTGACGGCGAGGATCACCGATGGCTCGGCGAGCGACTCCAGCCCGGTGGCGCCGCCGCCCATAAGCTCGGCGGCGATCTGGCTCGCCACGTCGCGCACGTCGTCGGCCCTGGCGGCCATGTACTCGTCCTCCATCGCGGCGAACATCGAGGCGTACTCCTCGCCGACGGAGATCACGGCAGCCTCGGGACTCGTCAGGTCCCTCACGCGCTCCTCGACGTCGGACTGGAACTCGGGGTCCTCCGCCATCTCGACGTGCGCCTCGAAGATCCCGGCCTCGCTCTCGCTACCGCCCTCTCGCAACCGCTCCGCCGTCTCCGAGAGCTTCCGCGTCACGGTTTCGACGGCGCTTTGGAAACTGCCCCAGTTCCTCTTCGACTGCGTCCTTAGAGATGCTCTCACGCTCGGGTTTCAGCTCCCTGGGGACGTGGACGAAGGCAGGCCCGACGGCGACCCCCTCGGAGGCTGCGACTCCGTTGAGCCTGACGTTATCTGCCATTATTCCTCCGTCGAGATTTGCTCGACCAGGGAGTCGACGGCCTCTTGGGCGTCATCTCCTTCGGCCCGGATGGTTATCTTGTCGCCGTGCTTGGCGGCAAGGGTCATCAGCTTGAGAGGGCTCTTGGCGTTAGCCTCGTGCCCGTCCTTGACCACAACGATGGCTGAAGAAAACCCCTTGGCCTTCTGCACGAACTCGGCTGCCGGACGGGCGTGGAGCCCCTCCTTCGGTCCGACCGTCGTCTCCTTCTCTACCATATGTACTCCTCCTCCTATCCCTTCCCCTGCCTCACTCCAGGCCACACGGTCTCTACGGGCCAACACTAAGGGCTTCGACCCCAACACATGCGTGCCTTTCCCACTACGACACTACTACTATCTCAAACGAGATCCATCCGTTCGACGACGAGATCTACCAGCGGATGGTCCTCTCCTATCCCGGCGTACCGGGCCAGCGCCGAACGTTTGCCTGCCGAGCGTATCGTCTCCTGTAGCTCCCTTGCTTCTTCGTCCTCGGGATAGTCGTAACGCAGCACCGCCCCGATGACCGTCGCCAGGTGCACCGGCATGTGCCCCATGTCGAGCAGGCGCAGGGCAGGTGAGACAAAGCGCTCGTTGCGGCCGAGTTTCCGGATGGGGGCGCGCGCGACCCGGGTTACGTCGTCCGAGATGTACGGGTTGCTGAAGCGGGCGAGGACCTTCCGCCGGTATTCGCGGAGCTCTTCCGGTTCGAAGCCGTACTCCTTGATTAGCAGCAGGCTGGTCTCCTCCAGGGTCTTTGACGCCGTCTCGCGGACTTCGTCGTCTTCGAGGGCGGCGTGGATCGTCGGCTTTCCGCGGACGTAGCCCAGGTAGGCTATTGCGGAGTGGCCCGCGTTCACCGTGAGCAGTTTCCTCTCGATGTAGGGCAATGGGTCCTCGACGTACGTAATGCCCGAGATATCCGGACGCTTACCCTTTATCTGCGAGGCATCGACTACCCATTCGTAGAAAGGCTCTACCAGCACGTCGATGTTCATGCCTGGCGCTCCGGTACTATGCGGTCAACCGCCGCGTTCGGGAAGCCGGCGATCTCCTCGACCGCCTCCGCGTGCTCGTCCGGGACATTCTCCATCACGAAGTCCCGCAGCGCCTGGCTCGCCCCGACCATGTTCTCGCAGGCGATCACGTTGACCGGCGCTCCTCCTCTACGCGCGCGCTCCACGAGCCCCTTCGCCATGGCGGGGGCCAGAACGGGCAAGACTGAGGGTCCGACCGCCGTGGTGATGAGGTCCGCCTCCGCCAGCCGCTCGGTGACCTCGTCTGCTTCGTTTATGGAGTGGAGCGCGGTGACCCGGTCCACGGGAACCCTCTCCTCCCTCTCGTCCGCCAGTATCACGTCGTAGCGCCCGTTCTTCTTCAGGGCGTCAACCAGGTCATCCTGGATGTCCACGAAGGTGATGTCGTAGCCAGACTCGTGCAGCAGCTGGCCGATAAAGCCGCGGCCGATGTTGCCGGCTCCGAAGTGAACGCTCTTCAAACCTTTACCTCTTCGAAGATCGCAAGCAGTTCCTCTTTCGTCTCAGCGTTCACGAGCCGTTCGACGTTCTCCTCCTCGGCCACGACGAGTGCGATCTTCGAGAGGATCTCCAGGTGCTCGTCGCCCTTGCCAGCGATCCCGACGATGAGGGTCGCCACGTTTCCGTCACCGTACTCCACACCTTCGGGGACGGTGATGACGGAGAGCCCTGACCTCTTGACCCACTGCTTTGAGTCTCCCGTGCCGTGAGGGATCGCCACGCCGTTGCCCATGAACGTCGAGACCGACTTCTCCCGCTCGAACATGGAGTCTATGTACTGGTCATCCACGTGGCCGTTATCGACGAGCAGCTGGCCTGCCCGCCGGATCGCCTCGTCCTGGCTATTCAGGCTCGCCTTCAGTTCGATGGTCTCCGGCGCCAGTATCTCGGACACTTCTAAGCTCCTTTCACGCTAGTTTACGCTGCAAATACCGGGCAAAAATGCCATTGAGCAACGCGATGACCTGGGCCTCCGAGCCCTCTTCGAAGACCTCGCGCTCCGCGGGCCGCTCGACCATCGCGACCGATATCTCGCTGATTGCTTCGAGGGCTACCGGGGAGAGCTCCGGCGGTGCGACCATCAACAAGCTCCTGCGGACCCGCATCATCGCACTGTCCATACCTTCCAGTTCCAGAGGCTCGTCGAAGTCGTGTACCGAGAAGGAAGGCCTGACGACGGTGTCGCCGCGGGCGTGGAACAGGGCCAGCGTGGTACCCGGTATCCCGATTCCGCCAAGCTCCATGCGCGCGAGCAGATCAGCCTCCAGGCGTTCGGGTTCGGAGATCAGGCCCCGCCCGGCGAGCGACTCGCACATCACGCGCACCGCTTCGGGCACGGAGCCACGGGCCTCGTGCCGCGCCAGGAAGGCGTCCTCCAGTAGCTCCGCTATTACCTGCGTCGCCTCGGCCATCTGGTCGAATTTCGTCTGTCCCCCGCCAAAGACCTCCAGGGACTCGGAGGACGCGCGCTCCGCGAGGCGAGCGTCGAAGCTCTTCTCTCTGAGGGGATCTCTTATCAATTTCTCTCTAAGGTGGTCCCTTATGCTCTCCACCTCGTCTTCGGAGAGGAGCGGATGGACCTGCACGTAAGATCCGCTGGGGATCGGCAGGGGGATCGTGGATACGACAAGGTCGAACCCTTCCGGGTCGAAGTCCTCGAGGTCGAACAACGAGGTGTTTTGTATCAGCCGAATCTGGGGGAACGCTTTCTCCAGCCTGGAGGCGAGCATCCTGGCGGAGCCGATGCCGGCGGAGCAGATGACGAGGACTTTCTGAGGGAATTCCCCCTGCCCCCGGTCGAGTGCTGCTCCGAAGTGCATGGCGACGAACCCGACCTCCTCTTCGGGGATTTCCTCGTCCACGAACACCTTCTCCATCCCCCGGTTGACCAGGTCGAAGAGCGCCGGGTAGTCCTCCTTGATCTCGGGTAGCAACGGGTTGTAGATGTTCAGGTTCTCCCGCAGGCGTTGGATGGCCCTATCCAGGTGGGCGAGAAGCCCGGTGTACAGGGAGCTGTCGCCGGCGAGGACCACGCCTGTCTGCTCCTCCACGTAGTGAATCAGGGCCTTCACCCGCGAGGCGACCTCCAGGTCCGAGGTCTCGAAGTACCGCTCCAGGGCGCCGTCTTGCCTGAGCTTGGTGCCGCGCATGTGCATGGTTATGTACGCGATCTCTTCTTCGGGGATGTCTATTTGAAAGGCTTCTTCGATGGCCCGGGCCAGACTCCTGGCGTGCTCGTACTCGGCCGTCTTCCGGAGCCTTTGCAGGATATCGTCATCCACCTCGACCTTCCCGCCCTGCAAGAGACGCTCGACCATCAGAGCCACGTGGACGCTCAGGCCCACGAAGGCGCTGTCGGCGATTGCGTACGGCAGGCGCCCCACCTCCTCCCCGGTCAAGGCCTCGACCATCCGCAGCCGGTCCTCGTCGATCATCCCCAACAACCGGTCCGAGACATGGTCCGCTATCAGGCCGTCGGGTATATCTCCGGGCGCCTCCGCAAGGGGAAGAAGCGCCGCCTCGCCGAGGTTTTCCTGGATCAGGCGGCTCATCGCCCGGCGACGATCGTCCTCCGCCCCGTGAACCTCGACCCCGTAACCGCGTTTACGCAGGAGCGAGAGATCGAAGTCCGCCAGCCAGTCCTCCGCCCCGTCCAGGTCCCGGCTGACCGTCCCGACCGAGACCTTCAACCCGCTCGACAGCGCTCGCAGCTTGATCGGCTCGTCCGCCCCGAGGAGCGTGCGCAGCAGAGAAAGCCGCCTTCCTTCCGGCGTGAGCACCGAAGTACCCGCCTCGCGCAAGGCTTCCAGCGTCTGCACCCGCGCCTCGGCCGACCCCTCGACCCTCAAGCCCCTCCCGGACTGCTTCTCGAGCGTGAGGCCGCGCGAACCGAGGAACTCCGAGGCTGGCTGCAGGTCGCGATGAACTGTCCTCGCGCTCACGCCGAGCCGGCTGGCGATGTCGCCGGCGGTGAGTCCTTCCGGGTGGCGCAACAGAACCTCGATCACCTGTATCTCTCGGGCCGAGAGTTCCATCACGCCAGGCCCTGAACCCGCGTGGCCGCTGTTCCCGCGATCACCTCTTATCGTCTATTCCTGGAGCTGCGCTTCCCGGCTTTCCTTGAGTTCAGTCACCACCTCGTCGTACTTGGGGCTGCCGAGGAAGTTGTCCACCGAGACGTGAATCGCGTTCGGCACCTTCGCCCTGGCCCGATCGGTGAGGTCCTTGTGGGTGACAACGAGGTCCGTATCCTCGGAGAGGTTGCTGATGGAAGCGTTGGTCACGGAGACGTCCTCTATACCGGCCTGCTTGACCTTGTTCCTGAGCAGCGACGCTCCCATCGCGCTGGAGCCCATCCCTGCGTCACAGGCGAAAACGATTGATTTCACCTGGCCGAACTCGGGGGTGGCTTCGCCGTCGGTCTTTCCGTCCTCGGTCTTTCCGTCTTCCGTCAGCGTGCCGGCCACGCTGCTCTTGCTGCCCTTCATCGCTTCCATCTGCGCGGCAGCCATGCCCAGGCTCTGCTCGTCATCCTCGTCAGTGTCGGCAGAAGCTCGGATTATCACGGAGGCCACCAGGAACGAGACGACGGCCGCGGCGAATACAGCCGACATCACGCCGGCAAAGCCACCACGTGGCGTCATGGCTATGTAGGCGAAGATGCTACCCGGAGCTGGCGTCGAGACGAGGCCCGCGTTGAAGACGGTGGCAGTAAAGATGCCGCTCGCCCCGCCGGCGATGGCCGCGATGATCAGGGCCGGCTTCATCAGGACGTAGGGGAAGTAGATCTCGTGTATTCCGCCGAAGAACTGGATGACCGCGGCTCCCGGAGCCGAGCTCTTGGCGAGGCCGGTTCCGAAGATGCTGTACGCCAGCAGGATGCCGAGCCCCGGACCAGGGTTCGTCTCGACCATGAAAAGGATCGACTTGCCGGCCTCCTGGGCCTGATCTATGGCGAGCGGGGCCAGGATACCGTGGTTTATCGCGTTGTTCAGGAACAGCACCTTCGCCGGCTCGACGATGATGCTCACGAGCGGCAGGAGCCCGAGGGCCACGATGAAGTCCACGGCGGCCCCGAGAGTGTCGCTTATGGAGGTGATGATAGGGCCGGCGCCGAGGACACCGATGATGGCGAGTGCGCCGCCAATGATACCGGCGGAGAAGGTGCTCACCAGCATCTCGAAGCCCTGGCGAACCCTGTGTGCGACGAGGTCGTCGAACTTCATGATCAGGTATCCACCGAGTGGCCCCATGATGAGCGCGCCGAGGAACATCGGTACGTCGGACCCGACTATGGCGCCGATGGTGGCTATCGCGCCGACCACACCGCCTCGCGCACCGTAGACTATCCGGCCACCTGTGTAGGCGATCAAGAGCGGCAGCAGGTAGAAGATCATGGGCTCCACCAGCTGCGCCAGCCGCTCGTTCGGGTACCACCCATCGGGTATGAATATCGCCGTGATCAAACCCCACGCGATGAACGCGCCGATGTTCGGCATGACCATCCCGCTAAGGAAGCTCCCGAACCTCTGGACCTTCACCCTGAAGCTGGTGCCTCCCGACCCCCCGTCACCGCTCGCAGCACTTGCTTGTGCCATTATTCTTCTCCCTTTCCGTTCACCGAGATTTAGCCTACTCTCCCACCCTAATCCTAGATCTGTCGACGTGCTTGTGCAATATGTACTTAATACCATCCGGACACACGAGTTGTTGACAAAAGTGTATTAGTAAGGACGGGACGACAGCCGGGGCTTGCGTGAGTCGGCGCTGCGGTACCGGGCGCAGGGCAGTCGGTGCTATGGCGCCTGGTTGGTATTGGGGTCCCACCGCGTAAGGGGACGGAGTTGTTCGATTGTTCCTCCCCTGATCAGGGATCCGTCGTCGGTACGGTGCAGCCGCCAGGTGCCGGCCTCGTCGTACAGGATCTTCCCAACGTCGGGGTAATGGACGGTGTCGTACGCCATCCGGGTGCCGAAGATGAGGTAGGTGCAGGGTGCATTCGAACGGTTCACGACCTGATGGGCGTTCGCCGTGCCCGCCGGCCAGCAGGCCGCGTCGCCGGGGTGCAGCAAATGAGCACCATCCTCCTCGATCACGGTCGCTTCGCCAGAAAGCATGTAGAGGAACTCGTCTTCCTCTTCGTGCCAGTGCCGGTCGGAAGTTATTTCGCCCGGTTGCGGTTGTAACGTCTCGACATAGGCGCCGAACTGGGTCAACCCGCCCGCGTCGGAATATTGCAGCCGCTCCGTCCGTTCATCGGTCTCCCGATCTGCCGGTGGTTGACCTTTCCGAATGATCATCTCGGTCCTCCATAGGTGTCCCGTACTACCTTCGGGTGAACTTGGCTCTGCCTCCCTCGAAGTACCTGATGAGGCAGCTCATGATCGATTCTACTGCAGAGACACCTTGTTCCGGAAGAGCCTGCTGGCGTTTTCGGAAGGACCGGACACGAACGAAGAGAAGCGGGAGGTCGTCGAGAAGCTCCAGAAGCAGGAGTCCAAACGCAGCCTCCTCGCCTGCCTGGCTTGTTGTCTGGTCGGTCATCGTCGTTGTCTCTTTGCTAGTCATTGTCTTCACACTCCTTTTCCTGGTGAGGGCGCGGGGTCTCGTGAGCTCTCTGATGCCGGGCGAGGTCTACTCCGCAAGAGGCGGTGCAATACCCTCTCACCCGCCGCCCTTTCGAGGCCGCGAAGCTACGCCCGCACGTTCCGCCTTCGATGAGCGAGCTCTACGGTGTCATGGCCAGGCTGCGGGAGTCTGTATAATTCTCACCGTCGTAACGGGCTTCGCGGGAGTCTAGAGCTTGGATCTCTACGAGTATCAGGGTAAGGAACTGCTGAGGAAACACGGCGTCGAGACGCTCGAAGGCATCGTCGCCGAGACACCGGAGCAAGCGCGGCAGGCGGCGGAGACGTTCGGTGGAACCGTAGCCGTCAAGGCCCAGGTCCTCACGGGCGGCCGTGGCAAGGCCGGCGGCATAAAGGTGGTAAATAGCCCCGAGGAGGCCGAGGCCGCCGCGCGGCAGATCCTTGGCATGGACATAAGGGGACACACCGTCAGGCGCCTGCTTATCGAGGCGGGGGCTGATATCGAGAGCGAGATGTACCTCTCGATAACGGTGGACCGGGAGGCGAAGAGGCCCCTTATCCTGTTCTCCACCGAGGGCGGCGTGGAGATCGAGGAGGTCGCGGAGAGCAACCCCGAAGCCATCGTGCACCTCCACGTCGACCCCCTCCTCGGCCTCCTGCCCTACCAGGTGCGCGAGCTGACCTTCTCCGCCGGCCTCGAAGGAGACGTAGCCAAAGGAGTGGGCGGGGTGCTCCGCAACCTGTACGGGGCGTTCGAGGGGCTGGACGCGAGCCTTGTGGAGATAAACCCCCTCGTCGTAACGGGCGACGGGCGCGTGCTGGCGCTCGACGCCAAGGTCACTGTAGATAACTCGAGCCTGTACAGGCACGAGGACATAGCGAAGATGCACGACGTGGAGGCGGCGGACCCGCAGGAGCAGCGGGCGCAGGAGGTCGGCCTGCAGTACGTCAAGCTCGACGGCGACGTCGGCATCCTTGGCAACGGGGCCGGGCTGGTGATGAGCACGCTCGACGTCGTGGCGCAGGCTGGTGGTGAGCCGGCCAACTTCTGCGACGTCGGCGGCGGTGCTGACGCGGAGAAGATCTCGACCGCGCTCGACATAGTGACCTCGAACGAGCAGGTCAGGAGCGTGCTCTTCAACATCTTCGGCGGCATCACGCGCGGCGACGAGGTGGCCCGCGGGCTCCTCTCGGCTATAGAGCGCACCGGGATAGACCTCCCCATTGTAGTGCGGCTCGACGGAACCAACGCCGAGGAGGGACGCCAGATACTCGCCGAGAACACTCCCGAGAACGTCGTGACCGAGGAGACGATGCTCGACGCCGCCCGCAAGGCCGTCGAGCTGGCGCGGGACGGAGGGCGGTAATGGCGATACTCGTTGACGACAACACGCGGCTCCTGGTGCAGGGGATAACAGGCAGGGAGGGCGCCTTCCACACAGGCCGGATGCTCGAGAGCGGCACACGGGTAGTCGCGGGGGTGACCCCAGGCAAGGGCGGGCAGGACTACGAGGGCGTGCCGGTCTTCGACACCGTCGAGAAGGCCGTCGAGGAGACAGGGGCGAACGCGAGCGTCATCTTCGTCCCGCCGCCCTTCGCCGCCGACGCCATCTTCGAGTCGCTCGACGGGGCCATGAGCACGGTCTGCTGCATAACGGAAGGCATCCCGGTGCACGACATGATGCGCGTGACCGACTATCTCCAGATGAAGGAAGCGACGCTCATCGGGCCGAACTGCCCCGGCGTGCTCTCGCCAGGTAAGGCAAACGTCTCCATCATGCCCCGCGACATATTCATGCCTGGCAACGTCGGGGTCGTCAGCCGGAGCGGGACGCTCACATACCAGATAGTCAACGAGCTGACACAGAGAGGCATCGGGCAGAGTACGGCCGTGGGGATCGGGGGCGACCCGATCATCGGGACGGACTTCATCGAGATATTGGAGAAGTTCGAGGCCGACCCAGAGACGGAGTGCGTGGTGATGATCGGGGAGATCGGGGGCAACGCCGAGCAGCTCGCCGCCGAGTACGTAAGGAGCCAGATGGATACACCCGTCGTCGCCTACATCGCGGGCTTCACGGCTCCGGAGGGCAAGACTATGGGTCACGCGGGCGCCATTGTCTCGGGCGGCGAGAGCACGGCCGAAGCCAAGAGCGAGGCCCTCAGAAGAGCGGGTATCAGCGCGGCGACGAACCCTTCCGAGGTCGCCGAGCTGGTCGCCGAAGCGCTCCGGTAGCGTAAACGCGGAGGAGCCGGACACGCGGGAAGCATGATGGCCGAACTGACGGATCCGTCGAAACATCCCTCGAGCCGGGTCGCGCGCTGGCTGCTCGAACAGCGCGTCGAAGAGGTCAGGGGGCCGGAGGCCAAGGAGACCCAGGAGAAGCACCCCTGGTGGCAGGTCGTGTGCCTGACAGGGGTTGACTACTTCTCGACCCTTGGATACATCCCGGGCATAGCGGCGCTCGCGGCCGGGGCGCTCTCACCTATCGCCACCCTGCTCATCGTACTGCTCACGCTCTTCGGGATGCTGCCGATGTACAGGCGCGTCGCCGAGCAGAGCCCGCACGGGCAGGGCTCGATCGCGATGCTCGAGAACCTACTCTCGTTCTGGCAGGGCAAGGTACTTGTGCTCATCCTCCTCGGGTTCGTGGCGACAGCCTGGGTGGTCACGATCACTCTCTCTGCCGCAGACGCTACTGCCCACATCGTCCAGAACCCGCTCGTGCCGGCGTACTTCCACGACAAAGATGTCATGATTACCCTCGGGCTGCTCGCGCTGCTCGGCGCCATATTCCTCAGGGGTTTCAGGGAGGCTATCGGAGTCGCGGTGCTCGTAGTGGGAGCCTACCTCCTGCTCAACCTCGTCGTAGTAGCCGACGGCCTTTACACCATACTGACCAACCCGCAGATGATAGGCGATTGGCAGAATGCGCTGTTTGCCAGCTACGGCAGTCCGCTGGTTATGCTGGGAGTATCGCTGCTGGTGTTCCCGCAGCTCGCCCTGGGACTCTCGGGGTTCGAGACCGGCGTCGGTCTGATGCCGCTCGTGCGCGGCGACCCTGACGACGACCCGGAGCGTCCCGCAGGCCGCATCCGCAACACGCGAAAGATGCTCACCGCAGCAGCCCTCACCATGAGCTTCTACCTCATTACCACGAGCTTCGTCACAGCACTGCTCATACCCCCCGAGGCCTTCGAAGAGGGTGGCGGCGCCAACGGACGCGCGCTCGCCTACGTGGCGCACCAGTACCTCGGCGAGGCCTTCGGCACCATCTACGATCTGAGTACTATCACCATACTCTGGTTTGCTGGGGCCTCGGCGATGGCGGGTCTCTTGAACATTGTGCCCCGTTATCTGCCTCGCTACGGCATGGCTCCCGAGTGGGGTCGCGCGATCCGGCCTCTCGTACTCGTCTACACGGCGGTCGGCTTCGCCGTCACCATTATCTTCGGCGCCAGCGTCGACGCGCAAGCAGGGGCTTACGCGACCGGTGTACTTGCGATGATGACCTCGGCCGCCTTCGCGGTGACGCTCTCCACTTATCGGCGGGGATCTAGGGGCGAGGCGCTCGCGTTCGGGTTCGTTACCGTCGTGTTCATCTACGCCCTCGCGGCTAACGAGATACAGCGGCCGGACGGGCTCACGATCTCCGCCTTCTTCGTCATCGCGATCATCACCACGTCGCTCGTCTCACGGATCTACCGCTCGCTCGAGCTCAGGCAGAAGAGGATAGAGATCGACGAGACGGCCCAGCGCTTCCTGGACGAGGCGGCGCAGAAGGGCGAGATCCACATCGTCGCCCACAGGCGCCGCACGGGCAACGACCCCGAGGAGTACGCCCGCAAGGAGAAGGAGCAGCGCGAGGACAACCACATCCCGCCAGGCGAGCCCATAATCTTCCTCGAGGTCGACGTCGAGGACGCCTCGGAGTTCGAGGACGTGCTGGAGGTGAAGGGCGTGGAGGTAGGCGGGCACAAGGTGCTGCGCGCCAAGAGCTCTGTGGTGCCCAAACGCCATAGCAGCCCTCCTGCTGCACCTGCGCGACACCACAGGCAGGACGCCCCACTGCTACTTCGGCTGGACCGAGGGAAACCCGATCGTGTACCTCTTGCGCTTTCTACTCTTCGGTGAGGGGGACACAGCCCCCGTTACCCACGAGGTCCTGCGCGAAGCCGAGCCGGATGCCAAACGCCGCCCCGCCATCCACGTCGGCGGACGATGAGCGGGCCGGTCTACCCGCGCTAGATGTTCTCGCGGCTCTCGGCTCCCCAGCTCATAGTGCTCGCTTTCGCGGGGCTGATCGTGGTGGGTACTCTGTTGCTGAAGATTCCGGCGGCGAACAACGGCATCACCTGGATGGAGGCCTTCTTCGAGTCGGTGAGCGCGGTTACGGTGACGGGTCTGCAGGCCGTCGTGCCAGCCAAGGCTTTCACGCCGCTAGGGCAGGGAATCCTTGCCGCGCTCATACAGCTGGGCGGGCTCGGGATAATGACCGCAGCAACGGTAGGCGCGCTCCTCATCGGCCGCCGCATGGGCTTCCGGGAGCTCCTCATCGTGCGCGAGGAGCTCGCGAGCCCTGACTCGCCGAGGAACGTCGCGCGCCTGGTCGGCCAGGTCGTGCTCATAACCTTTCTCGTCGAGCTCGTAGGCGTGGTGGCGCTCACGGTCCGCTTCGCGCTCCAGGGACATGGACTCGGGTCCCTCGGGCTCGCGACCTTCCACACCATCGCCGCGTTCTGCAACGCGGGGTTCGACATCTTCGAAGGGGGCATGGCCTCCTACGCTGGCGACCCCACGGTCAACCTGACGCTCATATACCTGATCATCGCCGGCGGCCTCGGGTTCCCTGTGCTCGTGAACCTCTACTACTACCCGAAGATCCGGCGCCTCACCCTCCAATCGAAGCTGGTGCTTATCACGACGGCCGTGTTGCTCGCAGTCGGGGTCGGAAGCGTCGCGTTGCTCGAGTGGACCAACCCCCTCACCCTGGGCGGGGAGCCCTTCGAAACCAGGGTTCTCATGTCGCTGTTCCAGGGAGTAACACCCCGGACGGCGGGGTTCGCGACGGTCACCTACTCCGACATGCGAGACCCGACGCTCGCGGTGCAGATCGCGCTCATGTTCATAGGGACCGCCCCCGTCTCTACCGGCGGCGGCATCAAGGTTACGACGCTAGCATTGGTCTTCCTGATCTTCCTGTCCCAGATGCGGGGCCAGCAGGAGGTAACAGCCTTCGAGCGAAGGATACCGCGCTCCCTCATAGCGAAGAGCCTGACGGTTCTCTCGCTCTCCGTGCTGCTCGTCGCCGGCGCCTCCCTGGCGTTGATGATCTCCGACGAGGTCTCGTTCCTTCCGGCCATCTTCGAGGTCACCTCAGCCTTCGGAACGGTCGGGCTCTCTCTAGGTCCGGGCTACGGGCTGGCCACGGAGCTCGGCCCATTCGGTAAACTTCTGCTGGCCGCTGTAATGTTCGCGGGACGGGTGGGACCGATAACCGTCATCGTGGCCCTAGCCCAGCGCAGCAAGCCCCGGCGGTACACGCTCCCCGAGGAGGAGATAGCGATAGGATGAGCCGGCAGTTCGTCATCATCGGTCTGGGGCGGCTCGGCAGCGCAATGCTGGAAACGTTGCTCTCCCTCGGTCACGAGGTGCTCGGGATAGACCTCGACGAGAACCTGATCCAGGAGCTCGCTGGCGAGTACCCCCGAGCCCACCTGGTCGCGGCGGACGCCACCGATGAGTCCGTGTTGAGAGACCTGAACGTCGCCCACTTCGACGGCGCGGCGGTGGTAATCGGGGAGAACATGGAGGCCGGCATACTCGCAACCGCCAACCTCAAGGAGCTCGGAGTACCCTTCGTCGTCTCGCGTGCGCTCAGCAAGCTGCACGGGCGGGTGCTGCATAAGATCGGGGCCGACCGCGTCATCGAGCCAGAGCGGGACATGGGCGCTCAGCTGGCCCGGACGATGTCCTCACCCGTCGTGATCGACTACGTTGACCTCGGAGGGGACGAGGCCCTGATCGAAGCCGAAGTCCCCAAGGAGTGGGTGGGCAAGAGCCTCGCTGACCTGCACCTCTCTCGCGAGAGCGGTCTGACTATTCTGGCGGTCAAGCCGAAGGGCAAGTCCGGCACCATACCCAGTGGCGATACGGTTCTCGAGGAGGGTGACGTGATCGTGGTCGGAGGAACCAAGAAGGCCCTGGACCGGTCCCCGCTCGTCCGGCCCGAGGGCAGATAAGGAGATCGGCGATGCGTACGGTGATCATCGGCGCTGGCGAGGTCGGGTCGAACACCGCCAGGATGCTCTCCGAGGAAGGCCACGACGTCGTGCTCATCGAGCAGGACGAGAAGCTGGTGGAGCGGGCCTCGGAGCAACTCGACGCGCTGGTGATCCACGGCAACGGCGCGAGCCCGAGGCTGCTGGCCGAAGCCGGTATCGAGAAGGCCGAACTGCTTGTAGCCGCGAGCAGCTCGGACGAGGCGAACATCATCGCGTGCCTGGCTGCGAAGGCCAGGGGAGTCTCCCGCACCGTGGCACGCATCCACAACCCCGACTACTACGACCCGCAAGAGCCGTTCGCCAAGGAGATGCTGGGGATCGACTTCGTCATCCACACCGAGCAGATGGCCGCACAGGAGATCAAGGAAGCCCTGCTCGTGCCGGGGGCGATCAACGTGGAGACCTTCGCGGAGGACAGCATAGAGGTCGCCGAGGTGATCCTGAACGAGGGCTCTCCCGCCGTGGGACGGACTCTAAGGGACCTCAGGCTCCCGGAAGCCAGCCTCGTGGTCGGGGTAGTACGGCGCGGGGAAGCTCTCGTGCCCCGCGGCGATACCGTACTTGAGAGGCGGGATCACGTCCTGCTCATCAGCGGCCGGCGGCGCATCGCCGAGGTGGTCAAGTCCGTGACCACCGATACCGAGCCGGTCAAGGAGGTAACGATCTACGGCGGCGGGCGCATCGGGTTGCGGCTCGCCCTCGCCCTCGAGAAGGCCGGCATGTCGGTGAGGGTCATAGAGCGGGACGAGGCCAGGGCGCGGTACGTGGCCTCCCAGCTCAGGAGGGGGTTCGTGCTGCACGACGAGGGCATCTCCCGGGACTTCCTCCTCCAGGAGCGCGTTGACCGCTCCGACGCCTTCGTCGCCGTCACGGGCGACGACAGGGCGAACCTCCTGGCCGCGATGTACGCCCGCCAGCTCGGTGCCCGTATGACGATCGCCGGCGTGAGCAGCGGGGAGTTCGCGCCGCTCGCCGACGCCCTCGGGGTGGACCTGACGATCTCACCCCGGATGCTGGCCGCCGAGGCCATCCTCCGGTTCGTGCGGCGCGGGGAGATAGTGGACGTCGCCCTCCTCGAGAGCGGCGCCGAGATGATTGAGCTCAGGGTCCCGCCGCATTGCAGGGTCACGGGCCGTCCGCTCTCCGAGGTCGGCTTCCCAGAGGGGGCCATCGTGGCGGCGCTGCTGCGCGACGGGAACGTCGTGATCCCCACCGGCAGCGAGGTCCTCAAGCCCGGTGACGACGCGGTGGTCTTTACGGTGGAGGACGCAATCGAAGAGGTAGAGCGGCTCTTCGCCCCCTGAATGAACACCAGGGTAATCGTCGCGGTCAACTCCGGGGTGATACTGGCCATCGGGCTGGCGCTCCTCGTACCTCTCGTGCTCTCCCTCCTATACGCCGACGGCTCGTGGCGCAGCTTCCTGTTCCCGGCCGTCGCCATGATCGCTGCGGGTGGCGCAGGGTTCCTGCTCACCCGTTCCCCTGGCCGCGCTGCGCGGTACGTGTCGAACCGGGACGTGTACCTCTCGGTGACGCTGGCCTGGACGCTCGCAGCGCTCCTGGGCGGGGTGCCGTTCCTGATCGAGGGCACCTTCCCGAGCCTCATCGACTCTACCTTCGAGGCGATGAGCGGGTTCACCACCACGGGGGCGACGCTGCTGGCAGACATCGAGGGTGAGACGCCATCGATCCTGTTCTGGCGCAGCATGACGCACTGGCTCGGGGGCATCGGGATCGTGGTGCTCTTCGTGGCGGTCGCGCCGCTGATAGGCGTCGGCGCGGCGCGCTTGCTTGGGGCCGAGATGTCAGGGTTGACCCAACCCCGTCTGACCCCGCGTATCGCAGATACCGCCAAGGCCCTCGTCGTTATCTACCTCGCCATCTCCGCAGCCGAGACTGTCTGCCTGCTCGCGGCGGGGATGCCCCTCTACGACTCCGTGGTCCACACCTTCGGTACGGTGGCCACGGGAGGGTTCAGCAACAAGACAGCGTCTATAGGCTTCTACGATTCGGTGGCCATAGAGGCGATCATCATCTTCTTCATGACGGCCTCCGGAGTCTCCTTCTCGCTCTACTACCTGCTCTACACCCGGCGCCGGCTCGACGTGGTTCTCGACCGTGAGCTACTGGCTTACCTCGGGATCATCGCGGCGGCCGCGCTGCTTTTGTGGGGCATTCTCGTCTTCGAAGGGGACTACGGGGACAACATCGCCAGGCACTGAGGGACTCGGCGTTCACGGTCTCGAGCATCATTACGACGACGGGGTTCGTTACGGCAGACTTCGACCGGTGGGACCCCGCAGCGAAGGTGGTGATCGTGTTGCTGATGTTCGTTGGGGGGTGCGCAGGCTCCACCGCGGGAGGCATCAAGGTCATCAGGGTGCTCATCATAGCCCGGACGATCTTGCAGGACATCTTCAGGATGGTTCACCCGCGCGCCATCACACCCATGAAGCTGGGCGGGCGCGTGGTACCCGAGAACGTTCGGATAGCCGCTCTCGGGCTCTTTGCAGCCTGGATCGGCGTGTTCGGCCTTGCGACACTCCTGGTGGCGCTCCAGGATAACCTGACGCTCACCTCCTCGGCGAGCGCGGTCGCGACGACGCTCAACGACGTCGGACCGGGGCTGGATCAGGTCGGGGCCACGGAGAGCTTCGAGATCGTCGACTACTTCGGCCGCGTAGTTCTCACGGTCTGCATGCTCCTAGGGAGGCTGGAGATCTTCACGGTGCTCGCGCTTCTCTCTCCGGCGTTCTGGCGGCGTTGAAGGGCGATTCGCGAGACGCCCCTACGTGGGGATGCCTATGATCTGGCGTCCCATAAGGCTCGCCACGAGCTCGACCGCGAGCTCGGCGGTCCCGTTCTTCTGGTCGAGGATGGGGTTGACCTCCACGACGTCGAGCGAGGCTGCAATCCCCGCCTCGTTGATGAGCTCCATAACCAGGTGCGCTTCCCGGTAGGTCAGCCCGCCGCGCACCGGCGTCCCGACGCCAGGTGCGACGTCCGGATCTAGCACGTCGAGGTCCAGCGAGACGTGGACCCGGTCGAGGTGCGAGAGGGCCTTGAGGGCGCGGCGCACGACGCTCGCGATCCCGTACGCGTCTACCTCCTTCATCGTGTAGGCGCGGATACCGGCCTCCGTGAGCAGGCGCCTTTCCTCCAGATCCACGGACCGAAGCCCCACTATCACGACGTCTTCTGTGCGCACGCTGGCGCCCTCGCCGCCGATAGCCACGAGGTCGGGATGGCCTGCTCCCGTGAGCACGGAGAGCGGCATGCCGTGAATGTTTCCCGAGGGCGAGGTCTGCGGGGTGTTGAAGTCGGAGTGAGCGTCGAGCCAGATGACCCCGATGCGCTCGAAGTTCCTGGCGACCCCCGAGACGGTCCCGATCGCGATCGAGTGGTCGCCACCGAGGAAGATCGGGAAGAGTCCACCCGAGATCATCGCTTCGGCCTGTTCGGCGACCTCCGCGCAGACGTCCCGAACGGCTTCCAGGTGCCGTATCTCCCCTTCTTTCTCCACCGTCTCGGGGAGCGGGGTCACGGCGTTGCCGAGATCGGCGACCTCGTAGCCGAGCTCTTCGAGGGCGCGCTGCAACCGGGCGTAGCGGATAGCCGAGGGTCCCATGTCCACGCCGCGGCGGTCCTGGCCTAGATCTATCGGTACGCCAAAGATCCCCGGCGGCCTGCGCGCGCCCTCAAACAAAAGCCACACCTCCCGAGCGTCGCGGATCGGCTGCGGCCTCGAAGGTTCCTTCAGGGGTGCGCCGCACGGCGTTGACCCCGCCGAAGTACATGTTCAATCCCTCGAAGGGGAGGACTTGCCCGTAGCGGTCGAGGTCGGTCGTCCGCGCGCCGGCCTCGTAGGCGAAGAGGTCGCCCTCCGCGTGGAAGCGAGGAGCGAATACGGCGGTCTCGAGCGGCGTCCCGAAGTCGAGCACGTTCACTAGGGTCTGCAGGATAGCCGTCGGTATCCGCGAAGCGCCAGCCGAACCGAGCGAGATCAGACCTCCCTCCTGAGATGAGACGATAGTCGGGCTCATGCTCGAGATGAGGCGCTCGCCTGGCTCTAGCGCATGGAAGCCTCTGGGGTTGAGCTCCGGCTCGCCCAGAGTGTTGTTCATCGGGATGCCTGTACCGGGGACTACTAGCCCTGACCCATAGCCCATCGTGGCGGTTATGGAGACGGCCGCCCCCTCGGCGTCTACGCACGAGATGTGCGTTGTCTGCGGCGAGCCGAAGATGCGCCGGCGCTGCTGGCTGGCGTACTCCTCGCTCGTCAGTCTCTGGGCAACTATCTCGTTCTCCGCGCCGTCCACGTACGCGATCTCCCGGTCGCGCAGCGCGAACCTCATGGCTCCGGCCATCACCCTCGCGTAGTCGTCCGCGGACATGGCGGCCAGGTCGTAGCCTGACACGATCCTGAGCATCTGGGCGAGCGTCGGTCCCCCCGCGGAGGGTGGTCCGTTGGTGTAGATGTCACCATGCCCGTAGGCGACGGCGAGGGGCTTGCGAATGACAGCCTGGTACTCGGCGAGGTCCCTCTCGGTGATGATCCCACCCATCTTGAGGATGTAGCCCGAGAGGCGCCGCGCGAGCTCGCCCTCGTACATCACCTCCGCGCCCCCCTCCCCTATCGCCTCCAGCGTGTCAGCCAGTTCGGGGAAACGCATCTCCTCACCCTCGAGGTAGACCCGGCCATCCTTGTAGAAGTTCTTCCTCGTCTCCTCGGTTAGCCGCAGCACCTCCTCTGCGACCTGGATCCACATCGCGCTCGTCTTGCACAGCCTGAACCCCTCGCGCGCCAACTTCACGGCCGGCGCGAGCGTCTCTTCGAGCGTGAGCCTCCCGTGACGGACGAGCAATGCCTCCCAGCCTCTGAGAGCGCCTGGCACTGCCACCGACGCCCCCCCCACGGTCGAGTTCACCCCCGCCCCATACTTGAGAACGACGGTCTGCGGGCTGCCACCAGCCCCAAATGCCGACTCCGGCAACCCCTTGCCCGGCATCGTGTCGTAGTAGTCGATGAGCTCGCTCTTCCCTTCCGGGTCACGCACAAGGGCGAAGCCGCCGCCCCCGATCGAGCTCAACAACGGCTCGGTAACGCTCACGGCAGCCGACGCAGCGACCGCAGCGTCGGCTGCGTTCCCCCCCGCTCTATAAACCTCGGCCGCAGCCTCGGCTGCGTAAGGGGTCCCGGCCGAGGCCGCGAAGGTTCGAATGGGTCTGGCACCGTCCATCTCGGTAAACATTCTAACTGAGCCGTTCACCACAGGCCTGCCCGAAAGAGATCCTGACCGCGTCAGAGCCTGACGAACCCCGTGCGCTCTCGCAGCCCGAAGCCGCCCGCGGGCGTCGCTAAAGTTAGAGCTTGTAACATATAACGATATGATGCCTTACTTTTTGCCTGCAATAGGCACATTTTTGAACAACGGGATTTCGTGTTGACTTGTTACCACGTTCATTAGCTATCATGTGCCGCAGGCAGGCTAGAGGAAAGGGCTCACGGCGATGCAAGGGGAGATCGCACGAACCCGGGGTCAGGGGTTCAACACGGCGTCGGACGAGGAGATCAGGAGCGCCGAGGTCGCTGACGTCTACTTCCACCGGACGATGGAGATCCTGCGCGCCCGGGGCCTCGAGAACGTTCCGGTCCACGCCGAGGTCGCGTACAAGACCTCAGCCCTTGAGGAATGGTTCGTCGTCGCGGGACTGGACGAGGTAGCCCATCTCCTGGAGGGGGTCGAGGTGGAGGCACGGGCTGTGCCTGAAGGCACCATCTGCCGCCCGAACGAGCCGGTGTTGACGCTCTCGGGTCCTTACTCGGCCTTCGCCGAGCACGAGACGGCTATCCTGGGCTTCCTCTGCCAGGCCTCGGGGGTTGCGACGGGCGCTGCCCGCTGCCGGCTCGCGGCGGGCGAGAAGCTAGTGATCTCCTTCGGCGCCAGGAGGATGCACCCCGCGATCACGCCGATGATCGAGAGGTCCGCATACCTCGGCGGCTGCGACGGGGTCGCCGTCGAGCTCGCCGCCAGGCGCCTGGGTATTCCCGCGAGCGGCACCCTCCCCCACGCCCTCGTCCTGATCCTGGGCTCTACAGCGGAGGCCGCGAAGGCCTTCGACGAGATCATCGACCCCGAGGTGCCGCGCACCATCCTGGTAGACACCTTCGATGACGAGAAGTTCGGAGCCCTGATCGCCGCGCGCGCCATACCGGATTCGATCTTCGCTGTGAGGCTCGACACCCCGGGCAACCGCCGCGGCGACTTCCGCGACCTGATGAGCGAGGTGCGCTGGGAGCTCGACCGCAACGGCTTCGAGCACGTCAGGATCTTCGCCTCGGGCGGTATAGACGTCGAGTACATCCTTCACCTCAACCCTGTCTGCGACGCCTACGGGGTCGGCGGCGCCATCGCCGACGCGCCCATGATCGACTACTCCCTCGACATCGTCGAAGTCGCCGGCGAGGACCGCTCCAAGCGCGGCAAGCGTGGAGGCCGCAAGCGCCTCGTGCAACTCGAGGACGGCTCCCGCCGCACCCTGCCGGCCAACGCCCCCATTCCCGAAGGCGCGCGCGACCTGCTCGTCCCCCTCGAAGAGTTCGGCTCGCCCGACGTGGAAGTCCTTCGCGCGCGAGTTATCGACCAGCTCTCCACCGGCGCCTACGCTCTCTAACGACCCCGACGTATAGCTCTTGCCGGCTGCCCGGCCGCGCCGTCTACCTAAAATTGGCTAGAAAAAGATCACTCATTTTGGGGATGTAACGTCCACGTTTGCAGAGGATAATTCTTGGTGTAAGGCCGAGTACTCGGAGAGGACACGAGATGGAAGATACGTTTGCTACCAAGTCGCACCCTCTCACCTGCCCTTTCTGCGAGGCGCACGAGCTACGATCCTTCGGACATAACTCCGCCCGCTGTGATTCGTGCGGCGGCCTCCTCAGCGGCCCGCTCCTCGACACCCTGCAGAGGATCACCAGCCTGCCGGACGCCGTCGGGGGCCACGCCTGCGAGTGCGGCCACCCGGAGATGCGCCGACTCCCCGACGGTGTGTACTGGTGCCCGGCCTGCGGCTCCGAGGTTGTCCCGGTCAAGCTATCATGATGGACCCGGAACCACAGAACCTCACCAGCGCATACGAGCACGGCTTGAACGATGGCCGCTACGGGGAGCAGTGCTGCTTCACGGAAAACTCGAAGCTCGCCACGCTGGAGGCGCCGTCAGACAGGCTCGATTACTACAGGGGTCACCGCGCGGGCTGCGAAATGCGACTGCGCGACGGCCATCTCCTCGAAGCCTCCTGAGCACCCCTCTCATCTACCCTTCGTATCTATGACCAGGTAGTAGCTGCACTCACCCTCTCCCGCGTTGTCGAACCGGTGCGCCACGTCAGCCTCGAAGTAAGCTGCATCGCCCTCTTCCAGGACGTACTCCTCTCCCCCAAGGACGGCTCTCAAGCGCCCCCGCTCGACGACCACGTACTGCTCCACGCCACGGCGGTGCGGTGGGAGCTCGCCCGAGGTCGAGTTTTCCGGCACGACGTTCCTTATGAACTCAACCCCGCGTCCGCCGAGGCTCGGAGAGAGCAGTTGCCGCTCGAAGCCGGTCTCGGGGTCGCGCATGGTCATCCGCCTCTCCCGAGGCACCACGACAACCTTACTCTTCTCCTCGACACTGACCAGCTGCGACAGGTTCATCCCGAGCCCTTCTGCAACCTTCGCCGCGACAACGAGCGTCGGGTTTTTCTCGCCGCGCTCAAGCTTGGAGATCATGGCTCGACTGACCCCCGACCGCTCCGCGAGCATCTCCAGGGTCCACCCCCGCTCTCGCCGCAAGGCCCGTACCCGCTCCCCTAACCGCCCGGAAGTGACCTCCTCGATAAGCGAATGCCCGGTTGTCGTATCGTCGTTCATTTTGATAGAAATAAGTCTATCATGATAGAAATGCTCAACTATTTGGTAGCGGCTGCGCCGTTGGTGGTAGCCGGGGTGGCGTTGCTCGGGATGAGGTTGCCGGCGGCATGGGCTGGGGTAGCCGCGCTCGCTGCTGCGCTCGGCGGGGCTGTGGCATGGCCGGACCTGGACGCTTCGGGTATTCCGGTTGCGTTCGTGGATGGTTTGGGGACCGCGGGGACGGTGCTCTACGTGCTCTTCGGGGGGCTTTTGCTCTACAACGTGCTCTCGGCGGGTGGGGCGATAGAGAGGGTATCGCGTTTCCTCGGAAGGCTTGAGCCCGAGAAGGATGCGCTAGCGGTCGCGGTCGTAGTCGGGGTGGCGCCGTTCTTCGAGTCGGTAACGGGGTTCGGGGTAGCGGTGGTGATCAGCGCCCCCATACTGCTGGCGGCGGGGTTCTCGCCGCTGCGGGCCGCGGTCCTCTCGAGCTGGGGCCAATGTGCGGTGCCCTGGGGTGCTCTGGGAGTAGGCACCGTTATCGGGGCCGACCTTTCGGGGATGAGCTTCCAGGCGCTATCTGACTGGAGCGCCGCTCTCAGCCTCCCCCTCTTCCCTGTCTACGCGGTGGCAGCGGTCGCGCTGGCCGGCGGGTGGCCGGGGGTTCGGCGGCGCGGGATCGAAGCTCTCGGTCTCGGACTACTCGCCGGTATAGGCACGCTGCTGGCGAGCGTGTACACGGTGCCCGAGCTCTCGGGAGCCGCCGGTGGGCTCGCGTCTACCGCCGGGTTCCTCGGCCTGCGATGGCGCCGGCTCCGAGGACTGGACGTCCCGGTGCGGGCGCTCCTGCCATACGGGTTCCTGCTCGCGCTGCTGCTGGCGGTCAACGGGATCGGGTTAGTGAAGACGCTTGCGGAGAACCTCGGTCCGGTCTTCGCCGGCCCCGGTTTGCCGCTGCTCCTTTCCAGCGCTTTCGCGGCGGCGCTCCTCGGGCTAGAGGGGCGGGGAGTGGCCACGGCGGCGGCCGGGACCTTCCGGCAGTGGCTCCCGACGGCGGGCGCAGTGCTCACGTTCGTCCTCGCTGGGCAGGTTGTCGCGAGCTCCGGCGCGGCGGCGATCCTTGCATCGGGAGCGACGGTGTTCGGCGGAAGCTATCCGGCGGTGGCGCCGGTGATCGGGGCACTCGGCGGGTGGCTCACGGGATCGAACGCCGCGTCCAACGCGCTGTTCATGCCACTCCAGATCGAGGCCGCGCGGGACCTTGGAGTCTCCGAGCCTCTGACCGCTGCGGCGCAGAACGTATCGGGAAGCCACGCCAGCCTACTCGCGCCGCAGCGTGTGATCCTGGCAGCGACGGCGACGGGGCTACTCGGGCGCGAGGGCGACATCACCAGGGCGGCGCTGCCGCCCGTGGCCGTCTGCGTCGCGATCTTGAGCCTCATCGGACTGTGCGTCCGCTAAGGCGCTTCGCGCTAAGGCGCTTCGCGCTAAGGCGCTTCGCGAGAGGTTTCAGGCGCCGGCATATTTACCTGAAGCCTTTTGGTTACCAGTCGTAGGCTTCGGGGCGACGGTTAGCGAGCGCCGGGAACTCGGCGCGGAAGCGGTCGAGGAAGTCAAGGTCGAGCGTCGCCAGGGCGTAGCCGTCACGGTCTGGGCACGTGGCGAGTACAGTTCCCCAGGGGTCAACGATCATGCTCCGCCCGTACGTCCAGCGCCCGTCTGCCTTCTGCCCCCACTGGGCCGGCGCTACGACGAAAGCCTGGTTCTCTACGGCCCGCGCGCGCAGTAGCAGCTCCCAGTGGTCCTTGCCGGTCTGCAGGGTGAAGGCAGCGGGGACGGCCAGTATCTCCGCGCCGCGCAATGCGAGGAGGCGGTAGAGCTCGGGGAAGCGCACGTCGTAGCAGACCGAGAGCCCCAGGTTGGCGGCGCCGGCCTTGGCGGTCACTATCTCGTTGCCCGGCGCGATGTTCGCGCTCTCAAGGTACTCCCTGTCCGAGACCTTCACGTCGAAGAGGTGGATCTTGCGGTACACCGCCGTCATCTCCCCTGAGGGATCGAATAACGTTGAGGTGTTGGACAACCGCCGCGCGCCGGGCTCGCCCTCCAGGATCGAACCTCCGAGCAGGTACACGCCGAGCTCGCGAGCCAGGTCCCCCATAAACTCCGTCGTCGGACCGGGGACCGGCTCGGCGTTCTCACGGTAGACCTCATCGAGGCCGTGGCAGCTCCAGAGCTCCGGCAACGCGACGAAATCGGCGCCCGCAGAGACGGCTCCTCTGATAAGCGCCTCCGCCGTTACCTTGTTCTCCTTTTTGTCGGGCGTCGAGGACATCTGGATCGCCGCCGCCCGGATCTTCCGACCGTCCATCAAGCTCCTCCTTCTAGCGCTGCCTCAGACTAGCACGCCTGACCGTTCGTTACGGCGCGTCCCAGAGCGCAGCCTCCAGGACGTGCTCTCTATCGAGCTCCCGCAGCCCCAGGTAATGCCGGGCCGTCTGCAAGACGGCTTCCAGAGGCGCGAGCCCGACGAGCTCCGTGGACTCAACCGATGCCCCGTGTTCGAGCGCCGCCTGCCCTCACGGCTTCGAGAGCTACTGGCATCGAGGTCTTCTGCAGGTCCGTCAGGTTCATCGAGACCTGCGCCCTGCCGCCAACCTCCAGCCCGAGCGCCTTGAGGCCAGGCAACCCGCCATCGCGCTCCCGCACCTCCGGGCGATGGCTCTGGCCACCTCGACGTCGTCGGTGTCGAGGTAGGCGTTGAAGGCGACAAGGAAGGGACGAGCGCCGACGGCTACGGCTCCCTTGTGGGGGTCGAGCTCTCGCGGGCCGTAGTCCGGCTGCCAGAGGGGGTCTTCCAGGCGCGCGGCGAGACCATCGTAGCCGCCCCGCCGCACGTCAGCGAGATTGCGCCGGTGCGGGCCGGTGGCCGCGGCTTCATAGAGGTAGACGAGGAATCCGAGGGCCCCGAGCTTCTCCCCCACCTGGCGTGCCAGGCGAGTGGCGTCATCGAGCGTAGCCCCTTCCAGCGGCACGAACGGCAGCACGTCGAGCGAGCCCATCCTGGGGTGCTCACCTGTCTGCGAGGTGAGATCTATCTCCCTGGCGCAGGCCTCGGCCAGCGCGACGGCTGCCTCCAGGACGGCTGTCTCCTCGCCGGCGAAAGTAAGGACGCTGCGGTTGTGGTCGGGGTCGGAGTGAAGGCCGAGGATCCGGATGCCCTCTACGGGCCGAACGGCGGCGACGATACGCGCGATCCTGTCATCGTCACGTCCCTCGCTGAAGTTGGGGACTGCTTCGAAGAGCGGTGGTTTCACGGAGGATCTAGGTCGCGCCCAGGGCGCGGTCGAGGTGGACGGCCGAGCTTATGAGGGAGAGGTGGGTAAGGGCCTGGGGGAAGTTGCCCAGGGCCTCGCCGCCGGCCCCGATCTCCTCGGCGTAGAGGCCGAGGTGATTGGAGTAAGAGAACATCTTCTCCAGAGCGAGGCGGGCCTCGTCGAGGCGGCCAGCCTGTGTCAGGCACTCGACGAGCCAGAAGGAGCAGAGACTGAAGCTGCCTTCACCGCCCCGGAGGCCGTCTGGAGCGGCCTCCTCCGTCTTGTAGCGGTCCACGAGCGTGTCGTAGGTGAGCTCTTCCTGGATGCTGTCGAGGGTCGAGAGCCAGCGCGGGTCGGTCGGCCCGACGAACTTCGTGAGGGGCATGAGCAGCAGCGAGGCGTCGAGGGCGTCAGAGCCGTAGTACTGGACGAAGCTTTTTTCGCCGGGTTCCAGCCCTTCTCCATGACCTCCTCGTAGATCTTGTCCCGCTCGGAGATCCAGCGCCCGTCGCCCGCAGGGAGCCCTCGCTGGCGAGAGATGCGCCCAGCCCGCTCGAGGGCGACCCAGCACATGACCTTGGAGGAGACGAACTGCCGCTTGCCGCCCCTGACCTCCCAGATCCCCTCGTCCGGCTTGTGCCAGTTCTCGCTGAGCCAGCCGAGTATCCTGCGAAGGTTCTGCCAGAGGTCGTGATCTAGAGGTGCTCCATGCTTGTTGTAGAGATACGCCGCGTCCAGGATGGCACCGTAGAGGTCTAGCTGGACCTGGCCGAACGCGGCGTTGCCGAGCCGTATGGGACGGGAGTTCATGTAACCGGAGAGGTGGTCGAGCTCGGTCTCCGAGATGTCCTCACGGCCGTCGATGCCGTAGAGCGGCTGGAGGAGGCCGTCCCAGTCGCACTCGCAACGGCGCCTGAGGTAGTCCATGAAGTTGCGCGCCTCTTCGTCGAACCCTATGGAGATGAGAGCGTAGAGCGTGAACGCGGCGTCACGCAGCCATGTGTAACGGTAGTCCCAATTGCGCTCGCCACCGATCCTCTCCGGCAGACCCATCGTAGGAGCAGCGACCAGCGCCCCTGTCGGGTCGTAGACCATGAGCTTGAGGACGAGCGCCGAGCGGTGGACCTCCTCCCGCCACCGCCCGCGGTAAGTGCTCTTCGAGAGCCAGCGCCGCCAGAAGTCGAGCGTGCTCCGCAAGAGATCCTCGAAGTCGCGCTCGGAGAGTGCCTCACCGGGGCCCTCGCCCTCCTCGCCCTCAGCCAGGACGAACGTGACCATCTCGCCCTCTTTCATCGTAAAACGCCCCCCGGCGGCCCCTTTCGTTCTCTCCTTGAGCGGAACTCCCGCCGAGAGCCTGAGGGAGACGTGGGACGAGGCCTTCGACGCGAAGAAAGCCCCGCTATCTCCGACCGCGACGTAGTGCTCCTTGCGAGCGTAGTCGAAGGCCGGCCGGCACTCGACGTCGAAGGTCATCTTGCCGCGCACGACGCGCACGTTGCGAACCAGCCGGTGGCGGTCCCCCGGGCTTTCGAGTATGGACATGAAGTCTATGATCTCGGCCATCCCCTCCGGGGAGAGGAAGCGGGTGAGCAGCACGTTGGTGTCGGGAAGGTAGAGCTGCTGGCTGCGGGCATACTCGACGGGTCCGAGCTTGAAGTGCCCACCCTTCTCGTCGTCGAGGATGGAGCAGAAGACGCTCGGAGAGTCGAAGGCCGGCAGACACAACCAGTCTATAGTGCCGTCTCGCCCCACGAGCGCCGCCGTGTGGAGGTCCCCCACGATCCCGTGATCCTCTATGGGCAAATAACCCAACTCTCACCCCTAATCTCACCGCCGCCGGCTTTCCAGACATAATCTTAGCTGGACTTTGGCCATTCACGCTGCGTAGCAAACCGCGTCGGTTAGCCGCTCTACGAACTCCCGTGGGACTTTTACGTTGTCGGTTCTCCTGGGGCGACCCGCAAAAAGTCGCCTCCTGGGTCCACAACTCCTTGCGCACCAACGCCAGGGCATCGGAGAAGGTCGGATGTCTCCTTGCCGTACCACGCTGCTCGCCGTACGACGCCTCGCGGCATTGCGTCTTCGTGCTGGTGGGCGAAGAGCGTAACCAGGGAGAATAGACGCCAACAAGCGCCGGGGCCGTGCGCTGGACCGCTTTCTCCGACCAATGTCTCTGGGTCTCGAACCCGAGGCGCTGGCGCACCTCTTGAAAAGTAGCCTCCATCTGCCAGCGTCCTGACGAACCACGAGATGATCTGTTCCGGATCAGCTTCGAGGTCGGTGCATAAGCAAGAGCTTGGGTTTCGAACTCTTCCTTCAGGGTCGCGGATCAATACCCAACGCAGGGGCACGGCAGGCAAGCCAGTGCTGTACCAGACGGCCGTCCGCAGAGACCACCTCCACGACGCGCTCCTGGCCACCGTACCAGCCGATGATCGTGATCGACTTCCACTCGACGCTGGCCGATCCTCGGCTACCGATGGAGAGGTTCGGCAAGCTCTCGCCCTTGAGGCGAGGGCGTCCTATCTGGCCGGGATACCGTGACGGAGCCGGTTCGTAGAGTGCAGCGTCCAGCCTCAGGCGGGTTATGAAGGTGATCGGCTTCTTGAGCCTCCGGCAGCAATCGAGGAGCTTCAAGGAAGCGTAGGTGCTGTCGGCGACGGCTACTATCTCTCGCTCTGGGTACCAGCGCCTCACCACAAGCAGAAGCTGCCAGGCCCACTCAGTGATCTGTCTTATGCCGCTGGCCCTGCTCCTTGGGTGTAGCGCTCGGAAGGAGCCAGCACCGAAAGAAACGGCAAGGCCCACACCCGAGAAGCCCACGGAACATCCGTTAGCAGCACCACGCACACCCATCTGAGAGCACTCGTTTTGACGAAGTGGGAGTGGCTGGATCTAACCGGGTCCCGGTAGATCCCCTTTGCCGCGATCTTCTTGCCCTGGCGTCGCTCGAGACGTCTCGTCTACACCCACAACCAACGGTCCATCCGGGCACGAACGCTTCTACGAGCAATCTCAGCAAAATGCGGCTCGCTTCCCGACTCGACCAGGCGGCACGGCTCAAGACCCGATGGTAGCGGCAGAAGCGCCGTTCGTCTTGCAAGCCCACTGCTCGTAGAGCGGAAGCTACGGTTCTCTTGCCTGGGGCGAGCATCGAACCTGTGAGCAACACCTGGACATGCTGCGAAGACACGTTTGGAAAACAGTGGCGCGAAAGGGACCAGGACCCGCTTACCGGCTAAGTGGCGCGATCCGCTCCTCTGGGCCGGAAGTAGATGGGAGAAGACCAAAACAGATGGGGCGAAGAGGAAGGGATCTCCTCACGTTTCTGCGAAAAAGCTCGTGGGTATACGATACATTGCTCGCGTTACGATTCGTAGCAAGCTAACGCATGGAGGTAAATCGTGGAAGAGATGTTAGGCGGCACCAGGATCACCTACCTCGGACACGCCACATTCCAGTTCGTGACCGCGGGTGGCGAGCAGATCATCATAGACCCCTTCCTCACGGACAACCCCCAGACGCCCGACGAGCTGAAACGGATCGGTGACCTGGACACCATTCTCATCACCCACGGACACTTCGACCACTTCTCTGACGTGATGCCGCTCCTTGGGCAGACGGGCGCCACTGCGGTCGCCAACTTCGAGATCTTCGCCTACCTCCAGAGGGAAGGCGTAGAGAACGCGATGCCGATCCAGAAGGGCGGCACGATAGAGGTCGGGGGCATCAAGGTAACCGCGACCAATGCGTTCCACTCATCGAGCATAGCCCTCGACGACGGCAGCCTCATCTACGGTGGCGAGCCCCTGGGGTACGTGATCGAGTTCGAGAGCGGCTTCAAGCTCTACCACGCGGGGGATACCTGCATCTTCGGCGACATGCAGCTGATCGGGGAGCTCTACAGGCCGGACCTGGCACTCCTGCCTATCGGCAATCAGGTGGTGATGAGCCCCTACGAGGCCGCCCACGCCGCGAGGCTCCTGGGCGTCCGGCACGTCGTCCCCATCCACTACGGGACCTTCCCTTTCCTACCAGGCACCGCCGAGGAGTTCCAGCGGCACGTGAGCGAGGTCGCACCCGGCGTCACCGTGCACGTCATGAAGCCCGGGGACGACCTGACGTCCTAGCCGGTCAGCCCCCCGGCGTACCGGGGACTACATAGTCGCGGAAAGGACTACCAGGAGAGCTGACCTCGCCGCCTCCCCCGTAGCCCCCACTGCGTCGCCGCCGATGCCGCCGAATGCCCTGCGTGACAGCCGCAACCCGGCCAGCGCCGTCAGCGGCACCGGGACAGCTGCAAGCAGAGCCGGTGTTCCAAGCGGCAGGAGCAGGAGCGGCGGGCCGAGCAGGGCCAGCGCCACGCCGGCCGTCCTGCCCCAGCCCGTGAGGGACCGCACGAAGGGGACCGAGGACGAGCCTGCCTCGGCGGGCTTGCCGAAGGCCAGTACAAGGAGCATCGCGGAGCGGACCGAGACCTCCGCGGCGAGCAGAGCAAGCGCCGCGCGGGCGGGGGAATGATCGGTCAGCGAGATCAGCGCGGCGAGCGCCGGCGCGTAGACCAAGAAGAGCGCCACGATCCCCCCGACCCCGATGCGGGTGTCCCCTAGCACCGCCCGGCGTCGCTCCGGATCTCCTCGCACCATCAGGGCATCGCCCACGTCGAGTACCCCGTCCGTGTGGTGTAGGCCCGCAGTGAGCAGCACCGCTCCGAGCGCCAGCGTGCCGGCTACACCTTCGGGCAACGCATAACCAAGAAGGAGTAGCGCCGCTCCAGGCGCACCCGTAAGGAGACCGACGAGCGGCAGGAGGTAAACGCTCCGGGCCGCGTCGTCGAGGGAAGCGCCGCGGGCGGGAAACGCAGTGAAAAAGGAGATGAGCGCCCGCAACTACTTGACCCTCATCCCGATTCCGGCCACACACAGACGGACCTCCTCGGCAGCCGCAGCGGCCCGCTGGTTGGCGAGTCCGAGCAAATCTCTGAAGGATCTTCCCGCATCGCTCTCGGGCACGACGCCGAGCCCCACCTCGTCGCTCACCAGGATCAGGGACGCTCCAAGTGCCGTCGCGCCCTCGAGGAAGAGATCCAACTCCTGCAGCGTCTCCTCCTCTCCGCCGGGCATGCGCGCCGAGACCCACAGGGTAAGGGAGTCGAGCAGCACCGCTTCCCACTGCTGCGCGGCCTCGAGAACCGCGCCGAGGTCTCCCCCGCCGAGCTCGAGCGTCCCCCACCCGCCCGGCCGGCGCTCGCGGTGGCGCCTGACGCGCTCTTCGAGCTCCGGGTCCCGGCTCGCGAGGGCAGTGGCGACGTAGAGCACGCTCTCGCCTCCCAGGGCCACAGCCAGCTCCTCTGCGAACGCGCTCTTCCCACTGCGGGCGCCGCCGAGGATTAGCGCGCGGACGGCTACAACTCCTCCCGGATCCAGGCCAGCAGCCGCTCGTTCTCCGCAGCGCTCCGCACTGCCACTCTAAAGTATCCCGGTCCAAGCCCGAGGAAAGGCTCGCAGCCGCGGATGAGAACTCCCCTCCGGGCCAGCCGTACGGAGAGCCCCTCGGGACCGCGGACCAGCAGGAAGTTGGCCACGCCTGGAAAGACCGTCAGCCCGGGCAAAGCTCCGAGGTCCTTGAGCAACGCCTCGCGCAGGCGCGTCACCTCCGCCACGGAGGCATCCACGAAGCCCTGGTCTTTGACGGCCACGGTTCCCGCAGCCGCCGCGACCGCGTTCACGGGCCAAGAGGGCTGAAAGCTCTGGAGGGAGCAGGGGTTTGCGCACACCAGGCAGCCCAGCCGCAGGCCGGGCATCCCGAAGAACTTGGTGAACGAGCGCGCGACGTAGAGGTCCCCGTCCGCCTCCGCCACGACGCTTATCTCGGGCGCGAAGTCGGCGAAGGCCTCATCTACCAGGAGAACCGCGCCTTTCCCGAGCACCCTGTCGGCAATCTCGAGAACCTCTGCCCTTTCGAGAGCATCCCCCGTCGGATTGTTAGGGTTGCACAGAAAGACCAGGCTCACGCCGTCAAGGTCCTCGAGGACAGCGGAATCGAAGCGGAATGCAGCGTTTGAGCTTCTGGCCACGCGCCGCACCGGCTCCAGGCCGGCGGCTCGGGCTGCCGCGGCGTACTCGCTGAAGGTAGGCTCCAGGATCAATGCCTTGCCCCCTGCGCGAGCGCCGCGGGCGGCCAGGAACAGCGCCTCGGCGCCCCCGTTGGTGGGCAGTATCTTCGCTGGCGAGACGCCGAGATACCTAGCCAGCGCGTCGCGTAGCAGCCGGTATCCGGCGTCCGGGTAGCGGCCGGCCTCCTCGCGGAGCGCCCTCCGCGCAGCCTCCATGGCTTCTGCGGGGACCCCGAGAGGGTTGACGTTCTGGCTGAAGTCCAGGAGATCCTGCTCCGCCACGTGGAGAGACCTTGAAGCCGCGGTCCCGTGCGCCCCGTGGTGGCGGCCGCCTGGGTGCTCCGCCCAACCTTCAACCACGACGGAGCCCTCCCGCGACGACGGCGGTTGCGGCGACGAGCGTGCAGCAACGGCGCATTAGCCTCACGGCGCGCCGGATGTCCTCCATCGTGGGACGCCGGCCGTCGCCGAGGATCGCGCCCCTCCGGACGGCGCCTCCGTAGGAGTTGGTCCCGCCGAGGCTGAGGCCGAGCGCGCCCGCGAACGCGGCCTCTGCCCAGCCGGCGTTGGGGCTAGTCGTGAGCGGTCCGTAGCGCCGGGCCGTCGCGACCGTGGCGATCGGCCTTCCGGAGACCACGGCGGCGGCGACGGCCGTGGCACGGGCCGGCGCAAGGTTGGCCAGGTCGTCGAGCCGGGCCGAGGCCCAGCCGAACTCCGCGTACGGACCGACCCGGTAGCCAACCATCGAGTCGAGCGTGTTTACGGACCTGTAAGCCAGCGCCCCCGGCGCGCCGAACAAGAAACCGTAAAGCATAGGGGCGACGACGCCGTCGCTCGCGTTCTCGGCCACGGACTCGATCACGGCGCGCGAGAGCTCGGCCTTCGAGAGGTCCTCCGTGTCACGGCCGACCAGCGCACCAACGCTGGCTCGCGCCCATTCGAGTTCGCCCTCCAGGAGCTCGCGCTCTACGGCTCCGGCGGCCCTGCTGAGGCCACGCATCGAGAGGGAAGTGGAGATCAGGGTCGCGCCAAGGGCTCCACGGAGAGGCCGGGGCGTGACACCGAGGGAGATCCTGGCCGAGAGGTAGACGAGTGCAGGCAGCGCTGAGGCCAGCGCGACGCCCGCAAGGCGCCGAACTCGAGGACTCTCCGACTTCAACGCTCGCTTCTCGCAGGCCGAGATCGCGCGCCCCATCCAGACGGTCGGGTGCAGATGCTCGGGCGGTTCGCCGAACAGAGCGTCCACGAGGAGCGCCGCTGCGACCTCACCTCCGCGCCCCAGCCTCATTCCTTGCGGGGTTTCGGGCCGCCCGAGGGACCGGACCTTCCCCGAACCAGGCCGACCGCCGCGCCGGCGGCTCCCACGATCACCGCGCGCAGGACCAGGTTGGCGAGCGAGCGGCCAAGGTCCCGCAGGACCGGGGGCTGGAGGTCTTCTTCGATCTCGGCTGCTGGAGGGAGCGGAGGCGGGTCCTCCAGCCGTCCGGCCACCTTCTCGTTGTAGGCCACTATGCTCGGCGTAGCGTCGCTGGCGTAGGTTCGTATCTCGTCGGCGAAGAGCGTGGCGTTGAGCGCGGTGGCGACGAAGAGCGCGAGCCCGGCCATGACGGCTACCACGGTCGCCGCCAGCACGCAATCGCGCAGAAGAAGCGAGCGGTAAGGGACGTCGGGGTCGACGCGCGTGGGCCGCGTCCGGATCGCTGCCAGAATCCCCAGGAACAAGATCGCCGTCAATGCGAGCTGGGTCCGGAACCCCTCGATGGCGGTGAGGACCCAGTCGGGTATGGCCTCAGGGTCTATGAAGAGAAACCGGAGGTCCGAGGCCAACGCCACGAGCACCGCGATAATGCCGTACAAAAACCCGATCCTGAGCGGTCCCAAATTGTCTCCCGAAGATACAACCCGGCTCTAAAAACCCAGAATACAACATCACGCGCCGCGCTTTTGTGATTGAGCACGCCGCTTCGCGGCTTGTCAGCACGCTCCGGCTTCGCACTCCGCTTGTCAGCACGCATCGGGCCTGGCGGCCCTCGCTTGTCAGCACGGCGCCTTGGCGCCTTGTCAGCACGCTCGGGCCTAGGGCCCTCGCTTCTCAGCATCTCAGCTTCTCTTTGCGCTGAGCGAAGCTGACAAGCGGCCTGGCGAAGCCAGGAGGCGTGCTGAGAAGGCGCGAAGCGCCGTGCTGACAAGCTGCCTGAAAGGCAGCGTGCTGACAAGCGACGCCCTAAAAGGGCGGAGCGTGCTGACTAGCCGATCGGTTCCGCAGGAACCGTGCGTCCCCGCAGGAGCAGGAAGAGCCCGATGAGCACAACGCAGCCGCCGAGGATAGTCGGGAGGCCGGGCGTCTCGGAGAGTATGAGCCAGGCGAGGAGCGACGAGATCACGGGCTCGGCGAGGATCGTGGCGGAGATCACCGACGCCTCGACGTAGCGGAGTGCCCAGTTGAAGACGGTGTGGCCCATGAGCTGGGGGCCCAGCGTTATCGCCCAGAGCCAGAACCAGGTCTCGCCCGAGTATCCCCAGAGCCGGACGTCGAGGACGAGCGCCACTGGCAGGAGCGCGAGCGCAGCGGCGGAGTACACCACTACGGAATAGGGCAGGACTCCGATGCCTCCGGTGCGCGAATAGCGCCCGACCAGGACGTAGACCGCCACCGTAACCGCCCCGGCGAGGGCGAGCGCGTTGCCAAGGAGGGCCGCCGACCCCACAGTATCGTCACCCGCGATGATGGCCGTGCCCACCAGGGCGGCGAGGATGCCGGCGAAGGAGAGCGGCGAGGTGCGCTCCCCGAAGATCAGATACGCCAGGATCGCCACGAACACCGGCTGTGTAGAGACGAGGACGACGCTCGCCGCCACGCTCGTGTGGTCGAGGGAGGAGATCCAGAACCCGAAGTGCGCCCCCAGCGCGACGCCAGACGCTATCCCCACCCACAGGTCCCGCCCCCTCGGGAACCGATCCCGCCGCACGAGCGCGGGCGGCAACAGCAGGGCCGCCCCGAGCGCGCAGCGCCAGAAAGCTACGGCGATGGCCGGTGCCTCGGCGAGCCGGATAAAGATGGCCGCCGCCGAGACGGCGAACACCCCGACCGCTACCGCCGGGAGCGCGTACCTACCCCGTACCTTATCCTGTACCAAACCAGCGCTCCCAGCTCCCTGACGAACTGCCCCCGCCGCGACCAACTGCCGCGCCACATCGGGCTGCCGTACACCGGCTCCGACCACGCCCCGAGCCCAGCCCGCTCGAAGGCCGCCACCGTCCGGACGCAGTGCAGCGGGTCGGTGACCACCAGCACGTCGCTTACGCCGAGCCTCTTCGCCATGTCCGTAACGAATCGGGCCGAGTCCCACGTGTTGAGAGCCCTATCTTCGAGCATCACGGCGTCATCCGGCACCCCCTCCTCCCCGAGCACGCGTCCCATGACCTCGGCCTCCGCCGGCGGATGCTTCCCGACGCCGCCTGTGGCGATGATCAGACGCACCCTCCTTCGCGCGTAGAGCCCGGCCGCGTGGTGGACCCTCGCCGCGAGCGTACTGCTCGGCCTCCCGCCCGAGAGCACCTCCGTACCGAGCACCACGGCGACCTGGATCTCCTCGGGCGCATCGCCAGGGGGCGGCGCGCCACCCCGGTACACTTCGACGAGCGTTCGGACCCACTCCAGGACGCCCCCGGAAGACGACGGCTTCAAGGCACGCCCGCCCTCGCCCGGTCCAGGTCTTCCGGCGAGTTGACGTTCATCAGGTAGAGGTAGGGATCTCCGAACCGCTGCAACTCTCTCTCTACGTAGTCCACCTTGTCAAGGCTGTCTAGGAACTGGCGTACAGAGCGTACCCCGCCGTCGAGCGCCGACCGCACCCGCGGCAGTATACGGCGGTCGTAGGCAGCACACAGCGGGTGCACGGTGGCCCCTTGCCGCGGCGCTACGGCAAGGGCGCCGCGTTCCTCGAGTCGTTCCAGCGCGAAGCCGACCAGTTCCGCGGGCAAGAAAGGCAGGTCGGCGGCGGCGACGAAGACGAGTTGGTACTCTGCGGCGGCGAGGCCCGCCTCGATCCCGGCCAGCGGCCCCAGGCCGCCTGTCCGCTCGTCCTGCACCTGCCTGACCCCTTCGAGCCGCGCGGGGCCGCCTCCTACCAGTATCACCTCCGCGCACCGCCTGGCGAGGACGTCGTGGACGCGGTTGAGAAGGGGCACGCCTCCCACCTCGAGGAGGAGCTTGTCGCGGCCCATCCTCCGGCTCTTCCCGCCGGCGAGTATCACCCCGGATGCGTCGGTGCGAGGGTTCAGGTGCTCGCCTTGGTCGCCGCCCTGGCCTTCAGGTCCTGGATCTTCTGGCGCAGAGCTTCAACCCGGTCCTGGCAGGTGGGTGTGGGACTGCGGCGGGCGAGGCGCTCGGCGAAGGCGAGGTCCACGGCGGTCGCGTGCACCTTCCGCGCTCTTAACCACTCGCCCAGGTGTCCCGTGAGGATGAGCCGGAGATAGTAACCCGTTCTGCGAAAGCGGGTCGGGAGGATGGCGTACTCCTCCGGACTTATGATGCCTTTTTCGACCTCCTCGCGCAGCTCGTCCCGTATCCAGCGCCGCTCGATTGTCAGCCACACGATGATGAGCACCAGGTACAGTAGCACGACGATGAACATGAAGAGGTAGGCCACGAGACCCATCGTCGTGGCCAGGAAGTTGAAGGTCGCGTGCAGGAGGATTGCGCCAAGGAGCCCGAGCAACGGCGGAAGAACCCTCAGCGCCCTGTTGTTGACGAAGGGGATCATGCCGAACCCGATTCCCGTCAACGAGGTGAACGCGGCGTGGCCGAAGCCGCCGAGGATCCGGCGCATCAGGAACGTCTCGGCTCCATACTCTATCCCATAGAGTATGTCCTCGGCTAGTGCGAAGCCGAAGCCGACAGCCGCCCCGTAGACGATGCCGTCCATCACCCCCGCGAACTCGATGAGGCGGCGCCTGCGCGAAGCCAGGTAGGCGATGACGAAGATGATGAGCAGCGCGAGCCCCTTGGTGGACTCCTCGACCACAGGCGCCACGAAGACCGCCGTCAGGAAGTTCGCCTCCTGCCTGCTGACGAGCGCCTCGAACGAGATCAGGGCCAGGGTGTTGAAGACCAGCGAGATGGTCGTAGCGACCGCGAAGCCCCAGATGAACACGGGCAACACGTAACGCAGCGGCTCGCGCTCATAGGCGTCAATGGTCCTGATAAAGAGCAGGTAGATGAGGGTCTGCAGGACCCCAAACCAGACGAGCGAAGCGCTCAATTCCACGTCGACAAACCTCCGGAGAGCGACATACGAAGAATCTATACCCACTCCTGTTGGTAGAATACCCCCAGTGGACTCGCCGGCAGAGGAGAATGTTGGATAGCGACCCTCACGAACGCAACACTATACTAGGCGCGATGCGCAACCTGACCCACGGGGTCTACGTGCTCGGCACCAGACGCGGCCGCCAGTCGAACGCGATGACCGCCTCCTGGGTGATGCAGGCCTCCGAACGACCCCCGTGCGTGGCCGTCGCCGTCCGCGAAGACCGCTACTCTCACGACCTGATCCTGGAGAGCTCGACCTTCGCCCTGAGCGCCCTGCGCGACGACCAGGTCGACGTCGCAACCCACTTCTCGGACACAAGTGGCGAGTACCACGACAAGCTCCAGGGCGTCCCTTACGGCCTGACTCCGGGGGGCTCGCCGTTCCTCCTGGACTGCCTGGCCTACCTCGACTGCAGGGTCATGGACACACTCCGCTCCGGGGACCACACGGTCATCGTCGGCGAGGTCACCGCAGGCGAGACCCTGGCCGACGGCTACCCTCTTATCTACGATCCCACCGAATACGAGGAGGCCCTGCGCTAGATGTCCTCCGACCCGGAAACCCGCCTCCGCGAACTCGGCCTCGAGCTGCCCGCCGTACCCGAGGCGGCCGGCGCCTACGTCCCCGCAACGCGTACCGCTAACCTCGTATTCACCGCAGGCCAACTCCCCTTCGAGAACGGCGAGCTCCGCATGACGGGTAAGGTCGGCGACGCCGTCTCGGCCGACGAAGCCTACGAAGCCGCCCGCCTCTGCGCGCTGAACGCCCTCGCCGCCGCCGCTGCCGGGGCCGGCCGCCTGAACGGGATAAGCCGCGTCGTAAAGGTGACAGGCTTCGTCGCCTCAGCCCCTGGCTTCAACGCCCAGCCGCGGGTCGTCAACGGAGCCTCGGATCTCATAGGCGAGCTATTCGGAGAAGCCGGCCTGCACGCCCGCTCCGCCGTGGGCGTCGCAGAGTTGCCGCTCGACGCCCCGGTCGAGGTGGAGCTCATAGTCGAGCTCGAAGCCTAGAGCACACCACGGATCTTCGTCCTCCCTGGACGCCGCTCGTCAAGGTTTATAATCTGTTTGATCGGATATAACTATTATCGTGTACGACCGGGAGGGAATGAAAATGGATGCGACGCTTTGCAAGACTGCGGAGATAAAGCTATACACAGGTGCTTACTGCCCATACTGTCGGATAGTCCAGAGGGAGCTCGAGAGGCAGGGCCTGGATTACGAGGTTGTGGACGCCGACGTTGATGGGCGTGATGAGGTGATACGCCTCTCCGGGCAGCGAGCGATCCCGATCCTGACCATAGACGACGAGGTTCTCGTGGACTCCTCTCACATCGTCCGCGAGCTGCGCCGCCGCTGCGCTTGAGCACTTACGGGTGCCTGCTATTCCGGACCGGTTGTGAGCTGCTCGAGGACGTAGTCGGCGTAGAAGGCTATCGAGTCGTCCGCGCCTTCGAAGAGGAAGGCGCGTGACTTGCCTATTGGGTCCAGGACCAGCCAGCCGGCTTCGACCACCGGGCCCTCGCCCCAGCTATCGTCGGGGCGCCAGGCGCCTGGGGGGTTGGCGTTGCGGCGGATGATCTCCCCCACGAAGCAGCCCAACCCTACGACGAGAGCGTCGAGGATCGGCGGGTCCTCGTCCTCGTCCAGAGCTGCCATCACCAGCTCCTCGACTAGCGGCAGGTATTCCGGCTCGTAGTCGAGGTCCACGCTCCACTGTACGCTCGCGGTCTCCCGGAACAGCTCGGCCGCTTCCTCAGGCCTGTCAGCGGCCACGCGGACGAGGGCTAGTTGGAGCAGGGCGGCGGGCGACCGGCCGAAGAAAAACCCGACCTCCCGCGGCACGGGGTAAGCGCTCAGTATCTCCAGTCCGGCGCCGGCGTAGTCCGAGTCCCGCAGAACGGCCGCCTTGTTGAGCGCCTGTTTGGTCATTCCGGGCTCCCAGGGACCTGTCTCGACCTCGACGAAGAAGTCCCGCCCGCCACGCACGAGGTGTATCGGCAGCGCCACCTCTCCCCAGGGAGCCCGGATCTCCTTGAACAGTTCCTGTATCTCGGCGCCGCGCCCCTCCAGCTCGGTGGCTACCTTGAGGATGGTCGCCGGACGCGGTGCATCGCGCTCCAGTCGGATGGGTCCGACGGAACCCTCCTCTGGCGTTTCGCCGCCGTTGCTCCGCAGCATCCGGGTCAGCCTCCCCTGTCGCGGTCGAACCCGCAGATTCTAGCAACCAAAGGAAGTTGCCGAAAGCGGGAGCTATATATTAAGCTTACCGCCATGCCTGAACAAGAGTTTTTCCTGATCCGCCATGGCCAATCGACGGCGAACGCGAGCGGCGTCTGGCAAGGCCAGATGGAGTTTCCACTATCCGAGGAAGGTCGTCTGCAGTCGCGCCTCGCGGGGAAGGCGATGACCGGCCAGCCGCTCGACGCCATCTACTCCAGCCCGCTCGGCAGGGCCTTCGAAACCGCCGAGATAATCGCCCGCGAGGCAGGTTTCACGGGAGAAATCGTCCCCATAATGGGACTCATGGAGCGGCACGGGGGCTCGCTCGAAGGGACCACTCACGCGGAGCGGGAGACGCGCAACCCCGAGCTAACGAGGAAGCTGCTCGGGTTGCCGGAGGAGGAGCGCTGGACGCTGGTCGGGGCCGAGACAGACGAGGAGGTCCTGGCGCGGTTCGAGGAGGCGATCTCCGAGATTCGGGCCAGCCACGATGCGGGTGCGCGCCTCGTCGTCGTCTCCCACGGCGGCGTAATGCGGGCATTCTTGAGGCACCACTTCGGACCCGGGGTATTGCCCGGCACCGTGCGGGCGGCGAACGCCTCGATAACGCGCATTGGATGGGCAGAGAACGGAGAGCCCCGGCTGCTGGAGCTCGCTTCCACGCGGCACCTCTCTTCCACCCCGCGAGCCTCCGTAACGGAGTGAGGAGCCGGGGTTAGTTCGCGGGTTGGACGCGGCGCGCGTTGGGGCCACGGTCGTTCTGCCCTACCTCGTACTCCACCTCGTCGTTGGGTGAGAGAGACGAGGGGTCACCCTGGACCTCCGAGTGGTGGACGAAGAGGTCTTCGCCCGTCGGCCGGACGAGGAACCCGTAGCCCTTCTCCGCGTCGAACCATTTGACGCGCCCGCGCTCTCGCGGCGGCCCGTCGGAGCCTTCCGCCTGGCCGTCGAGGGGAGCCTGCACGACGGACCTGATCCCAACGGTGGATGCCGCCGCGGTTACCTCCGTGTCGGCCTCGAGCACTATCGAGTCCTCGGCCACCTTGACGGTCACCGCCTCGACGCCGACCCAATGCTCTTTCCAGATGGGGTCTTCGGCGATGGCCGGGTCCAGCCACAGCCCCCAGCCGTCGCGTTCCCCGTGGTCGAGGACGCCTTCGAAGATGCTCTCTGGCTCGCGGGGACCTCGCTCGCGGCGGTAGATGTCATTGCGAGAGCGGAACGACTGCACCGAAGAGGCGCTTGTACCAAGGGCGTCGGCGATCCAGTCGTCCGACTTGCCGTCCTCCACCCACTCCCTGATCTGCTCCATGTGAGGTTTTAACGCTATACGCTTTTTGGAATCTGCCATGCTGCCGCCCGCTCCTTATTACGTCTCGGATAATCATCTTGTTGGTGCGATGTTAAGCGTTCGATTCACGAGCTATCACCGATGTTGGTGCGCATTCTAACATCTCGCCGTCTGGTTCAGGAATCGTCCTTCTGATCCGAGGAGCCCGGCGCCCCGCTTCTTCCCGTCTCGGGGGCGTCGGGGTCTTTCTTGGTACCGGACTCGTGCTCGACCCCTGGAGTGTCCCTGGCCTGCGGGTCCTGCACCCTGGTAGGTTCCTCGCCCTTGCCGGAGTCCTCACGGACTTTGCGGCGGGCCGCCCTGTCCCCGGGGCTCGGCTTCTCTTCCCTCGCTTCAGCTGCCGCGCTTCCATCCTCTGCAGCGTCTTCCGCCGGCTCTTCGGACCGTACCGCTTCGCGTGGCGGCTCAGGGAAGTTCGTGTAACCCTCGCGACCGAGATCTTCGAGCATCTCCCCCACCACAGGGGCCGGTAGCTCGAGGTAAAGCGCGAGCTCCTCGGCACGGGCCAGGACCACGTAGTCGTCCGCGCCAGCCTCGTAGCCGAGGGCCTCGAGGGCTCGAGCGGCGTCCTCGGAGGGAACGAGGGTGTTCCCTCCGGCGATCAGGCGCAGGTACTGGACCTGCCGGAGATCAAACCGCTCCACCACCCCTACGACCGGCTCGGTCTCGTAGATGCGGCGCCGGATGAAGAGCCGCGTGTCGTAGCCATCGGCCCAGCGCCTCAGGACCTCACGCTCGTCGATGTAGTTGTACTGGGCCACCCTGTGCTGGAACTGGCCGAGCAGGCGCCCGGTCAGTACCCGCAAGTGCTCGTCGCCGAAGAACCACGAGTCGTCCTCGACGTTCATGATGCCGCTAGTACGCGGTATCGTAAGCGGCTCTTCCTCGTCCTCGAAGGTGTCGCGGAAGCTGCGTACCAGCTCGCGCACCTCTTCGCGCGGACGCCCGCTCGTAGCCAGGGCCGCCTCGTAGATCACGAGCGCAGCCGTCTCGTGTTCTCTGGCGAGCTCGTCCGCCCTCGCGGCGGCCCGCTCAAGCCTCCTGTCGTAGTCCTCCAGGTTTCTTATCTTCCAGGCGGCTTCGACGGCCCTGTTTGCTACCTCAACCATAGTCTCTCCTCGATGAGTTTTGACCCTCCGAACGTCCAATATACAGTATCTTCGGGGCGCTCAAAGTGGATCTTTGAGGCCGTAGACGCCAGGAGCAGACTGGAAGAACGGGCTCTCGGGGTTGTCCCGGACGTCCACGGAGAGCCGGGCTCTCATCGTGTTCTGCGGCGTACGACCCGCGCTCCTCAGGTAGCCGCTCTCGAGCGCGATCTCGGTTATGTCGGAGTAGTGGAGGGGATAGCCTATCTCCTTTAGGACCTCCCGCGCGGCGGCCTTGAAGTCCATCCTGCTCTAGTAGGTCATCTCAGGAGGAATCGCGGGGTAAGCTCCGATGAGGCTCACGTAAGGGCAATGATCCTCGAGCGCCTCGAGCGCCCGCTGCACCCGCTCCTCTTCGGGGTGCCCAACGAAGTCCGCGAAGAACACGTAGGTCCAGGCCCGCTTGCGGCTCGGGCGGCTCTCTATGCGCGTCAGGTTGATGCCTTCCTCCGCAAACGCCGCGAGCGCGTCGCGCAGCACGCCGGGGCGGTCCTTGACAGAGAAGACGACGCTAGTCTTGTCAGTACCCGTCCTCCCGGCCCAGGTGCGGCCGAGCACGATAAAGCGCGTGGCGTTTGTGCGGGCGTCCTGGATGCTGCGGGCTAGCACGTTCAGGTGGTGCGCCTCGGCTGCCAGGGCGCTACCGACCGCGGCCACGCCCGGCTCTCCGGCGGCGCGGCGGGCCGCCTGCGCGGTCGACTCGACCTCCTCCAGGCGAGCGCCGGGGAGATGGTGGCGCAGCCAGGCCGCCGCCTGGGAGAGGGCCATCGGGTGCGAGCAGACAACTCGTACGCGATCCAGGGCGGGCTCGGAGGAGATGAGGTTCTGCGAGACGGGCAGGTAGACCTCGCCGCAGATCTTCAAGGGGCTGTTCATCAGCTCGTCCAGGGTGTGGGTAACGGCGCCCTCCATCGAGTTCTCGACCGGGACGATGCCGTGCTCTGCCTCGCCGCGCTCAACGCGGGTGAAGACCTCTGCAACCGTCGTCTGTGGCTCCAGCTCCACGCTCGCGCCGAACGAGCGCAGCGCCGCCTCGTGGGTAAAAGTGGACTCGGGACCGAGGTAGGCGACCTTCAGGCGCGCCTCGAGCGAGATGGAGCTGGAGATGATCTCGCGGAAGACCGCCTGGAGGCCACGCATCGGGAAGTCGCCAGCCCCGAGGGACGCCACGCGGTCAAGCACCGCCCGCTCCCTGGCTGGCGCATAGGCCTCGAGCCCGTTCTCCTGCTTGATCTCCCCGATCCTGCGTGCCAACCGCGCCCGCTGATCTAGCAGACGTACGATCTTCTCGTCCACCTCGTCTATCCCGGCTCGCAGCGCCACCATCTCGTCCCTGGTCCCCTTCTGGGAGCGGAGATCCGGCTTCACCACGCTCTCGGCTGTGTTCTCGTTCAATGCGTCGGAGGGAAACATCAAGTACGGCCTTTCGGTGGGAGTCTACGCGACGTTCAGCGCAGGAGGAGCGTGGCCGCGCATCCGGGATGGGCACGCCCCTCCCCGGTAAATCGCCCAAAAGCCGAGACCGCAACCCGCATAACAGGGTAAAAGTACCAAATGTACGCGGTAGATGTCAAAAAAATCGTGCAGTCAAGGGACCAGCAATATCACCGCAACGACGGCGGCGAGCCCGAAGCGGTAGTAGGCGAAGGCACGCAGGGAGTGGTGGACTACGTAGCGCAGGAAGAACTTGATCGCCAGGTACCCGACCACCGCGGAGGAGACGAAGCCCACCGCGAACATGAGCGCCTCGGAACGTCCCATCCCCTCCGACACCGCCTGGGTGAGCTGCAACGAGCCGGCCCCCGCGATGATGGGGACGCTCATCAAGAACGAGAAGCGGGCCGCATCCTCGCGCCGCAGACCCAGGAAGAGCCCGAGCGTGATCGTTGCCCCGGAGCGCGAGACTCCGGGGACGAGCGCCGCCGCCTGCGCGACCCCGATACCTATAGCCTCCGAGAACCTCAGCTTGTCTGCCCCTCGGGTCTTGCTTCCCACAGCCTCAGCAACGATGAACAGCACACCGACCAGCACCAGGTTGAAGACCACAACCCAAGGGTTGCGCACGGACGTCTCGAAGAAGTCCTCAAGGAAGAACCCGATCAGGGCCGCAGGAATGGTCGAGGCCAGAATGAGATACGCCAGCCGCTGGTCCGGATCGGAGAAGTCCCTCCCGCCGGGCGTGAGCGAGCGCGCAAACGCCCGGGCCATACGAAGCAGATCACGCCAGAAAAAGGCGACCACGGCAACGAGCGTGCCGAGGTGCAGCGCGACGTCGAAGGGAAGCCCGAAGCGGTCCTGGTCAAGCCCCAGGAAGTACTGCCCGAGAAGCAGGTGCCCCGAGCTGGAGACGGGCAAGAACTCCGTGAGCCCCTGCACCACGCCGAGCAGTATAGCTTCCAGGACCTCAAGCACTTCAGCACGCCTCCCTCCGGTCGGTTTCTCAGCGCGCTACGCCCTTACTGGCTTCGTTTGTCAGCACGCATCGGGCCTTGTCAGAACTTCAGCCGGGGTAAGCGCACAGAGTAGCTGAAAAGCCTTTCAAGGCCGTCCCAACTCGGCGAGTGCGCGCGAGTCCTTGAGGGTTATGCGGCCGGCTTCGATCTCTATCAGGTCACGGTTACGCATCTCGTTGAGTACCTTCGTCACCGACTCCCGGGTCGAGGCTACCATCGCCGCGAGGTCCTGGTGGGTGAGCCGGAGATCTATGGTTACCTCTCCGTCGCTCCTCTCGCCGAACTTCTGAGCCAGGATCGGCAGCAGGTTGGCAAGCCGGACCTCGGTCTCGCGAGGCAGCAGGCACTTGACCAGCTCCTCGTACTGCACGAGGCGGAGCTCGAGCAGGGTCATCAGCCTGAACGCAACCTGCGGCTCGCGGCGGATGGCCCGCTCGACGAACACCTTGGGGACCTTGGTCACCCTGCACTCAGTGACGGCCTCGACGTAGGCGCGTTGCCTCGCCTCGCCCTCGAACGCCAGGTGGCCGAAGATGTCCCAGGGCCTGAGCAGCCGTAAAGTAGCCTCTTTGCTCCCCGAATAGGGCCGGAAGACCTTCAAGACGCCGGAGGTGAGCACGTACAGGGCGTCGCCGTATTCCCCCTCGCGGTAGACGGCGTCCCCGGGTGCGTAGGTCCGGTCAGCAGTGGCTATGCCCATGTCATCCAGGAGCTGCAGTAGCTTCCGGCACTCCTGCTCCTGCAGCTCCGTGTACTCAGGAAAGGAAGGATCAACGTCCATCCCTGCCCCCATTTCCGGAGATCTTTGTAAAAAAGATGCTTATGTTCGATCCTTTATTGGACGAGACTGCTACACGTTGCTACATTGTACATTACCCGGGCGCGGTGGTTGGTATAGAATGGCGTCACCACGAGGCTTCAGAGAGGAGATTCGTTGTTGCGCGAGCGTCTGGCATTCGCGATCTTGATCGCGGTACTGATCTTCCTGTTCGCCTTCACGTTCGCCGTACTCGGCAAGGGCGAATACGAACCCGGCGGCGCGGCGCCCACTCACTCCTCGACTTCGGCTTAAGCGGAATAATCTGGGAGCGCTACTCCGAGCCGTGAGCCCCGGACTCTCGCTCGACGGCAACCTCGTAGGAGCTCATCCTGGGGTGCCCCCGCAACAAACCTTCTGAACCGCCCCGCCCATGAGCCTTTGCGAACGCGTCGCTGCGCACCCACGCGTCGAAGGCCTCGCGGTCGCGCCACCGCGTTACGACGAGCACCTCGTCGCCTGCATCGGCTCTCAATACCTCCATGGAGATGAACCCCGGGAAACCCTGGACATTACCGCGGCTCTCACGGAACCTCTCGACGACCCGGTCGGCCGCCCCCTCCTTCACAGGGAGGCTGTTGAAGATCGCTATCACTCGCGCCCCCGGCTCAATGGGCGACCACGATGCCGCTTCCGCCGACGCGTTTGGCCATCTTTAGAGCCTTCAGGGTCTCGCCCATCAGCTCCTCGGCGTCCGTCCCGTGCGCCGGATACTCCGCGACCCCGACATCCACCTCGAAACCGTTACCATCGCCTCCGGCCAGGCTCTCCAGCACACTCTCCGCCACGCGGTATGCCTCTTCGCTCCCCTGTCCGGGGAGGATGACGGAGATCTCGTCGTCGCCGAAGCGAGCGTAGACGGCTTCCCCGGGGGCGGCCTCTTGCACGACGTTCGCGAGCCTACGCAAGACCCGCCGGGCGCGCTCGACCTCCCCCGCCGCGACGATCTCCGTGAAGTGGGCGACGTCGAAGATCGCGACGGAGAAGCGATCGTGGGCGGCGACCGCGCGCGGCAGGATCAGGCGGTTGAACTGGTCGCGATCCGGCAGCCCGGTCACCAGGTCCGTGGCCTGTGCCCGGCCCAGCGCCCGCTCCATCTCGCGGCGCACGATGGCGTCGAAGGCCTCCAGACACGCTTCCGTTACCCAGTCGGAGGCCTGCATCAACTTGAGGAAGAAGGCGGCTACTTCACCTCCGCCGAGCGCCGGAAGGTCCACGCCCTTCTCGACCGTGCGCCAGATGCACCGCCGCAGGACCGCGAAGTCCTCTATTACCCCGACGGCATCACGCCCCAGCTCGTGCTGAGCCTCGGCTATCTCGACCACCAGTCCGTGAACGGCGCCGCCCTGGCTGAAGGTCTCTACGGAGTCCGGACTGCGCAGGAACTCGATAAAAACCGAGACCAGGTGCTCCATCGCGGTGGTCAGCCGGGAATAGGCCCCGTCCTCGATGTCCCCGCGACGCGCCTCCCGCCACGAGGCAATGATCTTCGGAAGATCCTGGCCGATCCGGTCGGGTATGTGAGACGTGCTCTCCACATCTCCTAGTATAACCGTGCTGAGCCTCGGCTATCTCGGCAACCCGAGCTTTCGCGCTTTGCTCCTTTCTGGTGGTTTCGATCACAGCGCCGATTGGTCGCGATGCAACCTTTCGCCACGCTCTTGCGTATATGTAGTTGCGAGCGGGAGACTGGGCTCTGTGAAAATCCAGTACAGGGGCAGGTTTAAGAAGATGATATCGAGGGCAAAAATCAAGAGTAGTTTCTAAAACTGATTTCGAGTAGAATCGCATTTCCCAAGGAGGGCACAGTGGCGACTAGTTTAGAGAAGAGGCCCGACATCACGAAGGCGCAGCGGGAATCCGAGACCCCAGAGCTGCTGGCCAAGTACCTGGCGCACATCGGCCAGGGCGATTTGCTCACGCACGCAGAAGAGATAGACCTCTCCAAGCGTGCCAAGGCAGGCGACAAGAAGGCTCGCCAGCGCCTCGTGGAGAAGAACCTGAGGCTGGTAGTCTCTGTGGCCAAGAAGTACCGTGGATACGGCCTTCCCTTCGAGGATCTGATCCAGGAGGGAAACATAGGGTTGATGAAGGCTGTAGAGAAGTTTGACCCTGAGAGGGGCTTCAGGTTCTCAACTTATGCTACGTGGTGGATCCGTCAGGCTGTACAGAGGGCTGTTGCTGACAAGGGCAGGACCATCCGTGTCCCCGTACACATGACGGAGAAGATCCGGAAGGTCAGCCGCGCGGTCAGCGAGCTCGCCGTGGAGGTCGAGCGCGATCCCACCGAGGACGAGGTCGCGGCGCGCCTGGGGTGGGACCCCGAGGAGGTACGCCTCACGATGAGCGCGATGCCTGACGCCACCAGCCTGGACCAGCCGGTCTCCTCCGAGGACACGGCTTCGCAGCTCGGCGACTTCATCGAAGACGAGCGCGTCTCCGACACGCCTGACACGGTGATGCGCGAGATGGAGACGGACCAGCTCAAGGAGGCCATCGAGCGGCTTCCGGATCGGGCGCGGTACGTGCTGGTCAGGCGCTACGGCCTCGACGATCGGGAGCCCGCCACCCTAGCCGAGCTGGGCGAAGAGCTCGACATCTCGCGCGAGCGGGTCAGGCAGCTCCAGCGCGAGGCCGAACGTATCCTCAAGGTCGGCGAGTACGGCCGCGTTCTGCGCGACGCCGTCGCTTGACCCTTCTACCCCTTTCGCAACCTTAGCCGGGCCTTCGGGCCCGGCTTTTTCGTGCCCTTCCCGGCGCTCTTTGCTAGCCTTCGAGACGTGAAGCGAGGAGCTGAGTCGTGGTTCTGGATCTACTCCCTGGCCTTCGTCCTCTTGTCGGCGGTGGCCGGGACGCGCCTGCTCTACCCCCTTGACGCCTGGATCCTTCGTGCGGCTCAGAGCCATGCCTCCGGTACCCTCGACACGGTGGGGACGATCTTCTCGGTGCCGGGAGGAGCGGAGTACTCCGGAGCGGCTATGGTCCTGCTCACCGCCGGCCTGCTCCTCGCAGGGCGGCGATACCTGGCGGGACGGCTCCTCGTGGCGTTCGTGGTCGCGACGCTGCTGGAGTTCGCGATGAAGACGTGGTTGCCAACCGTTCCGGTGCCTGACGAAGTGGTGCGCTCGATCGACCCTTCGTTCATCGAAGTACCTTACCCCTATCCCTATCCGAGCGGGCACATGCTCCGTTCGGTCATCCTGTTCGGGGCAGTCTACCTCCTCTGGCCTAACCGGCTCCTTCGCGCAGCGATCCTGATCCTCCTCCTTGGCGTGGCAGCGAGCCGCGTCTACGTGGGGGTGCACTGGCCCTCGGACGTGGCCGGAGGCGCTCTCCTCGGAGTCGCGGGGCTGGCGTGGGTATTCAAAGACCCGTCAAATCAAATAAAAGGCTACAGGCATAAGCGAAGAACCTGACACCTGAAGCCTGATTCCGAAGGGAAGAGTGCATGGAGATCACGGTAGTCGGTTCGGGCACGGTAGTCCCCCGCCTGGAGAGGCGGCAGAGCTGCGTCGCAGTCGAAGCCGGTGGGGAGACGCTCGTGTTCGACCTCGGCTCGGGAGCCGTGCGAGGTATGCTGCGCGCGGGCCTCGACCCGTTCGCCGTGGACCGCGTCTTCTTCACACACTTCCATCCGGACCACACGGTTGACCTCGTCACCCTGCTGTTCACCATGAAGTACGGCGCGGAAGATGAGCGGAGCCGCCCTCTGCATCTCACGGGTCCCGAGCCCTTCGAGCGTTTCTGGGAATCGGTGACCGGGGTGTGGGGCGTATGGATGGTGGGTGACTACCCGATGGAAGTGTCCGAGCTTTTGCACGTATGTCCCTTGCCGCTCCAGCTCCCGGGCGGGCGCCTCTCATGGGCACCGGCCGAGCACAGGCCCGAGAGCATCGCCTACCGGCTGGATGGCGCGGGCGGCTCGTTCGTGTACACCGGCGACACCGAGTACAGCCAGTCGGTCGTAGAGCTGGCGCGCGGCGCCCACACCATGCTCGTCGAGTGCTCCTTCCCGGACGAGAGTCCCGTGCCGGGCCACCTGACGCCGGGCACCGTCGCAAGGATGGCATCGGAATCCGGCGTCAGGCAGGTCGTGCTTACTCACATCTACCCTGCGGCTGACGCGTTGGACCTACCGGCCGAGGTCGGGCGCGGGTACGATGGCGAAGTCTTCGTGGCCCAGGACGGGTCGAAGTTCAGCGTCCCCAACAATTCTCGACATATTTGATCCCTGCTAGAACTCGGGAGAGCCCGCCCCTCAGAAAACAACAAGCTGACAAGCCGCCTGGCGGAGCCAAAGGCGGCGTGCTGAGAAGCGAGGCCCGAAAGGGCCGAAGCGTGCTGACAAGGCGAGGCGAAGCAGCGCCGTGCTGACAAGCGAAGGCGAAGCCGGAGCGTGCTAAGAAGCGACGCAGCTGGCGCAGCGACCGTGAAGCGTGATCTCATACCAGTCCGAGACGAAGCCAGTCTCACGCTCGACCTGCAGCGCCAGGTACTCCATGAGCTCCTCGTTGAACTCTATGACTGCCCCACACTCCCGGCAACGGGCGTGATGGTGCACCCGCTCCGTCGCGAGCTCGTAGCGCGAGTACCCCTCGCCGAAGTCCTCCTTGCGCACGATGCCGAGCTCGGTAAGCAGATCCAGCGTCCTGTAGACCGTCGAGAGCCCAATCTCCGGGTGCTCGCCCTTGACCCTGTCGTAGATCTCCTCCGCAGAGAGGTGCCGATCTCCCTCCAGCCCACGCACGATCACCCGCCGCTGGTTGGTCAGCCGGTAGCCACGATCCCTGAGTATCCGCTCGAACTCGACCACGAACGTAGTGTAGCCCTAGCTCCGACCAGTATCAAGAATTGATCTTATCCCGAGCTGAAGGTTCTGATGCTCGAGTCGGTGTCGGTCAACTACCCGGCGGGTCTCTACGAACCGGCGCCGAACGTTTTCTTGCGTCCGCCGGGCCACCAGTTCCAGTCGCCCAGGATCCGCATGGTTGCAGGGACGAGGAGGACCCGGATGATCGTCGCGTCCACGAAGACGGCGACGGCCAGTCCGAGGCCGACGGCCTTGGTAAGGATGATACCGGTGAAAGCGAAGGCTCCGGTAACGACGATTATGATCGCCGCCGCGGAGGTGATGATACCGGCTGTGGCGACGAGCCCCTTGGCGACGCTCGCGGTGTTGGAGTCCCCGTTCTCGTAGGCTTCGCGGATACGGGAGAGCAGGAAGACCTCGTAGTCCATCGAGACTCCGAAGATCGTGCAGAACATCAGGATTGGCAGTGTGGCGTCCACGAAGCCCAGGGGCGTGAAGTCGAGCAACCCGGAGAGGTTACCGTCCTGAAATACGAAGACTATCGCACCGAAGCTCGCCGTCAGGCTCAGGATGTTCACTATGACCGCTTTGAGCGGGATGAACACGGAGCGGAAGGAAATAAGGAGTATCAGGTAGGTAACGCTCAGTACGAACGTCGCCGCGTAGGGGGCCTTGCCGTAGAGGCTGGAAATAAAATCCTTCTGCCCGGCGGAGAGGCCGCCTACCAGGAAGCTCACGCCCTCGGGCGCCTCCGCGGTACGCACCTCGTCCACGGCGGCGTGGGCGGCATCGGTGTACGGGTTGTCCTTCGTGACCGCCTGGAGCAGAGTTCTATCTCCGGCCACGTAGGAGTCCAGTGCGTCCTGCAACTCTTTCGACTCGCGCGCCTGGGGAGAGTCCAGGAAGTTGGCGACGCCTTGTGGGGAGATCTCGCCTTCCGTCGAGACGCCCTCGGGCAGCTCGGGGACCTTCCTCTCGACCTCCGTGGAGGCGCGCCGCTCGGCCTCGGCCCTGATCCTGCCCTCAGCACCCGGCGGGACCCACCCGTACCGCGTTTGCAAGCTCTGCAGCTCACCTTTCACGGCTTCTTCGACCCGGCGGTCGGCCTCGGCCCGAGCGTCCTGGCGGGCTTCGGCGACGCGTCTAGCGTAGCTCCTCGCCGCCTCCTCCCCCACCGTGTAGACGCTCTCGACGCTCGCGATCTCGCCTGTACGCTCGATGCTTTCGCCCAGAGCCTTCGCATCAGCGAGCCCCTCGGTGCTCAGCGGGTCCTCCGGCAGGGTGGCGACTATCTCCAGCGGGTTGAGGGCGGCGTACTCGAAGTTCTGTTTGAGGATGTCGTCGCCGGCGCGCGACTCGTACTTCTCGGGAAGGACGCTCGCCTCTGGGATGCCGACCTTCATGTGGGTCACGGGGTAAAGGAGCGTGGCGAGCAGGGTCGCGACGAGAAGGATCACGACCAACGGTTGGCGCATCACCACCTCGGCGCTCCGGCCCCAGAAGCCGGTCCCGATGGAGCGATCACGCCTGCGCACGGGGAGCCAGTTCACTCTCTGGCCGAGGACGCCGAGCAAGGCCGGCAGAAGGGTGAGGGCGGCCGCTACAGAGACGAAGACCACCAGCACCCCGGCCACCCCTATCGAGCGCATAAACATGAAGGGGAAGAAGAGGAGGCCCGAAAGCCCGATGAGCACCGCCGTGCCCGAGAAGAAGATAGACCTTCCGGCCGTCGTCACAGTCCTCGAGACCGCCTCGGAGACAGGGTAGCTCTCGAGCTCCTCCCTGAAGCGGCTGACGAAGAAGAGCGCGTAGTCTATCCCGAGGCCAAGCCCGAGCATAGTGGAGAGGGTCAGCACGAAGACGGACATGTCGTAGGAACCGGCGACGAAGTACAGCGCGGCGAGGGTGGTCAGTACGCTCACCCCCCCTATGAGCACCGGTACTCCGGCAGCGACCACCGTCCCGAAGGCGAGTAGCAGGATCAGCAATGCGAACGGGAAAGCGTACTTCTCGGCGCGCTTTATGTCCTCGTTGCTCGCCTCCTCCAGGTCCTGATAAACTGCCGCCGCCCCCGTGACGTAGGTATCGAGCTCCCCGGAGCGTACCTTGCCGCGCACCTCGTCCACTATGTTGCGCGTCTCGTCTATGGAGACGTTGAAGGCGATCACGGCGTAGGCCTTCTCCCCATCGTCGGAGATAAAGCGCGCGTCCTGCGTACCGGCGTAGGTTCTGATGTCGCGGACCTCGGGCATCCGGCGCACCCCTTCGAGGGCCTCTTCCTGCGCGCGCTGAAACTCCTCGCCGCGGGCGGAGAGCCCGTTCCCTTCGAAGACCACAATGAGGGTCGCCGGAGAGACACCGAACTCCTCGGACATGAGATCTTGCACCCTCTCGGCTTCCGAGTTCGAGCCCTCGAAGCCGCCGCCCTTGAGACGGCCCGAGAGATCCGGAGCGAAGAACACGCTCGCGATCACAAGCATGGCCCACGTCACGAGGATGGCCCACCGGAACCGGTGGGCGAACAGGCCGAGAAGCTGAAAAGCCCTCAACTCAGCGGAGCACGCATGCAGGAGCTGAATTCATCCAAAGTATGGTACCCGACCATCGGGACGCGACTGAGGTTTCTATCACAGGAGGGCTGGTTGATCTCAGATCTTGGGAGAAGCCGGGACGTTGCGGGGAAGTGTCAGAGCGAGGAGCAGCCCGATTACAGGAAGAGCGGCTATGACCAGCATCGTGACCGAGAGGCCGGCGTAGTCGGCGAGCAACCCCAGGACTGGAGCGCCGAGCCCACCGAGGCCGATCGAGAGTCCCATCGTGATGCCGGCGGCGAGCCCTATGCGGCCGGGCAGATACTCCTGGCCCATCACGACCGTAACGCCGAAGGTGCCCACGGTAACCGCGCCGACCAGCGCGAGCAGGGCCATCCCCAGGACCGGCCCCGAGAGCGTGAAGCCGTAGATGAGCGGGGGCAGCAGGAGCATGGACGCGCCGACTACCGCGCGGCGGCCGAACCTGTCCGCGAGCGGTCCCATGAGCAAGGTCCCCACCGCTCCAGCAGCGAGCATCACGGTAAGGGCGGCGTTGCCGAAGGCTGTCGACGTCCCGAGCACGCGCTCGTAGTAAGTGGCCACGAAGGCGACGAGCCCGAAGTAGACAAAGGAGCGCACCGTGACGATCATGACCATCCGGACGAATGGCCCCCAGTGCTCAGGCGCCGCCGCCGGCTGCGTGCCCTCGCTCTCGACTGCGTCGGGCTTGAATCCCATCATGCGCGGGATCTCGAGGAAGAGCACGGCTGCCATCACCGCGGCGGGCAGCGCGAGGAACAGCGTGCCCGGCAGACCGAAGGCAAGAACGAGCGGGGTAGTCAGAGCCGGCCCGAGGGCGAAGCCAGCGTTTCCGCCGACGGAGAAGAAGCTCATCCCGCGCGCGCGTCGCGAGCCGGAGACGTAGTTGGCGAAGCGGGCCGCTTCGGGGTGGAAGGCGGCGACCCCGATACCGCTCAGGACGACGCACAGCAGGATCAGGGGATAGCTGGGGGCGACGCCAGCGAGCGCCATCCCGGCGCCCGCTAAAAGCACCCCGAGGGACATGAGCGCCGGGAGTGGGCGGTTGTCCGAGAAGATCCCGAAGAGCGGCTGCACGACAGAGGAGGCGACGGTCGCAGCGAGCATCAGCGTCCCGGCCGCCGCTAAAGTGAGGCCCCGCTCCGCTACGAGGAACGGGAGCAGCGCCGCCACGGCCCCCTGGTTCAGGTCCGTGAACAGGTGTCCGGCCGACAAAGCGGACATCGCCCGCCGGTCGACGTCTTTTCTAGGGCTCGCGCTCAAGTACCGCCCTTCTGTCCTGATGGCCCTCCGACGAGGGGATATTATCAATCCTCGCGTATATCGTACGGTGAGACGGCCCACACGCGTACCGCGCGGAGATCGAGGACCGCGTCCCTGATCTCATCGACCATCTCGCGGGCCGCCTCCGCCGGCTTTGCCGGCGCGGGACGACCGCTGCGGGGAGGTGAGATCTTGATCAAGGCCTCTGGCGCGTCCCGCTCCACCTTGCCCAGATCGCGCGCCTTGCGCAGCGCCTCGTCGAAGCCGCCCACCTCGTCGGCGAGGCCGAGCTCGAGGGCCTCGACTCCGGTCCAGACGCGCCCCCCCGCCACGTCCTCGAGCTCGGTAGCATCCAAGCCGCGCCCGCGCGTGACGCGGTCCTTGAACGCGTCGTAGATGAAGCTAATCTGCTCTCGCAGAACGCGCAGCTCGTCTGGCGTAGGGCTCCGGCTGAGGTCCAGGAGACCGGCCCTGGCGCCGCGCCGCACGGCGGCCGGGTGTACCCCTATCTTCTCGTAGAAGCCGCGGGCGACGGGGCGGATGGAGAGGACACCGATGGACCCCGTTATGGTGGAGCGGCGGGCGACGACGTGGGTCGCGGCCGCCGAGACGTAGTAACCACCGGAGGCCGCTGCGTTCCCCATAAGTACGACCACGGGCTTCTTCGCGCGGATGCGCTCTACCTCGCGCCAGATCAGGTCAGACGCGAGCGCGTCTCCGCCGGGTGACTCGACGTGAAACAAGATAGCCGCTACCCGCCGGTTCTTCTCCGCGAGCCGCAGGGCGGCCACGACAGACTCGCTCCCCGCCTGCTCGCCGCCGAGTAGCGGCAGCGGAACCGGCAACCTCCGGCTCTTCCCCCGCACGATGGTCCCTGACAGGCTCACGAGCCCTACCCGCCGGCGCGGGCTCGCGCGGTACGGTACGCGAAGCGAACGCCGCGCCGCGCTCCACTCCACGAGCATCGCGAGTCTCCCTTCCGTCCCGAGCCTCTCCGGCAGCTCGTCCTCGTAGCACACACCGTCGAGCAAGCCGCGGGATAGCCCCTCGGGTGCGGAGTAGGGGGCGCCATCTATGGCGGAACGTACCTCCTCAAGGGAGAGGTCTCTCCCCCGCGCGATAGCGCCTACCAGCTCCTCGAACCTGCGGTCGAGGAGGCGCTCGGCCTGCTCGCGGGACTCCCTGGAGAAGTCGTTGCGGACGAAGGGGTCCCCAGCCGACTTGTACGGCGAGACCGCGACTACCTCGGCCTCGACTCCTATACGGGTCAGGGCTTCCTTGAGGAAGTTGACCCTGGTTCGGAGCCCGGTGACGCCGATGGTCGCGAGCGGGGTGGCCAGGATCTCGTCTGCCGCGCAAGCCAGGTAGTACGAACGGCTGTCCACAGGGTCCAGGAGGTACGCTACGACCCGGCCGCCGCGCTCTCTGAAAGCAGTGATCTCCCGGCGCAACTCCTCCAGCGCGGCCCACCCAGCGTCCAAACTCCGGAGGCGCAATACGACACCGCTGGTACGGCCGTCGCCGGCGATCCTGGCGAGAATACCCCGTAGCCCCTCCAGACTCGGACCGGTCGGGCCAGGTCTCAGACGGCGCTGGATGAAGCCGACCCTGGACTCGAACTCCGGCAAGGCTCCGGCCACCTCCAAGGAGACGTAGTCGGGCGGCCGTCTCAGGAGGCGCACGTAGGCGTTGCGTAACAGGCGCCACAGGTTCACCAGTACGTCGGTCAGGACGGACATCCTGGACTAATGTTACACCGCCGCGGGGTGGATGCCGTATGATAGACTCCGGAATAGGAATGGTTACTGATTGGACACCATGGTAGAGATGCCCGGCGTGCTGGAGCCAGATATCCGGGAGAAGTTCCGGCGGTCGGGGTACACCCTGACCTCTCAGCGTCGGGCCGTGCTCGACGCGCTCAACGAGGCCGGGGGGCATCCTTCAGCCGAGGACATCTACCTAATCGTCAAGAGGAAGAACCCGCGCGTAGCTCTAGGCACCGTCTACCAGGCGCTCTCCGTGCTCGAGGAGATCGGGGTGATCGGCTCCAAGCACTGGTCGGAGTCGCCCACGCGATACGACCTTAACCTCGAGCCGCACCTGGACGTCCGGTGCGCTGAGTGCGGCGCGGTGTCCGAGATCCCCGGCATCGAGCTCGGGGAGCTGGAAGAGAGCATCAAGCACAACACCCCTTATGAGGTAACCCGCACGACGATCGTCGTCGAAGGTCTCTGCCCCTCCTGCAAAGGGACCTGATCTCACGGACCCGCGAGGGCCCACTCATCCTGCAGCGCTCCACGCAACTCCCATTTGCCTGCACGGCAGGGGCGAGGAGCGAGCCCCGTTCATCACGATGCCCTTTACCAGAAGCGTGTCAAGGTTTACTCTAAGCCACACGCGATTCCAGGAGGGACGGGTTGCGCGACGAACTCCCCGGAAAGGGCTGAGGTGAGCGAAGAACCGAGGGATCAGGTAGACGAGCTCGCCAGAGGAATTGAGGCGGCGGGAGCCTTGATCGAGAGCCTCGAGGAGGAGGTAGTGAACCTCCGCCGCGACCTGGAGCAGGCGAGCGTCGCGCTCAAAGCCGCCCAGGAGGAGGTCTCGGCCAGAGGCCGAGCCCTCGAGGAGCAGGAGCGCGCCCGCGCCGAGGCCGAGCGGAAGGTCGAGAACCTCCGCGCCGAGCTCTCCGAGCTCCGTACCCGGCACTCAGACGATCAGCTCAGGCTCCGAAACCAGCACATAAACGAGCTCGCCGATGCTCGCCGCCAGCTCGAGGAGCAGCGCCGCGTGGACATTGAGGCTGCCTCCTCTGAGGAGCGCGTATCGACGCTCAAAGAGGAGTTCAGGCGGGAGCGGGAGGCGCTGGAGCAGCGCCAGGAGGCGGAGATTGAGGCGCTGAGGACCTCCTCACAGCAGTGGGAAGAGAAGCTGCGGGAGGGCTACCGCGAGCAGGAAGAGCGCCACGCAGCCGAGCTCGAGAGCATGCGGCTGGAGGTCGAGGAGCGGAAGGAGGAGCTGGAGCGTCGCCTGAGGGAGGACTTCGGGCAGCGCTACGCCGAGGAGCGGCGGGCGGCCGACGAGCGACAGGAGGCGGCGCTGCACGCGCTCAGGAACGCCGCGGCCGGCAGAGAGCTCGAGCTCCAGAGGGATTACCAGGCGGTGGTCGAGACCCAGCAGGCAGAGATAGAGTCCCTGCGGGAACAGGTGGAGCAGCAGGCCAGAGAGGCCGAAGAAGCGCGGCAGAAAGAGCTGCGCAAGGTCAAGTCGCGGGCCGAGAGCAGGGAACGCGAGCTGCGGCGCGCGCAGGCATCCAAGCTCTCTGAGACGAGCGATGCCGCCGAGCGCCGGGTCGCCTCCCTCCAGGCTCAGAGAGAGGCGGACAACAGGGCGCTACGGGCACGCCACGCCGAGGAGATCGCGCGCCTCAGACGCGAGTACGAGGAGCGGCTCGCGGCCGAGGACGAGCGCCGCAAGCTCGAGACCTGGGCGCTCGAGGAGAGGCTTGGGGAGGTCAGGATCCAGCGCGAGACCGAGGTCCGCGCTTATACCGCCCGTCTGGCCGATCTCGAGGCCGCAAGGCTCTCACAAAAGATCTCGGCGGAAGAGGACCTCGAGCGCGTGGTCGAGCGATTCGGGGAGGAGATCTCCGACCTCGAGGGCCGCATCATGGGGCTCGAGGAGTCCCTCGAAGAATCCGAGCGGCTCAGGGGGGAGATGGAGTCCGAGCTCGCAAACTTCCGTACCCGCGTCGAGAGCGGGGAGCTCTTGCGACCCAACGGTGCCCCACGCGAGGGAAGAGAGACCGAGGACGAGCAAGACGGGCGCTTGAGGGAGCTGGACGCCGAGAGGCTCCTGGCCGAGGAGAGGATCAGCGACCTGGAGGCTCGCCTGCGCGAAGCCCAGGAAGAGAGCCGGCAGAACGCCAGAAAACTGGCGGAGGCGCTCGAGAGCCTCGAGCGGCTATCAGACCCCGAGCGCCGGCTCAGGGACGGAATTGCGCTGTTCAACGCCAGCGAGCACGCCCGGGCCGTCGCTTCCATATCGAAGGCCCTCGGCCTCCCGCGAGTCCACGCCGGACTGCACGGGGAAGCCCCAGGTAAGCCCATCCTCACGTTCGCCTGGGGAGACATAGCCTGGCGCCGCTACGTCTCCGACCCGACTGAAGGCGTCGAGGAGCCCAGAGTCTATTTGACAGGGACCGGCGACGACCCCGCGGAGATCGAGGGTCCCGGCCAACACCCAAACGCCCGCATGGACGCTCAGGGAAGGTTGATGCTCGGCATCCAGGCTCGATGAGATAGCACGCCTCCCTACGGTCGGCTTGTCAGCACGCTGCGCCTTCGGCTTCCGCTTCTCAGCACGCCGTGCCTGGCGGCCTCTTGTCAGCACGCTCGGCCCTTCAGGGCCCTCGCTTGTCAGCATTTCAGCTTCTTTCAGTGCAAAGAGAAGCTGACAAGCCGCCTGGCGAAGCCCAAGGCGGCGTGCTGAGAGCGAGGCCCTGAAGGGCCGAAGCGTGCTGAGAAGGCGTATGGCGAAGCCGCAGCCGTGCTGACAAGCCGACCGGAGGGAGGCGTGCTTATTAGCGCGGAGCGCGGCGCTTCATGCGCTGGTTGTAGGCGAAGAGCGCATCCCCGCGGCGGGCTCCTATGTAGGCCGCGGCCAGGGAGACGCAGAGGAAGAGGGCGGCCAGGAGGACAGTCACCGGATCGTCCACACCGGGGAACATTGCCTGCCCAGTAGCAAGGTTGATGAGTGGTGAGAGAACGAAAGCTACGGGCGCGACGAGTACGCCGTGCAAGCGGCGCCGGGCAGGCGCCATGTAGCTCGCGGCCATGCCTCCGAAGTAGAACGAGAAGGCTGCCGCGAACACCAACATGGCGGTCGGGACGGCCGTCGAGGCGGCCATCTCCATCCCAAAAAGCGCCGTGAAAACCGGCGCGAAGATGCCGAACACCACGAGCAGCCCGATCGCAAGCGCGATGAGCACCCCTAACGCTACGGCGGTGATGCTCCTCGTCATGAAGTTATTCTATCAAGCGCCCCCGTAGCCCTGCGTGAAGCCAGCCACTACTCAGGCGACGGATAAGTCTGGATAAGCTGGCGGGATGCTTCTGAAGGGCGATCCCACCTTCCACCCCACCTGGCGTATACGCTCTGGCACCGCTTCTGGGCTTGTTCTGGCTCATGCTCGGGGCGGCCTTCGGCCACCATCCAGAGGACCTCGACTTCGTCCGGACAGACGGCCCGATTCAGCTAGAATAGGCCGCGGCGAAGCAGGACCGCTCGGGAGACTACGGAGCATAGTGCAGAGAACGTTAACGCGGAGGCAGTTCCTCAAAGCAACTGGGGCTGCCGGGGCGACCCTGCTCGGTGCCTCGGCGCTCGCCTCCGGGTGTATCCCTCAGTTGAACAGGAGCATCGGCGACACCAACGTCGTCCTGATCATCATAGACAGCCTGAGGAAAGACCACGTCGGAGCCTACGGCAACGGCTGGATCCAGACCCCAAACCTCGACGCTTTGGCTAAAGAGAGCCTGCGCTTCACCAGTGCCTACCCCGAGTCGTTGCCCACGATCTGCGCGCGGCGCGCGATCCACACGGGGATGCGCACCTGGCCGTTCAGGGGCTGGCGGCGCTACAAAGGCATAGACATCGGCCTCTGGGGCTGGCAGCCGATCCCCGAGGGCCAGACGCACCTGGCCGAGATAATGAAGCAGAACGGCTACGCGACCCTGACGGTCACCGATAACCTGCACGAGTACAAAGCCTCTATGAACTTCCAGCAGGGCTTCGACGTCTTCGACTTCATCCGGGGCCAGACCACCGACAGCTACAGGCCCATCTGGACTTATCCTCCCGAGGAAGTGGGACGGGCGCTCGGAATGGAAGAGTACTTCAAGCAATACTTCGCCAACGTGGCGTACCGGCGGGAGGAGGAGGACTGGTTCTCGCCGCAGGTGTTCACCCGCGCCTCGGAGGTTCTGGAGGCCGCGAGCAAAGGTGAGCGTTTCTTCCTGGTGGTGGACAACTACGACCCCCACGCGCCCTACGACGCGCCCGAGGAGTACGCTGCCCTCTACGACGAGGGATACGACGGGTTGGAGCCCTTCTCACCCGTCTACGGACCCAGCAACTACCTCACCGACCGCGAGCTCCAGCGCATGCGAGCTCTCTACGCGGGCGAGGTCACTATGGTAGACCGCTGGCTCGGCCGCTTCCTGGACAGGATGGAAGAGCTCGACCTCTTCGAGAACACCCTGCTCATCCTCCTCTCCGACCACGGCGTCGCCCACGGCGAGCACGGTATCACAGGCAAGCCACCCTACGCTCTGTGGCCCGAGCTCACGGATATCGTGTTCATGATCCGGCACCCCGGAGGCAAGGGAGCGGGAGAGACCAGCGACCACTACGCCTCCACCCACGATGTGGCGCCAACCATCCTCGGCTTCCTCGGCATAGAGCCCGAGCAACCCATGGACGGCCAGGACCTCTCCGTGCTCTTCGATGGTGGGCAGCCCGGGGAGCGGTCGCACTTCACGGCCGGCTATCACAACTTCGTGTGGACCAGAGACGGAGGGTACGCCATGGTCTCCCGCCAGGACCGTGAGAACCCAAGGCTTTATGACCTGCGGAGGGACCCCGAGATGCAGCAGGATATCGCGGCTGGTCACCCAGACGTGGTGAGACGGATGTTCGACCAGTACGTGCTCGAGGACGCGGGCGGGTCTTTACCCGACTACGACGGCTGAAGCAGAAGCTGCCGCTGCAGAGCGCACGCGAGCTTCGGCAATCACACAACTCCCTGCAAAGAATACGGAGGAGTGGCCGGTGCTCACATTACTACGAATGCTCACTCGCTGTCCTGACTGCCTTTAAACGAGTATTACAGACACGACGATGAATCGGGGATGAATTTCAGATGAATTCATCTGAATCAAGCACAGCTAGAGACGCGAGTGCCGCAAAGGAGTCCCCGCACCAGCGTAAGGTTAACCGACGACTTCCCGGTTATGAGCGCGACAATCCGCCGGGCTACTCGACTTCCCGGTTCTCGCTGGTTGGGGTACCCTTACCCACGAGGGTAGGCAATCGGATGGACGCAGAGCACGTGACGCGTAAAGGTCGCAGGTCGAAAAAGATGTTGCGGGAACCTGTCAACGGGCTCACCCACGCGGCGGGAGGGGTGCTCGCGGTCGTGGGGCTGGGCGTGCTGCTGGCGATGGCGGCGAGCACGGGGAGGCTGGATCAGCTCCTCGCCTTCGGCATCTTCGGTCTGAGCCTGGTCGCCCTCTACGTCGCGAGCGCCCTCTACCATCTTCTCCCGCTCTCTCCCGCTGGAGTAGCGAGGCTGCGGAGACTGGACCACATGACCATCTTCGTTCTCATAGCGGGCACGTACACCCCCTTCTGCCTGCTCGCGCTGGATGGCGGATGGAAGTGGGGTTTGCTCGCCATTATCTGGAGCCTCGCGCTGTGCGGCGTCGTGCTCAAGCTCCGCTGGATGGACGCCCCGCGCTGGCTCTCGGTAGCGCTCTACCTCGGCATGGGGTGGATCGCCGTGATCGCGGCCCCAGCGCTCCTTCGAGCGGTGCCGTCAGGCGGAATCGCCTGGGCCCTGTCCGGCGGCCTGGTCTACAGCGCGGGCGCGCTCGCCTACGGGCTCAAGCGCCCCAACCCGGTTCCTGGAGTCTTCGGGTTCCACGAGCTGTGGCACATCTTCGTCCTGGCGGGAAGCGCCTGCCATTTCTGGGCAGTGCTACGCTACATCGCGCCGCTGGCCTAGGGCTCCAGCCGCGGAGGCGCCCTTCTCCTACTGCTCCGCGAGGGCCGCTACGAGCTCGCGGCAGAAGGCTGGGATGTCGGGGACGACGCGGCCCCAGACTAGGTTCCCTTCGCGGAAGGCCGGCTTGTCAACCCAGGTCGCTCCGGCGTTCTCCAGGTCGTCCTTTATGCCGAGGGAGCCAGTCGCCCTGACGCCGTCCACTATGCCGGCTGAGATCGCGACGAGCCCGCCGTGGCAGATGATGCCGACGGTCTTGCCGGCCTCGTGCACCGCCCTGACGAGGCCGGTGATCTCCGGGTAGCGCCGTAGCTTGTCCGGTGCCCAGCCGCCGGGTACGACTATGCCGTCGAGCTCGGAGGTGTCCACGTCCTCCGCCGTCGCGTCCGGTTGGGCCTGCAAGGCGTTCTTGCCGTAGACCGGGTCCAGGCTCGTCCCGACCGAGATGACCTCCGCCCCCTCCTCCCGTAGCCGCATCACCGTGACCCAGTACTCCAGGTCCTCGAACCCCTCGGCCACCAGCACCACGATCTTCTTCCCGTCAAGCTTCATACCCATCTCCTTTCTTCTAGCATTTCAGCACGCCTGCTACGCAGGCTTGTCAGCACGCTGCGGCCTTCGGCCTCCGCTTGTCAGCACGCTCGCCCTTTTAGGGCTTCGCTTGTCAGCATTTCAGCTTGTCGGCTTCAGGAGTTCGTTCACGGCCTCCTTTGCTGCGTCGCCTCCGAGCTCCAGGGCGCGAGCCAGTTCGGAGACGGCCTCGGCGCCCTGTCCGGAACGGATGAGGCGTTCGGCGGCTTCCAGATGCGGGCGGTAGCCGGCCGTGTCACCGTCCTGATCAGGCGCGGCCGCCTCCTCGCCGCGGACGAGCGCGAGCAGCTCCTCGCCGTAGCGGGCGGCGCGTCTGAGGCCGATACCCTTTATGGAGCCGAGCTCGTGGATGGTCTGCGGCTTGCGGGCGGCTATCTCCTCCAGGTGCGAGTTGTGGAGCACCACGTATGCGGGAACCTGTTGCCGCCGCGCCTGCTCCCCCCTCCAGCGCTTGAGCCGCTCGAAGAGCTCCGGGGAAATCGATCCATCCATCCGTACGGCGATCCCACTCAAGAGCGTCTCGGGCGCGGCGCGTGGCGGCTCGCTACCGAGCGTCTCGGCTTCGCCGAGGCAGACGTCGCAGGCGCCACAGGGCGCGACCGGCTCGGTGTCACCGAAGTGCCGTAGGAGGTGCTCGCGGCGGCAGCTGGTCAGGTTAGCGTAGGCTTCTACATCCCGGATCTGGGCGTAAGCCGCTTTGGCGCGGCTCTTTAGCCTGCCCGCGATGGTGCGGCGGCTGCGCGCGTCGAGCACCGAAGCCTTGAGCCTCACGTCCACAACGGACCCGCGAGGGATGATTTCCGCCACTCCGTCTACCATCATCCGGTACAGGGCGCCCTGCGCTATGGCGGGGCGGACGCCCGCGCGGCGGGCGAGCTCGGGAAGGCCAATGGTGCCGCCGCCGGGCAGCGCAGCGTGCACGGCTGCCACCTCCTCGCGCAGCCCCTCCCGCTCCTCTTCCAGGCGGCGCACCTCGACCTCGGCCCAGAGGTCGTAGCCGCGGTGGATCAACCCCGACTCCTCCAGGCTGCCAAGGACGATCCAGGCCGAGTCCGGGTCCACCCCCCCGAGCGCGGGAAGGGCGTTGGGCTGGAGGTTGACCCTCCCTTCACGCTCGAGCCCCGCGAGCGCGTGGAAGAGCGAACCGACGTCCTCTTCCCCCGCGGTACCGAGCGTCACCAGCCGCTTGCGCCGCCCGAGGTCGGCGCCGCGGTAGAGGATGACGCACTCCGAGTTCTCTCCGTCGCGCCCGGCGCGGCCGGACTCCTGCATGTACGCGGGCAGGCTCCCCGGGACGCTCGAGTGGACCACGAACCGGACGTTCGGCTTGTCCACCCCCATCCCGAAGGCTATCGTGGCGACGACCACGGAGAGCTCGTCCGTCATGAACCGCTCCTGAACGTCCGAGCGCTCCACAGGTCCCATCCCCGCGTGATAAGCGGCGGCGTCCACACCGGAGCGGCGCAGGTGGGCGGCCAGCTCCTCGCACTCCTTGCGGGTCGTCGCGTACACGATGCCCGGGAGGCGCGGCGTTGCGTATTACGTCCAGGATCAGGGGCAGCTTGTGCTTCTTCTCCTTCGCGGAGAGGACCCTGTAGGTGAGGTTCGGGCGGTTGAAGCTCGTAACTACGACTTCTGGCGAGCGCATCTTGAGCGAGCGGAGTATGTCCTCGCGGACGCGGGGGGTAGCGGTGGCGGTGAGAGCGAGAACGGGCGGGCTACCCAAGTCTCTCACGGCGCGGGGCAGGAAGAGGTAGTCGGGGCGGAAGTCGTGGCCCCATTCGGAGATGCAGTGGGCCTCGTCCACGACGAAGAGGCCGACGCCCGCGCGCCGCAGCGAGAGGACGAACTCGAGCGAGCGCAGGCGCTCCGGGGCGACGTAGAGCATCCGGATCTCACCCGTTCGCACTCTCCGCTCGACCTCCCAGCGCTCCTCTGGCGAGAGCCCGGAGTGGAGCGTGGCCGCGGCTGCGACCGAGCTCTGGATCAGCGAGTCCACCTGGTCCTTCATCAGCGAGATCAGGGGCGAGACGATGACGGTCAGGCTCTCCTGCATGAGGGCGGGACCTGGTAGCACAGGCTCTTGCCGCCGCCCGTAGGCATCACCGCCAGGGTGTCCCGGCCTTCGAGGACGGCCCTGATCGCCTCCTCCTGGCCAGGACGGAAAGAGTCGAAGCCGAAGATCTCCTTGAGCACCCTCGAAGGCATGGATTTATTGTAGCTTGTCAGCACGCCTCCCTCCGGTCGGCTTGTCAGCTAGTGAGCTAGGTTGGCGCACTTCGTCGCTCCGCACCACTAGACAGAGCTCCTGCCACAAAGCCGTCTCCTAATACGTGACCGGGCAAGAGCCCAACGGCAGAGGAAGCTGAAATGCTGACAAGCGGAAGCCGAAGGCTGGAGCGTGCTGACAAGCGAAGCCCTAAAAGGGCGTAGCGTGCTGAAATGCTATTTACTCGCCATCTCTCTGCTGCTGGGGCACGAACCTCGGGATGGGTCTGAGGCCCCGGATCTGGCCTGGGGGGCGGTCGCCGCGGTCGGGGGGCGGCTCTTCCTCCTGCGGCGGTCCCTCCTCAGCGGCGTCCAGGAGGTCTTCGAGGCTGCGCCGGATCTCGCCACATGCCCTGCGGTAGGCGAACTTGAAGGCGAAGACGGGGGCTGCGAGCGAAGGGATGACGCCGAGGAAGAACAGCGGGTTCTGGGCCCCGGCGAGGATAAAGAGCACTGCGAGCGTCACCCCTACTATCCCCCCGATCGAGAGGTACTCCGCGCGCTGGTTGGACATGTCGGCGGTGAGGTTCGCAGCGCACCGGTCCGCGTCGAGCTCCTCGACGCGGAGCTCGACCGACCCGGTTTTGAGCAACGATCTGTCGCCCGAGAAGTCCAGCGTCCGGCGCACCGCGCCGAGCAGGTCCCCCGAGTCCCAGAGCGAGCTGCTCTCCGTCTTGCGCCGCAGCTTGAGCCCCTGCTCGAGCCGCAGCAATGACTCGAGGTGGTCCTGGGTCTTACTTGGGGACCGCTCGACCTCCCTGACGGCCCGGAGCCGCGCGGGGCCGTACGTCTTCCAGGCAAGGGTGTGTGGCTCTGCGGTCTTCTCAGATGCCAGGTCCCACATTGCTCTTCTGACGTCCTGCTCCGGGATGCCGGCAGCCGCCGCAACCTGAACCAGGACCTCGGGTGAGACGGAGGGTGTGCCGCCGTCGTCGCGCGACCAGCGGCGGGAATTCAGCTCCGCCGCGTGGCGCAGTATCATCTCGACCTCGGCGGGTCTCAGGCGTTTGCTCGGCTCGTCCGCCATATGGGTCGTGATTCTACAGGTTTTAGAGGCGCTGATCTCGCTTGGAGGTGATGGAGAGTATACGCGGGGTGTCCCTCAAATAGGACCACCCCGAGAGCAGGGTGAGGAGCACGGCGACGAGCATCGCCCACCAGCCGATCACCGCCATCACGCCGCGCCATCCGGCGGCCCCCGGCTCCCCGAGAAGCAGGATAAACACGGCGATGCTCTGGGCGTTCATCTTCGCCTTGCCCCAGCTGTTGGCGGCGATGACCTCGCCGGCCTCGAGGGCGACCATGCGGAGGCCCGTAACGGCGAACTCCCGGATCACCATGATCGCGGCCATCCAGGCCGCCATCGACCCCTCGCCCACGAGGGCGAAGAACACGGAGACTATCAGGGCCTTGTCCGCGATCGAGTCCATCAGCTTGCCGAAACCCGTTACTTCGTTGGAGCGCCGGGCGACGATCCCGTCGAAGTAGTCGGTGAGGATGGCCGCCACGTAGATCGCGAGCGCGACCCAGCGGGCCCAGCCGAAAGGCAAATACAGCGCGATCATGAGCGGCACCACCGCCACGATCCTGACCAGCGTCAGCTGGTTGGCGAGGGTCAGGCGCATTTCCACTCTCCGATCTCGCGCAGCACGCTACGCCCGCTCTCCGACGTGTGACCGGGGCTCACCGTTCGGAGGTCCCCCGGATCTGGGTGACGGCGGGTCTCAGGAAGAGACCGACGATCCAGTCCGCGGCGATACGCACCTTGCTCTGCGGGCTGTTCAGGCGCACCAGGTAGGCCATGCGCCAGAATATCGCCGCGAGGTGTCCCGTGAACCGCACGCCCATCACCTCGTTGACGGCGAAGTCGCTCCCGAGCTCGACGAGCTGCCCGATGGGCCGGTACTCGAACCTCTTCATGTCGTCTTGCCTGCCGTCGATGGCGGCCAGGATGTTGCGGGCGACCACGTGGCCCTCCTGGACCGCGGCCTGCGCGGTCGGCGGGACGATCTTGCCGTCCTGCTCTGCGCGGACGTCCTGGACGGCGGCGCAGTCACCGATCGCCCAGACGTTCTCGTGACCCTCGACGCGCAGGAACTCGTCCACCTTTATGCCGGTCCGCTCGTCCACGGGAAGGCCGGGAGCCTCGATGCCGAGGTTCGGACGGTTGCCGGCGGTCCAGATCACGTTCTCCGAATCTATTGTGCTGCCGCCCTTGAGCTTCACACAGTTGTCGGTTATCTCCTCAGCCATGGCGTTCGTCCTGACCTCGATGCGCTGGTTGACCATCCTGGCGCGGGCGGCCTTGCGCAGCGCGGGATCCAGCTCCGGCAGGATGTTCGGAAGACCTTCGAGCAGGATGATGCGGACGCGGTGCGGGTCTATGTTCGGGTAGTCCGGGGCCAGGTTCTCGTGTACGAGGGTGTGGATCTCCGAGGCCACCTCGACCCCGGTCGCGCCACCACCTATGACCACGAAGGTCAGCTTGGACTCGGGCACTTCACCCCTGATGAGCGAGACCTCCTCGAAGCGTTCTATAACCCGGTTGCGGATGCGCTCGGCGTCCTCGACGCCCCTCATGGTCAGGCTGTGCTCCTCCACGCCGGGGATGCCAAAGAAGTTGGGCAGGCCACCCAGCGAGATGACGATGTGGTCATAGGGGAACTCTATACCACCGTCGGCCACCACGACTTTTTTGTCAAGATCGATGCTTCTTGCCCTCGGCGCGCCGGAAGCTGGCTCCGGCGGTGATCAGGGCTCGCCTCAGGGGCTGGGCGACGTTGCGGGCGTCGATGTCGCTGCTGACTATCCCTGGCACCATCG
>CAWFVR010000015.1:0-38062 GCA_963819315.1 uncultured Rubrobacteraceae bacterium
ATCTCGATGCCTGGCAGTACCAGCTCGAGGTCGGGCCGACGGATTTGAGCAGGATCCTCCAGACCGCCCTGGTGTCCGTGGAGACCAAGGCCGCGAGGTTCGGCATCGAGGTAACCTTCGACGCCTCCACCGAGCACCGCTGCGTGTGCGACGCCCAGAAGCTCTATCAGGTCTTCCTCAACCTGCTGGACAACGCCATCAAGTACTCCGACGCTGGCGATCGCGTTGACGTCGAGATAGAGGAGGACGTTGCATCCCTGACGGTCGAGGTGAAGGACACCGGCGTCGGCATCCCACCAGAAGATCTGAGCCAGCTCTTCGAGCGTTTCTACAGGGTAGACAAAAACCGCTCGCGCGCAACCGGGGGAAGTGGGCTCGGGCTCGCCATCAGCCGCCAGATCGTCGAGATGCACGGTGGCGACATCTCCGTAGAGAGCGAGGTCGGCGTGGGCTCCACCTTCAGGGTACGCCTCCCCAAAGCACCTATCACGCGCTCCGCCAGCCATGCGCTTTAGCATGCGCTTTAGCATGCGCTCCAGGGCGCGTTCCGCCGTGAAGTGCGCGGCGCTGCTGGCGGCGACGGTCTTCCTGGCGATCGGGTGCATGCACCCGGAGCAGGAGAGGTCCATACCGCCTCTGTCCGCCGCGGGCGAGCGAGTCGACCCGGGCCTCGGTCCCAAGGCGCAGCCTTTAAGCTCCGGCCCCGGCTACAAGGGATCCCCGAGCTGGAGCCCGCACGGCGGCAGGGTAGCGTTCACTGTAGACGGCTACGTGGTGGACAGGCCAGTAGGCACAGGGGAGGCCAGGCGCTGGACGACCAGGGACTTCGTGGCCGAGGACGCCGAATGGACCTCCGAGGACATACTGGCCATCCTCGGCGCGGCCTCCGGCGCGGTGCCGGCGGATGGGGCATCCGTCTACAGGGCGCGCTCGGGTGAAGAGTCGCTCGCGGTCAGAGAGGTCGCGAAGGAGGTGCTGGCCATGAGCCGGGGGCCAGAGGGGGATGGTCTGATCGTCGCCTTACGGACAGGGCCAGGGAAGAGCGGGCTAGCGCTGCTCCGCGACAATGGAGCGGTGGAGCAGGTCTACACCAGCACCGTCGGGGGCCGCGTCACCGGCCTCTCCCTCTCGCCGGACGGCAGAAGCGTAGCCCTGGCGGCGCGCACCGCAGGGGACACCTTCGAGCTGCACACTTTCGACCTCATGGAGGGCGTCCACCGGCGGATAGCGGTGCTGGATAGGGGTCTGGAGATCTTCGGCGCGCCGCAGTGGACCAGGAAAGGAATCTGCTACGTCGTCGGGAAAGAGGCTACGTCTATCGACGGGGGCACGGCGCCGCTCTACGACCTGTACAGCATAAGGCCTGGCTCCGGCGACCCGCCGGAACCTACGCCGGGGGTAGGCGAGGACTTCGTCGCCTCCAGCATCCGGGTCTCACCCGACGGCGGGCGCCTGGCAGTGATCGGGCGCCTCAACCCGAACTCTCCGGTGAACCTCTACGTCCTCGACCTAGCAGCCCAGGACCTGGAAGCCGTGACAACCAACGAGGACATGGAGATCGAAGACCGGGCCGGACGATCTGGCGTGGTCCCCAGGCGGAGACAGCGTCGCCATCGTCGCGCGCGGGGCCCTCTCCGACGAGCCCCGCGTGCGCACCGCGCCCAAGCGTGCCTTGCTTGAGGACTTCTACAACCTCTACGAGATCCCCGTCGGCGACCGGGGAGCGGCGCGGTGAAGGAGGCCGCGCTCTGGATCTCCGGCGCAGCCTTCGCTTTTTTCGCCACGGCGGCGCCTTCCTGCTGCTGGCCAACCTCGGCACGGGCCCATCCGAGAGGAACCTGACGCCAGACCCGCCGCGCGCCGAAGCCGGTCCCGCGCTGGAGCTCACCCTGAACCAGAACCAGCTGGCGTCCCTTAGAGCACTACCGGGGCAGGAGGTCGTGGTCGGCTGCGCAACGCCGGCGACGAAGACCTGTCGCACGTCAACCTCACCGTGGAAGCCTCCTCCGAGAACACCGCCCTCTCCGACGCCCTCTACTACCGGGATAACGTGAACGAGCTGCCCGCGGGAAGCTCCGTACCCGTGAGCTTTTATCTGGATCTCTCGCAAAGGGAGAGTACGATGGGTGCCGCCAACTCTGCGCCGGCCGCCCCCGAGCCGCCGCGCAAGATAATAGAGGTGCGGGCCACTACGCCGGAGGGTGAATCGGCTATCAAGACGGCGATCGTGCCGCTCTGAAAGTCAGGCATCGGGTTATGGGTTATTGCTGATGCCTGATGGCGCCGGATTGTGGAAGAACCTTCAACAATCCGCTTTACGTGTGTCGTTCTTGAGGGCTCCTCGCCCGGACCAAGGCGCCTGGGGCCGGGTTTGGCGCCTTGAGCCGGGGCAGGCGGCACCCGCCCGACCAGGCCGCGCGCCAGCTCTCCCACCTCGACGGCGCTGCCCAGATCGGTGCACGCCAGGGTGAACGGGCTGCCGCGGCGCCATCCCCGGCGGACAGGCTTCCAGCCGCTCTCCAGCGAACGAGGTCGGCACGTGGTGGGACGCCCCGCGGTCGCTGGCGATGGCTTCGACCCTCACGATGCCGCGGTGCTTGAGATCCCGGAGCATCCTGACGAGCAACCGGCGGCGCGTGCGCCCGTCACCGGCGACGTAGGCAAGGAGCACCGCGTCCTCGCCGAGAGGTCCCACCGGATACGCCACAGCGTGCGGCAGACGCTCGGTAGGCCCGTAGACCACGAAGTCCGAGGTGTCGCCGCCCCGGCGCACGAAGAAGCCCGCGTCCCCCAACCTGCGTTAGCCTCGCGGAACCAATCCTCGGCTGAGCTCGCCCCTTCGGTCCAGTGCGAGATCGCCGCCTCGGCCCCGCTATCTCCCCGGCTCGTTCCGCGGAGATCTCCTCTAGAGTGGGGACGAAAGAGGTGGGTCTCACGTACGCGGTCCCAGATCGCGGTCTTCCCCGCCGCCCCTGGCCTATCGAGGTTCGACCTGAGGCGGGCGCGGGTCTCGCGGACCTTCCTCCGCAGCTCCTCCGACCTCTCGTCCTCCCTCTCGGCGGGCTCGTCCTCGCCGCTGGAGACGTCCCGCAGGAAGGGTCGCGTCTGCGCCCCGGGCGCGGGCTCCGGAGGCTCCGCAGGGGTCCCGGCGCACCGGTGCGCCGGTCAGGGCCCTCGCGCACTTCGGAGATACGCTCCTGCATCCGTTCCTGAGCCTCGAAGAGGGATTCGCGGCTCCGCTCGCGGGCCTCCCCAGCGCGGTCCCTGATCGAGCCCCTCAACTCCCTGCCGCTGCGGGGGGCGAGGAGTACGCCGGCGAGGAGTCCGGCCACGCCGCCGAGCACGAAGCTTCTCAGCCGCTGCTTGTCCACACCTTCGTCTGCCTCCTGGGAGCTTCCTCGCTCATTCTAACCGCTTTTCGCTCGCGTGATCGGGACCCCGTGCCTCGGCGTGGCGGTGTCAAGGAGGAAAGCCGAAGAGTGACGGCGAGCCTTCTCGGCGATCCCCGATACCCGGTTCGTGACGATCTCGACCGCGGCGTCCGAGGTGTGCTCTATGGAGACGTTCTCGACCTTCTGCACGCCCGTGCGGGAGGCGCTCTCGACTATGTAGTCATGAATCTGGCGTATCTCCTTGAAGTAGGCGATGTACTCCTCGGCCGGCCTGCGCATCGCTGTCCCGAGGGCGCGGATGTAGAAGCGCGAGCGGTGCACGTGCTCGTCGGAGAGGTACACCACGAGCGGGCAAACGTTCGGGTGGTCCCTGTAGCGCTCCAGGATGATCTCCGGACCAGATGCACGCCCTCGATCACGAGGTTGGTCCCCTCCTTGAGGCCCCTGTCGACGATCGCCTCGACCCCGACGGCGACCCGCGAGGCCTGCTCCCTGAAGCCGAAGAGGACCGGCTCCTCCTCGACCGGCACCCTGACGTCCTCGCGCTTTATCTCGTAGGAGCTCTTGTGGAGTATGGGGAGGAGGTCGGGGCTTATGGCGCGCCTGAGGACCTCGCGAATCGAGTCCGTCCTATGACGCTCTGAATGTTGAGGCGCCTGGCGACGTCGGCGGCGAGGGTGCTCGTCCCCACTCCCGTCGCCCCGCCGATGAGCACCACTATAGGCTCGGTGGACTCGCGAAGGATGCGCCACTTGTCCAGCCGGCCGACGACTATGGCGTCCTTCTTGATGAGCTTGTCGCGGACCCTGGCCAGCACCTCCTCCTCCTCGACCATGTAGCGCTCTTCGGCCAGTAGCTCGGCGCGGACCTCGCTCGCTATCTGGTGCGCCAGCTCGGGCCTGGCGCCCGCCTGGGCCAGGGTCTGCGCCAGGATGCCACGGGAGAAGGGAGTCTCCCGATCCGCCCTGACAACCTTGATGTCCCGCTCTTCCATAGCACCCCCAGGAGCGCTTGTATGCTCCTAGTCGCCCAGGATGCGGAGGCCCCCATACTTCCTCCCCCGCCTCCTCCTCACCCGATAATAAAAGTATAGTAGAAACGCCACCAGTGCCAGCGGCACCAGCGGCACGAAGAAGCCCAGAGCTCCGCCCACCAGTGCCACGACATCCTCAAAGAAGCTCAGAAATGCCGGCGAGACCCCCGCCGACGCCGTCTTCGCCGAAGGCCGCAACACTACCTTCAACACAGCCACCAGGGCGGCGATCACCCCCCCGGCTGCCAACCAAGGTAGAGATCCCGCGTCCAGATCAAAGCCAAGCGCCGCAGTGAATAGCATCGCCCCCGCGAAGACCCGTACGGGGACCATCGCATAGTTGAAGGCGCGGTCGAGCACCGCAAGCTTGTCCAGGGCAATCTCCACCACGGCGAGTCCCGCGAGCGCGCCAAAGACCGACCACCACCATCCGTCACCGCCGACATCTACGTACGGCAAAGGCAGCGCGAGGAGCCCGAGCGCGGCAAACAGCGCGGCCAGCGCGAGCGGCGTGAAGGCCCTCACCCCTGCCACAGAAGCGAGGCCGATACCGATCCCCAGTGCGAGAAGGTTCTCCATGCAGACATTATATTTTAGTGGCTCGGGTAGCCCGTTCAACTCGGGGCTCTACCTGAGCTATACTCTTTCTGTTGCTACGGCGTAAGGTTCCCAGAAATCCTGGAGGATTTTCTTGTCGCAGACGGTTTCGATGGAGAAGATAGTCGCGTTCTGCAAGCGCCGGGGCTTCGTGTTCCAGAGCTCGGAGATCTACGGCGGCATCCGCTCCTCCTACGACTACGGTCCTCTCGGCGTCGAGATGAAGCGCAACATAAAAGAGGAGTGGTGGCGCCGCATGGTCTACATGCGCGACGACGTGGTGGGCATAGAGACAGCCATCATCATGCACCCTAGAGTGTGGGAGGCCTCGGGACACGTCGCCGGCTTCAACGACATGCTCGTCGAGAGCCGCAGCTCGGGGCGACGTTACAGAGCAGACCACCTCATAGAGAATGCCACGGGACAGGACGTCGAGGGGCTCCCGCCCGAGCAGCTGACCGAGATCATCCAGAACGACGAGCGTATAAAGGACCCCGTAGACGGTGGCCGGGACTTCGCACCTGTCAGACCCTTTAATTTGATGTTCGAGACCTTCACGGGGCCGGTGAAGAGCCCGGAGAACGTCGCATATTTGCGGCCCGAGACGGCGCAGGGGATCTTTGTCAACTTCAAGAACGTCTTGCAGACGAGCAGGGTCAAGGTGCCGTTCGGGATAGCCCAGATCGGGAAGTCCTTCAGGAACGAGATCACACCAGGCAACTTCATCTTCCGCACGCGCGAGTTCGAGCAGATGGAGATGGAGTTCTTCGTGAAGCCTGGCACCGACGAGGAGTGGCACGAGTACTGGATCGAGGAGCGCTTCAACTGGTACCTGAACCTCGGCCTGCGCGAGGAGAACCTCCGCAAGCGCGAGCAGACGGACGAGGAGCGGGCGCACTACGCGACCCGCGGCGTGGACATAGAGTACAACTTCCCGTTCGCCGGCTGGTCGGAGCTCGAAGGCATCGCCAACCGCACCGACTACGACCTCAAGAAACACCAGGAGTACTCGGGAGAGAACCTCACGTACTTCGACCAGGCGACCGGCGAGAGCTACGTCCCATACGTCGTCGAGCCGGCCGTCGGCCCCGACCGCGTTATGCTGGCCTTCCTCGTGGACGCCTACACCGAGGAGGAGGTCCGCGGCGAGGAGCGCACCGTCCTCAAGCTCCACCCGCGCATCGCCCCGGTGAAGGCCGCCGTGTTCCCGCTCTCCAAGAAAGAGCCCGTCTCGACGGTAGCCAAGAAGCTCTACGACGACCTCAAGGGCGAGTACCGCCTGTTCTACGATGACTCGGGCTCTATCGGGCGCCGCTACAGGCGCCAGGACGAGGCGGGGACACCCTTCTGCGTGACGGTGGACTTCGACACTCTGGACGACAAGAAAGTCACCATTCGTGACCGGGACACCATGGAGCAGGAGCGCATCCCCATCGAGGCCGTACAGGAGAGACTTAAAGCCCTGATCTCGGGCTAGAGATGGCGAACCCGAAACCCATAGCCTTGTGGGCCGTGCCCCGCTCCCTCTCGACCGCCTTCGAGCGGGTGTTCGTCGAGAGGGACGACCTCGAGGTCCTGCACGAGCCTTTCTCCGCTTCCTACTACTACAGCGAGGACAGGCTCAGCGGCCGCTACTCAGACGTTGCGCCCAGGGCCGAGAACAACTACGAGAACGTCCTGGCCGAGGTCTTCAAGCCGCGCCAGAAGCGCCTCTTCCTCAAGGACATGCCCTACCAGGCCAGGGGCGTGATGAGCCCCGAGTTCATCGCCAGGTTCACCAACACTTTCATAATCCGTGACCCCAAGTACGTGCTCTCCTCGCTCTACAAGATGTGGCCTGACTTCACGCTGGAGGAAACGGGCTACGAGCAGATCTACTGGGCGTTCAAGTACGCGGAGCAGGCGGGAGAGGACCCTGTGGTGGTCGATGCCATGACCTTCTCCGAGAACCCCGTCGACATAATCTCGGCGTACTGCGAGCGCGTGGGGATACCCTTCCGGCCAGATGCCCTCTCCTGGGAGTCAGGGGAGGTCGAGAAGTGGAAGAGCTGGGAGGGGTGGCATGAGGCGGCGGAGCAGAGCACAGGCATCGAGCGGGCCGAGCGTCGGGACCCCGTACTGCCTGAGGAGTTGCAAGAGGCCTACGAAGACTGCCTCCCGTACTACTACGCGCTCGCCGCTCACACGATATCGCCGAGTTAGGCTTTAGGTATCAGGCTACAGGTTTCAGGTCGGCTTTTGCCGCTTCCTGAAGCCTGTAGCCTGAGACATATCGGCTAATCCTCTGGGATCTCGCTGTACACCATCTTCAGGTCCATCCCCTGCGAGCGCCGGTAGAGCCGGAAGCCGACGTACATGGACGAGGGCTATCACGTAGAGGCTGAGCATGTAGACCAGCGACTGGCTGTTGTTGACGCCGTAGACGTCGTCGATGAACCACTGGTACAGGCAGAAGACCAGGAAGATGCCGAAGGCCGCCGCCGCCACCGTGATCAGGGGTATCCCGAGTACGTTGTAGCGGGCTATCGGGGAGGCGTTGTAGATGTCGGGCTTGCGCCAGGGCAGTAAGCGCCGCGATCGTCGAGCCGAGGAAAGTGATCGCGATGACGAGCGTGGCGTCCGAGCATATAGGTCGCGAAGTTCTCCCCGAACGCGTACATGTAGCTGATCGGGGATCGACGGGATCAGCATGAGCGCGAGCGCCGCGTAAGGCACACCGTTGCGCGAGGTCTTCGCGACCGCACTCGGGCAACACCCGGTCGAACGCCGTGGCGAAGACGACGCGAGTCGAAGACAGGAAGACCGTACCCGACCCACCCGAAGAACCACAGCGACAGCAGGGCCACGAGGATGAACTGCAGGATAGGGCTGTCGAAGAAGAAGGCGGCGAAGCAGGCCCGGGTAGGGCCAGACGCCGAGTCGGGGCCGTTCCCGGCCCGGAACGCGGCGTTCGCCGCGCGTAGTAGAAGTCCCAGCCGAACGTCTTGGCGAAGAGCAGCGAGGAGGATCGCCGCCACGATAGAGGTCAACATGAGCGCGCCGCCCATCGCGTAGATGTTCTTGCGGAAGTCCGATGCGCCGCGCACCTCGCCGTAGAGCGTGGCGCCCCAGTTCGACCACAGGTTGAAGAAGACCAGGAACGGGATCAGGAGCAGCGTTCGGCCCGAGGGCGAGAGTCGCCGGAGGCGGCCGGCGTCAGCTCGCCGGCCTGGACGGTCTGCTGGTAGGCGTTGCCCGAAGCGCCGTAGAGGTCCTGGGCCTGCGGAGTTAAAGGCGGAGACGAAGTCGGCGTTCGAGTTGACGAGCAGGAGCACGGGCATTATCACCAGCCCGACCAGGCCGCCGTAGAAGCAGAACTTCTGGATGCGGGCGTAGGCGCGCATCCCGAGCGAGACGTACACCGAGGCCAGGAGCGCGACGATCATCGAGGCGACAAAGAGCCCCGTCGCACCGCCCGAAGAAGGCTGCGGTCCCGTCGAGCTTCGAGATAGCCGCCAGCGGCACCAGCACCTGGATGTTCAGGATGTTCGGCGTAGATCGGCACCCAGTGCCAGAGGATGAACCACCAGCCCGTGACGGCGAGCACGAAGCCGATGCCGCCGCCGAGGACGCGGCTCGTCCACACGTAGTCGCCGCCTGCCCGTGGCATCACCGCGATCAGGGAGGCGTAGGTGACGGCCTGGAAGACCAGGTAGAGCCCCGCACAGGATGACGCCCAGATCAGGCGAGCCGTCCGGGATGAACGGGGCGTAGGAGAAGATGAAGAGGCCGAGCGTGATCAGGTTGATGGAGAACGCCGCGTAGATGAAGCCGTCCCACACCGACCAGCCCCGCACGAGGCCCGTCGCCTTCCGCTGAAAGAGATCGCCCGCTCCCGAAGTCCGCCGTGGTGTTCGTCGCCATGAGTCTTTCCTCCCTATCCGCTGGTCAGCACGAAGCGCTTGACCTTCTTCTTGCCGTCGAGGTCGATCACCGCGCCGAGCAGCTGTCCCTGCTCGTAGGAGCTGCCGGGGTTGATGCAGAGCGTGCGGCCGATCCTGGTGTTGCCCCGCGCCTCGTGGATGTGCCCGTGCAGCGAGAGGGCCGGCTGGCGCTCCTCGATGGCCTCCCTGACCGCCGTCGAGCCGACGGGGACTATCGAGCGCCCGCCGTGCTTGGGCGCAGGTCCTCGGTGAGCTCCGGGGCGTCGTCGAGGCCGGTGCCGTAGGGCGGGCAGTGGAAGTTGTAGATGGTCCTCTCGGGCGGCGCGGTGACCTGGGAGGTCATCTGGTCGAAGCGCTCGGTCAGATCGTCCTCGTCCTCTTCCCGGTAGGTGTCCCACGGCGTGCGGTTCGCCCAGCCCGTCGAGACCATCTGGAACCCGCCGAACTCGACGACCCGTCCTTCGGCGAGCCGCACCCGCTTGGCGATGGCGATGATCTCGTCCACCTCGAACTGGTCGTCGTTGCCTGGGCTGACGAAGCACTCGTATGCCGGTGCCTTCGAGCTTCTCGTCGGCCATCTGCATCCAGCGCTCGACCGTCTTGAGCATGTGCTCGTGGAAGAGCTCGTGCCAGCTTCTCGTCGTTGCCGAGCTCCGCCATCTCGTCCGGGGTCGTGCGGAACGGGTAGTAGCCGCGGCGGATGACGGCCTGCTCGAACTCCTTGACCTCGTCCTCGCTCGTCGAAGTCCTCGCGGTTCTCCAGCAGCGTCGCGTGCCAGCGCCCGCCGCCGTCCTCGATGATCGGGACGAGCGCCTTGCCGGTCATGTCGCCGCCGAGGATCAGGATCGTCGGCCTCGTAGTGCTTGCCCGAGTTCAGGAACTTCTTCCAGCAGGTCTCGGAGCCGTGGATGTCGGTCGCGAAGAAGATGCGCGTCTCGGGTTCTCGCGAAAACAGCCTGGATATCATGGTCCTCCCTCCACCTCTTCGGGCAGCTCATACCATCGCTTGCGGTCCCCGATCTTGGACCGCATCTTCCAACCGAATGTTTTGGGCTCCTCTTCGATGCGCTCCTGCAACCTCTGGACGCGCTCGGCGATGCGCTGCTTGCTTTCCTCGGGCAGGTCGTAGCGGCCTATGTGCTCATCGAGATCCGAGAGGTTGGCGGTAAAGGTGCGCCACAAGCCCCAGTCAGAGGCGCAAAGCCTGGCGATCTGGGCAGCGTTTACCGCCTCGCCGTCGCTCTCCTCGACCGGGTGGTCGTGCAGCAGCGCGAGGGCGTCGCGGACGTCCTTCTCGTTGAGCTCTACGATCTGGAGCTTGGTGAGCAGCAGCTCCGCCAGCGGGACCGTGACGGGCTCGAGGGCGAGCCGCTTGCCGAACGGTATCTGGTGGGACATCCTGAAAGAGCCGACCAGGACGTCGACCTGCCTGTCGTTCTGCTCGTCGAAGAAAAGGAGGCGCTCCTGGCCGTGGATCGCGTTGAACCGGACGTGTGGCGTGTAGCCTATCGAGTCGAAGAACTTCTGCGCGTCCGAAGACTTGCCCTTGGGGACGATCCAGTCAAGGTCGGCGTACTCGCGCTCGAAAGCGGGATGCAGACCGTCCTTCGCCCGCAGCCTAATGGCGACTCCGCCGAGCAGCCGGAGGGCGAGGTCTTCCTGCTCCGCCTCCTCTGCGGTGCGCAGGGCCTCCTCCACGACATCGGATCGGGTACCGCTCATCCTTTTACCGCCCCTCTCCCCCTATTTCTTTTTCAAGCCAGGTTGTCCCTCGTGCGCGTGACCGGTCTCCTCTCCCGGCCACGCCATCCCACGTTCACTCTGCCCGGTCCCGCTGGGGGACCGGGCAGATGGACAGTGACCTCTTACCCCGCTTCCTTGGCGGCCTTCACCCAGGGCTCGACTACGTCCTGGTTGTCCTTGAGCCAGTTGCGGACGCCCTTCTCGGGGTTGTCCGCCCCGGCCTCGTTGATCTCCGCCTCTATTGTGTTGACCTGCTCTTCGTCGAGCGAGATCGCCTTGAGGAAGGCATAGGCCTGCGCGTCGTCGTCGGCGAGGTCCTCGTTGACAACGGTGGTGATCCTGGACGGGTCGTCGAAGGCGCCCTGCAGGTTCTTCGGGTCGTCGAGGTAGTGGAAGTCGTACTCGGAGTTCATCCAGTGCGGCGACCATCCGAGGAACACGATAGGCTCCTTCGCACTGTACTTCTTGTCAAGCTCCGAGAGCATCGCCGCCGTGCTGGACTCGACTAGCTTCATGTCCAGGTTGTACCCGGGGATGACCTTGTTCTTGATCACGGGATGGAAGGCCGCGCTCGGCTCGATGCCCGTTATCTCGTCGGTGCCCGCCTGGTCGAGATCCGCGATGCTCTGCACGTCCATGTAGTCCGGGACGGCGATGCCGTAGGCGGTCTTGCCCTCGTACCACGGCTTCAGAAGTTCCACGTCGTTCTCGATCTGGGGATTGCTCAGGTAGTCCTCGTGGTTCGGCAGCCAGACGTCCTGGAAGGCCTGGAGGTCGTTGCTGGCGACGCCCTGGAACAGTGGGCCGAGCTCGAGGGGACCCTTGATCTGGACCTCTTCGTAGCCAAGCTGGTCCTCCATGACGACCTGCGTGAGGGTCGAGACGGCGATGTTCTCGTTCCACCCGATGCTCCCCAGGGTTAGCGTCTTGCCGCCCGAGGAGCTGGCTCCCCCGCCCCCGCAGCCGGCCAGCACGAGGGCGGCGACAGCGACGGCCAGAACCAGCGTCAAAATCCTCTTACCTGCGTTCATCTACCTTCCTTCTTTAGCCAGCAGCTTCCGAAATGCTCAAGCAGTGATATACGTCGGTGGATCAGGGCCGGATCGAGACTCTCGCTCGCCGCACCTCCCGTAGCTCATCCCGCGCTTCCCTCGGTCGGCGCCGGCTTCTTGCCTGAACGGAGGTGGGGAGACCTCCCTGGCCTCTCTCCATACCGCGGGTGATGCGGTCGAGAATGACGGCGATGATCACGATGCCAACCCCTCCTACGAAGCTAAGCCCGACGTTGAGCTGTCCGAGCCCTTGCAGCACCGGAACCCCAAGCCCGCCGGCCCCGGCCAGAGCGGCTATGACCACCATCGAGAGCGAGAGCATGATGACCTGGTTGACCCCTGCCATGATCGACCTCACCGAGAGCGGGAGCTCTACCTTGAGCAGGGTCTGCCAGGGGGTAGCCCCGAACGCCTGGGCGGCCTCCACGGTCTCTTTAGGGACCTGCTGGATGCCCAGCATGGTCAGCCGCACGGCGGGCGGCATGGCGAAGACCACGGTCGCTATGATGGCCGGCGGGTTGCCGAGGCTCAAGAGGACCACGACGGGCACCAGGTAGACGAAGGCGGGCATCGTCTGCATGAAGTCGAGGATCGGGCGCACGGCGGTCTCCACCGCGCGGTTTTTGGCAGCGACTATCCCTACCGGGATACCGATGATCAGGCAGATCACGGTCGCCGCCAGCACCAGCGCCAGCGTAACCATCGCCTCCTCCCACAGCCCCAGGCTGATGATGAACACGAGCCCCGCGGCCGTGAACAGCGCAACCCGCCAGCCCGCCAGCAGCAGCGCGATCACCGTCAGGATGGCCACCATGACCAGCTCAGGGGGCGAAAGCAGGATGAAGTTCAGCGCGCCAACGAAGCCGTCGATAGCATCCGTGAGGAAGTCGAAGAAGTCTTCGAAGTTCTCGGTGATCCAATTCACCCCGCTCTGGATCCACTCGGCGAGCGGTATACTCGGGATGACGTTGCTCTGGGCGAGCATCTCTACTCCCCTCCCCCGTCGGCACGGGCCTGGCTGTTCTCGCTCACACCCACGCCGCTGAAGTCCTCGCTATCCTCGTCATGGTGCTCGGTGCTCGTGGTTAGGCCCGCGATGAGCGAGCCGCGGACTATGACGCCTTCGAGGTAGTCCTCCTCGTCAACGACGGCCACGGGCGCGTCCCCATCTTCCACGAAGAGCGGCAGCACCTCCCTGAGCGACGTCCTCCGCCCGACCTTCGGCGCGCCGTCGTCGACCGCGCTCCCGAGCCTTTGCTCGTTGCGCTCCGTGAGCCGGGCGACCTCCTCGGCCTCCACGAGACCCACGAAGCGGCGGTCGCTGTCCACGACGAAGATGTGCGAGAGACCAGCCTGCCTCATCCGACGCAGGACGACCGTTGGCCCTTCGTTGCTATAGGCGACCTCCTTGGGCCGCACCATCACGCTCTCTGCGGTACGCACCTTCGCGTAGTCCACGTCTTCTACGAAGCGCTCGACGTACTCGTTCGCAGGCTCCGTGAGGATGTACTCCGGCGTCCCGAGCTGCACGATCTCACCGTCTTTCATGATCGCAACCCGGTGCCCCAGCCTGAGTGCCTCGTCCAGATCGTGCGTGACGAAGATGACAGTCCGCTTGATCTCGCCCTGGATAGAGAGGAACAGGTTCTGCATGTCGCGCCGGATAAGCGGGTCGAGCGCAGAGAACGGCTCGTCCATGAGCAGTATTTCCTGCCCCGTCGCCAGCGCCCTCGCCAGGCCAACCCGCTGCTTCATGCCGCCCGAGAGCTCGCCTATCTGCTTGCCCCCCTGCCCTTGAAGGCCGACGAGGTCCAGGGTCTCCGAGGCTCGCTTCCTGCGCTCGTCCGCCGAAACTCCCTGTATCTCCAGCCCGAAGGCGACGTTGTCAAGGACCGTCCGGTTCGGGAGCAACCCGAAGTGCTGGAAGACCATTCCCATCTTCTTGCGGCGGACGTTCCTGACCTGCCTCATGGGCATCTCCGAGACGAGGTCGCCATCAAGGTAGACATCGCCCTCGGTGGGTTCTATGAGCCGGTTTATAAGCCTTAGAAGAGTGGATTTACCGCTACCAGAGAGGCCGATGATCACGAAGATCTCACCTCGGTAAACCTCGAAGTCCGCATCAAAGACTCCGATCGTCGAGCCGGTCTCCCGCTCCACCTCGGCTTTGCTCTTCCCAGACCGGCGCATCTCGAGCGCCTGCCGGCCCCGCCGTCCGAACACCTTGGAGACGTGCTCGGCCCGGATGATGGATTCCCGGCTCCTATTCTCTACTTCCGTGGTGCCCCCTTCGGTAGCCTGCAACCTATGATTGTGCGACTTATAGCTCGCACTTTTCCCGTCGGCCAGAACAACAATGCTTGCAACCAACTCCTCGTACTCTGGCTGCAGATAGTGAATCATAGGCGCTTCCTTCCCTCTGTTCAACTGATATCCCGTGAAAATAAAAATTAACATGTATTTTGAGACACGGATTATTACTATTTAGGTTCATCATTTGCCCTCCGACAGTGTGGAAAAACGCTGGTAGCATCCGGGGTCCTGCGTTAAACTATCGGCGCTTTGCGCCTGTAGCTCAGGGGATAGAGCAGCGGTTTCCTAAACCGCGAGTCGGAGGTTCGAATCCTTCCAGGCGCACTCCGAATTACCTGCAAATGAGCGAAAAGAAGAAAGCCCCGGTATAGCGCCGGGGCCCTACTACACCAACTATTACACCAACGCAGCTACCCGAGCGCGGCGTCCATCGCGCCGGCGGCAGCGTCACCCATGTCGCGGAGTATGTGCGAGTAGACATTTAGGGTAAGGCTTATGTCCGCGTGGCCCAGAAGCTCCTGCACAAACTTTGGGTTTACACCCTGCCTCAAAAGGAGCGTGGCGCACGTGTGGCGGAGGTCGTGGAAGCGGACGGCGGGCAGACCGGCGCGCTTGAGGAGGGCCTTAAATGAGCGGTTGAGGTTGCCGCCGGACATGGGCGTTCCGATGGCAGAGGGGAAGACGAGCCCGTGGTCGGACCAGAGCCCAGCTATCTGCATCCTCTCTTCTAGCTGGCGCTTGCGGCCTCGAAGAGGGTGAGTACCTGCTCGCGGTTCAAGGGCCGTATCTCTTCCCTTTGGGACCGTGGGGGCTTGACCAGGCCGGCGACGTTGCGAGGTATCAGTCCGTCGTCCGTGGCCTGTTTAAGCGCCTTGCTCAAGGTCCGGTGGATGTGGAGCACGCTGCGGGGCGCGGGCCCGGCGTCCAAGAGCATGATGCTATCAACCCCAGAGAGCCCACTGCGACACAGCCTCACTCGCTGAACTTCCGCCTCCACCAGCCCACGCGCTCAGCTCCTCCTCCTGGACGCTCCCCGCAGCGAACCGGGGCTACAGACCGGAGGCCGACGCGGCTGTGGTGGCGCCGGGGGTAAGGTAATGCTGCAATAGCAGCATCGGGCTCGGACGCTACAGCGAGAGGAGTCGAATTGGGGTGGTTATGGTAGATCCAGATCGGTCAGCCAAGGGTTTAGGTCGGCTACATGGTAAATCGGCGGTGGTCACAGGGGCAGCGAAGGGCATAGGCCGCGCTACCGCGGAGCTCTTCGCTCGCGAGGGTGCCCGCCTGGTCATCACCGACGTCGACGAAGATGGGCTCACGAACTTGCAAAGGCAACTAGAAGGAACCGAGATCGTCCTCGGGGACGTTTCGGTGCCGGGGGACGCGCAACGCATGATAGGAACGTGCGTCGAGCGTTACGGAAGGATAGACGTGCTCGTCGCCAACGCGGGCCTCATCCCCTTGAACAACGTAGTCGAGGCCACCCCGGAGGACTGGGACCGCGTCATGGCCGTGGACGGGAGAGGGATGTTCCTCACCTGCAAATACGCCGTCGAGGAGATGCTCAAGAGCGGCGGAGGCTCGATTGTATGCCTTTCCTCCATAAGCGGGCTAGCGGGGCAGAAGGAGCAATCCACCTACGGGCCGGCCAAGTTCGTGGCCTCCGGCATAACCAAGCACCTCGCCGTCGAGTGGGCCGACCGCGGCATCCGGGTAAACGCCGTGGCTCCCGGCACCATCCGAACAGAACGTGTGCGTCACCTGCCAGAAGAGCCGGGCGGAACAGAGTACCTGGAGGCCATCGAGCGGATGCATCCAGTGGGACGTCTGGGTGAGCCGGAGGAGGTAGCGAAAGCCATCCTCTTCCTCGCCTCAGAGGAGGCGTCGTTCATTACAGGGGTCATACTACCTGTGGACGGTGGGTACCTAGCCCAGTAGTGTCTACGCAGTGTGAGAGCGCGACGATGGGGGACGACTAACGAAAAGGAGGAACAGATGCCCGAACAGACATCCGAACAAAACAAGATGCTCGCACGCCGCTGGTTCGAGGACCTGTTCAGCCGAGGAGATCTCGATGCGGCAAACGAGATAATTAGCGCTGACTTCGTCGACCACCTGACCCACGAGGATGAGCGTGGTCTCGAAGAGCTAAAGCACTACGTCACCATTTACCGCGCCGCCTTTCCAGACATCCAAGATACAGTAGAGGATGTAGTGGCGGAAGGAGACAAGGTGGTAGTACGCTGGATGAGTCGCGGTACTCACCAGGGTGAGTTCATGGGTGTCGCACCTACTGGTAGACACGTGACGTTTACCGGGATGCGGCTCTTCCGAATCGCCGAAAACAAGATAGCTGAAAGCTGGGTAAACATCGACGAGCGAGGCTTGCAGGAGCAGTTGGGCACCGTTCCAGGCTAGGGCAGGCCACCAAGGGAGTTAGAGTTGGCCAGGCCCATGTGCTAACCGGAGGGCAAAGGCCTAACAACTGTGGCCCTTCTTGCCCTTAATCACCCGAGTGCGTAGAAGGTGTTCTCGGAAGTCGATATTCAGCATCCTGCATGCCCTCACCCCTGTATGGGCGGAGGTTTGCCTACTACCCGGACCGTTGCTTGTTGCAAGGCAGTAGACGATGTTCGTGGGGAGCAGTGACGGGCGTGTGTAAACTTGCCTAATGATTTCGGCAAAACAAAGATTATTGGCAATATTAATTTGGGAATTTGGTGTCCTCCTCCTTTCCCTTTCCAACCTATTACCCTACAGAGTGGACACCAGGCTCCACTTTTGCGCCCTAATCGGCGTCTTCCCACACCGTCAACTCGACCTCGAAGAGGTCTACGTCCCTTGCGCTGAACGCCGATACGAAGGAACCATCGGCACGGCGCAGCATTAGCAGGTCTGCGTACCGCTCCAGGTAGTAGCCGAAGGGCAGGTCGAGCACATCGTACTCCTTCTCTCTGGCACGCTCTAGCAGCATGAAAGCATGCCTCTCAACTACCGTCGTAGAAAGGGAGTGAGCGAGTCTCGGACTCTACTTTAGCCTTCTCAAGCTGATGGAACCAGAAGAGTTCTAATCGTCCGTTCTCTAACTGCACATCCAACGCCGGATGGTCTGAATGACCGAAGGCTCCCTTTATGGTGCCAAGCTTGCCCTCATACTCCGGTCTCCTCTTATCTTCGACCACCCGCACCAGCGTGCCGGGACGCGCTTCGTGGGCTACTAACGAATCATGTAATTGCATGACTTCACCCTTATCCTCCGCAGTCGGGGCCAGAAACGTCTTCTAGCCCCAACCGCTATCCATTTCCCTACACCCTAAGGTGTAGAACCCTACACCTTTAGATGTACGTTGTGAACCCCGACAAGCAATATATTATGTTAAGTGTTATTAACCGCGCTCACAGCAGGTACGTCCTGCACCTACGTAACACCCTCCAACATCCTTGCTACTGAGCCCCCACACGCTACACCGCGCAGGACCGGCCAACAGCACCGTCGAGAAACCGTTACGAGGCCGCTTCCCCAGTCGCACGGTAGTCCTCTACTGCCTCCCTCGCTACTTCAGATGGAGCAGCACCTACTGCGAAGCACGCAACCATAGAGCCATCCTCGCGATGCAGCGTGAACAACTCGGCGTCTAGCCGGATATGGTAGCCAGGAGGCAGGTAGAGCTTGCCAGCGTAGTACGCAGCCAACGCTGTCAGCTTCACGCGTGTTGTCAAGATACCTCATCCAGTTCGTGGAACCAGAAGAGCACCAAGCGTCCGTCATCAAGCCGCACGTCCAGCGCCGGATGATCGGGATGGCCCCACCTGTGCTCCACGGTGCCCAGCATCCCGCCGAACTCCGACCTCCAGTGCCTTTCCTTCACCCGCACCAACATGCCAGGCTGTGGTTCGTACGGCCCCATTATGCTCACTCCTACAAATTCGGAGTCGGGGCTAAAACTATCCTCTATCCCCAACTGCTCCTTTCCCGACCCAGGAGCTTAGCAGCGTTCTACACCTTCTTATGTATCGAGCGCTACCAATCACACCATATCTTGTGTTCCTTGTGTTAATTGTTGGCAATGTTAGCCGCCCCGACTCCCCCAAGCTGCTAGATACGAGCCTCCTAGAGCGGATCTTCCAGGAGATTGGGTGAATAAGGTTCGGCTCTAGGGTTCACGCATCTCGGCCGCGGCTTCGTCAGCAACCCGCAGTAGAACCTCCGTGGAGATGTCCGGGTGCTCCTCGATGCGCCCTTCCACGCTGATCCTCGCGCCCATGCTGTCGCTGTAGAGCACCTCGATCCTACAGGACGGACGCCTCTCAGCACCCCGGCGTCCAGCCCCATCGGTGTCATATGCACGAGCAGGTGGGGCGCGAAGAGGATCACCTCCTCCTCAGCGTCCGCCGGGGCGCTACTCCTCACCTCGTAGCCGGGTCGGTGTTGGAGCAAGTAGCCGGCGATCGCCTCGCGGTACATGCGGGGCGTTATGGTGACCAGTATGCGCATGCTCGCCTAGCTCCTTTCCCGAGGTGGAGCGCCGAGCCATCGGGGCTGTACGAGTCGCCGGAGACAACTTCGTGGAAGCCGATCCACTGCTGCGTGAGGGCGGTCCTCACCGCGTCGCTCCTCGATCCTACCCCTATCTTCTGGTAGATGTTGGCCAGGTGGCGCTTGACGGTCGCCTCCGAGATGTGCAGCTGCGTGGCTACCTGGCGGTTTGAGAAGCCACGAGCGACGAGCACGATCACCTCAAGCTCCCTGTCTGAGACTATGCCTTCGTGGCCGTCCCCGATACGTTGGAGGGAGCCTCTGGGCATGGATATCACCACGTTGTCCCTACCGGGGTCGCGGCTGAGGGCCGATACTGTGGCCAAGAGCTCTTCGACCGAGGAGCTCTTGTGGACGTAGGCGTCTATACCGAGCCTGGAGAGGGCACGCACGTAGTGGAGGTTGTCGAACATGGTGAGCACGACGATCCTTGAGTTGGGGGAGGCGGAGCGCATCGCGGCGAGGATCTGTTCGGCCCGCTTGAGGTGATGCTCGACCTGCGTGATCACCACATCAGGCTTGAGCCGCTCTATGAGATCAATGGCATCGCTGTCGTTTGGCGCCTGCCCAACTACCTCCACATCACCCCCGCGCGAGGTGAGGACTGACGCTATGCCCTCCCTGAACATGGTGTGGTCGTCGACCAGGATAACGCGTACAGCGGAGTGCATGTGCACCGCCCTTCAAGAACCAGGTCCATGCCGGTAGGCGCACACAGAGATCGCTCAAGGATCGCTTCTGTTGCCCTCCTATTATCGCACATCCCGGAGCACTTTGTAGTTGGTGATACAAAGATGTAGAGCGGTGGGCTAAAAGGTGTAGACACGTGGGCAGTTGTCTCACAACTACCGAGAATGCGACACAGGCGATGTTTCGAGCCCATCTCACACTAGGCAGTTAGATGAAGGCCCTGCCCTTAGCTCCCTGCCAAGCCATCCAAATCGAGACGGGCCAGCGGAGCGGCGCCGCCGGTTCGTCTCGCCTGCAGGGCCTCGAGCTGTCCTTTCGAGCGGCCTGCAGGCGAACATCGGAGAACGCCGTCAAGGCGAAGTTCCGAGAATCTACCTTTCGAAATTGTCCGAAAGGGGTCGAGCAGTACTCCGACTGCGAGTTAGACCCAATTACGGAGGAAGCAAGGAGCCGAAAAGGGCATCTTCGACAGTTCGTAAGGCTAGGCCGTAGGTGCGTCAGGGACTTTTCGGACTGTTTCTCCACGCACTTGGGTGGATAACAGCAAGAAGGAGGGCCGAGGCTACTACTACGCCCCGACCCGGTAACTCAAGCCCTTATTTATGATCACTTCATAGCAGATATTTCTCGACGTTCTGGTGGCTCTGTAGCTAGCTCTGTTAGTCGAAGCTAACCACCACCTGGTCGAGCGGCATTGCATCGGTGACCCTCTTGGGCGGGTCGGCTGGGTTGATCTTGAGAGGCGTGCCCTCGGCCTCGGCCTCGTCGAACGCTGCCGTACCGGCGGTGTTCCGGCCGGTGACCTTGAACGAGTCGACCTCATAGGGCAGCCCGTTAGAGGCAGCGAATTGCGGGCCGCTCATCACGTGGAAGTGCAGGTGTGGCGCCAGGCTGTTGCCGGAGTTACCGACCAGCCCGAGCACGTCACCCCGCTTGACCCGGTCGCCCTCCTTCACGCGGACGCTACCCGGCTGGAAGTGAGCGTAGTTCGCGAAATTACCGCCTCCAACGTCGAGGATTACCGAGTTGCCGTCGGCCTCATCGATGCTGATGCCCTCGGGGAGCCCTCCGGGCGTTTGCTCGGGGAGCCCGTCAATCACCTTGACCACCGTGCCGTCGGCGGCCGCGATCGCCTCCTGACCGTAGATCGTGTAGCTATCGAGTTTCTTCTTGTTGCCGCTGTAGATGTGGTTGTCAGCATCGAGCTGCTCGTAGTCGACGGCATAGCGCTGGGCGATCCAGACCCGCCCGTTGATCGGGAGCGCTGCTCGTGTGTGGCGGGTCGCGTCACAACACGAGTCTGCTGCCACGTAGTTCGAACCCCTTAGCGGGGGACCGACCACGACAACGTCGCGGCGGTCGACCTTGGTCAGTCCCACCTTCTCGGTGATCTTGTGTTGATCGGGTGGGGCGGCAGCGGCCTCCACCGACAGCCGGTGGACCAGCTGCTCGGGCACCTGGTTGGCCTCGTCGAAGCTGACGTGCAGAAACACTATCGCCGTCATCGACGGGGCTAAGGTGTCGACTGGGTCTCGAAGACCGGCCGGCTGGAGGCGGGCAGCCACCTCCTCCGCGTCGAGAGTGGCAACGACATCGTTAGTGTCGGCGTCGAGCACCTCGAGCTGCTCGATGGTCGTCTTACCGCTGCTGAAGTTGGTCGTCTCGAGCTCGTACACCAGGTGCGTACGGCCGTCGGATCCGGAAAACGGGATCGGGGCGTCGGGCACCTGGCCCACGATAGGGGTCAACGCCTGGGCACCCTCGCCTGCCTCCGTGGTCGTGATAGACAAGTGGACTTCGGCGCCTTCAGCTGTAACGTTGACTTCGGGGCCTTTGTCTGTCTTTTCTGACGAGCTCCGGGCGGATTCGTTGGTGCCAGCAGTGTCGTTTTGTGCCTGTTCTTCGCTGCCACAGCCTGCCAGGACTAGGATCAGGGCAATGACGAGCGCGAGTCCGAACACCGTAGAGCTCGCCCTACTCATCTGCGCTCTCTTAGCCGCCACGTTCCTGAGCATACTCTGCCCCTTTAATAGCAGGGCGGTGAGATAAGAGTGGGATCCCGCCCTTATGTGCAATGCGTGAGTAGCATACAGTCCCGGATTGCGGAGACACATCCCCTATATTGCGTATATTGACTATCCTTAGTTGGTTACTAGGCGCTGTGAACTTCCGAGTACGGCTACCTTCCTGGAGGTTAGGTGAAGAAAGAGAAGAGGCCGAGGCGCGAAAGCCCTCGGCCCTCATAGGCTATGTGATGCTTCTCCTGGGCTCCTAAGTCCCTTGGGACTGCTGCTCTGGTTCGTCCGGGATGAACCCCAACTGTCGCATCATCCCCAGAGCGTCAAAGACGGTCCAGTCTTCCACTATCTTGCCATCGTCATCAAACCGCTGGATGGTGATGCCCGTTACCTCGTAGCGGTTGCCTGTGGGGAGGCCAAAGCTGGGACACGCGACGTCAAAGAAAGGCCGCCCGCCGACGCCGGATCGGGGAGACGCTTCTGGCGATGCGAGACACCCTCTTCTGCGTAAAATCATCCTGGCAGGAATCAACGCAACCCGGCCGCCGCGGAGGCCGACGTTCGCGAGACAGGAGGTGGCCATGATCGAGACCAGGGTGGGGCTACAGGCGGCGCTCAACTGCGACAGGACGAAGACCGCCCATCCCGCCACGCCGACGTCCGTCGAGGAGCTGGCGCGCAACGCCGCCGCCTGCGTCGCCGCGCTAATGACCGCGCGATCGACCCCACTACTCCGGTGCGACGTGGCATGATCGCGCAGGTGAGCAGTAGACCCGCCGCAGCGCAGCACCTGCGCGACCTCGCGCGGCTGCGCCGCGTTCGCGACCGGATCGACCGGGAGTACGCGCAGCCGCTGGACGTCGAGGCGCTTGCCCGTGGGGCGTACATGTCGGCCGGGCACTTCAGCCGCGAGTTCCGGCGCGCCTACGGCGAGTCGCCCTACGGCTACCTCATGACGCGGCGCATCGAGCGCGCGATGGCGCTGCTGCGTCGTGGCGAGCTCAGCGTTACCGAGGTCTGTTTCGCGGTCGGCTGCTCGTCGCTGGGCACCTTCAGCACTCGCTTCACCGAGCTGGTCGGTGTGCCGCCCAGCGTCTATCGGCGCCAGGCGGCGCGCGCGACGGCGGGGATGCCGTCGTGCGTGGCGAAACAGGTGAGCAGACCGATCAGGAATCGAGAAGTGCCGGCCCCCGAGCCGCACGTAGAATGACTGTACACGGGCAGGCCGCTGCGGCCCAAAGACAATGATGAGAAGTAGCGGCGGGGAAAGGAGTTAGCAGTGGCTAACACCATGGACATTACCATTCACTCGACCTTCCTCCCGCACGACGACCCGGACGCCTCCCTGGCCTTCTACCGCGACACCCTCGGCTTCGAGGCACGCAACGACGTCGGATACGGCGGGATGCGCTGGATCACGGTCGGTCCCGTCGGCCAGCCCGGCACGTCAATCGTCCTGTATCCGCCTGCCGCCAGCCCCGGCGTCACCGACGACGAGCGCCGCACCATCGCCGAGATGATGGCCAAGGGCACCTACGCCATCATCGTGCTTGCCACCCCCGACCTCGACGGCGTATTCGCGCAGCTGCAGGCCAGCGGCGCCGAGGTCGTTCAGGAGCCGACCGAGCAGCCCTACGGCCTTCGCGACTGCGCCTTCCGCGATCCCGCGGGCAACATGGTCCGCATCCAGGAGTTGCGCTGAGCCGTCCGGCGATCGCAGCCATGACCTGCACAGACGGCACCGTGAAGGAGCCCGCGCACGACGCCGGTGGCGGCCGCCTGGTGGCCACCGTCACCGACCCCGATGGCAACGTCCCCCGAGCTGCTTCACGACCGATGAGTGCCGCCCCCCGCTCCCGCGCTCAGAGGAACCTGCTGCGCAAGTGTTGGATGCGGGTAGTCGATGCCAGGCACGAAGAACCCGACCGCGCCCCAGAGCACGGCCCCTGGGGTCACGCATCACATGCCCGATCGAGCGGACGGGGCAACGGACGTACAAGCTGCCCGATTGCCGTTGCCGAGAACGCAGCGCTGGGTCCTTAGCTGTCTAAAATGCGAGCATTAGAGGATGGATCTTGGCGACGGTGGAGATTATTTCCCCGCCGTTCCGTCCCTGCATCGAGTAGTAAGGGCGGTCAGGGACCGCCCTGTCGAGGTTGCAATAAGGCGCCTTCTGCATCTGCTCGCCGCTAAGGGGTACGCCGAAAGATCCGGCTCTGGTTCAGGGGTACAAGGACACATCGCTCACCTTCGAAGTGAAGAGATTCTGCGAACTATGGCTGTATCGAATCCTCGGAAGTTTGCAACCGCTAGCACCTTTCAAGTAACACCAAAAATATGCTAATTGGCATATGCGCTTTTCTGCTATTAGGGCTAAGATTCGAATCTGTGAATCTATAACTCGAAGTGTAGAGGCCTTGAAGCCCGCCTCCATTTTGATGGGCGCTTAAGAGAGACGGGCAGAGCCAGTAGCGCAACCGGCTACACATCCTCCGCAGTAGGCGGAGGCGGTGTAAGCCGGTTTTCCTTTTTGGAGAAGAGAAGGGAGACGAGAAAATCTGAAGGAGCACTGAAAAATTGAGAGCCAGGAAAGGGAAGCCGGGCCTGGTTAGCTACCGTCCCCGGCTCGCTTTTCAAAGAGAAACCTTACCTGCAAGGGAACTACCCAGAGAGATAGCGCAGGCCCGCCTGCATAAGGAGGTATGATTCGTATGAGCCGTAGCGTCTCGATTCTTGGTGCGGCGGTGGTGATGACTATTGTGGGCTAACCACCGCAGTCGTGGCCTACGCGGCCCAAAACGGGGCCGCCATGGGCACGACGAAGGTCACGCTCTGCCACAAGGGCAAGAATACCATTACGGTGGGTGAACCCGCAGTAGATGCTCACATGAACCACGGCGACGACATGGGTGCCTGCAATTCTGCGCAGGCCAGGACCACACCTTTCGATGAGACGACGATGATGACCGTACCGACCACGGTGCCGGACACGACGACCACGGTGCCGGACACGACGACCACGGTGCCGGACACGACGACCACGGTGATGGAAGAAGAGATCGGCGAGGACGCAAAGTCTCGCCGATCCTGCCACAGATACCACCAACATCGAGGGCACCACCCAGAACGACAACACCACCCTTGGTACCGACAGCGAGGACGACGTTCTATACGGCGACTCCTCGGCCAATAAACTCCTCGGCCGCCATGGCAATGACTACTTGGACGGAGGCCAAGGCCGGGACAGGATGGTTGGTGGCAAACAAGGCGACCACATCAATGGCGCGGATGGCAAACCAGGCGACGTGATCAATGGTGGCATCGGAACGGACTACTGCGTAGGCGATGTAGGCGATGAGATCAAGAACTGCGACGGCAACGTAGTAAACGTGCCGATACCCTCTGAATCTGCTGCGCCTGCGGAGGCGGGTAACTAGCGTAGCAGGCACTCATTCAGAAGCTTCTTAGCGAGCCGGGGTCCTTACATTCCAGGGACCTCGGATTCGCTCTTCTTGCCGGCTGAAGTGTGAACGTGGAGCAAATGGTCGAGCGCAACCAGAAGACCAATACTCTTGGATGCGCTCTAATGAGATAATTGGCGCATGCTCGCGTTGCGCAAAGAGGTTTGAACGATGATTCGGGCCGTGGTTGCCGGTCTGGGCTTCATCTCTGTTTTGGCGGTTCTCATAATCGTCGCCTTGCTTATGGTGAACTCGCTGGGTGGCAGCCTTGCGGGAGGCTCGGCGGCTAATGCTCCCTCTGCAGGGGCTGCGGACTCGGTCGTGTTGCGGATCTCGGGTACACCTGGGCTGCGGTTCAGTGGCAACTACACGACGCCAGAGGGTTCCAGAAACATTAGCGGCACCCTTGGTGTAGATCCTACGGACTATGACCTCGGAGGTGAGGGCGTTGCGGGCTTCAACGTTGTCACGGCTAACGTCTACAAAGAGGAAACGAGCGGCACGTTGAAGGTAGAGATCCTCAAGAACGGCCAGGTGGTCCAATCAGCAGCGACGAACGCCACTAACAACACCGTAAGCGTGACTTATTCTCCATAAGAACAGCTAATCTGATTCGACCTTCCTTGTGACCCGTTGCGGTTTGATCCATATCCAGTGTGCTCTCGTTTGGCACGCCATCTGGCATACGCCATGCGGCACTGAAAGGCTCCAATAAATACGCAATTTGAGTGATGTGGAGGGCTTGATGCGTTGCTAGTCTTATTGCAGCTGACGAACTCGCTAATCGGAGAAGCGCCGAGAGTATGAAAAGCAAAGTCAGGTTTAACCTCCAGGGAACCGCCCGAGGAAAGGGTGACGGAACGGTGAGTTTGCCGGAGGCGCTCAGCCGAAAAGGGCTAGGCAACACTCCGGTCATAGGGGTAATGGCATCTCTAAAAGAAGACCCTGAGTCGCCTACACAGGACCCTCTTGACCGGTTTGTTCGGACCGACCTGGACTATGTCGAGAGCGTGGCCGATGCCGGAGGGGAGCCGGTGGTGATACCGCCGTCAGTTGACCTTCGGGCGGCGAAGGCGCTACTTGAAGGGTTGGACGGCCTACTCTTGAGCGGAGGTCCTGACCTCGACCCAGGCTACTACGGCGAGGCTCCGATAGTCGAACTCGGGATGACTATCCCAGAGTGGGATGCGCTTGAGATGGCGCTGTTGAGGTCGGCTCTCCAGCGAGGGATGCCCATCTTTGGCATCTGCCGGGGGATGCAGATACTCAACGTGGCTCTAGGCGGAACGCTCTACCAGGACATGCCCTCCCAGCTCGGTGTGGATGTCCTCGATCACCGGCAGGCATCGCCCAAGTACGAGCCGACGCACGAGGTTGAGGTTCTGGACGACTCTTACATGGCAGAGATCATGGATCGCCAAAGTGTCGAGGTCAACTCGTACCACCATCAAGGGATCAAGGTTCTGGCCAACGCCCTCACGATAACCGCTCGCTCCTCCGACGGGGTGATCGAAGCGGTCGAGTCGTGCGACTTCTCTAATAGCTGGCTGATGGGCGTCCAGTGGCACCCCGAGGGTATGGGTCACACAGGCCCAGGCCACCGAAACCTCTTCGAGGCCCACGTCTGTGCAGCCGAGCGCCACTCCTTACGCAGGGCCGCAGCTTAGAGAACACCGATTTTCATCGCCGCTTCATCGCCGCTCGTTAGTCTGAGGACGTCGGCAGAGCTACAAAAGGGAGATCATGCACGCGCGGGTCAGCATACTTAGTCCCAAAGGTGGCCAGAAGGAACAGGTGCTCCGCATCTGCGAAGACGTTCTGGCACCCGCCACTGAAAGACAGAAGGGGTTCTGCGGGTTGCTGGTGATGAGCGACGTCGAAGCGGACAGGGTCCTTGGCATCACCCTCTGGGACACCGAGGCGGACATGCTCGCCGGCGAGCACGGCGAGTACCTCCAGGAGCAGATCGGCAACCTTATTCTCTTCCTCGCCGAGCCCCCGGTCATAGAGCACCTCCTGGTCGACGTCATGTCCTGAGCGCTCTCCGGGAGACCTCTGCTCGTCCCCTACATGCTCAGGAGTCCAACTACTCGAACCGGATCAGCCACACCTCCTGCTCCGACAGCCCTGATTCCGATGTTGGTGTTGGGCATCCTCCGAGCTTGCGGCCGGACTTCCGGTAACATGGCCCGCGTAGGATGAACTCGAAAAGGAGGTGCAGCATGGCATATCTGGAAGGACAGCTTCGAGGGTACGTTGCCGACGAGTCAGAAGGCGAGCACACCGGCTACGTACTCGAGGTCGAGGTAGACATGTCTGCGGTCCAGAACGCGCAGGAGATCCTGGGCGAGCAGGTGGCCGTGACCGGAGAGGTCGAGATCGTAGACTATCCCGAGCGAGGGAAGGTCTTGATCTTCAGAGCGACTTCGGCGGCGGCGATAGAGGAAGAGATCGAAGAAGAGATCGAAGAGATAGAGTAGCCTCAGCCGTCCCGGTCAGCGGTCTTCCCGGCTTCGTAGACTGCCGGGTTCCGGTCCTCGAACGAGTGGGAGAGGTCTGTCAGCTGCTTCTCGCGCCGGGCTCTACTCAGGTCTATCCCGGCGTGGATCAAACCCTCTTCCGCCACGCCTGCGAGCGCGAGGACGCCGCCTGTGGCGTCTACCACGCAGCTACGTCCCAGGTAGCCGTCCCCGACGCGGTTGGCGGCGGCGACGAAGACGCGGTTGGCGTTGGCGGCTGCGATGCAGTGGACGTCGAGCATCGTGAGGTCGCCCCGGCGCTGGGGCTCGGGGACCCAGTCGTCGGGGGCGCTGGACGGGACGCAGAGGATCTCGGCGCCCTTCACGGCGAGGGTGCGGGCCGCTTCAGGGAACCAGGCGTCGTAGCAGATGAGCAGCCCGATCATCCCCAGCGGCGTGTCGAAGACCGGAAGCTCCCGGCCAGGCTCGTACACTAGCTTCTCCTCGTTCCAGAGGTGCGTCTTGCGGTAGCGTCCGAACATCCCGGGTCCCAGCAGGACGGCGGAGTTGTAGAGGGTATCCCTCTCCCTCTCCAGCAGCCCGCCGACGACGAATATGTCGGACGCTACCGCCTCCTTCTTCCACGCCTGGACGGTAGGGCCACCGGGGATCTCGTCCGCGAGACCTGGAGCCTGTTCGCGCGAGTCGAGGTCGCAGCCGGAGTTCGCGAGCTCAGGGAGGACGATGAGGTCCGCTCCTTCGACGGCCGCCCGCCGGATGAACTGGAGGGAGCGCTCGAGGTTGTGATCCGGGTCCCCGTCGCGGACGGCGTACTGGGCGCAGACCACGCGCATATTCTCAGGTCCCCTGGCGGCGGAGCTGTTCGACCTCACCTTCGAACAACTCGATCATGCCATCGCTTGTTTCGAGGAGCAGGGCTCCCTCGGGGCCGAGATCCAGAGCCTCCCCTTCGAGTACCTCCCCGAACCTGCGGACGCGCACCCGCTCACCCAGGGTGCAGTTGAGCGCCCGCCAGTCGTCGAGTACGGTCCCGTAGTCCTCTAGCCTCCCCAGCTCGAAGTCCAGGTGCGAGAGAAGGGAGTCAAGGAGCACCAGAAGGTCCACGTCGCCTCCGAGCTCGGAGCGTAAAGTCGCGGCCTCGTTCTGCGGGACACCGAGGTCTTTCGGGTCGAGGTTGGCGTTGAGTCCGACACCGAGGACGACGAAGTCTACGCGTCGCTCCTCTGTTACCCCGACCTTCTTCGCCGCCGTGGGGACGCTCTCGACGCTGGACTCGGCGAGGATGCCGCAGATCTTGCGCCCGTCCACGAGCAGGTCGTTGGGCCATTTGATCTCCGCCTGCACCCCCATCTCCCGCAGAGCCTTCGCCACCCCCACGGCCGCCGCCTGCGTAACGCGGGCCGCTACCCGGGTGGAGATACCGGGCCGCAGCACCAGCGACATCCAGAGCCCTCCCTCTGGCGAGCCCCACCTCCGCCCGAGACGCCCCCTCCCGCCGGTCTGCACGCCGGAAATGACAAGCGTCCCGTGCGGGGCTCCCTCACGAGCCAGTTCACGGGCGCGCTGCTGTGTCGAGCCCACCTCATCGTGCGCCTCGACGCGCGCCGCAAGCGGGCTCGCCAGGCTCTCGAGTGCCTCCCGGCTCAACCCGCTCACGCTATCCCCGCTTCTTCGAGGGTCTCCATCTCGCGCATCACCCTGCTCGCAGCCTGCACGAGCGGCACGGCGAGCAGGGCGCCGGTCCCTTCGCCCAGGCGCATCTCCAGATCGAGGAGAGGCTCGAGGCCTAGCTTCTCCAGCGCGACCCTGGCGCCCGGCTCGACCGATATGTGCCCTGCTACCAGGTAGTCAACCGAACGAGGCGCGAGGCTTAGGGCAACGAGCGCCGCCGAGTTCGAGACGAGGCCGTCGAGGAGGACGGGGACGCCGTAGACGGCGCCAATGAGGATCACGCCGACGAGCGCCGCGTGCTCCAGGCCGCCGAGCGCGGCGAGCACGCCCACCGGGTCCTCAGGGTCCGGGCCGTGCAACTCAAGCGACTTCTCCACCAACTCAGTCTTCAGCTCGAACGTCGCGTCGTCAATGCCGGTGCCGCGTCCCGTAACCTCCCCGGCCGGACGTCCGGTGAAGGCGGCGACGAGGCAGGCTGCAGGGGTGGTGTTCCCGATCCCCATGTCCCCTGTAACGAGCAGGTCCACACCCCCGCTCTCGACGAGCTCCCCGGCGACGCCCGCTCCCGCGAGCACCGCGCGCGCGGCCTCCTCCCGGCTCATCGCCACGCCCTCACTCAGGTCACCCGTCCCTGGCCTCACCTTCGCGCCGCGCAGGAGCGGGTGATGTTCGAGCTCGGAGGCGACGCCGACGTCGAGCACGCTCACCCGCGCGCCCACGGTACTGGCGATGGCGTTGACCGCCGCGCCTCCAGCGCAGAAGTTCTTGACCATCGCCGCCGTCACCTCTTCCGGCCACGGCGAGACACCGCGGGCGAGCACGCCGTGATCTCCGGCGCAGACCACGACCGCGGGGTTCTCGGGCACCGGTGGGGGGGCCTCGCCCGCCATCCCCGCGAGACGGACACCGAGGTCCTCCAGGCGCCCCAGGCTCCCCGGCGGCTTGAGGAGACGCCGGTGCAGGTCGCGGGCTCTCTGCGCCGCGGACGCGTCGGCTGGCTCGACTTCCTCGGCCAGCTCGCTTACGCGGTCCTCGAGCGCCACGGCTAGTGGTGATGGTGGCCGTGGCCGGGCTCGTCGGGGTGGTAGTGGGGTGTGGCGGGGGCGCCGACCTTCTCCTCGAAGCCGGGGAGGGCGACGCGGTGGACGCAAACGTCACAGTTCATGCGGATGTCGCCCTCGAAGGACTCGCGGTAGCGCTCCATGACCAGGGCCGCCACCCTCGCGTCGGGCCCGAAGTAGCCCGCGTAGCGCACCTCCATTTCGGGGTTGTCTTCGGCGAAATTCCGGCTCTGTTCCCTGATGCGCTCTTCGAGGACACCGGTGAAGAGGAAGTAGGAGAAGACGGCGACGCGCCCGGCGCCGAGCCTCCTGCAACGCTCCAGCGCCTCGGTCACGCTCGGGGGAGCGAGGCTCACGAAGGCCGTCTCGACGAGCGGGTAAGGCCGGCCCTCGAAGTAGAGCCGGGCCATCTTCGCGAGGTCGCTATTCGCGTCAGGGTCGGAGGAGCCCCGGCCCACTATGAGGACGGCTGTCCCTTCTTTCTCCTCTTCGGGAACGACGGCGGAGATCCGCTCGTCCATGAGCTCCAGGAGCTCGGGGCGGATGCCGAGGGCGCGGCCGTAGTGGAAGTCCAGGTCAGGGTGGGTCATCTTCTCGCGCACAAGGGTCGCGGGGACGTCGTCCTTGGCGTGGCCGGCGGCGAGGAGCATGAGCGGGACGGCGGAGACCTCACGCGCGCCTCTCTCCCTCAGGTTGTTCACGCACTCGGAGATCGGGGGCCGCGAGAGCTCTATGAATCCGCCCTCGACGGGCATCGGGGCGTGGTCGCGTACCAGGGAGACGAGCTCGTGGAACTCCTGTGCGCCGCGCGGGTCGCGGCTACCGTGTCCGACGATGAGTAGCGCGGGCTCGCTACTCATCGTCCTCTTCCCGTTAGCCTCCGGGCGAAGATCTCTCAATTCGTTCCTCCTCGAAGTACAACAGGGCGTTCAGCGCCGCGGCCGCGACCGCGGACCCCCCCTTGGGGCCATGGTTCGCCACGGCCGGCAGCCCGCTCCGGATCAAGCGCTCCTTTGACTCGGCAGCCCCGACGAATCCGACAGGCAGCCCGACGACGAGCGCCGGCCTGACATCCATCTCCATCAGCTCGAAGAGCGCCGTCGGCGCGTTCCCCACGACCCAGACGGCATCGAAGCCCGCCTCGCTCTCCGCGAGCCTGAATCCCGCCGCCGAGCGCGTTATGTCCAGGTGCTCGGCCAGCAGCCGCGCGCGCGGGTCGGAGACTAAACAGAGGGCCTCGCGCGCCGTGATGCCCGCGGCGACCATCCCGGCGTCAGTAACGACCCTGGCACCTCTGCGCAGGGCTTCGAGACCGCGCCTCAGGGCCGCCTCATCGAGGACCAGGCTCTCGGCGTACTCCAGGTCGGCGGAGGCGTGGATCACACGCTCGGCCACCGCGCGCGAGAGCGGTCCGAGGTGCGAGAGGTCCACCTGCTCGCGCAGGATGCGGTAGCTCTCGGCCTCGATGGGGTGAACGCGTCTCATTCTCTCTCCGATATTATGACCTCTACGCACGCCGCGACAGGGCAGACCTCCGCGCACTCGGCACAGCCCGTGCAACGATCCTCGAAGACGGTCAGGGGCGAAGGATAACCTCTTGGGGCGGGTTGGATAGCCTTCTCCGGGCAGGTCCTAATGCAGGCCCCACAACCAGCGCACAGGTCCGTCACGGCGAAGACCCTCATACCCCATACCCCCGCGGAGTCACCATGCGCCCGGCGCGAACCTCCGTCCGGGAGTTCCCCACTATAACCGTCGTGACCATATCCACGCTCTCCGGACGGAGCGATCCGAGGTCCGTCAGGAGCACGCTCTGCCCCTCGCGGAAGGCTTCCCTGACGACGCCGACCGGGGTACCGGGAGAGCGATGATCGAGCAGTATCTCTCGCACCTTCCCGAGCTGCCAGTCGCGGCCCTTCGAGCGCGGGTTGTACAGCGAGAGGACGAAGTCCGCTTCGGCGGCGGCCCGCACCCGCTCCTGGATAATCTCCCAGGGAGTAAGGAGGTCGGAGAGGCTGATCGAACAGTGGTCGTGCCCCAACGGCGAGCCGAGCAACGATGCCGCAGCCTGCGCCGCCGTTATACCGGGCACTACGGCAACGTCAACGTCCTCACCCGCCAGCTCCAGAGCGGGGGAGGCCATCGCGTAGACGCCCGTGTCCCCGCTCGAAACCAGCGCGACGCTCCCCCCAGCCCGCGCTTCGGCCAGGGCTTCTTTCGCGCGCTCGACCTCGCTCCCGAGCGGCGGTGTCGAGAGACGCGTCCCCGGACGCAGCAGGTGCCTTATGCGTTGCACGTACTGTTCGAGCCCGACGACCAGCTCGGAGGCGGCTAGGGCGTCGCGGGCGAGCGGTGGGATCAGGGCGCCGTCCCCTGGCCCGAGCCCGACGAGGAAGAGCCTGCCCCGCGCCGGTAGCCTCCCCACGGCCACGGTTGCCATCCCGGACTTCCGCTTCTCCGACAATAGTTTCGCGCCGCTCGCGAGCACCGAAGCCTCCGCGACGCTCGGCGTCCCGACGGCGTCCTTCACGACGGACGAGGGATTGGGAACCTCGATGGCCGACAGCTCTTGCGCGGCGTGGAACCGGAGCGGCACGCCCAGCTCCCCGGCCGCCTCGAGCAGCCCGGCTTCGTCAGACTTCGCCTCTACGCTCGCCAGCGAAGCGACGCTCTTCTCCGAGAGTCCTGCCTCCTCCAGGGACCGGTGGAGGAGACCCAGGATCTCCTCTGCCCTCACGCCGCGGCTGCACCCGACGCCGGCGACAAGCGAGGGCGGGCGGTAGACGACGGCGGGTCTCGGAACGTCCTCGAGCCGGTCGGAGACGTGGATCACCGGCGGCTCCGCTTCCTTCGCGCGTACCACGTTCTCCGGCACTGGCCCGAGCGGCCAGCGAACGTCCGAGACGAGGTTGACCCGCTCACCGGAGACGAGAGCCGCCCCCACCGCCGCGAGGTCCGAGCCTTCCTCTATCTCGAACCCGAGCCCCGCGCCGAACGAGTCCAGGTCCGGAAAGTCCGTAACGTCGCTCGCCGTGGTAACGACCGGCGTGGCGCCCAGAGAGTCCGCCACGCGCACGGCCAGCGCGTTCGCACCGCCTCCGTGTCCTCCGGCAAGCGCGACGGCGAACCTCGCGGCGTCGTCCACGCAGACTATTCCAGGGTCGCGGCGCTTGTCCTCGAGCAGGGGCGCGACGAGGCGTACGGCAGCTCCGACGGCGAGAAAGAGGACGACAGCGTCGCATTCCCGCCACGCCCGGCGCAGCGCCTCGCTCGGTCTCCCATCATAGATACGGGCGTCGGGCCACGATCGTTCGAGGTGCGCGGCGTTCCTGCCGCCGTTCGCGGTCGCGGAGACGAAGCCGATCACGGCCTCCTCCCCGAGACGACGAAGACGGGTGTCATTGCGTCGAGGCGATGCAGCTCCCCGATTCCCTTTACGCGCGCGGTCTGCATGAAGGTAGTCTCGACCTCGAGGCCGCAGTCCTTGAGTACCTCGCCCGCCGGGACGACCCTCTCCAGGGTTGCCAGCGCGATGACGACCACGCGACGCGCCCTGACGGCGCAGAGCTTGACTATCTCCTCGAAACCGCCGCCCGAGCCGCCGACGAACACGGCGTCGGGGTCCGGCAGGTCCCTGAGCGCGTCGGGTGCTTCACCTTCGACCACTCGCACGCAGACGCCGTGACGGGCGGCGTTGTCGCGGACGCGGGCGCAGCTTACGGGCTCGCGCTCGACGGCTAAAGCGGCTGCGCCGAGGCGGGCGCACTCGATGGCGACGGAGCCGCTGCCCGCGCCGACGTCCCAGATCAGGTCGCCAGGACCGGGGCCGAGTCGGGAAAGCACGAGGGCGCGGGTCTCGGACTTGGTGATCATGCCGGAGCGGTGCTCGAAGCCGTCCTCGGGCAACGCCCACAGGCCAGGGCCCTCGATACCAGCGGAGACCCAACCCTTCGTCCCGATGACCCACCTCTCATCGAGAACGAGAACCACGTTGGGGTAGTCCCACTTCTCGCCTGAAACCGCCGCCGCGTCACCGTGGAAGGTGCGCTCGTCGTGCTCGCCAAGCTTCTCGGCGACGAAGTAGGTTCGCTCCCATCCCTCCAGCTCCCGCGCGAGCTCGGCCGGACCGTATCGCGGGGAGGTGAGGACCGCGACTTTGGGGTGCGCCCGGCAAACGTTGACCGCGCGGCGCGGGTCGCGGCCGTGGGCGCTTACCGTGACGGCGTCATCCCAGGAGATACCGGCCCGCGCGAAGGCGAGCGCGACAGAGGAGACGGCGGGGAGGACGCGCAGGCTCGCGGGCCCAAACCACTCCCCGAGCAAACGCATGATGCCGAAGAATCCGGGATCCCCGGAAGCCAGCACCACGACCGGCCCACTGGCCCGCTCCATGCTCGCGAACGCCCCCGAGAGGTCACCCTCCAGAACGGCGGACCGCTCTCCCTCGAGGCCGAGCGCCGCCAGGTGCCGTCTCCCCCCGACCACGAGCGCGGCCCCCCGAAGCAGGCTTTCCGCCTCCGCGCTCAGCGGACGGCCGTCGAGCCCGATGACGGTTATGCGGCTCATCGCTTGCTCCAGGTCGTGAGCTCAAGGGCGCCGGGGCTCGCGCCGACAGGCTCCAGGGTGTCGAAGTCCACCATGATGGCGTGCATCTCGAGGTCGCCTCCGGCGTAATCGCAGAGGTTCTCCGCCACCCGCCCGCAGAGGAGGTAGGGCGCGCGCTCCAGGTGTGCGGCGCGCCACAGCTCGTAGGCGTGGCGGGCGGTGTTGGCCCCCTTCACGTCCTCGACGAGTTGCGCATCCCCACCGGCCTCCTCTGTGATCTCCGCGAGAAGCTCGTTGTCTACCTTCGAGCGGGTCCAGTGTGTCATCATGACGCCAGCGGCCAGCTTCGTCAGTTTCCCCGCCATCCCGACGAAGAAGCCGCGCCTGAGCCCGTTCTTGACCGCCCTTTTTATGGCCTGTCCTGTAAAGTCCCCGACCTCTATGAAACAGACCTCCTCGAGGTCGGGCAGGAGACGCATCGCTGCCCTCTCGGTGAGCCCTCCGGTCGAGAGAACGAAATGGTCGAGGTCCTGCGCACCCATCACGTCGATAGCCTGCACCACGCTCGCGGCCCACGCGGCGGTCGAGAAGGGACGGACGATACCGGTCGTCCCGAGAATGGAGATGCCGCCGACGATGCCGAGCCGGGCGTTAGTTGTCTTCTCCGCCATCTTCTCGCCGCCCGGCACGCTGACCACAACGCGTACCCCGCGTTCTCCAGCGTGCAGCACCTCTTCTACCGAATAAGAGATCATGCGCCGCGGGACGTCGTTTATCGCGGGACCGCCGACAGGCAACCCCAGCCCCGGCTTCGTGACCACGCCAACGCCTTCTCCCCGGTCCAGCGAGATCCCCGGCTCCTCCTTCCAGGAGACGCGGACCGTGAGGCTCGCCCCGTGCGTCACGTCCGGGTCGTCGCCCGCGTCCTTGACGACGACGGCCTCAGCCCAGCCGTCGCCCTCCCCCACCTCGCACCGCTCGACCTCGAAGGAGACGCGCCGCTCATCTCCCTTCCCGGGAAGCCTCACCTCCACCCTGCCCTGCGGCTCACCGGTAATGAGAGCCGTCGCGGCGGCTTTGGCTGCGGCTGCGGCGCAGGTACCTGTGGTCCAGCCGGTCCTGAGCTTCTCATCCTTAGCCCGCGCCATGCTCGGGGGCATGGCTGGCTCGCGCAGCTTCCGCTCAGGGGGCATCTTCCCTCTCCTTCGCCCGGCGGAACATGTGGGAGAACCGCGGGCTGTAGAGGTGAGAACGGGTACCACCCGCCGCGAGGCCAGGGCCGACCAGGATCAAGGCCTGCCGGGTAAATCCCGCTTCCCTGACGCGGTCGGCCAGCTCCTCAAGCGGACACTCTATGACCAGCTCGTCCGGCCAGCTCGCTTTGTAGACGACCGCGCACGGGGTATCCAGCGCGTAGCCGCCTTCTATGAGCTCCTCCTGCAGGGCGCGCGGGCGGGCGGCCGAGAGGAAGATCGCCATGGTCGTCCCGTGAGCGGCGAAGCTCCTTATGTCCTCTCCATCGGGCATCGGGGTGCGGCTGGCTCTGCGCGTCAGGATCACCGACTGCGAGACCTCGGGCACCGTAAGCTCCCGCCCGATGGCCGCAGCCGCAGCCCCGAGCGAGGAGACGCCGGGCACGATCTCCCACTCCAGCCCGATCTCCTCGCATAACTCCACCTGCTCCATCACGGCGCCGTAGATGCTCGGGTCGCCGGAATGTACGCGTGCCACCCTCAGATCTTCCGCCACAGCCCTCTCGTAGAGCTCGCGCACGCCTTCGAGGGGGATCGTGGTGGACTCGACGATCTCCGCGTCCGGGCTCGCGTGCTCCAGAACCCCCTCGTTCACCAGGCTCCTCGCCCAGATCACAACGTCAGCCTCACCTATGAGCCGCGCCCCACGCACGGTCAGCAAATCCGGCGCCCCAGGCCCCGCTCCGATAAACCACACCTTACCCAAACTCACGCCCCCTCGACGTGAAGATCAAAGTCGACAGATAAGGCCCCTCCCGTCCCACGACCTCACGCGCCTGCAACACTTCTTCCCCCTCCATGCCCAACCGTGAACCGTAGATTGCATCTTCGAGCCTTCCGGTCTCGGTGGCGATCTCCAGCACCTCCCGCAGCCGGCTCCCGCCCTTGTAGCACACGACAGTCTCGAAGCCGGATAACGCGCTACGTAAAGCGTTTTCTCCCGCGGTAAAGGGCAGGAGGGCAAGCCGCTCTTCACCCTCGAGTAGCACCGCACCACCCCGCGCGGCGAGGTCCTGCATCGCCGTGATCCCCGGCACAGTCTCTACATGAACTTCAGGTACATATTGCTTCACCCTACGGGCCAGGTACGTGAAAGTGGAGTACACGTTGGGATCTCCGATGGTGGCGAAGGCGCAGGTCTCACCGCGAAGGAGGGGTTGGGAGACCTCATGGGCGGCACGTTCCCAGTTCTCGGCGCGAGCGGAGGCATTGTCGGAGAGGGCGAATAGCAGGCGCCGGGCGCGGTCGGGGTGGAGGTGGTCCTGCACGACTCTCTCGGCGCGGCCGATCTCGCCGGTGTCGCCGACGGGGACGAAGACGTGGTCTGCCTGTTGGAGCGCGCGCAGGCCCTTCAGCGTCAGGAGCTCAGGGTCTCCGGGGCCTACGCCGACCCCGATCAGGCGCCCGCTCACGCCCTCACCCCCGCGCTCTCGACGGCGGCTCGCACGAGACGGTGCGGGATCTCCGGCGTCGCCGCCCAGTGCAGGTGCAGGTAGCTCGCGTGCACGCCGCCCGAGACGAAACCCTCCGGTCCGCGGCCCTCGAGCTCCCATGCCGGCCTCTCCCCCGCCCTCGGCTCGACCACCGAGTAGTGGAACTCGTGGCCGCGCACGCCGGTTCCAGCCTCGGCGAGCGGCGAGTCGTGGAGGGAGCGTGCCTCACGATATCCTAGAGTGAGGCGGTCCGTCATCAGGGCTCTCGCGTCGAGTATGCCGCACATCTGGTGGCCGTCCAGCTCCTCGATCAGGTACAGCAAGCCGCCGCACTCGGCGGCGATGGGCCTTCCCTCCGCCGCGAACCGGCGCAGCTGTAGTTTCAGTGGCCTGTTCGCAGCGAGCAATTCGGCGTAGGTTTCGGGGAAACCGCCGCCGAGGTAGAGGGCGTCGGCGGCCCCGGGGAGCTCCTCGTCGGAGGTGGGATCGAAGAAGGCGAGCTCGGCGCCCGCTCCGCACAGCAGCTCCAGGTTCTCTTCGTAGAGGAAGCTGAATGAGGGGCCAGACGCTACCGCGACGCGCGCCGGTGGTCCGGGATCGGGGGCTTCCGGGCTCCAGGGCTCCGCGTTCAGGCGTCCGGCGGAGCCGGCGAGGCGCAGGATAGCGTCGAGGTCGCAGGAGCGGGAGATCGTCGCTGTTGCGGCGTCGAGGGCGGCGCGGGCGTCGTCGCGGCGCTCGGAGGCGGGCACCAGGCCCAGGTGCCTATCGGGGGTGTGGATGTGAGCGTGGCGGCGCAGGACGCCGAGGACGGGGATGTTCAGGGAGGCTATAGCTTCGCGGAGCATGCTTTCGTGGGTCG
>CAWFVR010000016.1:0-163221 GCA_963819315.1 uncultured Rubrobacteraceae bacterium
TAGATGCTTGTGGACGCGGCAGCGAATCACGTAGTCATAGTCGGCGGGCCGGAGGCCGAAGAGGAGCTGCTCGCGATAGTGCTCGACGAGTCCGAAGAGGCTGTGCCGCTGTTCGACTCGGTTGAGGAGGCCGAGGAGTTCCTGGACTCCATCGGTGAGTTCGGCGAGGACTGGCGCACCCGCGAGGTCTCGGCGCAGGAGCTGATCGCGCTCCTCGAGTACCAGGGCGAGGAGGTCGAGTACGTCGCTTTGAGCCCCCCACCAGAGAGAATGGAGGGCGGAATGGAGGTCCAGCTCCTCTACCGCGAGATCCTCATCGACCTCCTTCGCCGCCAGATAGCTACCGAACCACGCTCGGAGGAGAGGGGTTTCTGGCGCCGGTTGTTCGGCCACTAGTGCACAGGAGCGCCGAGTCTCCCCTTCCTTTCTTCCACCAGTAGCCATGGTCTGACCGGCCCACCGTTCGCTTGCTTCGAAGAACGCCGGACTTCCAGGAAACTCGGCGAACAGAAGCATATCGCCCGTTGGAAGCAATGGCTCTCGGGATGTCGTTTCCTTGTACAAACCTCTTCGTAGCTGAGCAGGTTCCCGAGGATGATCTCCGTGGAGCCGTCGGCGTGGGCAAGAACCTCTATCCGTAAAGACCTGTAGAGGTTGTGGCGCTGCTCCGGCGTGAGCGAATCCAGGGCCTCGTCTGAGGCACCGGCGTAGCCCTCAAGCACGGCGTCCCGGTCGCGCTCCAGGTCGGCTATCTCCCGCTCGCGAAGACGCAAGGATTCAAGTTCGCGCTCTGCGATCTGGCACTCCTCCTCAAGCTCGGCCAGCCGTGCCTTGAGGTCGGCGAGGTTCATAACGTCCGCGGCGTAAGCACGCTGGTACTTCGCCCGCTTCTCGTCGGCGTCGGCAAGAACCTTGACCCAGTGGTTTATCTCTTCCGTCGGGTCATTCCGGGACGCCTGCCGCTTTAGCTCAATCATCGCGTCCAGGTCGGCCCGCAGCCGGTCGGGGTCTGAGAGAATCGCCCGCACGGACTCCCAAACTTCGGCTTCCAGATGGTCGGCCCGGCGGTTCGTGACCTCGCAGGCTTCCTTGCCGTTGTCCCGCCTGGTCCGGCAGCGGTAGTAGTGAAGGTTCCTGTTCGTGACGGTGTTGGTCAACATCACCTTCCCGCAGCCGCCGCAGCGCGTGATCCCGCCAGCAAGTTCCCAGAAGCGATGCTTGCGGCTCGCCGGTGGCCGGTTGTCCTTGATGGCGTCCCTTGCGGCGTCCACCAGGTCGCGGGGTATGCCGGAGTCAGGGACGGGGACGGCTATCCACTCGCTCTTAGGCTTGACGCTAACCTGCGAGCGCCTGGCGTAGACCCTGCTCCCGTCGGGACCGATCTCGGCCACCTGCTGCCTCTTCCTGCGCGTGACGTTGTAGTACCAGACGCCGTAACGCTTCTCCGGGTCGAGCCGGGCTGCCACCTCCGGCGCGACGAGTTCCCTGACCTCTGCGTAGGTGTGCGGCCTGTACACATCGTCGAGGATCACGCTGCGGATGAAATACCTCGCTCCAATAGCGAGCGCGTCCAGGCGTAGGCACGCCTTCGCGGTCGAGTATCTTCCTGGCGGCGTAGAGCGTCTTACCTTCCCTGCCGACCATTTCGAAGATGCGCCTCACCACGGCCATCTGCTCGGCGTCCACCTCGTAGCCTTCACGCTCGCAGTAGGCACGTCAGGGCTTCTAACTGCTGGGCGAGGGAGTAGCCGGTGCTGGCTTGCTCGTCTGTGGAGACGCGGGCGTAGAGGATGGCCCGCTTGGGGCCGTGGCCGTTGGTGCTAGGCATCGTTACCCCCTCGGTGACTAGGAACCGAGGGCCTCGAGAGAGCTTCCGGATCTGCCTTCGTTCTGCGGTGACTCGCTCGCCCTCCTGATACGGCGATTGTGCGGTCGCCAGCTCGTTCATCGACCCGTCTGATGCGAGGCTCGGCTCTGCTCCGCTGAGCTCACTGCCGTGCAATCGTCAGCATCCGCTCGTCCACCTTGAGCTCTTACATGCCTCCGTATCTACCATACATTGTCATGACTATAGTGTAACTGATTGACACGAATAGCTCATAGAGTGCTAGAAAGTGTGTCCAAGAAAGGAAATGGCCCCGCAGGAGTGGCCGCTCCCCGGGACCCGGCCCACAGAGAAAGGATGCCCACTGTGGACACCGTAGAGTCTAGCGCACCCGCGCACCCATCCAGCGACCAGAAGCCGACGAAGCCGGACGACCTTCTTGAGGCCCACTATTCGTGCCTCGAGCGCCTGGAGGATGATCTCCGTCACGCGGACCTCGGCATTGAGGAGCGCTGCGAGCTCGAGGACCGCGTGCTCGCGCCTCCGCCGGCGTCTCTCCCGCTAAGCCCCGTCCCAATCCTCTGGAGGCCTTCGCCGAACATCCCATCGCTAACTTCCACGTAATACGGGCGGCGGGACCTACCCCCTCGGCGGTCCTGGCCCGTTAGGACCAGGGTCAAGCGGGGTATAAGATGCCAACACATTTCAGGGGCGGATTACTCCCAGGGTCCGCCCCACCATTTACGGGCCGGGGTCCAACTGCCCATCTTGAGCGCGGTATTTAGGGGAGCAAGTAGCCTCGGCTTTGGCCCTTCTTCTTGCCCTTATTCACCCAACCCCGTGGAAGGTAATTTCTCCGAAGTTCATCCTCTTTGCGCCCATGCGCCGACCTTACCGGGGATCAAAATCGTCCCCTAGACCGTCGGAATGTCGTATCTGGTATAAGTGCTAGCGATGGTCGACGACCAAGAACACTCTGAAGGCATTGCCCGGATAAGGCGATGGGCTTGGAGCGTGTCTGCGCTCATTTCGCTCGGATGCCTAATCGCAGTGGGCGCCATGTGGGTTCGTGCGTACACTGCGGCGCCAGCGCCAGCCCCCGCCGATACCGTGGTAACCTCCCAGGACGAGGTCACACGCTACCTGGCGGCGCTCATGCCAGCCCCCGAGCGAGGCAGCGAGCCGCCGGTTTTTATCCCCACGGGTTTGTACATCGAGTCCATCGAGTTCAAGGGACCCTACAACGTGCAGGTATCCGGGTATGTCTGGCAGCGTTACGCGAACGATCTGCCTAAAGACCTTGTGCCAAAAGACCCTGATGATGTAGGCTTCGTCATGCCCGAAGCTCAATATGCAAGGTTCTTTAAGGTGTACCAGGCGCAGCAGGGCAACGAAGAACTGATCGGCTGGTCGTTTTTCGCGACCCTGCGTGAGCAATTCGATTATGAGGAGTATCCGCTGGACCGCCAGCAGATTTGGATCGAGTTGTGGCATAAGGACTTCGAACGGAACGTTTACCTTGCGCCTGATTTGGAGGGATACACTTCGCTCAACCCTGCCGCGCTACCCGCGCTGGATAAGGATCTCGTTTTGGAAGACTGGGACTTTGAGGAAAGTTACTTTAGCTATCGCGCCGCCCGTTACAATTCGAATTTTGGCGTCCAGGGTTATGTGCCGGGTCAAAGGGCACCCGAACTGCGCTACATCATCTCCATCAAACGGCACCTTTTGAGCACTCTAATTTCGCGGATGATCGTGCCGCTCGTGATTCTCATCCAGCTCTTTGTCATCGTGGTGGTGATCGGCACGAAGGAGAAGCGGCTGGAGCAGTTCGGCGTGCGCCCGGGCGCGGTCATTTTCACCTGCGCGGCATTCTTCTTTGCCACCCTTGTGGCGCACAACTCGCTACGCGGAGACTTGAGAGCGTACGGCCTAGTCTACCTCGAAAGCTTGTACATCCTCACGTATTTCGTGATCCTCGCTGTCGCGATCAATTCGGTGCTGCTGGTCGCGAAGCCGAACCTCAAACTGTTTCGCGACTATGACAACCTGTGGGCTGAGGTTTTGTATTGGCCCACGATATTGTTGGCAATGGTTGTCATCACTTTTTTGACGTTTCGCTAATAGAGAACACAAAGTTGAGGTCTCCCCCACGCAGATGAAACTTGGTCTGGGCTGCTGACTCTCATTTAGAGGGACCCGCACCACTTGACGCAAGCTGCTTCTCGCAAGCCCCTTATTCACCGAAGTGCGTGGAAGGCTGTCATGCTGTTACAAGCTAGGCCCCCAGGTGCCGCCGACCTTGATCTGGGTGGCCTCCTCGGGGTCTATCTTCCTGCCGCATCTAGGACACTCGCGCTCCGCCTGGCGCTCACGGAGCTCTGCTCTGGTTATCTCCTCGCCGTTCCAGCTCGCTTGTATGAAGCCGCCGCGATGGTCCTTGATGATAACCGTAGCTCCTACGCATCTAGGACAGCCCTCATCGCCGCCACTGGCGTCCTCGAGCCGCGCTACCCTCGTCTGTAAAGCGGTCCCCATCCTCTGCTCTCCCTTCGCTCGTGATCTAGCAGGTCGTCCCATACAACGACGGTCTCAGTGGGTTCGCCGCAGAGGTCGCAGTAGGTGGTTTCCTCGGGGCCGGTGTACTCCTCTTCGCCGTCGTACCACTCGACCACGATTTCTACGTTGCTCCAGTCCCCATCAAAGCCGCACTCCTCACACGGCCCCGCGCTACCGTTCTCCAGCCTTCGCACCCGCCGCGCGCGTCCGTCTGGGCTCCCCGCCACCTGGGACCTCCCTTCTTAGCTTCGCTAGCACGCTCCAGGGCTTCGATGCGGGCCTCCAGGTCCTCTGTCTCTCTAATCTTGCGTTCCTGACATCAGCGCCTCGGCATTCTGTAGCGCCTGGAGGAGTTGCTGCCGCTCATTCGAGACCCTGTACTCATCTGCATCCCCCACCAGCGCGCAGCTTGCGAGATCCGCGTCCCACCTCAAGGCGAGCTCGGCCTCCTCCTCTATCTCACGGCCAGTGACGTGCAAATAGGCGTCTGCACGCGCACGGTCGCGCTTGAGGACTAGGATGCCATCTGCGCGGCCTGAGAGCCCGTAGAGCCTGATACCTCATCCACCGGGTCTACGGCGGCTACCTTGCGGGTGTGGTGAACGACCAGGATAGCGACACCGTACTCTGAGGCGAGGCTCTGGAGGGACTGGAGCGCCTCGTAGTCGGCGTCATAGACACTGCGGTTTTATTAGCGGAGTTGGCAAGGGGCCTGACCCGTTTGAGAATGTCCACCACCACGAGCCGGCCGTGCGGGTTAACCCCGAGCCAATTCTCCAGCAGCTCCGCGCCCCCCTCGTCCATTCGAGGCCAATAGGGCTGACAATGCGGCGACATACGGGTCTTCGCTGTTGCGATGAGCTTCTATGTAAGCAGAGTGCATCGCAGCCCAATAGAGGTCAAGCACTTGAAGTAAGTTGCTGAAAACTCTGAGCTGTACATAATTGGAATAATCCCGGGGACTACGTGGTGGGTAAACTGGGAAGCGCTTCCGAGACACTATGTATTGCTCACTACTCCACCAATGGTAACGTGCTTTGACTCCGAATCGCCTGCGGAGTAAGCGTCGTAGGTGCCGACGCGTCCCACGAATGAAGTAGAAAGCTGACGAGACGTAGAAACCTGGGTTTTCGCTCACCTTCTGCTCAAAGTACGTTCTTCGTTTCTCCAGCGAATGCCACTCGTCTTTGGAGGCGCGCACTTCCTCAATGGAGTTGTCATCTGGCCAGACTTCACCCATACACCGCGCCTCCTTTCTCTAAGTTCCCACCAATTCTACTTGCCGCGTGCTATCTTGCCCGATAAGGATACGGAATCTCAGCTCTGAGTTTGTACTAGGAACATGACATCTGAAGGACAATCCGTTACACGAAACCTCAGAAGGGAAGGAGAACGCAGTGGAGCCCAGGGTAACTCTCGTGACGCTTGGCGTGGACGACCTCGAGCGCTCGGTAGCCTTCTACCGCGACGGCCTGGGATGGCCCAAGTCCAGCGTGGGCGGCGATGAGGTGGCGTTCTTCAAGACGGGTGGCGTGGTTATAGCGCTCTTCCCGAGGGCGTCGTTCGCCGCCGACGCAGGCGTCGATGTAGACGAGGTAGAGCACGGCGGGTTCTCGCGCTTCTCGCTTGCGCACAACGTGGCAGAGGAGGAACAGGTGGACTCGGTACTCGCAGAAGCCGCCGAGGCCGGGGCAACGATAGTCAAGGGGGCACAGGAGATCTTCTTCGGGCGCCACGGGTTCTTCGCAGACCCCGACGGCTTCCTGTGGGAGGTAGCATGGAATCCCTCCTTCCCGATAGCCCCAGACGGCAGCCTCGAACTACCCGATTAGCTTGCCAACTTAGTCTGCGTGATCCTGTGGTTCGGCGGCGACCTCAGCCCTCCCGTCTTCAGAGCTTGACAGGTCCGCTGGCGCCCAGAACCTGACCATAGTGGTCTCTGGCCCGCACGGCGATGTACGGATCGGCGGTTTGCACGAGCATGGCCGTCTCGAAGCCGTCGCGGGGAAACGATTCCACCGAGCCCAGTTGGCCCGGGCGCGGGCCAGCGAGCACCTCCCAGGTTGCGACTTCCGTGGCACCGTTCCAGCTGGCGTAGAGCGCCACCTCATCGTCGAGTCTTGATTCGGCTACGACGGATGGAGCATCTGTCGGATGTCCCTTCCACGGGAAGCGGAACGCTCTGTAGGACTCGACGTCGCGAGGAAAGCGAGCATTGAAGAGCAGCTCGCCCTCACGGGAGAACTCGGAGATGAACGGTGCACTGCCCCAGCCGATGAGCACGTTGGCGTTGGGCAGAAGCTGCACGTTTCCCTGGGATGTGGTGAGCAGCTTCTCGGGCGAGGTGTACTCTCGAAGCAGAGTGGCGCTCATCTTCTCCTCGTCTATCTCTATTACGATGCCGCGGGATTCATCGTGCACCTTTGGGTGCGCTCCGTTATCGAAGACGGTGATGGTGCCGTCTTCGTGGCGCCTGGCGTCGTGCTGCCAGGCGCTCTGGGTACCCGGGCCCATCTCGAAGTCGCTCTTCTTCCCTCCGAGCCGCCACAAGACCTCGCCAGTGTTGCGCTCTACCTTGTAGACGGTACAGGTATTGCGGGACGAGATGATCAAGTTGTCGTCGTGGTCCACGTCTATGGAGTTGATGTGGAAGTAGTCGTAGAGATCATAGGGACTGTCAGGCCGCCTGAAGTAGGACTCCTCGATACCGACGTGCTCCAGGCTGTGCCACTCGAAGAGCACCCTGCCGGTTACGATGTCTACCTCCTGGGCGATCCCATCCCATACCCTGCCGTACTTCGGGCCGCCTATCGAGGAGAGGTCCGCTCGTGCCGGCACGTAGGCCGTCAAGAGCGCGGTGTCCTGCGGGCTGATGAGGAACTCGTGCAGGTCGCCCCGAAAGCCGTTGCCCGCGCGGACCCTGGCTATCTCGCGGTAAGAGCTATCCAAGATCACGTACTCGCCGATGCCGTGGCCGTAAACGACTGTACCCTCCCACCAGGTGAGCACGGGTCTACCCTGGTAGTTCTGCACCTTGAAGTCCCTGGCGGACCCGTACTTGCCATACCACACAAGTTGTCCGACGTCGTCGATGATCATCGGGCCGTGGTCCCCCGTGCCCTCCTTCGAAGCGGCGAAGATGTACCCTGGGGCGGTGTCGTCGTGCGCATGCGTAGTAGTCACCTCGACTGCAGCCGGGCTGAGGTCAGGGCGCGAGCGAAAGGTCCACACGCCTTTCGCAGCCGCGGGTGACATCCCTGGCAAGGCGCAGCCCACCGTGTTCGCCAAGGCGAGGTATGTAGCACCGGCGCTCACGGCTCTGAGAAAGCGGCGTCGTGTGACCCTGGTGCCCATCGTGCAACTCTACCCTGATCAAGGAAACCACGACCACCGCGGCCAGGTAGCTGGTCGCCCAACTACCAAAACGCTCTCTGCTGCCTACGGCCTGGGTTTCCGAGAACACCACCTACTCGCACCCGGTTCCGTAGGCAGGGCACGAGCGCGTAAACTCTTGAGCAGCGTCACCTCGATCTCCGGCTCCTCTCCCAGCATTGCGGAGAAGCGGGTCTTCGGGGCGTTGTAAGTTCGTACGGTTGTGGGAAAGAAGACAGCAGGGTATGTCGATAGCACAGAAGACAAGGGAACCGTGAAGCTCCCGCCGACAGGTCGGGATCGAGCGAGCCGCCTGGGAGCCTCCGTCTTCGAGGAGCCGAGCCCGTGAAGGAGGAAGGCGGCTCCCGTCTCCTGGCCCTGATGGTCCGCACGCCAGACGAGCCGGGGATACTCCACGCGCTGACGAAGGTGATCTTCGATCACCAGGCCAACATCACCTACGTCGACATCGCCGAGCGGCGCGAGGACGGCTCGATGACCTACTTCGAGCTCGAGAACGTCGCCGCCCCGGACGAGCTCATCGGCGACCTCGAGTCGCTGCCTATCGTGTGGGCGGTCGAACAGGCACCGTCGTTCCAGAAGGTGTACGGCAAGCGGATCATCGTGGTCGGCGGCGGGGCGCAGGTGGGCCAGGTGGTGGTGGGGGCGGTCGCCGAGGCAGACAGGCACAACATCCGCGGCGAGAAGATCTCGATCGACACGATACCGCTGGTTGGCGAGGAGGAGCTGGCCGCGGCGACGCGCGCCGTCGCACGCCTCCCGCGCGCTGTGGCGCTGGTCCTGGCCGGCGCGCTCATGGGCGGAGAGGTCGCCCGCGCCGTCTACGAGATCCGAGAGAAGGGGATCATCGTGCTCTCTCTGAACATGCCAGGGAGCGTACCCGACGCCGCCGACCTGGTGGTAAGCGACCCGGTCCAGTGCGGCGTGATGGCCGTGATGGCCGTCTCCGATTCGGCCAGCTTCGACATCAGGCGCCAGCGGGGCCGGCGCTATTGAGTATGATCCTGGTAGAGGCGTACGTGACCGCGAAAGTTAAGAAGGTAAAAAGATGAACGAGCGCGTCTTGCCGGAGAGGAGCGGTACCCGGCCCAGGACCACTCCTACCAACCCGCACACGCAACTGGAGCAGAACCCTGCGCCCGAGGTGGTAGAGGAACTGGCCCGGAGGGTCTTCGCCCTTCCCGGCGTGGAGGAGCGCCCGAGCGGCATCTCGGTGCCCGGGGCTCGCGCCCTGTGGCTGCGCGGAGACATCGCGCCCGGACCGCAGGAGGCGTTCATGATCGGGCGGGAGTTCGCCCACATCCACCCCATGCCCGACGGCAGCCTGCACGCCGCGCTGCCGTCCGAGGTCGCGCGAGAAGCCGTGGAGAAGGGCTGGGCCGAGCAACACCCCGTGGCCCGCATGGGCTACATACCGCAGAACGTGGTGATGATCTACGCGCCGAGGAACGCAGAGGAGATCGAGGTCGTCGCCGCGCTAGTGGTGGAGGCTTACCGCTACGCCGGTGGCGCGGTCGGGGAAGGGTAGCGAGGGGGGCCGGATCGTGTTTCTAGAGCTGCCAGGAAGGGTCGCGATCGTTACCGGGGGAGCCCGAGGCATAGGGTTCGCTATCGCCGAGCGCCTCTCGCAAGCAGGCGCGAGCGTGGTGATCGCAGACGTCGACAGAAGAGGGCGCCGTTGCCGCCGCCGAAAGGGTGCGCGAAGGGGGAGGCAAAGCCGTGGCGGCGGTCGCGGACGTCACCAACCCCGAGGATGTCGGCGCGATGGTGGAGCGTGCCATCGACGCCTTCGGAAATCTCGACGTTCTGGTGAACAACGCTGGCATAACCGGCAGCGACGCCTCGCTCTGTGAGACCACCGACGAGGACTGGCGAGAAGGTGCTGGAGCTGAACCTGACCGCCACCTTCTACTGTTGCCGGGCTGCGATCCCCACATGCGCGAGCGTCAGAGCGGCGCGATAGTGAACGTGGCCTCCATCTCGGGCAAGGAGGGCAACCCGAACATGATCCCCTACTCGGTCTCGAAGGCCGGGGTGATCTGCCTTACCAAGGCGTTGGCCAAGGAGGTGATCCACGACGGCGTGAGGGTGAACTGCGTGGCGCCCGGCGTCATCGAGACGCCGCTGCTCGATCAACTCCACCGGAGGCCGTCGAGTACATGAAAAGCAAGATCCCGATGGGACGGATGGGCCGACCGGAGGAGGTGGCGGCGGTGGTGCATTTTCTGGCCTCGGATGCCGCGAGCTTCGTCACGGGCCAGTGCTACGACGTCAGCGGTGGAAGGGCGACGTACTGAAGCGCTATGGGTAGGGGCGAGCCACCCGAACCGCCCGCTTCGCTCCCACGCTAGTCCTGTCTCCCTTCGACGACCGGGTAGAGCGGACGCCCTTCCTCTGCCCATGCGACCACGTTCCGTGCAGCCTTGGTGCGGGCTTCCTCCTCCGCCTCCAGCGAGTAGTAGGCGGCGTGCGGGGTCAGTATGACGTTCGGGTTGCTCAGGAGGGGATGATCCCGGGGAGGCGGTTCCTGCGGCAGGACGTCGAGCGCGGCTCCTGCCAGTGGCCCTTCCTCGAGGGCCCAGAGCAGGTCGTCCATTACCACCAGGTCGCCGCGCGCGGTGTTGACCAGGTAGCCGCCCTCGGGCATAAGCTCGAGCACGCCACGGTCAACGAACCCCCTGGTCTCCTCCGTGAGCGGCGCGTGCAGCGAGACCAGGAAGCTCTCGGAGAAGACCTCCTCGAGGCTCGCCGGCTCCACCTCCCGGGTCCAGGCGTCTTCCCGCAGATACGGGTCGCAGCCAAGGGTCCTGCCGAACCACGGGCTGGCTCGCCGCGCGAAGGTGCCGCCGATGCGCCCTACTCCCACCACGCCAAGCGTCAGGTTCTTGAGCCTGTGCAAAGGACCTGTCGAGTGAGGATGCCAGCGGCCGTCCCTCACGGCGCGGTCGTAGAGCGGTAAGTGCCTCAGCAGTGACAGAGCCATGCTCAGGGCGTGCGACGCGACCTCCTCGGTGCCGTAGTCGGGCACGTTGGCGACCCACACCCCGCGCTCCCCGGCGGCCTCGACGTCAACGTCGTCGTAGCCGACCCCGTAGCGGCCGACCAAACGCAACTCGGGCAACTCGTCCATGACCCTGGCCGTGATCGGGGCGTACTGCGTCAGCAGCGCCGACACCCCGCGCCCGGCCTCGATGACGTCCTCCCCGGTGCGGCACTGCGCCGCCACCACCTCGAGCCCGGCACCCTCCAGTATGCGACGCTCGATGTCCATGTCCTCGTAGTCGAAATCCGTTATGAGTACTCTCAAGTTCCCATCACCCCGACTTGCCGACGCTTTCCCTCGGGTTCTTACCCCGACCGGGGCGAGTTCTACGCCAGGGCTCTCGAGCGCCGGCTAGAGCGTGCGGGGCTTCTCGAAGTTGAGCGTGAAGGCCGGGAAGCCGCCGAAGCTCCTTGCGAGCCTGAAGCCCGCAGCCTCGACCTCGCGCCGGATGGTGGAGGGGCGCCTGTGATCCGGGTCGCCGAAGATCTCGGTCACGGAGAGCACGCCGCCCGGCACGAGCGCCGCGTAGAGCTCCCGGGCGGCCTCCCTGCGGTCGCGCGCCTCGCCGAGCACCATCGCAAGCACGACCCGGTCGAACCGTCCCTCCCCCAGCGCTCCCTCGCCGAGTACGGCCCGCACCGGTCTCACGTTCCCGATGCCCTCGGCCTCCAGCCGCTTCTGGAGCTTCTCGAGCATCTCGCGCTGGCCGTCGAGGGCGACTACCTCTCCTCCGGGTCCCACGGCCCTGGCGAGGGGGATGGTGAGCCGCCCTGGACCGCAGCCGGCGTCGAGGACGCTCATGCCGGGGGCGAGGTCGAGACGCTGGATCAGTAGCTCCGGACCCACGAAAGCGTTCACGATAGGGTTCTCGAACAGAAAGGTGAGCCGGGGAGGGTGCATCATCGGGCGACGGCGCTGCAGGACAAGCCCGGCACATAACACCACCACGGCGGCGAGCGAGTAACGCAGGGTCTTCTTCATGCCCTCGAGCGTATCAGTTAGCGGCTCATGCCGGCGAGCGCCGCGTCCTGGCTGCTCACCGCCACGACCCGCCTGGAGACGCCCTCGAAGACGCCGACCAGGTCCCTCGCCTCGTCCTCGTTCATGGGTATCATGTCGAGCACCACCTCGGGCGCGATGCGCCGGAACTCCCCGGCGAAGCTCTCCAGGTTTTTCCGGTCGCCCCTGATACGCCCGACACCCCCAGGGAGATCCGGCTCCGTCAGGCCCCTGGAAACACGACGACCTCGTGGCCGGCCCCGGCAAGCCGCCGCACCACGTGCGGGCCGATGAAGTTCGTGCCGCCGACGACGAGGACCCTTATCTTCCGGCCTCCCCACCTGTCAGGATGGCGACCTCCTCGGGGGAAAGAGCTTCGCGGCGCGGGGCGCCCAGAGTGACGCGCCGCACGAAGCCCGGGCTAATTTGCCTGGGATGATAGGAGGGGAAGGTGAGGAGCGCGTAGCGGCCCGGACCCCGCCTGCGGGCCGGGCGGTGCTCGACCCAGAGCAGAGGCCGCGGCAGCTCCGGCAGCCCGCCCGTGAAGTGCTCCAGGATTACCTCCGCCGCGAGCTGCTCAGCCATCTCGGCGACGCCGGCTCCCCCCACCTCGGGCAACTCCTCGCAGACGACCACGGGGGCGTCGCCCGCCTCGCCCTCGTAGATGCGGATCCAGCAACACCCCGCCGCGAACGAGTAGCCCCTCCTGTGGCGTATGTACTCGTAGGTAAGGTTCACCTCAGGCTTCGCTCCCGCCTCGCGCTTTACCCGGCTGCGATGCCCTCCTTCGGGCTCACGACCCGGTCCACGACGCCGTACTCGACGGCCTCCTCCGCCCCTATTATGTAGTCCCTGTCGGTGTCGCGCTCGATCTTCTCGAAGGGCTGCCCCGTCGCCTCGGCCAGGATCTCGTTCATGCGCCGCTTGGTGCGCACGAGCTCCCTCGCCTGTATCTCCACGTCAGAAGCCTGCCCGCCCGGCCCACCCTGGACCCACGGCTGGTGCAACAGAATCCTGGTGTTCGGCAGCACGTTACGCTTGCCCTTCGTGCCAGCCGCGAGCAGGACGGCCGAGATCGAAGCCGCCATCCCTAGAGCTGTCGTCGCCACGTCCGCGTTTACGAAACGCATCGTGTCGTAGACGGCGAGCCCCGCCGTGACGCTTCCGCCAGGCGAGTTGATGTACACGTTGATGTCCTGCTCAGGGTCCTCGCTGTCCAGATGCAACAACTGCGCGATGATCGCATTCGCCACCTGGTCGTCAACCGGCGTCCCGAGAAAGATGATCCTGTCGTTCAACAACCGCGAGTAAATGTCCATCGACCGTTCCCCACGCGGGCTCTGCTCTATAACGTAGGGAACCACCAGCCTGGGATCCACGCTCATCTCATAACCTCCTCACCAGCCGGCACGATATACTTGGATAGAGTAGCACTGTTGTAGTGTTTTGGCAAGCTTTTTGTAGTGTTTGGAGGTGGCGGCCATGGACCTTCCGTGGTTACGGGACCTGCGGCGGCGGGCTGTGATGAGCCAGGAGGATCTGGCGGCGAAGAGTGGGGTAGCGCGGGACACTATCTCCAAGCTGGAGACCGGCCAGCGCAGGGCCTATCCGTCTACGATCCGCAAGCTCGCCGCGGGCCTCGACGTGGAGCCCCGGATGCTGCTTGGCGGCGTCGAGTATTTCGAGACGGAAAAGACGGAAGATCGACCCGAGAAGCCGAAGGAACGACAAGAACAGGAAGATCGGCTTCTAGCCTGGAGGTTCGGTGAAGGTGGAGATGGGAAGGAGGGGTCTGGCGCTCCTGGCGGCGCTGGGAGTCGGGCTGGCGGCCGCGGCTCCAGCGCTGGCGGCGCCTCCCGAGAGCAGCATACGGGGTACGATCACCGAGGTCAGCCGCAGCGCGAAGGTGGTGCTCGTCGAGGAGGACCCCGCGTCCCAGTCCGGTCTGGCCAAGGGCGAGTTCGCCGTGACGGACGAGACGGAGATACTCGAGCAGCGGGGCGAGGACTGGTTCCGGTTCCCTTCGAAAAGCTGCGGGTCGGACAGAAGGTTGAGGCTACGTATGCCGGACCCGTCGCGGAGTCGTACCCGACGCAGGGTGTCGCCGCCAGGATCGTCATCCTGGACACGGAACAGAGCGATGCCCTGACCGTCCTCCCGGACACGGGCGGCGGGATGTTACTGGTGTCGAGCGTGTTGCTGATCGGTGGTGCTCTGTTGGTTCGCCGGGTGGCCGGTTACTCTTTCCTGTACGGCTTGCCGATGGCGGCGGGGGCTATGGCGCGGCCGCCGAAGGCGGCGAGGGCGACTATGGTCAGGACGTAGGGGAACATCTGGATGAACTCGATGGGGATGACCTGTTCGCTGACCCTGATAGGTTATGGCCTGGGCGAAGCCGAAGAGCAGGGCGGCGCCGGCGGCGCCGATGGGGTTCCAGCGGCCGAAGATCAGGGCGGCGAGCGCGATGAAGCCGCGGCCGCCGGTCATGTTCTCGGTGAAGGCGGAGAGCAGATCCCATCGAGAGGTAGACGCCGCCGCAGGCGGCCAGGAGGCCGGAGAGGGCGACGCCGTAGTAGCGCATCCTCTGCACGTTCACGCCGGCGGTGTCCACGGCCTCGGGGACCTCTCCCGTGGCCCTGAGCCGGAGGCCGAAGGGGGTGCGGAAGACCACGAAGTAGACCACGGGGACCAGGAGGTACATCAGGTAGACGAGCACGCTCTGGTCGAAGAGGGCGGCGCCTATCACGGGGATATCCGAGAGGAGCGGGATGGCGACGTACCCGAAGCCCGTGACGCGCGGCGAGGTCCCGCCGGAGCCGAAGATCTCGACCATCAAGAAGCCCGTGCCGCCGAGGGCCAGCAGGTTGATGGCGGTGCCGGAGATGATCTGGTCGGCCTCGAAGGTGATGCACATGAGCGCGTGGATGAGGGCGAAGAGGAGCCCGGCCGCCGAGGGCGAGAGCCAAGGCCGACGAGGGCGCTCCCGGTGAGGGAGGCCCCGACCACCCCGGCGAAGGCCGAGATGAGCATGAGGCCTTCGAGGCCGATGTTGACGACCCCGCTCCTCTCGCTGAACAGCCCGCCCAGAGCCGCGAAGATGAGCGGCGTGGCGTTGCGGATGGTCGACTGCGAGGATGGGTGCCGCAGGCGCCGAGGAGATCGTCCACTACGAGCCCAGCCCCTCTCCAAGCCGGGTGCCAGCGAGGGCGCGGGCACGCTTGCCCACTATCAGCTCGACCAGCTTCGTGGCCGTGACGAGCAGCAGGATCACGGCGAGCAGCACGTCGGCGAGCTGCAGCGGCACGTCGGTGGCGAACTGCATCTCCTGGGCGCCCGAGCGTGAGGCCGCCGAAGAGCAGGGCGCCAAGCACCACCCCGACGGGGTGGTTGCGCCCGAGGAGCGCGACCCCGATGCCGTTGAAGCCGAGGTTGGCGACCAAGGGCACGTCCATGTTGCCGTAGACCCCGAGGACCTCCACCCCGCCGCCGAGACGGCCAGCGAAGCCGCCGATGGCGAGCGCCAGGACCGTGTTCAGCCCGAGCCGCATGCCGGCGTAGTTCGCCGCGCCGGGCGAGAGGCCGACCGCCCGTATCTCGAACCCGCGGCGCGTGCGCCACAGGAGCAAGTAGACGACCACCGCTGCGAGGAGCGCGAAGAAGAAGCCGTAGTTCGCCCTGCCCGAGAGCCGCGCCGATAAACGGGATGCGGGCGGCGAAGTCTATCGTCGTCCGTGCCGGGGACGGGCCCCTCTGGTCCTGAAGGGTTGGAGCGCGAGGTAGTAGGCCAGGTAGATCCCGACGTAGTTCAGCATGATCGTGGTGATCACCTCGTGCGCCCCGAAGTATGCCTTGAGGAAGCCGGGTATGGCGCCCCAGAGAAAACCCGCGACAGGCGCAGGCGGCAAGGACCAGGACCATCGCGAAGGGCCCGAGGGAGCCGAGCGAGACCCCGAGCCAGGCCGCGGTTATCGCCCCGATGTAGAGCTGTCCCTCGCCGCCGATGTTGAAGAGCCCGGCGCGGAAGGCCACGGCCACGGCGAGGCCCGTGAAGATCAGGGGCGTCGCGTACGAGCAGCGTGCGGCCCGATGCGCGAGCGGGACGCCGACCGCGCCCCGCACGAGCGCCGCGTAGGCCGTCATGGGGTTGTTGCCCGTCGCCAGCATGATGACCGCCCCTATGAGGAAGGAGATGAGGATGGCGATGACGGGGAAGATCAGCGGCCCCTGCGGCGTCCGACGAGCGATCCGCCCGAAGGCCGAGTCGCGCCTCTCCTCCGGCTCTCGGCGTCTCTTCGCTCACGCGCTCTTCTCCTCCGCCGACGCCCGGCCATGAGGAGGCCCAGCTCCTCGTCGGTCGCGTCGGGGCCGACCTCGCCGACGATCCTGCCCGCGTAGAGCACGACTATGCGGTCGGAGAGGGAGCGGACCTCCTCGAGTTCCAGGGAGATGAGCAAGTATCGCCTTGCCCTGGGAGCGCTGCTCGAGGAGCTGGCGGTGGATGAACTCTATGGCCCCCACGTCCACGCCGCGGGTCGGCTGGGACGGCGATGATGACGCCCGGGTCGCCGGAGAGCTCGCGGGCGAGGATGGCCTTCTGCTGGTTGCCGCCGGAGAGGGAGCCGGCCCGGGCGTCGGGGTCGGGGGGCCTGCACGTCGTAGGCGCTGAGGGCCTCGGCGGCGCGGCGGCGCATGACCTTCGGGAAGATCCAACCCCACCTGGAGAAGGGCGGCTCGTCGTAGGTCTTCAAGGCGTTGTTCTCGTAGAGGGCGAAGTCCTGCACGAGCCCCTTGGTCGCCCTGTCCTCGGGCACGTAGGCGAGCCCCCGCTCCTGGCGGGCGTCGGCGCCCAGACGGGTGACGTCCTCGCCGTCGAGGTAGACCCTGCCCGCCTCGGCGTGGCTGATGCCGGCGAGGGCTTCGGCCAGCTCCGTCTGGCCGTTGCCGTCCACGCCGGCGATGCCCGAGGATCTCGCCCGCTCGTACCTCGAGGCTCACCCCGTCCACCGCCTCTCGGCCCGGTGGCGGAGCGGACGACGAGGTTCTCGGCCGAGAGGCGCGTCCATCCCCGGCTTCGACTGCCTCTTTCTCCACGCGCAGCAGCACGTCGCGGCCGACCATCAGGCGGGCCAGCTCCCTCTCGTTCGTCCTCGGCGGCGTTCACCGTGTCCACCACTTTGCCGTCGCGGATGATGGTGATGCGGTCGCCCACGCCGATGAGCTCGCCCAGCTTGTGGGTGATGAAGATGATGGAGAGCCCGTCGGCGACCAGCTCCTTCAAGACGGCGAAGAGGTCCTCGGTCTCCTGCGGGGTCAGAACGGCCGTCGGCTCGTCGAGGATCAGGATGCGCGCGTCCCGGTAGAGGGCCTTGAGGATCTCCACCCTCTGGCTGTACTCCCACCGAGAGGTCGGCGACACGCGCCCTCGGGTCGACCCTCAGGCCGTAGCGCTCGGAGAGCTCCTCCGTCGCCCTTATCGCCCCTGCGAGATCCAGGGAGACGCCCTTGCGCGGGCTCGGCGCCGAGGACGATGTTCTCGGCCACGGTGAGGGGTGGGATCAGGGTGAAGTGCTGGTGGACCATCCCGATGCCGCGGGATACGGCGTCCTTGGGGTCGTGTATCTCCACCTCCTCGCCGTCGACGAAGATCGAGCCCGAGTCCGGCTTGTAGAGGCCGTAGAGGATCTTCATCAGGGTCGACTTGCCCGCCGCCGTTCTCGCCGAGGAGGCCGAGGATCTCACCCCGGTGCAGCGTGATGGAGATGTCGTCGTTGGCCGTGACGGGGCCGAACGCTCTTGGTGACGCCCCGCATCTCGAGGACGACCGGGGCCTCCGCGTGCACCCCGGCCGTCCCCCGCCGTTCCCCTCGGTCACACTGGCGTTCCCCTACTGCGGTGTGTCGGGGACCTTGATGTCGCCGTCTATGATGCCCTGCTCGGCCTTCTCGACCTCGTCCTTGACCTTCTGGGGAACGTCATCGTCGAAGCGGCCGAACGGGGCCAGGCTGATGCCCTTCTCCTTCGAGCCCGAGGTCGACGACCTCGTCCGCCGGGGAACTTGCTCTTCGCTGGCGTCCTGGATGGTCTGGTAGATGGAGTTGTCCACCCGCTTGACCACGGAGGTCAGGATGGGGGCGTCGGGGAAGAGCTTGGCCTGGTTTGAGTCTACGCCGATGGCGAAGATGCCCTTCTCGCTCGCCGCGTCGAAGAGGCCCGCGCCTGTGCCGCCCGAGGCGTGGTAGATGATGTCCGCGCCCTCGTTTATCTGCTGGAGGCTGATCTCCTTGCCCTTCGCGGGGTCGTTGAAGGCGTCGGGCGTCGTACCCGCGTACTCCACGAGCACCTCACAGTCGGGGCACACGGACTTCACACCGGCCTCGTAGCCGGCCTGGAACTTGCCGATCAGGTCGGACTCCTGCCCGCCCAGGAACCCGACGACCTTGTCGTCGGGGTTGGTGTACTCGGTCTTTTCCTGGGTCATGAGCCCGGCTACAACGCCCGCGAGATAGCTGCCCTCCTGCTCCCTGAAGACCAGGCTCGCCCCGTTCTGCGACATCGACGACCGAGTCGACGATGGCGAAGTCGGTGTCGGGGTACTGCGGGGCGACCTCGTTGACCGCGTCGGTCATGAGGAACCCGACGGCGAACACGGGGGTGTACCCCGATGTCGGCGAGCTGGGTGAGGTTGTCCACGTAGTCGGTCGGGGCGCTGCGACTCGAGGTATTCGGTGTCCACGTTGAGCTCCTTCTTGGCCCGCTGCAACCCGGCGTAGGCCGAGTCGTTGAAGCTCTGGTCCCCAAGGCCGCCGACGTCGAGCACCAGCGCCGGGCGTACCTCGGTCTCCACCGCCGCCGCCTCCTCCTCCGCCGCCCTGACTTCCCCCGGTCTGACCCCCCGCGCAACCGACCGCCAGCAACGCCAGGGCCACGATCGACGAGACCAACACCGTTCTTGCGTGCACGAGACCTCCTTCTCCGTGGACCCCCACCGGGCGAGCGGCTACCTACCGATTCGTCACCGTTCTATAGCAACTTATAGAGTAGCGAATATTGTCGCATAAGGGGAGGTCGTCCGCCGTGCGTTCGCAAGAAGATCCCAGCCTCGAGCTGGAGTGGCTGCGCGAGTTCGGCCAGGCGCGTGGCCGCCGGCGCCGGAGACCGCCCTCCCGGCGCTACTGGAGGAGCTTCTTGAGGTTTTCCTCGAGGTATTCGGCGGAGACCGAACCCTCGGGGTCATAGGCGACGGCATCCTTGCAGAGGTGATAGAGCGCGAGGGTGCGGGTCGGGGAGAGCCTGCGGCTACCGGCCTGCTCGAGGACGAGCCTCATCAGCTCCAGGGCGACCTCGGCCTCGCTCTTGCGCTGGTCCATAGCAGGGACGACCGCCTTTCCGGGAAGCTCCGCCGGGCATTATACCGGCGGGGACGCGCCGCGGCGCTGTGGTAAACTCGAAAGCGCTTTGGTTGTCTGGGAATCCTCGCTCGTTCTCGGCATCCCGCGCGGCGGGAAGGGCATCCGTGGGGGAGCTTAGGAGCGTCCGCACCCGGTGCCCCTTATGTAGCCACGTCTTCCTGGCGCCGCACGTCGGGAGTTACGTCACCGTCGGGAGGGAGGCGGATCTCTGCCCCAAGTTCCCTGGGCGCCAGTCCGACGGGTCGCGCCGGATCCGGGACTCCATAACCATGTGCCCCGTGTGCTCCTTCGCCGCCAGCGAAAACTTCTCCGAGCTCGACCTGACCTTCGACGAGCGCTACGACATCGAGGAGCGCCTGCAGGAGGACGGGCTCCTCAGGGTCTTCCGCGCGAGTCCCCCGCCGTGGCTGGCCTTCCACGTCGCTGAGGTCTGCGGCCAGGAGCGAAGCCTCCGCTTCCGCGAGCTTGGCGACCTGTGCCTCCGAGCCTCGTGGGTCTGCCGCAAGGAGCGCGAGCACCCTTTCGAGAGCACCTTCCAGCTCAGGGCTCTCCGCTACTTCATCCGCGCCCTCAGGGAGGAGGGTCTCTACGGGCGCGAGCTATCCGTGACCACCTACCTCGTAGGCGAGCTAAACAGGCGCCTCGGCAACCACCGCGAGGCCCTCAACTGGTACGTCAACGCCGAGCGCACTCTAGGGGACAAAGCCGGACGCGACGCCGGCCTCGCGTGGCTGGGACGTCTGATCTCCGAGCAGAGCAAGCTCGCCAGAGAGCAGGCCGCTTAGGTCTCCGAAAATCCTCCCCTTTGCAGGGACTTCGTGAATGCTGCTCTTTATGTTTGCGTTGGAGGTGAGCGCTCTACCACTTTAATTACCACTACGAGACTCGGGTAGAATCCGAAAACGCGCCCCGAACCTTTCCATTGCCTCTCGCTGCATGTGCGGCAGGGCGTGGGAGTAGACGTCGAGCGTGGGTCGCAAATATCTATCCAATCGTGTAGCAAGGTGCATGGAGCCGGTCGGGCAGCGGGGTCCTCTACGCGGCGATTCTGGCCCTACAGGACCGCCGATATGCAGGATCTCGTATTCGTACTGTCGGGCACTCCACTTCTACGAGCTTCGGTGTATTAAGAGACGAGCCCTTGCGGCTTCCAGCGGCGTCCGAGAAATGCTAGTGTGAAGCCTGGTCCGGGGGCGGTGGAGGGAGCACTAGGCTCGAACCAGGTCGTCCACAAGTATCCCACGTCCCTACGTGAATCCTTTTCGAACTTTTTCAGGAACCGCTAGATGTAGGCTATTAAGCTAGGAGCGAATCCTCACATATTGGGGTAGCACTTGTGCAAATGTACTTCGGAGAACGCCCCTCCCACTTCCTTCGGTAGATAAATCGTGCGACCATGGCTCAAAACGTACTTGCATAGGAGCCAAGTGGGATCCCTACTGTGGGCAGGGCAGAAAATGAGAGAAAGCGAACTCGAGAAGGAGATCAAGCAGTCTGAGGAGGTTTACGAAGGCCTTCTTCAAACACGCAGGTCCCTTGGGACCATGCTCGCGCAGACCATACGCAGGGGAAGAGACCTCGATGAGTTCGGACGCCACATGAGAGATCTCCCCCGGCTAATCCGGCAATCCGACCTCAGGAAAACCGAGCTCAGGCGTGAACTCTTGGACCAGCGGGCAAGGTGGGCGGAAGACGAGTACCGACGAGCCGCCGAGGAGCTGAGCAAAGCCGCCCGAGCGCTGGAGCAAGCCCGAAGAGCCTACGTAAAGGCGGAGGAAACAGCGACGCGCTCCGGCCTGGAGGCTCGCCTGCTCGCGGAAGCGCGCGACAAAGAGGCCAAGCACCTCCAAGAACTGCTTCTAGTACCAGTGGATGTACAGCGCTCCCAAGTTGAGCACCAACGAGGGGAACAAGACGGGGAACGAGAGGAGACTCGCGGGGAGGGCCAAGGAACGCAAAAGCATTGGCAACAAGGGGAAGAACGGGCACACGACCCGAGCCAAGTCTCCGAAGACGTGCGAGCCACCGCAGGGCCAGCATCGCCGTAGAAGACGCTAACTGAGGGAGCGCTAGGTGACCACGGACGCCACCCTCTTGATAATCGCGGTGGGCGCGTGGTGGCGGTGGCGGCGTGTGTCTTGGCGCACTACCTTGCTATGTAAGCAGGAGCCTGGAAGGTTCCGTACTGGCGAACTTCTGAGAGGATAGTCTTCCCGGGTGCCGAAGCCGAGGAGCGCACCCGGGAGCAATGCTAGGCGGGAGCGGTCTGCATGATCGTCTCAGGGGTGGACTCGCCCCGCCGTCCACACACCCTATCCCGAGGCGATGAATCCACGATGAACCAAAATCCTGCAACTTTATCCAGCACCACAATATGTAGTAAGCCCCGGTCCAACTGCGGGGGGATCTAGCACGGCAATTCTGGGCCGTTAGGACCGGGGCTATGCAGTTTTCTGGATATGGACTTCCGAGAATTTGCTTTCTGGACACTTGGGTGAATAAGGACGAGAAGGGGAGCCGCGGTCAGGAGATTGTGCGAAAATGTGCAATCAGAAGGCCCCGCTCTAGTTGCGGAGCCTTCCTCCCAGCGCCTAATACCGCTTGAGCTTAGCGGCGGCGCCTGCGGCGCCTGCGGCGGCGCCTGCGGCGCCTGCGGCGCCTGCTGCAACGGCTTTCGGCTTCTAACATCTCTTCACCTCCTTTACCAAGTGCGGGGTGATCAGCCCCGCCAGTTAGCTAACGCCACCACCGTAGCAAGCATCGGCTACCAGGCACATCCCCCAAATGAGTGATTTGTTACTAGGCCATTTGACCTAGGCTTTCGGGTGTGTAGCCAGTGTTTCTGGGCGAACTTCAGTTGGTCACAACGTCTGAGATGGCATTGATAAGGGCCGCGATTACCGTCGCAGCTCCACCTCCAACGACTAGATTCAAAACGGATCTGCCACTCTGCAAGTCGTCAGCGCTAGCCGCTGGGTCGTCGCCGTAAATCCCGGTCTTGAGGCCCCGACGTTGTGCGGCCTTACCGAGAAGAGCCCCGCCGACGACTAGTAGACTGGCCGCAACCCCTTCGAGGATAGACTCAATTCTGAGAACATAATCCAGGAACGAATACAGGTAAGAAGGATCTCGAGAGTACCAAGCCTCAACAAGCGAGTCTAGGATTGTATAACAAACCGCCAAGGGTACCCCTATGACAACCAGTGTCGTTCGCGATAAGCCTCCACGCCTTCTCATCCCAAGCCAAAAGCCGGAAAGCAAAAGTAGGACGGGCGACGGGAGAAGCCTCAAGAGAAATACTACTGTTTCGGCCGCACTGCCACTCCCCCATACTTCGTATATAAGGATTGGGAGCGTCCCTACGACAGCGACCCAAGCAAGTGGCACAGCTACAGCTAACACGTAATCACGTAAGGGTAACCTGTCCTTAAGTGGGGGCAAAAAACCCGATGGAGGTGAATGGGGGGCAGCAGTCTCTGGTGCATTATCAGCCTCTGCCCGCACAGTCCCCTTAGCTTGTGATTCCTGCGGGGACTCTAGCTGGGGTATCCGTTGAGTTAGAGCGGCGATGATCCGCCGATTTTCCCGGTTCGCCGTATTAGCCTCTGCGAGCTGCTCTCGGAAATCCTCGATTTGGCGCCGCAGCGTCGCGATGATATCCTCCTGCGCACCTCCCGACGTGTTGGACGGCGGGACGTACACCCGTACCGTGCCATCGCATCCTTCTCCGCCGCAGCGACCGCGCACTATCCGCTTGCGAACAGCTTCTTTGCTAATTCCGAGGCGCTGGGCAGCCCCGGCTACGGTCAGACGGTCGTGCACCCCGGTGCCCTGTACGGCGTCCTCCTGTCTCTTCTACCCGGATATGATTCAGTGTAGTGCCCACGTCCGCTTGCTGCAGGTCCCTCTCCGACCACGCCAGGCACCTTCCGAGAATCCGCCTTCCAGGCACTTCGGTGAATAAGGGCAGAGGGAGGGCCGGGACCCGACGGCGGGGAAGGCAAGAGGGGGCCCGGCCCTTCCGGTTCGAGAGACTACTACTTGCTAATATCCACTAGGCATCATCATGGGCTGGGCACCCATCGGCTGGGCACCCATCGGCTGCCCGCCACCGCCCGCACCCATCGCGGGCGTGCCGACGCTGACGCTGCCCGTCATGGAGGGGTGTATCGCACAGTGGTAGGTGATCGTCCCCTGCCCCTTGAACATCACCGTGTAGGAATCCCCCGGCATCAACACCCCGGAATCGAACTGCCCGTCGTCGGAGGTCACGGTGTGGGGGACGTTGCCTTCGTTGACCCACGTCACCGTGGTGCCCGGTCGGACGCTTACGTTGGCCGGAGAGAAGAAGAAATCCTGGATGGACACCGGCGTCGTCGTGCCCTGTGCTCCTGCGCTTGGCGCGATAACCACCATAACAGTGAGGGCCAGTGCGGCAAGGTAGATCAGTCGTCTCATAAGGAGACCCCTTCCCCTTAAGGGGGGCGGGAGCTCTAGGCCCAGATCCCGCCCCGAGTTGTACAACGCTACCACCGTAGCAAGCCTCGCTACCAGGCACATCCCCCAAATGAGTGATATTTGTGTTAAATGTTACTAACCATACTAAGAAGCCGATGATTTGCCCATAGCCCCGGTCCTAGCGAAGCTGGGCCAGGATCGGGGCTGTGCGGACTTCCGAGAATCTCCATTCCAGGACGTTGGTGAATTAAGGGCAAGTGGAAGGGCCGGGGATAGCGCGCTGCCCCGGCCCTCAAATAAGGCGGTGGCCGATGGGCTCGGCCACTCACCTAATGAATGCGGCTGAGGACCACTTTTGATACATCGCTGCCGAATTTCCGAGAACGCCTACCTACTCGGACGTTGGGTGAATAGGGCGCTCCTTTTGAACTGGCGCGGCCAAGGTCGCATGAAGGCTCCAAGGTCTTCTTGTGCTCAGTCGACCCACCTGTTCCGGTACCACCTCACGTCCCTCAGACCCGGTTTGGTTAGCACGATGCGCTCCCGTCCGCAGGGCACAGACGCGAGCATGATCGACTTTCCGCAGAACCTTTGCCGCTGGTGCCCACTGCCCAAATGGTGTCCCAGCTCGTGGGTGAGCACGTGCTCACGCAGCTTCCCGCCCAGCTTGTTCAGGGCGCAAGTATTGACGCCGAGTCGGTCGGGGAGGTCCTTGCGGCGGTCCTGCGCGAAGGCGAGCCAGCTCTTGTCCGCACAATCGCGGATGCCGTCGATGAGCACGGTGGCCTTATCGTCGCTGTTCACCCTGATCAGCCGCACCCCCTTGCCGTTGAAGCGCCCATCGAGTGCGTTCCACGCCTGTGCTCCGTGGGCCACAACCTTCGGGTAGACCTTCTCGGGGTTGTAGTAGAAGAGCTTCTCCTCGGGAGTGACACTCGTCCAGTGGCCGGCAAACAGAGTCGCCTCGACGTTCCCCCCTTGCCGTGGGGTGAGGGGCTCCTCCATCCACTCAGGTTCAAAGGAGCGCCCACTCTGTCGCTCAGTGCTCGTCAGCCCCAGGGCCGCCCCGCTAGCGAGCAGCACCGCTATCCCTATCAGAGCTAACAGAACAACGGTCATTCTTATCATGGTTCACCTTTCTTGAGCGGAGCTGGGAAAAAGGATACAGCCTCCGCCATCCGTTGTACCAATGATGCTAGGAGTGGGCGGCTTTCGTGCGGGCACAAACGGAGGCCATGATCGCGCACAGCGCCCCGGTCGGAGGGGCATTGGTCATAGGACCGTGGCTATGCGGGATCCTGCATGCGAAGTTCCGAGAACACACCAGCCTGTTGAAAAAGTCGTTGTCGGGCCGGTCGGAGGTCCAAAACAAGGCCAAAACACCACAGAATGTCGTTTTGAGTCCCTGATCCGGGGCTGAATAGTGAACGCGATGGGGTTTTTCAACACACGCTGACACCTTCTGGGCAACTCGGTGAATAAGGGCAGGAAGGAGGGCCGAGACCGGTGAGTGGACCCCGGCCGCATTCCCTGGAACTGCTCTTTAGCCGTACTTCTGTGCCGCTTGCTCGACGCCTTCCATCGCCCTAGGCATGTCCTCTGGGGTGAACACGGGGTGGGCGTGGAGGGTCGCCCCCAGTCCAAGGAACAGAGGTTCCGCAAAAGCGGGGATCTGAGATGCGTCGTCCATATTGACGACGAGGTATCCTCCTCTCGCACCTTCTATGTCTGCGAAGTAGGCTGCCTCGGGCTTAAGGTCTTCGAGTATGGACTGAAGGGTGTCACCGATCTTGCCGTCCTTGGCGAGCGCGTTCCCCTTATCCATGGGAATGCGGAACGTGATCATAAAGCGCATGACTCTCTCCTTTCCGCCCACTTGACTTTAGCGGGTCATCTAACCCTTTCCACCACAACCATGATGCCATCTTCCGAACCCTAGTGCGACCTTCCGAGAATTCATCTTCCACGCACTCCGGTGAATAGGGAAGCGGGACGGCCAAACGCACGCTCTGATGCGTCAGTCGTCGTCGAGCACGCGTTTGGCGATCCCCAGCGTCAGCTTTTGTTCCAGATTCTCGAGGTTCCACTCCCCATCCTTGTATGCGTGGTTGCTGACCCAGAACACCATCGCATCTTGGTCTGGGAACCTCGCCAGTATGCCGAGGGACCACCCGTTCCCACCGTCGTGCCAGACGATCCGTCCCTCGTCGGTGGGCGAGACCACCCAACCGTAACCGTAGTAGCTGTCGCCGCCTTCCTCCTCGGGCACGTGGGGCTTGAACAGCTTGTCCTTGGCGCTCTTGCTCAGCACCTCGTCGCCTCGGAGCGCCACGTGCCAGCGGAACATATCGCGCGCGGTGGAGAGCATGCCGCCGTTGCCGCGCAGGTTCCAGTATGGCCCGTCCTCAGCCCAGGGATGATCGAAGGGCTTGCCCTTGGGCACGCCGTTCTCGTCGTACTCCACCGCAACCTGATCAGGTCTCCACTCGGGGAGCACGTAACCGGTCTGTGTCATGCCCGCCGGCTCGAACAGGTGGCTTGCCAGGAACCTCTCGTAGCTCGTCCCGGAGGCCTTCTCGACGATCGCGGCGAGGATGCTGTATCCGAGGTTGGAGTAGGAGTATTCGGTTCCCGGGGCCGACCGCAGCTCGGACTCCAGCGCCGCGTCGAGCATCTCCTCCCGCGACAGCGCCTCGTAGTCGCCGCCTAGCTGGTCGGTCAGCCCGGACGTATGGGTCAGCAGATGATGCACGGTGATGGCGCGCTTGTCGTCGGGTACCGGGCCGACGAACTTGCTCATCGGATCGGTCACGCGCAGCTTCCCCATCATCTCCAGCTTCAGGATCGCCGCGGCGGTGAACTGCTTGGTCATCGACATGATGTCGTAGACGGTGTCGCACCCGGCGGCGACCTTCGCGGCGCGATCGGCGAGGCCGAAGCCCCTGCAGTGCGCGATCGAGCCGTCGCGGGCGGCGACCACCGTGCCGCTGGTCCCGTCGGGCAGGGTGTCGTCGAGGAACTCCTCTACCGACGGATCAACACGCCTCGGCTCCGTGGCGGGCGCGGCAGGGTCCTGGCCGCCGTTCCCGCACGCGGTGAGAGCGAACACGGCCACGAGAAGCACGATGTGGGTACACGGTCGAGGTATCGAGTTGGCCCAACCCATTCTCTGCGTGTCCGTCCTAGTGGCCATGCTCATCGTATCTCCATCTGTTAGGCGGGGCCGCCTTCGTGGTCTCCGTCGGCGTCGCCTGGCTCGACCAACTTCGAGCAGTACGCCTGGTTCTCCTTCGTCGGCGCGGTCGCGGCAACGGTTCGCTGTCTACCTGGTTTGAAGCTTTGAAGGCGCGTTCGATCACGTCGCGGGCGCGGACACAAGGCGGCTCGGTCGTAGGGGACTGGGCTCAGGAGCGGGGCGCTCAGCTAACCGCTTTCTTCACGAGCGCGCCGATCCTTGCCTCTTCGGCGCCACTCAACTCCTTCAGCGCAAACGAGGTCGGCCACATGGCGCCTTCGTCGAGGTTCGCCTCGTCGCTGAAGCCAAGCGTCGCGTACCTCGAGTTGAACTTCTTGGCGCTGTGGAAGAAGCACACTACCTTGCCGTCCTTGTTGGCATACGCGGGCATCCCATACCAGGTTTTCGGCGAGAGGGATGGCGCGCTGGCTTTGATGATCTCATGGAGCCGCTCGCCCATGGTGCGATCCGGTTGAGGCATCTCGGCGATCTTCGCGAGTACGTCGCTTTCGCGTCGCTGCTTCCGCCGGCTTCCGCCTTGAGCTCTTTGGCGCGCTCCTTCATCGCGGCTCGTTCCTCGTCCGTGAATCCCTTGGACTTCTCGCTCATCGTTCCCTCCTCTAAGAAGTCGTTCACTCGTCCACCGGGTGAGTCTACGCATCGTCTGCTTCTGAGCATAGGGCAACAGTCTTGAGAACCGCTACCGATTCGAGTTTTTGCGAAAGCATAGCATGAAAGGTTACAAGGGCTGGCACACCTTCCGAGAATTCGCTTTCCAGGCTGTGATGAGGAGACATGCAAGACCCCAGTGCACACCCTTTACCACGACGCTATCATAACCCCGTGTCGCTCCGTGTCCCTGCTTATCCTTTCGACTGAGGCGAATGCCCCAAAGAATGGGGTTTCGTCGCTCCTTGTCCTTCCGTGTATCCCCAAGTCTCTGAGCGATTCTGCTCTCCGAGCAGAGCAAACTTGCCAGAGAACAGGCCGCCTAGAGCGTGCAGTGGCGGTTCGCGAACCGCCACTTCGCAATGCGCTGGTGATCCGCCCAAAGACGCACAGCGTACTATTTAGCGTAAAATGCGCCCTGGATGAGTGAACGCGAGGGAGGATCGCACGCCGTGACGCACGTCCTGATAGTGGACGACCATAGATCCTTCGCCGAAGCCCTGGAGCTCGTACTCCGCTCCACCCTCGCCGGTTCCCCGAGGTGCTCCTGCGCTGCCTCGGTCGCCGAGGGCCTGCGGCTCGTCTCACAGGGCGGTCCGTACGACCTGGCGGTGGTCGACCTGATGTTGCCCGACGGTAACGGGACTACTGTCGTGCGGGAGATCAAAGCTCAGAACCCGGGCACGCCGGTGGCCGTGGTGAGCGCAAGCGAGGACATCTCCGAGGCGCTAGCGGCGGGGGCCGACGAGACGATACCAAAAGACACTGGCTTCGCGCAGATAGTCGCGTCCCTCGTGCGCCTTGCGGGAGTTCCCTACCGGTCGAGTCCTCCGGACTCCTGATATCCCGCCTCAGGAAGGAGTGTCTGCTTTCGAACCCGGCCATCTAGCTCACCGCACGGTCTGGTCCACCACCCGCTGGCCGGCCTCTCTGTCCGGGACCCAGTAGGCGATGCCATCGATGTATTGGGGAGCGCCGGGGTAGATCTCGGCCTACACGTCGCCGGCGAGACGCATCTGGATAGCGAAGCGGGCGGCCTGCAAGGGGTTCATGCTAGTGTCGATGTTGCGCCAGACGGCGAGCGCCGTCGCCGGGAGGCGTGGAAGCTTCGCGGGCGAGGTGGCCTCGCGAGCGAGCTCCTGCAAGAACCTCTGCTGGCGCCCGATCCTGCCCAAGTCCGCCGTCGGGCCGCCCCTGTAACGGACGTACGCCAGCGCCTCCGTCCCGTCGAGGGTGCCGCGGTGCCCGACCGCACCGGCTTCTGTGATCCTATGGGGACCACAAGCGCTGATCTCGAAGCGCCTGGAAGGCCGATCATCTTGTTAAAAGCGGAAGCCTGGGAGACAGTAAGGCGGGCCGGCCTCCATGGAGTCGCCCGTGACGAGCGAGCCGGCCCGGTAAACTCCAGGCCAATCCGATGCAGGCGCGAAGATCGGAGCTCCGACCCGGGGCAGTAACCCTAGCAGCGCCTCGTGGGCGCCGCATCTGCCATCCGGCATATCGTTATCCGCTCACGGGTCCGAGCGCGAGATTTCAGAGCCTCTCGTGCGTCAGCTACTAGCGAGACGTACCCGCTGCCTCCGAACGGTACGATCAGATTACGACGAGGTAGAAACGACCGCACCGGGAAGAGAGTGGCACCGACCGATGGAAGAGGGGCGCCAGGCTCACCTATGCCAACCTGCAGGACTGCCAACCGCAGTGGTGCCGACATGAGCAATGCCTACCTCGGAGGCATCCTTCAGGTCGGCGCCAACGTCGACGACGAGCAGCTAGCTCATGTGCAAATCCCTGGAAGGCACAACCATGCCCGACGGATCGAAGCATGATTGGCAGGCGAAGTCTCCCTGCCGGCACGCTGTGTAGCACGCGTTGCCGGGGCTGCGCGGGGTGATATCTCACCCATCCGGAGGAGTGGGATGCGGGTATACTGGTCGGCGTGGAGCAGGTAAAGGCAACGGCGTTCGAGATAGGCGACGAGCGTGTGGCCTGGGAGGGCTTGGCTGCGTCGTGTACCCCGCCAGTGAGGCGGCTGGGGGCGTTCCTGCTCGTCGGCTTCGCCTACTTCGCGGCGGTCACTACCGCGGTCGTCCTTTTCTACAACATCTTCGGCGATACGCCCGTTGAAGGAGGGGGCGTCGCGGTCCCAAGAGAGGCAATCTACGCGACAATTATCTCGAGCTTCGGTCTCGCCCTCGGCGGCTACGCCGTGTGGCTCGTGAGGAGCCTGCGCTCCTACGCGGCGTTCTCCCGGATACTCCGCCGCGGTGGGCTCGACCCCAGGCGCCCGACAGCCAGGGGCCTCGGGGCGTACTCCGACGAGCAGCTCCTCGCACTGCGCTCCCGCTACGAGCGGCTCGCCGATGGAAAGCTGTGGGAGCGCCTCGGCCGCACCTTCGGGTTCCACGAGGAGGACTCCTTCTCGCTGGGTCCCCTCAGCGTGTTGCCTGGCACGTTCGAGATGGCCGCTCTACGGGTCGAGTGGGAGACGAACCTGCTCCTCAGGACAGGGGAGGCTATGCCGGAGATCTCTTGGTTGACCGAGAGTAGGACCGGCCTCCTGCCGCGCCAGGCCGACGAGACCCTGCGCCTCGTCTACGCGCTCCGCTACACAGCCGACTCGGTGCGGGAGCTCAAGCGCCGCTACGGCTACCGGACCGACCGCTGGCACGCCACAGTCCCTGAGGGCAAGCTCTTCGGCGCCGTCCGCGACTACGAGGATGCCCTCCGCATCCAGGCCACCCTCAGCCGCAGGACCCGCAGCTAGTACCGGACAACGACTCCTCTCGCGCGTTCGCGGCGCGTAGCATGGCAGGCTATAATTTTGGCGGGAAGGAGTCGCGACCTGGAGGGGGAGCATAGCTGAGAGTGTAAGGCCGGGCGGCATTTACAAGACGCTCGCAGAGCAGCGGGAGGTGCTTACCCCCGCCGAGGAGCGGTTCGAGCGGGCGCGGCAGACTATCGGGCTCATCCTGGGGCCGATAGCGTTCCTCATCATGTACTTCCTGCCGCTCGACCAGAACCAGCAAACCCTGGCAGCCATACTCTCTTTCACCATCGTCTACTGGCTCTCGGAGGCCATCCCGATACCCGTCACGGCCGTGCTCGCGCTGACTCTATACGTACTCTTCAACGTGCCTGCCATAGGACCCAACGCCAAAGACGGCCGGGGTGATCCTGGCGTAAGGCGAGCGCCCTCGGGTAAAAAGCCGGCATGTCTCCGGATCTGATCCTCGGCCCCATCCTGCGCCACGTCGGCTCCTCGGACGCGACCGTCTGGGTCGAGACCGACGCCGCCTGCGAGGTCGAGGTTCGCGCCGGAGGATCCCCGCACCGCGCCCACCTTCGAGATCGAGGGCCACCACTACGCCCTGGTGACGGATCACGGACCTCGAGCCGGGAGAGACCTACGAGTACGAGGTCTCCCTCGACGGCGAGGAGGTCTGGCCCGAGGAGGGACGACCCTTTCCCCCCACCCGTGATCCGGACGATCGCGCCGGACGGCAGGCTGAACCTCTCCTACGGCTCGTGCCGCGTCTCGGTCCCGCACGAGCCGCCGTACACGCTGAAGCGCGGCCTGACCATGCGCGGCGGCGTGAGCGGAAAGAGGTTCTCGCGCGACGCCCTCCAGGCCCTGGCCCTCAGGATGCGCGCCAACCCTCGCGAGGAGTGGCCCGACGCGCTGTTGCTCTTAGGGGACCAGATCTACGCCGACGAGGTCTCCATGGGCGCCCTCGAGTTCATCCGCTCGCGGCGCGACACGAGCGAGCCGCCTGGCGAGCAGGTCGCCGACTTCGAGGAGTACACGCGCCTGTACTGGGACGCCTGGAAGAACCCGGTAATCAGGTGGCTCCTCTCGACCGTGCCGTCGGCCATGATCTTCGACGACCACGACGTCAACGACGACTGGAACACCTCGGAAGCCTGGGTGCGCCAGATGCGCTCCAAGCCGTGGTGGGAGGAGCGCATCATCGGGGCTTTCATGTCCTACTGGATCTACCAGCACCTCGGCAACCTCTCCCCGCAGGAACTGAACGAAGACGATCTCTTCGAGAAGGGTACGGGAGGCCGAAGAACCCGACCCGCATCCTGCGCGAGTTCGCCTACAAGGCCGACCGCGAGATCGCCGGCACGCCGCTGGAGCTACCACCGCGACTTCGGCAGGGTGCGCCTGATCATGATGGACTCGCGCGCCGGACGGGTACTCAAGGAAGGCCACCGCTCCATGCTCGACGACGGAGGAGTGGGCCTGGATCGACGAGAAAGCCACCGGCGACTTCGACCACCTCCTCTTCGGCACCTCGCTCCCCTTCCTCCTTGGCCCCGGCCTGCACCACCTGGAAGCCGGCAGCGAGGCCGTCTGCGCCGGCGCCTGGGGTCGCCCCGCGGCGAGGATCGGCGAGTCGATCCGCCAGCTCGTCGACCTCGAGCACTGGCCCGCCTTCCACAAGTCCTTCACCGATCTCACCCACCTGCTGCGCTCCGTCGGCTGCGGGCGAACGCTCGGACGGCGACCCTCCCGCCTCGGTAGACGGTCCTCTCCGGCGACGTCCACCACGGCTACCTGGCCAAGATGGACTTCGGCGACGGCGTAGAGACCCCCGTCTACCAGTCGGCAAGCTCCCCCCTGCGGAACCCGCTCGGCCTCCCCGAACGCCTCGCCATGCGCTTCGGGCTGGACGGAGCGGGCAGAGCGCGTCGGCGAGGCGCTCTCCCGCCTGGCCGGCGTCGAAGAACCGCGACGTCCGCTGGCACCTGGTGCACGAAGAGCCCTGGTTCTCACAACCACATCTCGCAGCCTCGAGATCCGGGGCCGCGAAGCCCGCTGAAAGTGGAGAAGACAACACCGGAGAACGACGACGAGCCGCGCACTGTATCCGGTACTCGAACATCGTCTGGCATAGATCAGCACGCCGGCTGCCTCCACGTCAGGCGGCTGTCAGCTGCAGCCAGTATGAAGCTCATGCTGAAGGCTGAAAGCCTGCGAAGAGGCCTGAACTTCGACCGAAGGGAGGCACCCATGAAAGTCGTTACGATGAGAGACATGCAGACCGGGCCGGACCCGAGGACTGGTTCACCGGAGATGTCTGGAGGGACGCCGCACCTACGGCTCCTCAGCCCGACGTGGCCGTCAACCGCGTCCTCTTCGAGCCTGGCGCCCGCACGCACTGGCACACCCACCCGGAGGGGCAGATCCTCTACATCGTCACGGGCACCTGCCGCGCGGGGACCGAGGGCGGGCCCCGTCGAGATCGAAGCCGGAGACGTCGTCTACTTCGCTCCGGACGAGAAGCACTGGCACGGCGCCAGGCCCGAAACCTACATGGTCCACATGGCCATCAACGTCGCCACCACGACCGAAGGCGGCACCGACTGGCTGGAGCCTGTCACGGACGAGGATTACGCGGCGAGTAACTGCTCGCTAGATCTTGTCCTCCGGCTGCGGGGCGCTCTCGCCGCTGGCGAAGGTGAAGTAGGCTTCGGGGTCGTCGGCGCTGATGCGGCCTCGCCTTTATGATGGCGAAGCGGAAGGCGAGGCCGCCGGCGAGCGCGAGCACGGAGGCGAGGATGCTCTTGGAGCGGCTCTCTTGCCGAAGAGCAGGGCCATCGGCGCGAGCTATGCCGCCGATGAGGGTGCCGCCGACGAAGAGCGGGGCGACCTCTCTGGAGAAGAGCGGCTTGCTCCACCGGCTCATGCGTGCCAGGGAGGCGGCTATGAGCACCGCCTCTATAACGAGGGTCGCCTTCTCGGCGCGGTGGAGGGCGCGCAGGGTCTTCTTCTCGCCCGAGTGCGTCGAGGTGGAGCACGAGCGAGAGCCACGAGAGGGCCGTGGAGAGGCCCGAGGTCAGGAACGTCGGGCCCATGAACAGCCAGTTGCGCGCCCACATCGGGACGGAGGTGGCGGAGATCAGGTTCCCCGTATTGGAACCCGACGTTGAGCCCGACGGGCAGAGCCAGGATCGAGAGAGACGCGCGCAGGGATGAGCCTTACCAGCGCGCACCAGGAGGTTGTCGTCTCCCGAGCAGTCCGTCTTCGGCGGCCTGGCGGGCGGCGATCAGGCCGCCAGAGGTTGCCGAAGGCGAAGACCGACCAGCTCTGGGTGGACATCGGGGAGCGGAGCTTGAGGATGCGGAGCATGTTGTAGAAGCGCTCGGGACGTCCGAGGTCCCAGATCAAGAGCATCGGGCTCAGGATCATGGTGAGCGAGCACCGTGTAGCGGCTCGCGCGGGTGAGCGCCTCGTCTTTGTGGCCGAGGAGTCTGGGCAATGGTGGAGAACAGGTGGACGCCGGCCCCGATCCCGCCGATCCAGAAGTAGACGGGGATCTGCCACGTCCAGTGGGCGTGCTTTATGGGCGGGATGCCGTAGTAGTTCTTGTCCTCCGCCTGCGGAGTCCGTCTCGGGATGGTGGGAGGTCTCGACCTTCCCGTTGCTCTGCTGGATGCCGTCCTGCGTCGTCTCGCTCACCTATCTCCCCCTAATCCCTGAACGCCAGCGCCACTACCGCCCCGAGCACGCGCGCCCGCGACCATGCTGGCCATGGTGCCTCCCTTGACCTTCTCCTGCGGCAGATAAGGGTGCCGGGGAAGGTTGTAGGTCTCGGGCTCGTCCATGAGGATGAACTTGGCGTGGTTGCCCCCGATGCCGCCCGTCCCCCCGACCTCGGGCGTCCCCCAGACGTAGGCCTGGGTGTAGCCCTTGTCGTGCAGCTCCTGCACCCGCTCTTCGGCGATCGGCCTTCAGCTCCTCGACCTCGCCGAACATGATGGAGTTGGTCGGGCAGGCCTTGGCGCAGGCCGGTTCGAGGCCGTCGCGCTGGCGGTCGTAGCAGAGGGTGCACTTGAAGGCGCGGCCGTCGTGGGGGACCTGGGTTATGACGCCGTAGGGGCAGGCGGGGACGCAGTAGCCGCAGCCGTTGCAGATGTCGGGCTGGATGTAGACGTTGTCGAACTCGTTGCGGATGATGGAGCCCGTCGGGCAGGCCTGCTGGCACGGCGCCGCGACGCAGTGCTTGCACACGTCGCTCATGAAAGCCCAGCGTCCCAGGGCGTCGAGCTCGGCCCCGCCGGGCAGCGGCTCCGTCACGTCCTCGGCGAGCGCCACGAGGTCCACGTCGCCGGTCAGGCGGCGCTTCTTCGGGTTCTCGATGAACGCGACGTGGCGCCAGGTGGTGCCCGAGAGCTGTTTGGTGTTGTCGTAGGAGTCGCCGGTGAGCTCGTAGCCGTCGGCGGGGAGCTGGTTCCACTGCTTGCAGGCGACCTCGCAGGCCTTGCATCCGATGCAGACCGTGGTGTCGGTCAGGAATCCTGTGGCCATCTAGTCACTTCCCTTCCAGCACTTTGCGCCGGATCTCCTCCACCGGCGCCGCCGGGTCTGCTGCTTATGCGGAACATCTTGTGCCCGAGGGCGACGCGCTGGGGGGTGAAGATCCTGTCGACCATCCCCGTGCCCATGTTGTAGTAGACGCCGGGCTCGAGCACCTTCGCGCTCCTTATGGGCTCGAGGTTCTTGGTGGCCGCCTCGGGATGCTCGACGAGCCAGACCCCGAGGTCCATGAGATCCTGCTGCATCATCTCCCTGCTGCTGGCGCTCCTCGACGCTCACGCCTCGCCACCTGCGGAGCGCCCAGTAGATGAGTCCCCAGGCGGCGCCGAACACCGCGTGGTCTATCACGGGGAGCAAGGACCTTCGGCGTCTTCTGGGTCCAGGGCGCTCGGTGGACGCCGGTAAGCGGCAGCCAGCTCGCCCATCCCGCGCCCCAGGCAAGCACCCCAAGCGCCGACCCTACGGAGGCCTCTTCCCCAGGACCCGCCCTCTCTCCCTGCGCAGGAGGCCGAAGGCGGCCCCGGTCCCCGATGCCGTAGGCGAAGTGCGCGGCCACGGTCAGCAGGCGCCGGCCGCACGGCGAGAGATCTCCGACGAGGCCGAGTTCCTCGATGCGGTCCACGACCTGCATCGGGGCGGTCTCGAAGACGAGCCCGATCTTCGCCCAGGCCTGGCGCAGCCCCGACAGCACGAGCGTGGCCCCGAGCCCGCCAAGGGCTCCCGTCAGGGCCCTGTCTCTGGCGTCCACGCTCTACACCCTTCCCGCTTCGAGGTTGGCGGTGAAGGCCTTGGCCTCGTGGATGGCGACGTTGGCTTCGAGGGCGACAGGGATCAGGTCGTTGACCACGTCGCCCTTGACCAGGCCGTTGGGGCCCCAGTGGTAGGGGAGGCCGATGGTGTGGAGCTTCTCTGCCTTCGAAGTCGTAGACCGGGATGCGGTCGGTGACGAGGGCCTTGCAGTGGATCTTGCCTCGGCTCGTCGAGACGGTGACCCAGCCGGTGTTGTCCACGCCCTTCTCGGCGGCCAGCTCGGGGCTGATCTCGCAGAACAGCTCGGGCTGGAGCTCGGAGAGCCAGGGGATCCAACGGCTCATCGCCCCGCTGGTGTGGTGCTCGGTGAGGCGGTAGGTAGTCACGACGTAAGGATACCTGGGGTCCTCGGGCGGGTTGTAAGGGTTGTCCGGCCTGTCGAAGAGTCCTGACCGCCGGGTCGTACTGGACGTTGTCGTAGAGCAGGTTCGGCACCGGCGACTCTACGGGCTCGTAGTGGACCGGGAGAGGACCGTCCTCGAGGCCCACGGGGGCGAACAGCCAGCCGAGCCCGTCGCCGTTGCATGATGAACGGCCCGTCTCCGGGGATGCGCGTCCATCCCCTCTGGCATCGTGGTCGGGACGGTAAGACGGCGGCTTGGTCGCCTGTGAAGTCGGGGACGTCGTGGCCGACCCACTTCTCCTCTTCCTCGTCCCACCAGATGTACTTTTTCCTCTCGGACCAGGGCTTGCCCTTCCGGGTCGGCGGAGGCGCGGTTGTAGAGGATGCGGCGGTTCGCCGGCCAGGCCCAGCCCCACTCGTTCGCCGCCGGGGTCTGCTCCGTCCGCGGCTTGCGACTCCTGGCCTGGTTGACGCCGCCGGCGTAGACGCCGGAGTAGATCCAACCACCGCAGGCCGTCGAGCCGTCGTCCTCGAGCTCGGCGAACCCGCCGACCGGCTCCCCGTCGGCCACCGTGTAGCCGCTGATCTCCTTGAGGATGCTCTCGATGTGCGGTTCCTCGCGTTCGCCCTCGGTCGGGTAGTCCCAGGTCATGGCCTTTATGAGCTCGTCGCGCGGCTCTTCTGGAGCTCCTTGTAGAGCTCCTTGATCCTGCGCCCCAGATGGTAGACGAACCAGGCGTCGCTCCTCGCGTCGCCCGGCGGCTCGACGGCCTTGTCGTGCCACTGCAGCATGCGCTGGGTCTGGGTGAAGGAGCCGTCCTTCTCGGCGACGAGCGCCGAGGGGATGAAGAAGACCTCCGTGGCGCACTCCTCGGGGTTTACGCCCTCCGATCTTCCAGGCTGTGGCGGTCTCTATCTCGTAGGCGTCGAGGACCACGAGCCAGTCGAGGTTCCTCAAGCCGTCCGGGCCATCTTGACGTGGGGCCCGCCGACCGCGAAGTTCTGCCCGAAGACGAAGCAACCCTTCACGTTCCCGTCCTTCATGTCCATGATCGTGGGGTAGTAGGAGTGGTCGCCCGAGAGGCGCGGGAAGTGGTCGAAGAGCTCGTCGCCCCTCTCGGGGTCGAACTTCTCGCCGTACCAGGCCTTCATCAGGCTGGTTATGTACTTGGGGAAGTTGGTCCACCAGCCGCGTCTCGGCGGTCTCGTTCTCCACGTAGTCCTCCCAGGTGTCGTTGTCCTTGTTCACGTCGGGCATCGGCAGATAGCCGGGGAGGATGTCGTAGAGGGTTGCTATGTCCGTCGAGCCCTGGATGGTCGCGTGCCCACGCAGCGCCATGATCGCCGCCGCCGGGACGGCCTATGTTGCCGAGGAGGAGCTGCAGGATGGCGGCGGTGCGGATGATCTGCACGCCCTTGGAATGCTGGGTCCAGCCGACGGCGTAGCAGAGCGCCGTGGTCTTCTCGCGCCCCGAGTTCTCGCAGATGGTCTCGGCGACCTCGAGGAAAGCCTCCTTCGGGGTGCCGCAGACCTTCTCGACCATCTCGGGCGTGTATTTGGCGAAGTGGCGCTTGAGGAGCTGGAAGACGCAGCGCGGGTGCTCGAGCGTCGGGTCGGTCGGGCGCGGCTTGCCCTCGTTCGCCGCCGACTCGCCCTCCGACCGTCCTCGCCCACGATGCGGCCCTGGCTCCCCCCGACCGAGGCGTAGTCTATCGGGCGTGCCCTCGTAGCGCCAGCTCGACGGGTCGTACTGTCTGTTCTCCTCGTCCCAGCCGGAGAACAGGCCCGAGGCGTCCGCGTCCTCGAACTCCTCGGTGACGAGGGTGGCGGCGTTGGTGTAGTGGACGACGTACTCCCTGAAGTACCGCTCGTTCTGGATGACGTAGTTGATCAGGCCCCCGAGGAACGCTATGTCCGTGCCTGGCCTGATGGGGGCGTAGATGTCGCACATGGCGCTCGTGCGCGTGAAGCGCGGGTCGACGTGGATGAGCTTGGCGCCCTTGCTCTTGGCGATCATGGGGTGCCTGAAGCCCACAGGGTGGGCCTCGGCCATGTTGGAGCCTTCGATGAGGATGCAGTCGGAGTTCTGCAGGTCCTGCAGGTTGGTGGTGGCCCCGCCCCTACCGTACGTGATGCCCAGACCGGGCACCGTGGAGCTGTGTCATATCCGCGCCTGGTTGGTGATCCGCACGAACCCCAAAGAGTGGAAGAGCTTGGTTATGAGGTAGTTCTCCTCGTTGTCTATCGTGGCCCCGCCGATGGAGGCGACCGCCATCGAGCGGTTGAGCTTCTTGCCCTCCTCGTCCTTGTCTTCCCAGTTCTCGTCGCGCGTCTTCTTGACCCTCTCGGCGATCATGCCCAGCGCCTCATCGAGCGAGAGGTCCTCCCACTCGGCCGAGTACGGCCTGCGGTAGCGGACCTTCGTCCAGCGGTAAGGCGAGACGTGCAGCCCGAAGGTGGCCGAGCCCTTCGGGCACAGCGTGCCCGCGTTTATGGGGCTGTCGGGGTTGCCCTCGATGTCTATGATGCGCCCGTCGCGGTGGTAGACGAGCGTCGAGCAGCCCACGGCGCAGTAGGGACAGACGCTCACGGTCTTCTCTACGCCATCGTCGGAGAGGCGCGAGCGGATGTCGCGGGTCGCCGGGCTTACGGGGTGCTCGACCGTCGTCCCGACGTGGTTCCGGATCTTCTTGCCAGAGACCGTCTCTCTCCGTGACCTTGAAGAGCATACGTGACCCCTTCTACGCACGGATAGTCGAATTGTCCGGGACTTCCCCCCAGATTCTAACCTATTCTCCCTCTCGCGAAACTGTGACCCGACCTCCTCGCGCGGCGTGCCGATGACCCGTACATGTAGTCTCGGTCTTGCGACCAACACACATCTGGTACGTTGCTGGGCACGTAGGGTAAGGGGAAAGGAGCTTGCCTGGATATTTGAGATGCGCCCGACGCCGGAGACGGTGGTTTTGCGGCGCGGTCGAATGGGAATAAGCAATGATTGCATACTTCATCGTCTCCGACTAGAGGGAAAGGAGAACAGCTTATGGCTGACAACAGGGTAGTGGTCTACAAGGGACCCGGCGAGGTAGCGGTAGAGGACATCGAGTACCCGAAGCTCGAGGTCCCGGAAGAGGTCGCGAGCGCGATGGGGATGACCAGTCGAAGCCCCGCACGCCGTCATACTCAGGATCGTCTCCACCAACATCTGCGGCTCGGACCAGCACATGGTGCGCGGACGGACGACGGCCCCCGTCGGGCAGACTCTGGGGCACGAGATCACGGGCGAGGTCATCGAGAAGGGCAACGACGTCCAGTTCATCGACGAGGGCGACATCTGCTCGGTGCCTTTCAACATCGCCTGCGGCCGCTGCCGCAACTGCAACGAAGCGCAAGACCGGCGTGTGCCTGAACGTCAACCCCGCTCGCGCGGGCTCGGCTTACGGCTACGTGGACATGGGCGGCTGGGTCGGCGGGCAGGCCGAGTACGTGATGGTGCCCTTCGCGGACTTCAACCTGCTCAAGTTCCCCGATAGGGATCAGGCGCTGGAGAAGATCCTGGACCTCACCATGCTCTCGGACATCTTCCCGACCGGCTACCACGGCGCCTACACCGCGGGCGTGACCACAGGCTCCACGGTCTACGTCGCGGGCGCCGGTCCGGTGGGACTCGCGGCGGCCTACTCGGCGCAGCTACTCGGCGCGGCCGTCGTCATCGTCGGCGACCTGCAACGAGGAGAGGCTGGCGCAGGCGCGCTCCTTCGGCTGCGAGACCGTCAACGTCGCCGAGGACGCGGAGCTGCACGAGCAGATCGCCGAGATCGTCGGCGAGCCCGAGGTCGACTGCGCGGTCGACGCCGTCGGCTTCGAGGCGACGCGCACGGACCGGGCGCACAGGAGGCCCCGGCCACGGTCCTCAACGCCGTCCAGACCGTCACGCGCGCGGGCGGCGCGCTCGGCATCCCCGGCCTGTACGTCACCGGCGACCCTGGCGCGGCGGACCCCGAGGCCCAGGAGGGGACGCTCAAGATCCGGTTCGGTCTCGGCTGGGCCAAGAGCCACGCCTTCTACACCGGCCAGTGCCCGGTCAAGAAGTACAACCGCGGCCTGATGATGAGCATCCTGCACGACAAGGCCCACATCGCCGACGCCGTCAACGCCACGGTCATCACCCTGGATGAGGCCCCCGAAGGCTACAAGGACTTCGACAAGGGCGCGGCCAAGAAGTACGTCCTCAACCCGAACGGAGACCTCCAGGGCGCCGAGAGGGTCTGAGAAAAGCGTAGCTCGACGACGCAGGGGCCGGGGAGAACTCCCCGGCCCCTCGTCTTTGTCAGAAGCGCCAGTATTTCGTATCCTGCGCCTATGGCAAACCGTGTCCCCGGCGGGACGTTATGGCGAGCGGGAATCCTGCTAGTCATCATTCTGGGCGCCGCGCTGCTCAGCTTCGCGGGTAAGGCGTACTCCCACGAGGATGATGGCGGCAGCGTCGTCGTACACGTAACGGACGAGGGGTTCGAACCGAGATCCATCACGGTAGAAGCCGGTCGTACGGTCGTGTTCGAGAACGTGGGCGACGAGGCCCACTGGCCCGCCTCCGACGACCACCCTACGCACCAGGAATACCCGGGGTTCGACCCCAAGAAGCCCGTTCAGCCGGGCGAGGAGTGGAGCTTCACCTTCGACAGGCCGGGAGAGTGGGGCTACCACGACCACATGAACCCGTACCTCACGGGGGAGATCGTCGTACGTAATACTGCCGGGCCGGGGCAAGGCGGCCTTATCTCTTCCATCGAGGCTTTTTTCGTGAACGCCTACGAGACGGCCGAGTCGGTCTTCGGGGGCGAGAGAGAGGAGCCAGCCTCGGCCGGCGAGGCAGAGACCGGGGGATCGGCCGAGGGAAGCTCCGGAGAGCTGTCGGAGGAACGGTACAGGGAGATAGAAGCGGAGCTAACCGCCCTGGTGAGGGAAGAAAACCCCCGGGTTGCTCTGGAGAAGCTGAGGCGAGAGATCAAGACGGACGACGCTCTCGCGCGCTCTTGCCATCCGCTGGTACACGACGTCGGGCACGCGGCGTACGAGAAGTACGGGGACTTCGGCGAAGCGATGAAGTACCAGGACGAGGTGTGCAACTCGGGCTACCTGCACGGGATCATCGAGAGCCGTTTCTCCGAGAGCGACGACGTCTTCGCGGACATGAAGACGATGTGCGACCAGTACAGGTCAGGGAGCTATATGAGCTGGCAGTGCTACCACGGCATCGGGCACGGCGTGATGTTCTACACAGCGAACGACCTGCCCCGCTCGCTGAAGATGTGCGAGGGTTTCGACACCGACTTCGGTAGATCCAACTGCGCCAACGGGGTGTTCATGGAGAACTTCAACGCCGACCAGAAGCTGCACCTCTCGAAGTTCCTCAAGGAGAGCGACCCCTTCTATCCCTGCGCGGAGCAGGAGAACCGCTACAAAGCGGACTGCTACCTTTACGCCCCGACCTACTTTCTCAGCCTCAACGAAAGCGATTACGACGCCGCTCTCGAGTGGTGCAACGGCGCGGAGGCCGGTTTCGAGCCGTCGTGCGCTTACGGGGTGGGGACGCAGGCCATGAAAGAGAACCTGAACGACCCCAAACTCGTCGAGTCTGTGTGCATGAACGGCGATGACGGACAGACGGCGCCCTGCATCAAAGGGATGACGAGCCTGTACATAAACCATCACGGCTCACTGGAGCCGGCCAGAGAGCTGTGTAGCAGGCTGGAGAAGCCGAATCGACGAGCCTGCTACGACGCGGTAGCGGCGAACGCAAGCCTATTCAAGGGTCAGCCTACCTGAGGCGAGCCCCGCTCTACTGTGTAGCCGATCTTCTGTAGCTGCGCGAGGAGCCGCAGCTCGGCCGCTTCCTCGTCCTCGGCGCCCACGTACTCGAGGGGGACGCTCATCATCTGCTCGTGCTCGGGGCCGCCGAAGAGGATCACGAGTTCTCGTCTCGTCCCTGGTGACGGTCGCCTCGGGGTAGCGGGCGACGTTGGGAGGCCCATAGTCTCAATCGATGCCGATCCAACGTACATGGTCCATGCATGCTAGCACGGCGCCGCTGATACACTTAGCGGGAGAGGACCAGGAGAACCGATGCTGGAGAAGACTTCGCAGGCGCGGCGAGCAAGACGAAGGCGCGGGTGCGGGTCGTCGAAGACGGTCGGGTGCGCGTCCGGCCCGACTCGCTCGCGACCGAGGAGCCGATGGAGATACGCTCATCTCCGGGCGGCCACCGGCAGACCGTGGCCGTCACGATGCGCACCCCGGGGGCAGACTTCGAGCTCGCCGCCGGGTTTCTGTACGGCGAAGGCATCATCGACTTCCCGAGGACATTCAGAAGATCAGCTACTGCGTAGACTCGGACCTCGACGCCGAGCAGCAGTACAACATCGTGAACGTCGAGCTGCGCGGCGGGCGCGAGTACGACCTGCGTCCGCTGGAGAGGCACTTCTACACCTCGAGCGCCTGCGGCGTGTGCGGCAAGGCCAGCCTGGAGCAGCTGGAACTGCGCGGGTGCCCGGTGATGCCTGCCGGACCACGAGGTACCGGCGGAGAACGATCTACACCCTGCCCGAGAAGCTGCGGGAGGCGCAGGGGCTCTTCGACGCGACGGGCGGTCTGCACGCTGCGGCCCTCTTCGACGCGGAGGGCGAGCTTGTCGCGCTGCAGGGAAGACGTGGGGAGGCACAACGCGACGGACAAGCTCGTCGGGCTGGGCGCTACTGGAAGGGCAGGCTGCCGCTCACGCGACCACATCGTCATGGTCAGCGGGCGCAGCAGCTTCGAGATCCTGCAGAAGTCCCTGACCGCCGGCGCCCCCGTCGTGTGCGCCATCTCAGCCCCGAGCAGCCTCGCCGTGGACGTCGCGCAGGCAGTTCGGGATGACGCTGGTCGGCTTCCTGCGCGGAGGCAGGTTCAACGTCTACGCCGGGAGAGCGAGAGCGCTATAGCACCAGCTTCAGGTACAGGTAGCGGTTCCGATGGAGCTCCGGTGAGGCTGATGCCCTTGCGCGCGGGATGGCTTCCTACCGCGAGACACCTCCACCAGCCCTGAGCTACCGCTGAGCCTGCCCTATCCTGTAAACAGGGCGACGACGCCAGTGAGCGTCTGGTAGATGCCCCACAGGAGCGGGATCAGGACCAGGGCCCACAGCACGACGACCAGGACCACGCTGGAGGAAGATTGCCCTCCGCTCTCCTGTCGCGCTTTTTCGCTCATGGCGTCCTCCTTCCCTACGGTCTCGCTGCCGGCGGTCTTGCCGGAGGCGGTGGACTCCTTCTCGCGTTCCTCTTCCCGCTCCGGACTCCATGTGGAACCTCGGGTCTACGGGCCGGACCAGCAGGTTGGCGACGAAGCCCACGACCAGCACGCCGACCATGATGTACAGGGAGAGCGTGTACAGATCCGCCCCGGTGCGTCCGGCGGCCAGTCTGGTAGTCGGCGACGGCGTTGATGATCAGCGGGCCCGCGATGCCGGCGCCGACCACGCCGTAAGCAGCCTCCCGTGGATGGCTCCCACCTGCGCGACGCCGAACAGGTCCTTGAGGTAGGCCGGAATCGTCGCGAACCCGCCGCCGTAGAAGCTCAGGATCACGACGGTTCACCAGCAGGAACAGCACGAGCGACGCTGCTCCGAACGAGGCGAGCACGAAGTACAGGACCGTCCCGACGCCCAGGTACATGATGTAGATGGGCTTGCGTCCGATGTAGTCCGAGGTCGAGGACCAGCCTATCCGTCCGGCCATGTTCGCCAGCGACAGAAGCCCCACGAACCCCGCCGCCGCGGCGGGCGTGATGTCGGAGAAGTAGTCCTGGATCATCGGCGACGCCTGCTCCAGGATCCCGATCCCCGCCGTAACGTTGCAGAAGAGCACCGTCCACAACAGCCAGAACTGCGGCGTGCGGATCGCGCTGCTCGCCGACACGTCGGCGGTGGTCTGCAGGTCGCCGGTCTCCTCCTCGGTGGGTGGGGTCCAGCCTTCGGGCTGCCAGCCCTCGGCGGGCAGGCGCACGACGAACGCGCCGATCATCATCGAGACCAGATACACCGCTCCCAGCGTCAGGAACGAGGGCACTATCGCGTCCACCGGGTTGCTGGCGTAGGCCTCAAGCAACATGCTGGAGAGCGGCGAGGCGATCAGCGCGCCGCCCCCAAAGCCCATGATCGCGAGGCCGGTGGCCAGACCAGGCCGGTCGGGGAACCATTTGATCAGGGTGGAGACCGGCGAGATGTAGCCGATGCCGAGACCGATGCCGCCAACGAACCCGTAACCCAGATACACGAGCCACAACTGCGTAGTCGCGACGCCCAGTGCGCCGATGGCGAATCCGCCAGACCAGCACAGGGCGGCGGTGAACATCGCCGCGCGCGGCCCAGCGCGCTCCACCCACGTGCCGAACACCGCGGCCGACAGGCCGAGCATCACGATGCTGATGCTGAAGATGATCGCGATCGGCGTCAGGCCCGATCCCGAACCGCTCGACCAGCGGGTTCTTGAACACGCTGAAAGCGTAGATCTCGCCTATGCTCAAGTGCACCAACAGCGCCGCCGGCGGTATAAGCCACCTGTTGAAGCCGGGCCCAGCGATGATCCTCTCCCTCGACAAGAAGCCGTTGATGACTGCCCCCCTTTTCCTCCCATACGATAGCCCGGATGTTAGCTTGATGCCAATGTTATGTCAATGGCGTTGCGGGTGTCTTCCGGCGGTAGAGTGGTGGGCAAATCCGGCCATCGAAGTTAGAATGCAGAGATCAGAGAAACTTCGCTACAAGAAGGGGTGAGGCGAGGGCGATGGCTACGACGGAGACGAAGGTACAGCGAGAACGGCAAGGCCAACGGCGCGCGGGAAGTAGACCACGATCTGCGGCTTCTGCGGCGTGGGTTGCGGTCTGACCCTCAAGGTCGAGGATGGCGTCATCCAGAAGGTCGACGGGCGAGAAGGAGAACCCGTCGCAGCAAGGGCGAGGCGTGCATCAAGGGCCGCGAGGGCTGGCGCCACCTCTACAGCGACAGGAGGATGACGACGCCGCTCATCCGCAAGGACGGCGAGCTGGTTCCGGCTTCCTGGGACGAGGCCCTGGATCTCGTCGCGAGCAAGATGAGCGAGATCAAGGACGAGCACGGTCCCGACGCCTTCGGGCTGTTCAGCTCCTCGCGCTCGACCAACGAGCTCAACTACCTGGCCGGGAAGTTCGTCCGGCAGGTGCTCGGGAACAGCAACATAGACTCATGTAACCGTGCTTGACACGCCGCCAGCGTCACCGGTCTGGTGGCAACGTTTGGAGCGGGCGGGGCGACCACCTCTTACGAGGAGTTCGAGAACACCGACGTAATAATCTGCTGGGGATCCAACACCATGGAGTGCCACCCCATCATCTACAACCACATGCGCCGCGGCATAAAGAACGGCGCGAAGATGGTCGTCGATCGACCCGCGGAAGATAGATCAGGTCAAAAAGGCGGACAAGTGGCTCGGCCTCAACGTCGGCACCGACATCTGCCTGGCGAACGCGATGGGCCACGTGATCATCGAGGAGGACCTTTACGACAAGGAGTTCGTCGAGCGGGCCACGGAAGGACTTCGAGGCGTACAGGGAGAAGGTCGCCGGCTACACGCCCGAGTACGCCGAGCAGATCACGGGCGTCCCGGCAGAGGACATCCGCGAGGTGGCCCGCATGTACGCCACGGCGGAGAAGGCGACCCTGAACTGGACGCTGGGCATCACCGAGCACCACAACGGCGCCGACGCGCGTGTTCGCGCTCATCGGACTTGGGGCTTCTGACCGGCCACGTCGGCAAGTACGGTTCGCGGCCTGAACCCGTTGCGCGGCCAGAACAACGTGCAGGGCGGCGGCGACATGGGCGCCCTGCCGGACAAGATGGTCGGCGGCTGGAAGTGGGACGACCCCGAGGCGCACGAGCTCTTCGAGGAAGTGTGGGGCTCGCCGCTGCCGGAGAAGGTCGGCAAGAACCAGGCCGAGATGATGGACGCCGTGGCGAACGGCGAGATCCGGTGCATGTACGTCATCGGGGAGAACCCGGTGCAGTCCGACGCCGACGAGCACAAGCACGAGAAGCTCTTCGGCAGCCTCGACTTCCTGGTGGTGCAGGACATCCTCATGACCAAGACCGCCAGGATGGCGGACGTGGTGCTGCCCGCCGCCGCGAGCTGGGCCGAGACCGACGGTACGGTCATCAACAGCGAGCGGCGGGTGCAGCGGGTACGCAGGGCCGTGGACCCACCAGGCGAGGCGCGCGACGACGTGATGATCCTGCGCGACATCGCCAACCGCATGGGCTACGACTGGAGCTTCGAGACCGCGGAGGAGGTCTGGGACGAGGTACGCCGTCTCGCGCCCAAGTTCAGCGGCATCAGCTACGAGCGGCTGGAGAAGTACGGCGGCATCCAGTGGCCCTGCCTCGACGGGAGCTTCGAGGAGATCTCCGACATCACCCCCAAAGAGCAGCTGGGCGCCAGCACCAAGGGCGCCGAGAACGCCGAAGGCGGGGCCGTCACCACCGACGTGGTCGAGAAGCCGCAGGTCGGCACCAAGTTCCTGCACGCCGAGCTCTGGGCCGAAGAGGTCGAGAACCGGGTCCCCTTCACCCCCGTGGACCACGAGGGGCCGGTCGAGATGCCGGACGAGGAGTACCCCTTCCAGTTGACGACCGGCCGCCGCCTCGCCTTCCACAACACGGGCACGATGACCCAGGACTACAAGAAGGTCAAAGACAACGAAGAGCTGCTCGAGATCTGCGAGGAAGACGCCGGAGAGCACGGCATCGAGGACGGCGACATGGTGCAGGTCAGTTCCCGGCGCGGCACTGTTCCAGCAGGTCAGGGCCCGCGTCACCGACAGGGTGAGGCCGGGGCTGCTGTTCATGGGCTATAGCTTCCCGGATCAGGTACCAACCAACGTCCTGACCATCAACGCCGTAGACCCGCAGTCCGGGACCGCCGAGCTAAAAGCCTGCGCAGTCAATATAGTGAAAGTGTGATCCACACGTTGCCGGGCGCGGCATGCTTCCACGGGAAGGAGCGATGCCGCGCCCGACGGCGCAGTGGAGACCATCGAAACGCTTGGGCTAGGTGACGCAGAGGATGGCATCTTCTGGATCGGGACCCACGCCGATTACGACAGGATCGTTTCCTGATCCCGTGAACCCGCAGTCCGACGCGGCCTAGAGCCACGCACCAGACTTCTATATCATGATCGCCAGGGGTTCCGCGGGTGTCCGTGGGCACGACGCAGGAGGTGGTGGGATGACGACGCTGGAGCCGCTGAGGTTCAGGCGGATCATAGTCCCCGTCGACGAGTCGAAGCCGTCGCAGAACTCGCTGGCGGTCGCGGCGGGGCTGGCGCGGGAGACGGGGGCGCAGGTGATCCTGACGCACGTGGTCCAGATGAGGTGGTCCCAGGATGAGCCCGAGCTGAAGGCGACCTACGGCGACATCGTGGACGACTACCGCAAGTCCGGCGAGGAGACGCTGCGGCGGACGGCGGGCAGCGAGACCTTCTCCGGGCTCGACGTGGACACCCAGCTCCTCTTCGGGAACAACCCGGCCGGGGAGCTTCTGAGGTTCGCCAAAGAGCGCGAGGTGGATGCCATCGTCATGGGCAGCCACGGGCGCGGGCGGTTCGGAGGGATGATGCTTGGTTCGGTTAGCCAGCGCGTCATCCACGACGCCACGGTACCCGTGATCATCGTCCCGCCCCACCTCGAACGCGCGGAGGAAGCCAGCGGGTAGCGCTGCTCGGAACCCAGCAGGAGCTCGAGATCTGGCCCGACGAGGTCCCCGGGTAGGCGCGTTTCGGGAGTTCAGTGACGGGTATGTATCCGGTTGACTGCCTTACTTACGTCCAAAATGGTGCCGGGTTTGGCAGGGGGAACGAGAAAGGAGAACGGGTGGATAGAGACGCGGAGTGGGTGCGCATCGAGCGTACGTCTGCATTCAAGGAGCTGGTACAGAAGAGGAAGGCGTTCATCATACCGGCGACGATCTTCTTCTTCGTGTTCTACTTCGGGCTGCCGGTCCTGGCGGGGTTCACGACCGTTCTGGACGGGTACGCCATAGGCGCGATCACGTGGGCGTACGTCTACGCCTTCGCCCAGTTCGCGATGACCTGGATACTCATGCATATGTACATCAGCCGGGCTAACAAGTGGGACGAGCTCGTGGAACAGGCGCGGCGCGAGGCCGCGGAGGGGGAGGCCAGCTAAGAGTGAGCGATCAAGCCATCTCCATCACTTCTTCGTTCTCATCATCGCGCTCACGCTCGGCATCACGGCCTGGGCGTCGAGGCGGAACGTCGACACGAGCCACCACTACGTGGCGGGAGGCGAGATCAAGGGCTGGCAGAACGGGCTCGCCATCTCGGGCGACTACCTGTCTGCGGCCTCGTTCCTCGGCATTGCAGGCGCCATCGCCCTGACCGGGTTCTCGGGCTTCTACCTCTCGATAGGCTTCCTCGTCGCTTACCTGGTGGTGTTGCTACTGGTAGCCGAGCCGTTGAGGAACCTGGGCAAGTACACGATGGCCGACATGCTCGCGAGCCGCTTCAACATGAGCAGCGTCCGCTCTGCGGCGGCTTTGAGCACGATCACCATAAGCATGTTCTACATGATCGCCCAGCTCAACGGGGCGGGGGCGCTCATCGGGCTGTTGCTCGGCTTCCCCTACTGGGTATCGGTCATAGGGATCGGAATCCTCATGACCATCTACATCGTCGCTGGGGGCATGATCGCGACGACCTGGATCCAGATCATCAAGGCCGTGCTGCTCATCGCGGGCACCCTGCTCCTGAGCATGCTTGTGCTGGCCAAGGTGGGCTTCAACCCGCTCGCGCTGTTCTCCGAGGTGGAGAGGGAGCTCGGCAAAGAGATGCTGGCTCCGCCTCCTCCGAGCGGTCTGGTCGCCGGGCTCGACGTGATCTCGCTCAACATCGCCCTCGTCCTCGGGACGGCGGGTCTGCCGCACATCCTGATCCGGTTCCTCACCGTGCCCGACGCGAAGACCGCCAGGTCCTCCATCGTCACGGCGACCTGGATCATCGGCCTGTTCTACCTGCTTACCCCGGTCCTCGGCTACGGCGCGGCGCTCTTCGTCGGCCAGGACGCCATCGCGGAGGCAGAACCCGGCGGGTAACCGGCCGCTCCGCAGCTCGCCGAGGAGCTCGGGGGGCCCGTCTTCTTCGCCTTCATCTCGGCGGTGGCCTTCGCGACCATCGTGGCGGTGGTCGCGGGGCTCGTGGTCGCGGCCTCGAGCGCCTTCGCCCACGACTTCTACATCGAACGTGATCCGCCACGGGCAGGCAACCGAGCGCGAGCAGTTCCGCGCCGCCCGCTATCACGGCCATAGGGATCTCGGTCGCCGCGATAATCCTGGCGATCCCCGCTTGGAAGCCTCAACGTGGCGTTCCTCGTGGCGCTCGCCTTCGCGGTCGCCGCTAGCGCCAACGTGCCGGTCATCCTGCTCACTATCTTCTGGAAGCAGGTTCAACACCACGGGGGCGATCACGGGTATGCTTCTCGGCCTGATCTCCGCCGTCGTGCTCGTGATCATCAGCCCCAACGTGTTCACCGGCCCGAACCCCGAGCCGCCGGCGACCCCGATCATCACCATAGACCCGATCTTCCCGCTGAAGAGCCCAGCCCTGATCTCCGTTCCGCTTGGCTTCCTCGGCTGCTACCTCGGCACGCTCCTGGGCGGCCGCGGGGCCGAGCGCGAGCGCGAGCAGGGCATCCAGAGGTCCTACGACGAGATCCGCGTCCGCGCCCTCACCGGCATCAGCGACATCGAACGGGAGATCAAAGTGGCCGCCCCGGAACAGGAGCCGCGAACCACGTAAAGACGCACCACGTAAAGACGCACCACGAAGAGACGTAGAACGCTACTTCTCTACGTGGTGCCACGCCAGCTGAAGCCCCCGTCCGCCGGCGGGGGCTCGTCTCTGGTTGGGGTGTTCCCTTCACCGGGCGATCGGCAAAGGTATCCTTGCGGGTCACAGGACCTACCAGAGGAGAGCGCTATGATGGACAGGGAGAGGCCGGGCGCCTCGGAAGGCAACAGGATCCCCGAGGCCTGGATCGGGCAGGAGGTGATGCTCGAGACCACTGAAGCCCTCTCGAGCGATCTGCGCGCCGCCGCCCCCGTGTATCTGGAGGACGTCAACGACCGGGGCGTGGTGATGCTGGTCAGGCGCCACCGCGATCAGAGCAAGGTCTCCCGCTACTTCTATCCCTGGAGCGTGGTGGGCTGGATACGCCTGGCGGAGGACGACGAGCGGTCGGAGCCGCAAGCTACGAGCTCCTCATAGTTTCGCTACATTTAGCAACATTCAAGTAACAGTAAAACACTCAAAAAATGGTAAAGATCACTCATTTGGGTGATGTGCGGAACCCCACGAGCGTTGTACGCTTATGTGCACTACGTAGTAGGGGCGAGGGATTAGCGCGCATCTCCCCTCCGCCCCAGGGATTAAGGGAGGAGTGGCTAATCGGAAAGGAGGTGAAGAGATGGATTTTGAGCTGAGAAGACGTCGTGGTCGACGTGGTGGTGGTCGTAGGTGCCGTAGACGCTGTCGCCGCAAGGAGCGACCGCAGGGAGCGCAGGCGCTGTAACCGCCGTTGCCGTCGCCGTAACCGCGCGTTGCCGCTGCTAGATAGAAGCCACGCATCGAGAGATCGAGAGTTGTCGCAGGCTAAGGAGGCGTTGCCGCAGCAGAGGTATGAACGCAGGCGCCAAAGGCGTTGTTTACGGCGTGTAAGCTGCCGCTGCGGCGACTAAGGTCAAGCGATGTTGTGAGGCTGTGGGAAGGTCCCGAGAATGTTGCGGGGCCTTCTATCTTGTAGGATAGGATCTCATGGTCGGCTCAAAAAGCGTGGCTAAACTCAAGCAGGCTCTTCGCTCTTTTATGCCAGAAATCGATGAAGGGGAGAGCCTGGTTGCCGCTGCTCCTGTGTTGGAGCTCAGGGAGATCTTCCTCCGATTCTGGCCTTATGCCAAGCCCTATAGGCGCTGGTTGCCCCTCATAGTTCTCTTTGCAGTTGTTGCCTCGGCGCTGCAGGCTGCAACCATCTGGATCTACAAGATCCTCATTGACGATGTCCTTGTGCCAAGGGACTTCGAGCTGCTTGTGTGGGTGGTCTTGGCCTATCTGGGGCTTACTCTTGCTGATGGGGTTGCCTCCTTTTGTGAGGAGTACCTTTCTGATTGGGTGGGCGGACGTTTCATGGTCTCGCTTCGCACAGAGTTTTTTAGCCACCTCCAAAGCCTCTCTTTGAGCTTCTTCGAGCGTAGAAGTCTTGGGGACATGCTCTCTCGGCTCTCTGATGACATAGAGGAGATCGAGGAGTTTGTGATCTCGGAGATGGCCTCAACCCTTACCTACATCTTCCAGTTTGTCTTCTTTGTTGGGGCGCTCTTCTATTTGCAGTGGCACCTTGCGCTTGTGTCGCTGATTGTTCTGCCCTTGTTTCTGGTTGTGGCCAGATACTTCTCCAAGAGGATGGGAGGTGCAACCCGCGAGGAGAGGCGCCGTGTGGGCTCGGTAAGCGCGGTTGCAGAGGAGAGCCTCTCAAATGCCGCTCTTGTGCAAGCCTACAACCAACAGGAGTATGAGGTTTCTCGCTTCCACAAGGAGAACGAGGCGAGCTTCGCTGCGGAGATGAAAGCAACCCGCCTTGACGCCCTGTTCTCGCCTTTGGTGGACATCATCCAGGTGTTGGGTGTTGGGGTGGTTATAGCTGTTGGAACCTGGGAGCTCTCCCAGGGCAGGCTCACCATAGGTGGCTTGATAGTCTTCCTTGTCTATCTGAGCCAGCTCTACGGCCCTATCAGGGGCTTTAGCGAGTTGCTAAGCACATTCTATGAGGCCTCAGCTGGGGCTGAGAGGGTAATAGAGTTTTTCGACCAGAAGCCTTCGGTCAAAGAAAAAGAAGAGCCCCTCACATTGGAGCACGCTAAAGGACACATAGAGTTTGACTCGGTTAGCTTTAGATATCCGGGCAAAAAGCGAAAGGCGCTAAAATAAAAAGCGAGCGGCGCTCTCAGATGTATCCTTTGAGGTAGGACCAGGGGAGGTGCTTGCCCTCGTTGGTCCAAGTGGCTCAGGGAAGAGCACCATAACCAAGCTGCTCTTGCGCTTCTATGACCCCAAAAGAGGCGCCATCAGGCTCGATGGCCACGACCTTCGCGAACTCTCTCCACTCGCTCAGGGACAAAGTAGCGGTGTTGCTCCAGGAGACGCTTGTGTTTGCAGGCAGTGTTAGAGAGAACATAGCCTACGGCAAGCCAGGAGCGAGCGAAAAGGAGATCATAGCCGCAGCCAAGGCAGCAGATGCCCACAAATTCATAGAGGCACTGCCCAGAAGGCTATGAGACGCTAATAGGCCAGAAGGGGAGGCTGCTCTCAGAAGGGCAGAGGCAGCGAGTGGCAATAGCGCGAGCGATGATAAGGGATGCCCCAATACTGGTGCTCGATGAGCCAACAACGGGCCTGGATGCGAAGTCAAGCGAGACGGTGATGGAGCCGCTGGGGCGCCTGATGGAAGGACGCACAACGATAGTGATCTCCCACAACCTGCTTACGGTGCGAGAGGCGACAACCATAGTAGTCTTGGAAGAAGGACGAATCGTCGAGCGGGGCACCCACAAGGAGCTCATGGAGAAAAACGGCACCTACGCTGAACTCTACAGGCTGCATCGAACGGAGGAGGAGAGCGCAGCCCTTGAGTAGTAGTAGAGAGAGCTATGACTCACTTCGAGGATACGAGGGAAACCATCCCGGTGCCCAAGCTATCTACCACCGCTTTAACGACGACCTACAGCCAATGAGGAAGACATAAACGTCCCGCGCTTGCTCGATCAGGTCTTGCTCACCGCTTCGGCCGACCTGCACGCATCCCCCGAGCAAGCGTTCAACGCTGCGAGGCGCTCCCTGAGATAGGCGGGGTTGCTCCCGTCGTCCATCAGGTTGTTGAGCTGGTAAGGGTCTTCCCTGATATCGTACAATTCTTTGTCCCCGGCGGAAGCCCCGCTGGAGTATTCGACGTAGACTCTACCTTCATTGCTACGTACTCCCTTGTAGGTAGGCACGCCGCTCTCCGCCCAGTGCTCGATGAGGAAATTGGTGCGCCAGGCGACGGATTCGCCCCTGAGAAGCGGTGCAAAGGAGCGGCCGTCCATGTAGGGGCGCCGGCTTATACCGGCCCACTCGCAAAACGTCGGCGCCAGGTCTATGTTGAGCGCGAAGTTGGGCAACCTCAAGCCTTTACTCACGCCAGGACCGCGCACGAACAGCGGAACGTTTATGTCCTCCTCGTAGGGAGTGTGTTTGCCGTGGACCAGGGCGTGCTCGCCGTGGCGGTAGCCATTGTCGGAGGTGAAGACGAAGTACGTGTTATCCAGTTGCCCCTTCTCTTCGAACTTCTTCACGATGTCCACGATAGCCCTGCGTATAGCGAGTATGGAGCGCGCCTTCTTGCGGAAGAGCGTGTCCGCAGCCCTGGCCTCCTCGGCGGTGAGGGGGGCCTGATCCTTCACGTACTGCGGGTCGTCTGCGTCCGAGACGCCCCAGGACGGCACCCGGGGCGCTTTGAGGTCGGCGAACTGGTCGGCGTCCGCTGCGTCGAAGAAGGCGGGAGTGTGCGGGCCATGGAAGCTCACCACCATGAAGAGCGGGCGGTCGGCGCCCCACCGGCCTATCTCCCTCGCGGCCACATCCCTCAGCAGGTACGTGTCGAGGTAGCGGGTGGGATCGTTGGTGTATTCGGGGCCCTCCGAGCCCAGGCCCATGTTCTCGTAGAAGGTGAGCGGTGGGCTGGCCTGGTAGGGGCGGGTGGAAGCGAAGAACCTCTCCCACGGCGCGGGGACGTATCCGCCCGTGTAGCCGTTCATGTACTTGCCGATGATGGTAGTACGGTAACCTGCAGCATTGAGCCTGGAAGCGATGTTCTCGTCCTCCCAGCCCTCGCTCCTGAACTTCGTGACGCTGCCGGTGGGCGGGAAGTTCGTGAGCACGTTGTGGTTGTGGGCGTAGGCGCCCGTAAGTTGAGAGACCCTCGAAGTGCAGCACACCGGGGTCGTGACGAAGGCCCGGTTGAACGTCGCCCCCGGTCCGGTGCCCCCGGCCGCCCCTATCGCCTCCTCGATGCCTGGCACCAGGCTCAGTGAGCGCTCGTCCTGGTCGTCCGTGAGCAGCAACACTATGTTTGGCTTCACCCTATAGCCCCCCCTTGCTATGTGTTCGGCAGCGGTGCTCTCCCCAGGTCCAAACCTTGCCTTTACTCACAGAGTGAACAATGCGTCCGCCTCATGTTACGCGAAGGTAGCCCGCGCGTGTCAGCGGTGTGAGTTCTTACCGGCCCCGTTCGCGAGTAGCGGCCTCTTCCAAGCTTGCTCAGGTAGACTTCCTCGGTCTCCGGCTTCCCGATCTCGATATCTACGCCACTCGCGAGACCTCTCCGAGCAAGGTGGCCGTCTGGCTCAGCGACGCCTCCATGTCGAAGGCGTTGAAGCTGGAGATGCAGTCCCTGGGAACTATGACTTCGAACCACCTCATGGCGGCGCTGGAGGCCGTGTAGTGGACGCAGATGTTGGCGACCGTGCCGCAGATGATGAGCGTATCGACGCCCCACAGGCGCAGCATGTGCTCCAGCCCCGTGCCGTAGAAGGCGTCGTAACGGGGCTTGCGGATACGTCGACTTCGTCTTCGCGCGGGGCGAGCTCGTCTACCACCTGCCAGCCCCAGCTCCCCTCGCGGCAGTGCTCGCCCCAGATCTCCCACTCAGGGTCGCCCTCGTTGTGGGTGTCCTGGACGAAGACCACCCTCATCCCGGATTCCCGCGCCAGATCCAGCAAGCTCGCTATCGCCGGGATGGTTCCCTCGGCGTCTGGGACGACGAGCGTGCCTGCCCTCCTTCACGAAATCGTTCTGCATGTCCCCGATAATCAAAGCCGTCCGGCTCGGGTCTACGCGAACGCCGTCCTGTACCTCATACTCCGGGACGTCTATGGTGCGATCCATGAGCGGCCTCCTTCTACGCTTCGACGAGAGCTCCTGGTTCCACCATCAGTTTATAACGCGTTCCGAGCACTGCTAGCATTTCGCCACCATTAAAGCAGAAAAGCGCTGCGCTTCCTCCTGAAGAAGGGTGCCAGGTTGGGACGGTCTTCGGCGGGCGAGCATCTTGCGATGCTCTACATCGTCGCCGCGGGTGAGCCCTACCGCCGGTCCCCCGGCGGCAGAGCCCTCCGGCCTTCTCCTGCGCCCTGATACTCTCGGCGTCGGACTCGACGAGCGTGGAGGAGACCCTCGTGCCTTGCGTCGCCTGTTCGGTGACGGGCTGCAAGCCCGGGTTCCCGGCCTCGACCGGATCGATTCGGGTCTATGACCTCGTTTCGCCCGCTACTTGCGCCGGAGCAAGGGCAGGACCTCCCCGACTAACAGCGCGGATAGGATGAGCGCGGCCCCGGCGACCTGCACCGCGACGAGCCTGTCCCCGGCGAGCCAGTAGCCGAAAAGGGCGGCGAAGACGGGCTCCATCGTTAGGATGACAGCCGTCCGGGCGGCGGACAGCCGCTGCTGGACGAACGTCTGGACGTAGAACGCTCCCGCAGATGCGAGAAGCCCAGTGATCAGCAGAGCCACCCACACCTCGGGAGGAGGCAACTCCACGGTCCCGGCCACGGGCCAGAGGGCGGCGAAGAGGATCGCCATAGCGAGTATCTGCGCCAAGGTGAGACCGGCAGCGTCGTGCCCGGCCGCGTAGCGGGAGAGTAGCGCTATGTGCAGCCCGAGCGCAGCCGCGCACAGGAGGGTCAGCAGATCACCGGGGTTCACACCCTCCGGCCCGCCCCCGGCCAGGAGCGCCATCCCGACCAGGCTCAAAGCGACCGCGACGACAACCTGCCGGGAGGCCCGTCTGCCGAAGAAGATCCTGTCCGCAAGGGGCGCGAAAACGACGAAGAGGCCCGTGATGAGCCCGCTGTTGGTCGGCGTGGTGTAGAGGAGCCCGAGCGTCTGGAAGAGGTACCCCATCGCGAGGACCAGCCCGATGCCTCCGCCCACGAGCAGGGTCCGGCGCGTAATGCCTGAGAGCAGTATCGGGGAGAGCGCGAGGCTCGCGAGCGTGAAGCGCAGCGCGAGGAACCCGAGGACGCCGAAGCCCAAGATCGCGTCCTGCACCACGACGAACGTCCAGCCCCAGACCGCCGTGACTCCTACGAGCAGAGATGTATAGACGAGACTTTTGCCCATTAGAATGCGGGTTCTCGCTCTCCATAGTCGCAGGAGGATATCACAGAAGATGGGCGATATAGGCAATCAATTTGGGCGATAAGCAATCAAATAGGCAATCAGGTTTCGGTATGGCGTGCAAGTAAGGTGGGGTAGACTTCTTCGTAATGATTGCTTGGTTTAAGCGGCGTTTCGTCGGTCCGGCGTCTTGGCCGCGCAACCAGCTCTCCTCCACAGTTCGGGCAGACGTGGTCCATGTCGGACGCGCAGCTCGCGCAGAAGGTGCATTCGTAGCTGCAAATGAAGGCGTGTCCGTCATAGGCGAGAGCGGTTCCGCAACGCTCGCATACTGTGCGCATCTCCAGGCTCACGGGTTCCTCCTGTCTACCCCGGGTTTCGATCAGTCTACTCGCGGGCAGAATCGGGTCGCTAGAGTACGCTGAGCTTGCTGCTCGCGAACCTCTTCAGCACAAGCTCGAAGGCGTCGGGGTCAAGGTGTACGTCGCCCCTGAAAGGGTACTCCAGGGAGCCGATAGTGAAGAGTACCAACCCAACAATCAACGCCAACAACGCGACCATCAGCGTGTGCGTCGTAGTGTCGTCCAGCCCGAACAGGTACGTGAAGCCGATGGTGATGATGGCTCCCGTCACCAGCACGACCCAGAGTATGCCAGGTATACCCTGCTGGGCTTCCACCAGCCGGTCCCTCCTTGCGTCAGCCAGGTCGTGGACGCGCTCGAGACCTTGCTCGTAAGAGTACCTGCCCGGCTTCCGTGTCGGGGTTCAAGTTCTGGACCGTCAGCCGGATCTCGTCGATGAGCGCCCAGGCCCGAGGGCTGCTCTCGCCACGAGCCATCAGGGGCCACTCCTCGTCCACCACCACCCGAGCGTACGACCGGGTTAGTTCCTGGAGATGGTGGCCCTCGGCAGGGGGCAGCCTTTGGCCGAGCCAGAATAGCTCTGCTAGCTCGTTTGCCTCGCGCTCGGTAGTATCGTTGGCCATCTGGTACTGTTCCCACGCCGCCACGACCACGAGGCCCAGCAACACGGCGTAGGCAATACCAACCACAGCATAGATGAAGCCGGCTACGTTGTTGTGTTGCTTGCGCAGCTCTAAGGGCACAAAGCGCTGCACCAGGATCAATCCCGCGACCGAGGCGAATACGAAGAGCGAAATCCCGAGAAGGCCGGGGACGAGGTTGAACGCGACCAAGCTACCTCCTGTGCGCCCACGCCATAGGCCGAACGAAGAATACGCCCCTGTAAGGTTGCGAGCAAGCCCCGCTACCGCATCGGCGTGTATCGGTAGAGGGTGTCGGAAGGCTGAACAGCTCGTGACCAGGCTCAGGGCCTCTAGCTTCCCCTGCCCTTCAACGTGGCGGGACCTCCGCCACGATTCCCTTACTCTATAGCCTGCCCAACTCCAAAGTCTCTACTCCGCCCTCGGTGAGCAGGGCGCGGAACCTGAGCTTGGACGCTCTGTGAACTACGGCTGTAGTGCTCGAAGTGTCGTGCAATCGCATCATCGCGGCGCGTTGGTGTGCCTGGGCGGCGCCCAGAAGACGATCACGCTCAGGTCCTCCTCGATGTCGTGGAAGTGGTGCTCGACGCCCGCAGCGACGTACGCGATGCTGCCGGCGCCCACGGCCGCTTCCTCCTCGGCCACCTGCAGCCTGGCCCGGCCCGAGACCACGTAGTAGACCTCGTCCTCGGTGTGCGGCTCCTGGCCGTCCACCGACCCCGCCGGCCAGCGCGCGACCGTCAAACTAAGCGTGGACGAGCGGAAGAACTCGGCGAAGTCGTGCCCGCCAGGATCCAGGCCCGCGACCAGCTCCTCCGCGACGAAGGCGTCCATCGCCTACACCTCTCCCGCTTCCAACGAACCCCCGGCGTACGACATGCCCGCTCCTCCTCTACGCGCCTCCGCAGATCTTGCCTCTAAACTAACCCCGGAAGGGGCCGCACGCAAGGACCCATCTCCTGGGGCGACGACGTTCACGCTGGCGCCGGCCGTGTCGGCCCACGAGGGGCACGAGGCGAGCTCTGGACACTTCCCTGGGCTCGACCGGGACGCGCCGTGGATGTCCCGCGCTCTCGTCATTGGCGGCCTTGCGGTTCTCGGCATCTACGCCACGCAGCGCAGGTGGGGCGACAACCCATCGGTCGGGATCGCTAGAATGAAGGCTAAAGGCGTCAGCACTCGCCTTGGACCTGAAATCTGAAAAGAGGAGAAGACGTGGCGGAGAGCAGGGCTTCCGGCGGGATGATGTCGTACAGGGAGCTCGGGGAGGGGCCTGGGGACCCGGTAGTCCTCCTCCACGCCTTTCCCCTGAACGGCAGGATGTTCGAACCGCAGATGGAGGCCCTCTCCGCGGGACGCCGCGTCGTAGCCCCGGACTATCCTGGCTTCGGTCGTTCCCCCCGCACCCCCGCGCAGCCGGACGTGCGCTACTACGCCGAAGGGGTCCGCAGGCTCCTCGACCGCCTGGGGATCGAGCGGGTGGTACTCGGCGGCGTCTCGATGGGCGGCTACGTCACCTTCGGGTGTCTGCGGCTCTTCCCGGAGAAGGTGTCCGGCCTCATCCTCGCCGACACCCGCCCCGAGCCGGACTCCGAAGAGATACGGGCCAACCGCAAGAACATGGCCCGCCGCGTCGCCGAGGAGGGGGTGGAGGTCCTGATCGAGCTGCAGATGGAGCGCCTACTCGCCCGCGACACCCTCGAGAACGACGCGGCGGTCGTCGAGAAGGTGCGAACCATGATCCTCGAGAGCACTCCGAACGGCGTCGTCGCGGCTCTGGGCGCCATGCGCGACCGCCCGGACTCGACCTCGCTGCTAGCCGAGATAGATGTACCCACGCTTGTCATCGGCGGCGAGGAGGATGCGATCTCCTCCCCCGAAGTCATGGGGGCGATGGCGGAGAAGATCCCAAACTCCCGCCACGTGACCCTAGCCCGCGCCGGCCACCTCTCGAACCTCGAAGCCCCCGAAGACTTCAACAAGGCCCTCGAAGAGTTCCTGGCGTAGCCATGCAGGAAGGTAAGATCCTGGTCGCCGGTGCCACTGGCAGGGTGGGAGGCGCGGCAGTCAGGCACCTGCTGGAGGCTGGCTATGAGGTCCGCGCGCTCGTGCGCAGCGCAAGGAAGGGAGAGCCCCTGCGCGCACTCGGCGCCGAAGTATCCGTGGGCGACGTGACGAGAACCGAGACGCTCGCGCCCGCCCTCGAAGGTTGTGCGGGCGTCTTCTCCGCGCTCTCCGCCGTGACGGACAGGGAGGCCGTGGAGGTCGAGTACGGGGGCAACGTAAACCTCCTCTCGGCGGCGCGGGAGGCGGGCGCGAGGCGCTTCGTCTACAGCTCGGCGCTGCACGCGGACCACCCGCTGTCCCAGAGGGTCGGGACCTTCAGGGAGAAGGCCCGCTTCGAAGAGGCGCTGCTCGGCGCGGATGACGTCTCCGCGACGGTCCTGCGTCCGTCCATGTTCATGGAGACGTTGCTCCTGGCGCTCAAGGGGCCCTTTGCCTTCGTGATGGGCCGCCAGCGGCGCCAGGTGTCCTGGATCTCCGCGGGCGACGCGGCCCTCGCCGCCGTCAGGGCCTTCGAAAGGGACATAACCGGCCGCCACGAGATCGCCGGTCCAGACACCGCCACCTTCGACGAAGCGTACCGCCGGCTCTCGGCGACACGGGGCGGGAGGATCATCGTGCTCCACCCGCCGCTTTCGGCTGTGCGCCTGGCCGGGCGCTTCTCGGCACCGGTCGAGGAGCTGGCCAACATGTTCGCTCTCTTCGACGCCGCCGGGTACGCCACCGACCCCACGCCGCTCCGGGACGTCTTCGGGGTGCGGGCGCTCACCATCGAGGAGTGGGCCCGGCTGGTTTCCGGGTAGGGCCCGTTCGGGTAAAATCCTTTCCCGTGACCAGGGTACTGCACGTCTCGGATCTGCACTTCGGGCGGCCGGCTTCTTCCGAGCGGCTGGACTCCTTGAAGGAACTCATACCCGAGCTGGAGCCGGACGCCGTAGCCGTCTCCGGCGACCTGACGCAGCGTTGCTCGAAGAAGGAGTTCATGCAGGCCCGCCGGTACCTGGATGCGATCGGGGAGGTCGCACCCTACATCGTCATCCCCGGCAACCACGACATCCGCTGGCTCGGGGCCGTGTGGCGCAACATGGGCGGCCTGTTCCGCAAGCAGGCCCACGAGTTCAAGTACTCCCGCTACAGGAAGTTCATCTCGCGAAGATCTGACCCCTTCCCTGGAGGTGCCTGGCGCGGTCATCGCCGGCCTGAACACGGCTCACGGCATCACGCGGGGTTCGATCACCCGACGCTTCAGGGACCTCGGCGTGATCGGTCAAGTCAGGCACGCGGATATCGAGAGCGTCAGGGAAGCCTTCGAGAACGCCTCCCCGGAGGCCGCCCGCATCGTCATGATCCACCACAACCCCATCAGGGGCGAGCTCTCGGGCCGCCACGGGCTCGCCAACACCGAGAGGCGCTCCACGCCTTCGCCGATCTCGGGCACCGAGCTGATCCTCTGCGGCCACGACCACCTGCAGGCCATCCACACCGTCGAGAGGGGCGTTCACGGCCTCGTCATCTCGACCGCGGGCACGATCTCCAACCGCATCCGCCCCGGACGCGCCTCGAGCTTCAACCTGGTGTCCATAGACGAGCGTAACCTCCGCATAACGACCTACTCCTGGCAGAACCCCGACGGCTTCATCCCCTCAGACGAGAGCTCCTACCGCAGGAAGGTCGCGACCGGCGCACTCGATTGAGGTTTCAGGCATCAGGTATTGGGTCTCGGTAGCGCATGCGTCGCGTTCTGGGGGCTTTCGGAGGCGGACTAGAGCCTCTCCACAACCCCTGATGCCGATGCCTGTTGCCTGATGCCTGAGGGTATAATCTGCCGCGACACTGCAACCCGCCAAGGAGGGCCGTAGACCATGTGGAGCAGATTGACCCGCGGCGGCGACGGCCTCCCGCGAGAGAAGGTCGACGCCATCGTCCGTCTCATAGACCAGTACCTGGCGGAGGAGGCCTGCCTCCGCAACCTCCAGTCGGACAAGCAGACTATTCACCCCCGCGACCTCCCCCCCAACAAGCGCGAAGCGCTGATCGACGAGATCTTCGAGATCCTCAAAGACAGCAAGAGGTAGACGGCAGCAGCCTCAGCCGATGGAAGGCGGCCCCTGTCTTATGCGGGCTCGAAGGTCCTCCGGCTCGTTGGGAGGAGTCCACCTGGACTCTATCCACCACGTAACACCCGCCTCGGCGAACGGACGCACGATCTGCGCCGCCCGCTCGGGGTCGTCGCCCGGCGTCTCCCCCTCCCAGATGATGTCGAAGGGGGTGTCCTGCGAACGGTTCTCCTCGACGTACGCCTTCATCGCCCGGATGTCTTGCGGCGTGACCTCGCCGCGAGTGGTGTAGGCAAGCAGACCATCGTAGCGCAGCGCACGGTTCATCGACTTCTCGCTCGGCCAGGCCCCTACCACCCATATCGGGATGCGCGGCCTCTGCACCGGGCGCGGTAGAAACGTCATCTCCTCTAACCTGTAATGCTGGCCCTCGTAGGAGAACGGCTCCCCGCTCCAGAGGCCGGTGAGAATGTCCAGGCTCTCGTCAAGCAACCGCGCGCGTACGCTGCGGTCCGTGGGCTCCCCAACCTTCGAGAAACCGCCGTCGTCGAGCGTCCCCAGACCTACCGGCAACACCAGCCGCCCGCCAGAGAGACGGTCCAGCGTCATCGTCTCCCGGGCCAGCTTCCAGGGACGGCGGCGCGCCGGCGGCGTCAGCATCGCCCCGATGCGTACCCTCCCTGTGCTCATGGCCATCGCCGCCATTACGACCCACGGGTCATAGGTCTCCATATCGCCGATGTTGATGCCGTCCCAATAGAAAGCGCCGTCCCAACCCGCCGCTTCTAGCTCGCCCGCAAGCTCGGCCACAGCGCGGGGGTCACCCCTGGGAATGACGAAGCCGTAGCGCACGCGCGCCTCCTCTCCAGAAGCCATCATCCTCTCAAGCACACCCGATGTGAGTATACGGAGCCTATCGACGCTTACACTACCCCCTATCCTTGTATAGGGTAGGGGGGTATAGTAAGCTACGATAGCATGAGTGAAGGGTGGAAAAACATCTCGCTATCCGTCGCCGGGATGACGTGCGCGGCGTGTGCGCTCAGGGTCGAGAAGGCTCTCTTGGAGACGGATGGTGTCCGCGCGGCCAACGTGAACCTCGCGGCCGAGAAAGCAACTGTGGAGTATGACCCTGCCTCTGTGGGCCTGGAGAGGCTCGTCGGGGCCGTGGAGGATACGGGATACGGGGTTGTTCGGGAAGAGCAGACCGGTGACGTGCACGCGAGAGAGTACGGAAAGCTACGAGGAGACTTCCTGGTTGCGGCGGTTCTGACGGCTTTGATCCTGGCCGGCAGCCTGCCGCACATGCTCGGGTTCGGGTTGCCTGTTCCCACAACGTGGCTCAACCTGACACTTCTCGCGCTGGCGACGCCGGTACAGTTCTGGGCGGGGCGCCGGTTCTACCGGGGGGCCTGGGGTGCTCTCAGGCACGGGAGCGCCGACATGAACACGCTCGTGGTAGTCGGGACGAGCGCCGCCTACCTGTACAGCGCGGTCGCCGCTCTGGCGCCGCAGCTCTTCGCCGGTGGAATGGGGGGCGGCGTGTACTTCGACACGTCGGCGCTCATCGTCACCCTGATCCTGCTCGGAAGGCTGCTCGAGGCGCGCGCCAGGGGCCGCACGAGCGAGGCCATAAAGAGGCTCGCCGGCCTCGGGGCGAAGACGGCGCGTGTGGTGCGTAACGGTGAAGAGGGCGATGTGCCGGTCGAGGACGTAGCTGCAGGGGACGTCGTGGTGGTCCGGCCCGGGGAGAAGGTGCCGGTCGATGGCGTGGTGGTCTCGGGCGAGTCGGCGGTGGACGAGGCCATGATCTCCGGCGAGCCCATGCCCGTTGTCAAGAGGGTTGGCGATGGGGTGATCGGGGCGACCATAAACACCACCGGCTCGTTCAGATTCGAGGCGACGAAGGTCGGGAAGGACACCGCGCTGCAGCAGATAATGAGGATGGTAGAGGAGGCGCAGGGCACCAAGGCGCCCATACAGCGGCTGGCTGACAGGATAAGCGGCGTCTTCGTGCCTGTGGTGGCGGCGATCGCGGCTCTCACGTTCGTAGTGTGGCTCGTCTTCGGCCCCGAGCCGGCTTTCACGCTCGCGCTCCTCAACTTCGTCGCGGTCCTGATCATCGCCTGCCCGTGCGCGATGGGGCTCGCGACCCCGACCTCTATAATGGTCGGCACCGGCAAGGGCGCAGAATCCGGCATCCTCATCAAGGGCGGCGAAGCTCTCGAAGCCGCCCACAAGCTAACCACCGTCGTTCTCGACAAGACCGGCACCCTCACCAGGGGCGAGCCCGAGCTGACAGAGGTGATCGCCACCAACGGCCTCGGCGAAGACGAGGTCCTGCGGCTCGCCGCTTCAGCCGAAAGGACCAGCGAGCACCCTCTGGGCGAGGCCATCGTGAGAGGTGCGATGGAGCGGGGTCTCTCCCTCGCAGAGGCCGAGGGCTTCAGCGCCACGAGCGGCGGCGTGGAGGCCCTGGTGGAGGGCCACGCCATCCGCGTCGGGAGCCGGAGGTTCCTTGCCGGGTCGGAGGCCGGCGAGGACGGGCTCGGCCCGCGGGGCGAGGAGCTCGCGCGTGAGGGCAAGACGCATGTGTTAGTTGCGGTGGACGGGGAGCCCGCGGGGATAGTCGCGGTGGCCGACACAGTCAGGAGCGAATCGCGCGAGGCGGTCGCGAGGCTGCGCGAGATGGGGCTCGAGGTAGCAATGATCACTGGCGACGACCGCCGGACCGCCGAGGCGATCGCCCGCGAGCTCGGCATAGACAGAGTCCTCGCCGAGGTGCTGCCGCGAGGACAAGGCCGCCGAGGTCAAGCGGCTGCAGAGTGAAGGCGAGAAGGTGGCCATGGTCGGAGACGGCATCAACGACGCTCCGGCGCTGGCGCAGGCCGACGTCGGGATCGCCATCGGCACCGGCGCGGACGTGGCGCTTGAGGCGGCGGACCTCACCCTGATCTCCGGCGACGTGCGCGGTGTCGCTCGCGCCATCGAGCTCTCGAAGGCCACGGTCAGGAACATCAAGCAGAACCTGTTCTGGGCCTTCGCCTACAACGTCGCCCTCATCCCGGTAGCGGCCGGGGTCCTCTACCCGTTGTTCGCGGGCGGCACGGTGCCGGAGGTGTTGAGGCCGGTTCTCGGGGAGTACGGGTTCCTCAACCCCGTGCTGGCAGCTGCGGCGATGGCGCTCTCGAGCGTGACGGTGGTCAGCAACGCCCTCAGGCTGCGCAGGATGAAGGTTGGCTAGCAGAAAGGCTTAAAGAGATGGACACAACACGGGACAACGAGCAGACGATTACGGGGAGCGCGCACGGCTACATAAAGGCGAGGGACAAAGAGTTACTCCAGAACCGCCTCAAGCGGATCGAGGGCCAGGTGAGGGGCGTGCAGCGGATGGTCGACGAGGAGGCCTACTGCGTGGACGTCCTCACCCAGATCGCCAGCGTTGTCTCGGCTCTGGAGAAGGTGGGCACCATCCTGCTCAAGGACCACGTCGAGCACTGCGTCAGAGAGTCCATAGAGAACGGCGAGGACGCAGACGAGAAGATAGAGGAGCTCACCGCCGCCGTCGAGCGCTTCTTGAGGGTGTAGGGAGTTTTGTCCGCCCTGAAGCTCCCGCCAGGCCCGAAGGGGCGTCCGGTACTCGGCAACATGCTGGGTTACGCCAGGGACCCTCTGGGGTTCTTGACGCGGTGCTCGCGCGAGCACGGCGACGTCGTCAGGCTGCGCTTCCCGGGTACGCTGGCGTACCTGATCACAAACCCCGACGACGTCGAGCAGGTGCTGGTGAAGAACAACCGCAACTTCATCAAGGACAAATACACCCGCGAGGAACTGAGCGTCCTCGGCAACGGGCTCCTGATCAACGAGGGCGACTTCTGGCGGCGCCAGAGGCGGCTCGCCCAGCCGGCCTTCCACCGCCGGCGCGTAGAGGCCTACGGCGAGACCATGGTGGCCTTTACCGAGCGGATGCTCGAGGGCTGGCATGACGGCGAGGTCCGCAACGTCCACACGGAGATGATGCGCCTCACCCTCGAGATCGTAGCCAAGACCCTGCTCGATGCCGACATAGCGGGCGAGGCCGAGGGCGTCGGAGAGGCTCTCGGACAGATAATGGATTACTTCTCCGATCAGGGAAGCGGCTCGTTCTTGCGCCTGCTCCCCGAGAGCGTCCCGACACCGGCCAACGTGCGCTACCGCAGAGCTGTGCGGCGCCTCGATGGGATCATCTACTCCATCATCGAAGAGCGCCGGCGCAGCGGCGCGGACACCGGCGACCTACTCTCCATGCTGCTCCACGCCGAAGACGAAGACGGCAACAGGATGGACCCCAAACAGCTCAGGGACGAGGTCATGACCGTCGTCCTTGCAGGTCACGAGACTACCGCCATAGCCCTCTCGTGGACGTTCTATCTGCTAGGCGAGAACCCGGAGACAGAGACGAACCTCTCGGCCGAGCTGGAAGAGGTCCTCGACGGACGCGCGGCGACCGTCCGGGACCTGCCCCGGCTGCGCTACGCCGACGCTGTCATCAAAGAGTCCATGCGCCTCTACCCGCCGGCCTGGGCTATCGGCCGGGAGGCTCTCGGAGACTGTGAGATCGGGGGCTACCACGTCCCTACGAAGACCCAGATGTTCATCAGCCAGTACGTGACGCACCGCGACCCCCGCTACTTCGACCGTCCCGACGACTTCGACCCATCTCGCTGGTACGACGGGCGCACGGATCACCTGCCCCCGTACGCCTACTTCCCGTTCGGGGGCGGACCGAGGCTGTGCATCGGCAGCAACTTCGCCAGGATGGAGGCCGTGCTGCTGCTCGCGACGATAGCGCGCGAGTTCCGCCTCGAGCCCGTAACCGGAGGACCACCGGTCCCCCTGCCTTCGATCACGCTGCGCCCCAGAGGGGGCATCAGGATGAAGCTGAGCAAGAGATAAATTCGGAACTGCAACGAAAATCTACGGAAAGGAGCGTGATGGCTGCTCAGGGTTCTTCGTTAAACAGGCTGGCGTTCAGTGCGACGGCGCACTGTCTGACTGGCTGCGCCATCGGCGAGGTTCTGGGGTTAGCTATCGGGACTGTGTTGGGGTGGGGCAACGTAGCGACCATCGTTCTGGCAATCGTGCTCGCGTTCTTCTTCGGCTACTCGCTCACCATGCTCCCGCTCTTGCGGTCGGGATTGTCGCTGGCTACGGTGCTGCCTCTGGCGTTCGCCTCGGACACGCTTTCGATCACGATCATGGAGATCGTAGACAACCTGATAATTGTAGTAATACCCGGTGCGATGGATGCGGGGCTGACCAGTCCCCTATTCTGGGGCAGCCTGGCGTTCGCGCTGGCCGTCGCCTTCGTGGCGGCTTTCCCGGTCAACCGCTGGCTCATCGCGCGTGGCAAGGGACACGCGGTCGTGCACGAGTACCACCACGGAGGACACGAGCACCACTAGAGCGCTTTGCGCTCACTTCAGCACCTCCAGCTGACGCCTCTGCTTCTCAGCACGCCGCGTAATTCTAATGCCCTTCTCAGCTCATTCTCAGGTTCAGCGCCCTATACTCTGCCCAGAAGCGCTAGCAACGAGGAGGTGATGGAATGCACGCCAGGGCGATGAACCTGAAGACGCTGCTGATAGCCGCGGCGCTCGCTATGTTGCTGCTCGTCGGGGCAGGTGTCGCTTATGCTACCGGCTCCGGCGAATCCGGAGAGCAGCAGGCCACCGGACCCGGCATCGAGAAGGCCAAGAGCGTCGCGCTCGACCACACCAACGGGGGCCGTGTGACCGGCACCGAGGTCGGCGACGAAGAGGGCTACTACGAGGTCGAGGTCACCCGCGACGACGGCAGCCAGGTCGATGTCCACCTCGACCGCAACTTCAACGTCCTAAGCACGCCGGCAGATCACGAAAGCTCTAACGACCAGGACGGGCCAAACGATAGCGGAAGCTGATCCCACCAGGAGATCTGCTGAAGGCCGGGCATCTAGGCCCGGCCTTCTCTCTTTGACCCTACACCCTTGACTAAACAATTGATCCCGCGACGAAGCAAGGAGAGCCCAAGCCTCCAAATCAAAGAGCTGACAAGCGAAGCCCTAAAAGGGCGTAGCGTGCTGAAAGCGAGGGCCTTGAAAAGGGCCGAAGCGTGCTGAGAAGGCGCGAAGCGCCGTGCTGACAAGCCGACCGCAGGGAGGCGTGCTGACAAGCGACAGCCGAAGGCTGGAGCATGCTGAGAAGCGTAGCCCGAAGGGCGTAGCGTGCTGACCAACGGCTCTTCTACGCAGCCTTGCACGTAAAGGCACGGGGTTCGAGAAGTCCCGGTACTTTCTCTGTATCTAGCGCCGTATCAGCCAGATCAGGATCGCCAGCAGCCCGAGGCCCACGAGCACCGGCCCGACCCGCTTGATGACCGCCTCCCGGCTCGCGGCGCCGAGGTCGAACGCCTCGGGCTCCTCGCGGCGGGACGCGGCGCCCGGCTGCCCGGCGCTCGCGGCGGCTGCCTGAGTTCCCCCGGAGACGACGGCGCCCTCGACGGGTCCCCCGGCCATGACGGTGGGGTCATCGCTGCTCGTTACCCTGCCGGCGGTGCCGCCGACGGCCGCGGCGGACGTCTCCTGCGAGCCCACGCCGTCTCCCGAGGTCCCGGTGGTCCCGGCCGTGTCCGCGCTCGCCTCGGCGGCTCCCTCTTGTGGGCCGCCGGAGATCTCGCGCTCCAGGCACTCGGCGAACTGGGTGAGCATCTTGGTCGCCACGTCCTGGGCTATGCCGCGCCCGAACTGAGCGGCGCGGCCGGTGAGCTTCATGTCGGTCTCGACGCTGACCTTCGCGCTGTCGTCACCCTCCTCTTGCAAGGTCGAGACGATAGTAGCCGAGGCGGTGCCCTGGCCGCGGGCGTCGCGGCCCGTGGCCTGCAGGACGGCTCGATGGTTCTCCTCGTCGGCCTCCTCGAACTTCACCGTACCCTTGTAGTTGGCGGTGATCGGGCCGATCTTGACCTTCATCGTGCCGTCGTACTCGCCTTCGCCCTTCTCGTCCTGTATGGCGGCTCCGGGCAGGCACGGCGCGATCCTCTTGAGGTCCAGCATGACGTCCCAGGCCTCCTGGATCGGGACGCTCACCGTGAACTCGTTGTTTATCTTCATCGAGCCTCCTCCTTCAAGCGCAGGAGTTGCGGTTACGTTCTCTTCTTACCCATCTTAAAGCTGTGTTCCCGCTCGCGCATACGCTCTAGACTCTCAAGGTCCTCTGCGGTGTCTACGTCCGCCGGGTCCCCCACCCCGTCGCAGGGGACCTCCGTCACCAGGTCAGGATGCGCCTGCAAAACCGCCCGCGCGCCCTCGTCCCCCGAGAACTCCTCCTCCAGCAGCGGCCACATCGCCCGGGAGAACAGCATGGGGTTGCGCCGTCTCCCGCCGTAGGTAGCCACCGCCACCTCCGCCCCTTCCTCGAACGCCGCTACCAGGCGTCTCCACGGCCCCCGGCCCCACGAGCGGCTGGTCGGCGAGCAGGACTACAGCCGCCCGAACCTCCGGCCCCAGAGCCAGGAGCCCGGCCCGCACCGAGGTGGACTGGCCCTGCTCGCCAGTCTGGGTTCTCCACGACGCGGACGCCGTAAGGTTCGCAGACAGCGCGCAGCCTCTCCGCGTCGTCTCCGACGATGACGATCGTCTCATCTACCGGAGCCTCGCGCAGGTTGGAGAGGGAGGCCTCGATCAGGGGCCGCCCCCGGTACGGCGCGAGAAGCTTCCCGCCGCCGAACCGGCTCCCCGACCCGGCGGCGAGCACGATGGCCGAGATCCCGCTATTATCGGGCACCGCTCCGCCAGTGGGCGAGGGCCAGCTCGTAGTCCTCCGGGGTGTCCACGTCGGGGGGCAGCGGCGCTTCGATTTCGATCCGGCGCACCCTCTCCGGGTATGCCTCGATGAGCTTCCATACCGCTTTGTCCCCGTGCAGGCCACGCAGGTCCCCGAAGGCTTCCCTGGCGAAGACGAACGGGTGCCCGAGGCTCCCCGTAGTAAGCCGTCACGGCAGGCCCAGGGCCGATTCCGGCGCCATTCGGAGAGCGCGGAGTCTATGAACTCGGCTCTCACGCCCGGCTGGTCGCCGAGGAGCAGCGCGAGGGCCTCGCAGTCCTCGCCGGCGGCATCCATCCCGGCGAGCAGCGAAGAGGCGCAGCCCGTGCCGTAGGCGGTGTTCTCGACGACCTCGGCCCGGCCGAAGTCCACCGAGCCGCGCAGCTCCTCCGAAGCGCGGCCAAGGACCACGACGACCCTGTCCAGAGCCGAGGCGTTGGCGTTCCTCACGGCCTGCCCTAGCAGCGTGGTGTCCCCGAAGGGCAGGAGCTGCTTGGGAGTGCCGAACCGGCTCGACTTCCCGGCCCCGAGCACCACCCCGACGATTTCGCCCCCCATCAGGCGGAGATCGGGGTCGCGTACTTCTCGGGCTCCTTCTCGAAGGCTGCGCTTGCACCCGGGGCCGCAGAAATAGTAGTCCCTGCCTCCGTACTCGCGAGTGTGCCGGGCACCCGCGACCTCGACCGGCATGCCGCAGACCGGGTCTGTGGCTCCCGCGGCTGGAGGCTGGCTGCGTTGCGGGCTCTTCCCGGAGGCCGGGGCGGAGCTTCGCTCTCAGAGAGAAGATCTCGGCCATGATGGAGAGCGAGATGCTCCTCCTGCCCGCTCGGCCCCCACCGGCAGCCCCGCCGGCGAGCGCACGACCGAGAGCTCTCCGTCCTCGAGACCCCGCGTCCCGCAGCTCCGACAGAATACTCGCTCGGCCCGCCGCGCGCTCGCCACGAGCCCCACGTAGGGCAAGCCCAGCCTCACCCCGGCCTCGACCGCGTCCTCGTCGAACTCCCCGAAGGTAGCGACGACCATCCAGGTGTCCCGTGGGTAGGGGACCGCCTCGGCGGTGAGTCCCGTGGCGGCGTCTATCGACGACGGACCAGCCGGAAGCCCAGTGGCGGCGCTATGGCGGCGAGCGTGGCGGTCACGCGGCGAGTCGCCGGCGAGCGACGAGGGTGGGGCGGGGCAGGAAAGGCTCGACGTAGAGGTCCGCCGTGCCCTCGCTCGCGCAGGTCATGCGGGCCATGTGGACGCCGGGCTGGGCGGCGGCGGTGTCGGGGGTGATCCTGACCAGCCGGGGCTCGCCCTCTTCGAGGGCGGCGAGCGCCTTCCCTGCGGGCGGTCGGCCCGATGCACCCGCCGCCGACCCAGCCTTCCATGCGACCCGTCAGGGAAGACGATCGCCCTGTCCCCGATGCGCGCCGAGGTCGCCGGCTCGGTGCGGACGACCGTGACGAGGGCGAAGGGGCGCTCGCCGCCCGCGAGCTCTCCCGCCCGCCGCAGCGACTCGGCGCGGCGGGCGAGGAAGTTGGACTCCCCGCGGAGCATCAGGCTTCCACCCCGTTCTCCCGCATGGCGGCCCAGACCTTGGCCGGCGTCATCGGCATGTCCACGTGGCGCACCCCGTAGGGCGAGAGCGCGTCCACCACGGCGTTGACCACCGCGGGCGGGAGAACCCGACCGTCGGGGACTCGGCGACGCCGCGGGCGCCGAGCGGGTGGTGCGTGGAGGGGGTGACCGAACTCGCCCAGCTCGTAGTTCGGGCGCCTCCATGGAGGTGAGCATCAGGTAGTCCATGAAGCTGCTGTTCAGGTGGTTGCCGTCCTCGTCGAACTCGATGACCTCCATCAGGGCCGTGCCGATACCCTGCGGCGAGCCCGCCGTGCATCTGGCCCTCGACTATCATGGGGTTGATCCTCACCCCGCAGTCGTCCACCGCGATGAAGCGCTTGACCTCGACCTGCCCCGTACCCCTGTCTATCTCCACGACGCAGATGTAAGCGCCGAACGGGTACGTCATCTCCGGCGGGTCGTAGTAGGTGACGCCCTCGAGGCCGGCCTCCTCACCCTCGGGGACGTTGGTGTAGGCGGCGAAGGAGACCTCCTCCATGCGTCGCGCCCCGGTCAGGGGAGCCCTTGACCTGGAAGCGCTCGCCCGTCCACTCCATGTCGCCCTCGGCGAAGCCTCGAGCATGTGCGCGGCGATCTTCTTCGCCCTTCTCCCTGATCTTGCGCGAGACGATGGCCGTCGCCGCCCCGCAGACCGGCGTCGAGCGGCTCGCGTAGGTCCCGAGCCCGAACGGCGTGTTGTCCGTGTCGCCTTCGCGCACCTCGACGTTCTCCGCGGGGATGCCGAGCTCTCCGGCCACGATCTGGGCGAACGTCGTCTCGTGCCCCTGCCCCTGCGACTTGACGCCGAGCTTGAGGATGGCTTTGCCCGTAGGGTGCAGCCGCAGCTCGGCGGAGTCGAACATCTCTATGCCGGCGATGTGGCACTTCTTGCCAGGTCCGGCGCCCACGATCTCCGTGAACGTGGAGAAACCTATGCCCATGATGCGGCCCTCTTCGCGGGCCTGCTTCCTGTTCTTCGAGCAGCTCCTCGTAGCCGGCTATGCGCAGGGCTTCATCCAGCGCCGCCTCGTAGTCGCCGCCGTCGTACTCCCAGCCCATGACGGAGACGTAGGGCATCTGCTCCTTCTTGACGAAGTTCTTGCGCCTGAGCTCGACCGGGTCCATGCCGAGCTCGTCGGCGAGCACGTCCATCGTGCGTTCCATGAGGTAGATGGCCTCGGTGACCCGGAACGAGCAGCGGTAGGCGATGCCGCCTGGGGCTTTGTTCGAGTAGACGCCCGGTTGCCTCCGCGTAGGCAGCGGGCACGTCGTAGCAGCTCGTGAAGATCGGGAAGAAGCCCGTAGGATACTGCTCGCCGGGTTGGGCGTGGGCGTCGAAGGCCCCGTGGTCGGCCAGGATGGTGGAACGGACGCCGAGGATCTCGCCGTCGCTGGTCGCGGCTATCTCGCCGGTCATGCGGTAGTCGCGGGCGAAGGAGCTGCTCATCAGGTTGTCCGAGCGGCTCTCCATCCACTTCACGGGACGGCCTATGATCAAAGATGCCACCGTGGCGCAGACGTAGCCGGGGTAGATCGGGACCTTGTTCCCGAACCCCCCGCCGATGTCGGGCGAGATTATCCGGATCTGGTGCTCCGGCAGCCCCGAGACTATGGCAAACAGCGTCCTGTGGGCGTGCGGCGCCTGGGAGGTCATGTAGATGGTCATCTTGCCGGTCGAGACGTCGTAGTCGGCGACAGCACCCGCACGTCTCCATCGGCGCAGGGTGGCATGCGCGGATAGAACATGTCCTGGCTGACGGTTACCTCGGCCCGCTCGAAGGCCTCGCTGCGGTCGCCTCTCTGTCCCCGGCGTCCCAGTAGAAGATGCGGTTGTCTTCTTTGCCCTCTTTGTCGTCCCGGATGATCGGAGCGTCCGTCTTCGAGCGACTTGCGGGAGTCAACGATCGCGTCGAGCGGCTCGTAGTCCACCTCTATAAGCTCCAGGGCGTCCTGGGCCACGTACTTGTCGTCGGCGACGACGAAGGCGACCTCCTGGCCCTGGAAACGCACCTTGTCGGTGGCGAGCACGGCCTGGGTGTCGCCCGCGAGCGTGGGCATCCAGGCGAGCCCCTGCGCGTCGAGGTCAGCGCCCGTGATGACGGCGTGGACCCCGTCGAGCTCCAGCGCGGCGGAGGTGTCTATGTTGTTTATCTTCGCGTGGGCGAAGGGGCTGCGCAGGATCGCGGAGTGGAGCATCCCAGGGAGCCGCACGTCGTCCACGTAGTTTCCCTTGCCCCGGATAAAGCGCCCGTCCTCCTTGCGCGGCATCCGGTCGCCCATGGTGTGTCTCGGGGCCGTCTGCCATTACGCGCTCACCCCTTCCCTGCTGTTCGCCGCCCAATGGACGGCCTTGATGATGTTCTCGTAGCCGGTGCAGCGGCAGAGGTTGCCGGAGATGGCCTCCCGGATCTCCGCCTCCGTCGGGTCGGGGTTCTTCTCCAGGAAGGCGGTGGCGGTCAGGATCATGCCCGGCGTGCAGAACCCGCACTGCAGCCCGTGCTCCCTGTGGAAGCCCTCCTGCATCGGCGTGAGCTCCGTCCCGCTCCAGATGCCCCTCGATGGTCGTGACCTCGTGCCCGTTGGCCCTGACGGCCAGCACGGTACAGGACTTGACCGGTTCGCCGTCCAGGTGCACCGTACACGCCCCGCAGTTGGACGTGTCGCACGCCCAGTGCGTCCCCGTCAGCCCCAGGTTGTCCCTCAAGAAGTGGACCAGGAGCAAGCGCGGCTCGACGTCGGCCTCGCGCGCCTCACCGTTGACGTTCATGCTTATGCGCATCTACGCTCCTCCTCCCGCCCGCTCGACGGCCTTCTCCAGCGCCCGCGCGACGAGCGACCTTCACCAGGTCTCGCTTGTACTCGACCGGGCCGCGGGCGTCCTCGGTGGGATCGCACTCCTCGGCGCCGCCTGCTCCCCGGCCCGCCTGTATAGCTCCGCGTCCGGACGTTGTCCCTCCGAGGATCTCTTCCGCGCCGCGGGCGCGCAGCGTCTGGCTTCCGACGCCGCACATCCCGATGCGGCGTCCCTATCTCACCGTCGCTGATGTTCAGGGCGACGCCGATGGCCGCCGAGGCGTAGTCGCCGGTCCGGCGCTTGACCTTGGTGTAGGCGCTCCCCATCGGCGCGCGCAGGACGCGGGCCTCCGTCGATGATCTCCGCCGGCTCGAGTACGGTCTCGAAGGGACCGGTCTGCAGCTCGTCGATGGCAATGGTCCGTTCGCCTCAGGGCCACGGGCCACGACCTCGCAGCCAAGGGCCATGAACGCCGCCGGCAGGTCTTCGGCCGGGTCCCCGTGGGCCAGCGAGCCGCCGACCGTGCCCATGTTGCGGACCAGGGGGTCGGCGATCATGCGTCTCCGCGTCGGCCAGCAGGACGGGTAGCGTTCCCTCACGACTCGGAGTCCAGCACGTCCTGGTGCCTGGCGAGGGCGCCCGATCTCGAGCGCCCCGTCCGTCGTCCCCGATGTAGCGCAGTCTCGCCGTCCAGCTCGTGGATGTCGATGAGCATCTCGGGGAAGGCCAGCCGGAGCTTCATCATCGGGATCAGGCTGTGCCCGCCCGCCAGGAGCCTGCGCCTCGGGGCCGTGCCGCTCCAGTAGAGTCTATGGCCTCCTCGACCGAGGTCGGCCACCTCATAATCGAACCGCGCAGGTACTTGCAACGCCGCCCTCCTTTCCCCAAAAGGCCAGTGTCGTCGTCCCGGCCTCCCACCGGACAACATATGATGCAAACGGCAGTATAACAGAGACGCAAAATCGATACATGGCTTTCAGCGCTCGAGTCGGGCGCGGTCTCCCTCTGCTCTGCGAGCGTGGATCGCTCCGGAGCGCTCGGCGAGCCGTCCGCCCGAGTGTCCGGTCCTGAGAGCGATGATCTCCCCGGCGATGGCCACCGCCGTCTCCTCTGGCGTGCGCGCCCCGATGTCCAGGCCGATGGGGCTGCGAGATGCGCGCGAGGTCCTCGTCGGTTGCGCCTTCTTCTTTCAGGCGCGCCGTGCGGTTGTCGTGGGTCCTGCGGCTGCCCATCGCCCCGATGTAGCCGGCCTCCGTCGCGAGCGCCGCCGTCGAGCACGGGCACGTCGAACTTGGGGTCGTGGGTGAGGACGCAGATGACGGTCCGTCTTGTCCACCTCGGCCGTCTTGAGGAACTCGTCGGGCCAGGCGACGACGACCTCATCCGCGCTCGGGAACCGCTCGCGGGTCGCGAAGACGGCCCTGGCGTCGCACACCGTCACCCTGTAGCCCATGAACTTGCCGATGCGGGCGACGGCCGAGGCGAAGTCTATGGCCCCGAACACGTACATCCTGGGCGGCGGGGCGAAAGACTGGATGAAGACCGCCACGTCCTCCATCCGCCGCTGTCCGCGCGGGCCCGAAGTGACGCGTCTCCGTGCGCCCGCCCTCGAGCAGCCCCCGCGCCGCCTCGACCACGGCCTTGTCCAGCTCCTCGTTTCCAGCCGTGCCGACGTGATCCTCGCGGCGGTGACCAGCATCTTGCACCCCGTGCCCGGGCCCTTCGATGACCGTCGCCACAGCCACCGGCGACTGCTCGGCCAGAGCGGCGTGCCAGCGCGACAGAAGCTCGCCCATTACCAGTCCACCCTCTCGACGAAGATGTGGATGATCCCGCCGCACGTCAGCCCGACCCCGAAGGCCTCGTCGTCCGAGATGCCGTAGGTCAGGAGCTTGGGCTCGCCGCCCTCTATGGCGTCCATCGCCTCCTCGAAGACCGCGGGCTCCACGCACCCCCCGCTCACGGACCCGACAACCTGCCCGTCCTCGGAGACCGCCATCGAGGTCCCCGGTCCCAGCGGCCCCGACCGCTCGACCTTCACGACGGTGGCGAGCGCGGCCTGCTTGCCCTCCTCGCGCCAGCTCGCGACCTTATCTACGACAGGGTTCATCGAGTGCCTCCTTTCGGTCGGCGGGCATCAGGTTACAGGTATCAGGAACCTGAAGCCTGATGCCTGCATTGCCTGTAGCCTTCATTCTATCTCTCCTTCTGCTGCGCCGGCGATGGCGCGGGCGAGCTCTTCCAAGGACTCGAAGTTGTGGCCCGAGAGGAACACGTCGACGTGCGGGAGCGCGGCGGCCATGCCGCCGGCGAGCGGTTTGTAGCCTGGGGCGCCTTGAGGGGGTTGACCCAGATGACCCTGTGGGCGAGCCGTGGAGGCGCTGCATCTGCTCGGCGAGCACCGCCACGTCTCCGCGGTCCCAGCCGTCGGAGAGGATGACCACGACGGCTCCGCGCGCCATGCCGCGCTGTCCCCAGCGGTCCACGAACTCCTTGATGGCGTCGCCGAGCCGGGTCCCGCCCGACGATGTCCTCGTACGCGCCCGAGGCCTGTCGCAGCGCCCGGTCCGGGTCGCGGGTCGGCGAGCTCGCGGGTGATCCTGGTGAGCCGGGTTCCCACGGACGAACGCCTCCAACGCTCGCCCCCGAGACGACGCTCGCGTGCAGGAAGCGCAGGAGCGCCCGGCTGTATGGGGCCATCGAGCCGGAGACGTCGCACAGCAGGACGACACGCCGCGGCCTGACCCTCGCCTTGCGGAAGCGGTGCCTCACGGCCTCGCCGCCGGTGCGCATGGCGTCCCGGAGCGTCCTGCGCGGGTCGTGGCGTCCCCTGTGGGCCGGCTCCGAGGCGCCGGCTCTTCTCTGAGCGCCCCGGAGAGGCTCAGGTCGGCCAGCAGCCGGTGGAGCTCGGCGAACTCCTCGGCGGAGTACAGGGCGAAGTCCTTCGTACGCAGGACCTCCACGGGGCTGTAGCGGAGCCGGACGGCCTCCTCGCCCCTCTCGCTCTTCTCGACCGTCTTCTTGGGCGGCATGACGGAGCGTCCGGCTGCGGGGATGGAGAGCCGGACCTTCGGGCGTGAGCGTGCGCTTGGCGGTTCGCTCCCCTGTCCCAGAACAGCTCGAAGGCGCGGTCGTAGATCTCTAGATCCTCGGGGCGGGAGCACAGCGTGATCCTGCCCGCCCAGTACACGTCCTCGCGGCGGGTGACGTCCAGCTCCTCCACTGCCCGCGCGAACTCGACGACCCGGTCGGGCCCGACGCGCAGCCCCGCCCTCCTCAGCACGCGCCCGAAGGCGACGGCCGCGTCGAGCATCGGGGGGGGCTGCGGTCTCCCTCAGGCACGCCGCCGCTCCGCCACCACTGAGAGGCCGCGAGCCCAGCGTTGGCCGCCCTCTGCTGGTCCTCGCGGTACTTCAGGACCGAGCCGAGAGTGGCCCGGACGATCGATCCTCGTCCAGCTCTTTGGCCCCGAGGGCCACGAGCGCCTCGGTCCAGTCGAGGGTCTCGGCGACGCCTGGCGGCTTGTAGAGGTCCATGGTCCGGAGCGTTCTCGACGGCGCTGCGCACCTGGCGGGCCAGCTTGCTCCTCGGCCTCGGGGACCCTGAGGCGGACGATCTCCACCTCCCGCTCGAAGCTGGGGTGCTCGATGTAGAAGTAGAGGCAGCGGCGCTTGAGGGCGTCGTGGACCTCGCGGGTGCGGTTGGAGGTCAGGACGGCGACCGGCGGACGGTCGGCCCGTATCGTGCCGAGCTCGGGGATGGTGACGGCGAAGTCGGAGAGGATCTCCAGCAAGAAAGCCTCGAACTCGTCGTCGGAGCGGTCTACCTCGTCTATGAGCAGCACCGGCGGCATGGGCCCGCGGTGCTCCAGCGCCTGCAACAGCGGCCGGCTGACCAGGAACTCGCTGGTGTAGAGCTCGTCCTCGAAGCGTTGCCCGGTCTTCGGTCATCCCGAGGGCCTCTGCGGTGCGGATGTGCAGGAGCTGGCGCGCGTAGTCCCACTCGTAGACCGCCTGGTAGACGTCTATGCCCTCGTAGCACTGCAGGCGGATGAGGGGCGTATCAAGGATGCGGGAGAGCACCTTCGCCACCTCGGTCTTGCCGACCCCGGCCTCGCCTTCGAGGAACAGCGGGCGGCCGAGCTTGAGGGCGAGGAAGATCGCGGTGGACAGGCCCTCGTCCGCCAGGTAGTCGTGCTCGCGGAGCCTCACGGAGAGCTCCGGAGAACGAGAAACGCCGGGGGGCAGGGCCCCCCGGCGTCCGTTCGCTGCGTCGTTCAACGAGCCCAGGGCCTCCTCCACGGCCCGCCGGGTGAGCACCCGCGCCAGGTGGCGCCGGTACTCGGCGGAGGCCGCGATGTCCGAGGCGGGCTCGTGCCCTCGTCGGCGGCGCTCGGCGGCCTCGGCCACCGACGTCGGAGTCCGCGCCGGAGAGCGCGTCCTCTACGGCGCGTCGCCCTCAAGGGCGTCGAGCCCATGCTGGTCAGCCCGATGCGGGCCGAGTCGATGGAGCCGTTGCGACCGCTCCACCACGGCCGCGACGCCGACGATGGCCCAGTCCTGCGCGCGGCGGCTGAACTTCTTGTAGGACCAGCCGGTGTTCGGGCCGAGCTTCGGGACCCTGATCTCCGTGAGCACCTCGTCGGGCGCGAGGTCGGTCATCAGGTAGTCCTGGAAGAAGTCGGCCGCCGGCGACCGTCCGCTCGCCGTCGGGTCCCTTGACGACAAGCTTGCCCTCCGAGCGGCGAGGACGCGTCGGCAGGTCCGAGGCGGCGTCGCCGTGGGCGATGGAGCCGCCGATGGTGCCACGGTGCTGGACCTGCGGGTCGCCGAGGAGCGCCGGCGGTGTAGGCGAGGAGGCCGCAGTGCTCCTGCACGAGCGGGTCGTGCTCCACGTCGGGTGGCGGGTCATGGCGCCGATGGCGAGGTGGTCGCCCTCGTCGCTGACGTAGCTCAGGTCGTCGATGCGGCCGAGGTCTATCAGGACCGTGGGGGCGGCGAGGCGAGCTTCATCAGCGGGATCAGGGAGTGGCCGCCGGCGAGGAGCTTGGCCTCGTCGCCGTGCTGCGCCGAGAAGCTCGATGGCGTGGTCGACCGATTCGGCGACCTCGTAGTCGAAGGCCAGGGGGATCATGAGCGCTACCTCCCTCCTGATCGGTGCTGTCAGCTGCCTGCGACGGGCGGCCCGAGAGGTCGGCGTCGCGCTGCCCGCTTCGCGGCCCTGGGCGTCCTGGATGGCCTGCCACACCCTCCATCGGGGAGGCCGGCATGTCTATGTGCGTAATCCCGAGGGCGAGAGCGCGTCCACGACCGCGTTTATGACCGCCGGCGGAGAGCCGATGGTCCCGGCCTCGCCGACGCCCTTCACGCCCATCGGGTTCGAGGGCGACGGCGTGACGGTCCGTTCCAGGGTGTAGTTGCGGCAGCTCCGGTGCGCCGGGGATCAGGTAGTCCACCATCGAGCCCGTCGTCAGGTTGCCCTCCTCGTCGTAGACGGCCTCCTCGTAGAGCGCCTGGGCTATGCCCTGGGCGATGCCGCCGTGGAGCTGGCCGTCCACGATGGTCGGGTTGATCACGGGCCCGCAGTCGTCCACCGCCGAAGTAGTCCCGGATCTTGACGAAGCCGGTCTCGGTGTCCACCTCGACCACGCAGATGTGCGCCCCGAACGGGAACGTGAAGTTGGGCGGGTCGAAGAAGTACTCCTCGGAGAGGACCGGCTCCATCCCCTCGGGGAGGTTGTGCGCCAGGAACGCGTGCCCCGCGACGTCCTGGATCGTGACGTTCTGGTCGGGCGAGCCGGCGACGCTGAAGCGTACCGCCCTCGAACTCTATGTCGTCCTCGGCGGCCTCCAGCATGTGCGCCGCGATCTTCTTGGCCTTGTCGATGACCTTCTCGGCGGCCACGTGTACGGCCACGCCGCCGACGGGGAGGCTGCGCGATCCGTAGGTGTCGCGCCCGTAGGGGGCGATGGCCGTGTCGCCGTGCAGGACCTCGACGTCGTCCGGCGTCGACGCCCAGGGCGTCGGCGGCGATCTGGGACCAGCTGGTCACGTGGCCCTGGCCGTGCGGCGAGGTGCCCGTGACGACCTCGACCTTGCCCGAGGCGAGCATCTGGACCTTCGCCGTCTCCCAGCCGGCGCCGCCGGCGCGCAGCGCAGCGAGCACCTGGGAGGGGGCGAGGCCGCAGATCTCGGTGTACGTCGAGAACCCGATGCCGAGCTGGACGGGATCGCCCGCCTCGCGCCTGCCGGCGTTGTTCCTCGCGCAAGCGCCTCGTAGTCGGCCAGCTCCAAGCACCCGGTCCAGCGCCGGCTGGCATGTTCATCGAGTCGTACTGGATGCCGGCCGGGGTGTCGGTCGGCTCGTCGAACGGCTCGTAGAAGTTGCGGCGACGTACCTCGGCCGGGTCGATGTCCGATCTCGCGGGCGAGGGCGTCCATGATGCGCTCGATGGCGAAGGCGGCCTCGGGCCGCCCGGCGCCGCGGTAGGCATCGGTCGGTGTCTTGTTGGTGAAGACGCCGGTGCACTCGAAGGAGTAGGCGTCGAAAGTGTAGACGCCGGGGTACATGAACGCGCCGAGCAGCGGGATACCGGGACCGTTGAGCTGCAAGTAGGCGCCCATGTCGGCGAGCAGCTTCACCCGCATGCCCGAGGATCCTGCCCTCGCTCGTGGCGGCCAGCTCGATGTCCTGGACCTGGCCGCGCCCGTGGATGGTGGCCAGGTAGTTCTCCGAGCGGTCCTCGACCCACTTGATCGGAACCCCGAGCCTGCGGGCGAGGACGAGCGCCAGGACCTCTTCGGCGTAGACGTTGAGCTTGGAGCCGAAGCCCCCGCCCACGTCCGGGGCCACGACCCGCAGCTCTGTTCCGTGGAATCCGCAGTACCGGGGAGAGCACGGCCTTGAGGATGTGGGGGATCTGGGTCGAGGAGTAGACAGCGTGAACCCGCCGCTTACCGGGTCAGGGTTGCGCGACCACGGCCCGCGCGTCTCGATGGCGTTGGGGATCAGACGCTGCTGGATGTAGCGTTCCTTGATGGTCACGTCGGCCTTGCTCGAACGCGTCCTCGATGTCGCCGACTTCCAGGTCCCAGGTGTAGCCGTGTTGGTCCCGAGGTCCTCGTGGACCAGCGGCGCGCCTTCCTGACGGCCTCCTCCATGTCGATCACCACGTCCAGCGGCTCGTAGTCGACCTCGATGAACTCCAGGGCGTCCTGCGCCTTGTAGCGGTCGGTCGCCACCACCGCCGCCACGGGCTCGCCCGCATAGTTGACCTCCTCGATGGCAACGGGCCGGTGGTGCGGGATCTTGATGTCTTCCGTGACGTGCCAGCCGAGGAAGGTCTTGTGCCCTTCCTCAACGGGCTGCTCTTCGGTTCGGTCGGCCGTCGGGGTAACACTGGCCCCACCCAGCTGCACCCGCTGGTCGAAACTCAGGTCATAGCCGGTTACGGCCGCCGGGTTGGCGGTCGGGTTCTGGAACCACTCGTCGGCCAGGTCCTCACCGGTGAAGACGGCGACCACGCCGGGTTGCTCCTCGGCCGCCGAGACGTCGATGGATGTGATCTTGGCGTGGGCGAAGGGGCTGCGGAGGACGACCGCGTGCAGCATACCCGGCAGCTTGATGTTGTCTGTCCAGTTGGCCTGTCCGGTTACGAGGGCCGGGTCCTCCTTGCGCCGTACACCGCCGCCGACGTATTTTTCCGGTGCTTCGGTCACTCTATGTACCTCCTTCAGGAAGTCGGCGTGGGCAGCTGGTTCATGTGATCCCGGGCCATGCTGGACGGCCTTCACGATGTTCTCGTAGCCCGTGCAGCGGCAGTAGATTGCCTTCGAGCCCCTCCCGGATCTCCTGCTCCGCTCGCGTCCGGGTTCTCCTTGAGGAGGCTTATGGAGGCCATGATCATGCCCGGCGTGCAGTACCCGCACTGCAAGCCGTGTGACTCGTGGAAGGCCTGCTGCATCGGGTGCCAGAGCCCGTTCTCCGTGATGCCCTGCACCGTCGTGATCTCGTGCCCGTCGGCCTGCACCGCGAGCACCGTACACGACTTGACCGACTCGCCGTCCATCAGTACCGTGCACGCCCCGCAATTGGTGGTGTTGCACCCGGAATGCACGCCCCCGATACCGAGGTTCTCCCTGAGGTGGTGGATCAGCAAGAGACGCGGCTCCACCTCCGCGACGTGCGTACTCCCGTCCACCGTCATCTGGATCCTTCGCACATGCCCTCCTTTCCCTAAGAAGACCTCGAAAACCGGGGTCGCCCGGCCCACCGTGCACCCAGAACAGAGGGTCTACGGTCCACTCCGGGGTCGCCGCCAACGCGTTTACAAGAGCAGCGTTTCCCCGGTGTTTCTGGCGGTTTTGCCGGCCTTTCCCCTTTCTCTCCGACGTGCGCAGTGTAGCACAGGCGGTCTTATCGCGTGCGTCTGCGGGGCTCGTCCGCGAGCATCGTAGAATCATCCCGGATGAGACCGAGACGCTTTCTCCCGCCACGGACGAGAGACCTGCTCAGAGAGACCACGGCGCTCGCCCTGGTCCTGGGTGCAGCGCTCCTGCTCGTCGCCTGCGCCTTGGAGGGCCGACCCCCGGCGTGTCCTCCGGGCGTCGGACGCGGTATGTGGGACTTCCCCTGGAGCGAGGACGGTGTACCTGCCGACGCGGATGTGAGAAAGCTCCTTGCAGACCGGGACTTCGGAGCGGCGCCGCAGGCTGCGCAAGACCTCGAGGCCGGGGTCGTGGACGAGCGTCTGGTCGCCGTCCTCCGGACCCTCACAGAGGAGCACCGCGTCTGCGTCGAAGCCTTCAAGGAGGGCCACTTCTTCGAGCCTGGGGTCCCTGACGGACCCCGCATCCCCGAAGGCTACGGCGAGGCCGGCGGCCTGCCCAACACCCACTACTTCGGGAGGGCCGCCGACGTGTACTGGGTGGACGGGAAGCCTGTCGAGGGCAACGCGACGGACCCGGATGTCTTGAACGTCGGAAAGGTACTGGCGCAGATAACCGCGCGGCGGAGGCCGGACCAGATCATCGGCCCGCCAGCCTGGACCAGAGCTCTGGGCTACGGGCGCCAGAAGGGATGGGTCCTGGAGCGCGACCAGCTCGAGCTGCACGAGGACCACCTCCACCTCGGCTACATGGACGAGAGGGGCACCCGCAACGTGCGGTGAGCCGAAGAGGGCTCAGACGCTATCATGTCCGGGAATCCTTTCGCGACGACGAGGAGACCACCGATGAGAGAACAGAGTATGAACAGCCGGGACCGCTCGAAGCTGCGGGCCGAGGTGGAGGCGCTGGTAGCCTCGGACGCGCCGGACGAGGAGGTACTGGAGCGGGTCGTGCGTCTCGTCTACGACGCGCACCCGCTCTGGGACTGGAGCGGAATATACCTGCTCGTTGACGGTACGCTCGTGGTCGGGCCCTTCGCCGGATCGGAGGAGCCGCCGGAGCACTCGCGCATCGAGGTCGGCGATGGAGTCTGCGGCACCGCGGTGGCCGAGGACAGGAACCAGCTCGTCGAGGACGTGCGCGAGCTCGACAACTACCTGGCCTGCTCGCTCTCGACCCGCTCGGAGCTCGTGGTCCTCATCCGCGAGGACGGGCGGGTCGTCGGGCAGTTCGACATCGACAGCGACGAGCGCGGCGCCTTCACGCAGGAGGACGAGGCGCTGCTCGAGGAGCTCGCGACCGTGGTCGCGCCGCGCGTCGCCTCCCTCGCCGCGACGTAGGCTCGGCTACCCCTCTCTGAGGAGTATCCGTTCCAGCGCCTCCCTCATCACCGGTGGGAGCGTTGTCGGCCTGCGGCTTTCGCGGTCGACGTAGACGTGGACGAAGTGCCCCTGGGCCGCTGCGGTCTCCTCGTCGTTGCGGAAGATCCCGATCTCGTACCGGACGCTGCTCTTGCCGAGACGGGCTACGCGCAGGCCAGCGTGCACGGCGTCTGGAAAGGTTATGGGTTTGAAGTAGCGGCACTGCGTCTCGACGACGAGCCCGATGACGCGGCTCTTCTCGATGTCGAGGTCGCCGGAGGAGATCAGATACCCGTTCACCACCGTGTCGAAGTACGAATAGTAGACGACGTTGTTGACGTGGCCGTAGACGTCGTTGTCCATCCAGCGGGTCGGGACCGCGAGGAGGTGCGGGTACCGAGCCTTCGTCTCCGGCGCCTCTCTGCTGGCGGCGCTCCGCCCCCGATCTTCCAACCTCGCTCCTGACTGGGTCTCCCTACGGACCAGCCGTATGCTACAGGATGCGAGGACTATAGTTTGGGGGCAGTGGCGGTTCGCGAACCGCCCTCAACGCCCCCTACACGAAGCAACCCTGGCCCATCCAGCCTACCTGGACGGGCTTGCCCTCCTCCACTATCACGGGGACCGTGCGGTTACCGCCCGTAAGCCCGAGCATCCGCTCGTAGGCGTCGCGGTCCTGCTCGACGTCGTACTCTACGAAGTCCACCCCGCGCCACTCCAGATCCTCGCGCGCGGAGGCGCTGTAAGGGCAGCCCGCCGTGACGTAGAGCTCCACCGATTTGGCCATGCCATCCCCCAGGCTCGAGACCGACTCACTCCGAAATCTTACCTTGATTTGTGCCCGTAATTATAATAACGTTCCGAGCTAGCTTCGGCGTTCCGCGGTGGTGGGAAAGCACCCGAGCGCCAACAACTGGTGAACCCGACTCGGGTATGGGAAAGGTAGGTTGCGCTCTCGGACACCGTAGTAGGTTCCTCACGGAGTCCAAGCAGGGAAGATCTTCGTTCGTCTGGGCTATGCAGGTGCGGCTGGCAAGACGGGCGTTCTTTCCAGGGGCCACGAGGTGGGAAGGAGGAGTAGTTCGTGACTGAGACTCAAGCCACTAGCTATGGGCCGGGAGTAGAGGAGGTTCACATACTCTGGATCTCCGAGGGCATGAGCTGCGATGGGGACTCGGTCTCCGTCACGGCGGCCTCGCTGCCCAGCATCGAGGACGTGCTGTTGGGCAACATACCGGGGCTGCCCCAGGTACACCTGCACAACAAGGTGCTTGACCCCTCGCTCGGCGGGGAGGACTTCCTGCAGGTCTATCGCCAGGCGGCCAACGACGAGCTCGACGTCCCGTTCGTCCTGGTGATCGAAGGCTCCATTCCCAACGAGAACATAAACGGGGACGGGTACTGGACGTCGTTCGGGAACGATCTGGCGACCGGCGAGCCCCTCACCCTCAACTGGTGGATCGACCAGCTCGCGCCGAAGGCGTGGGCAGTGGTGGCAGTCGGGACCTGCGCGACCTACGGCGGGATCCACGCGATGGCGGGCAACCCCACCGGTTCCATGGGGTTGGCCGACTACCTGGGGTGGGACTTCCGCTCCTGGGCCGGGATACCGATAGTGAACATCCCGGGGTGCCCCGTACAGCCAGATAACTTCATGGAGACTTTGACGTGGCTACTCTACCAGGCGGCCGGCATGTCGCCGATGATCCCGCTGGACGAGCAGCTCAGGCCGACCTGGCTCTTCGGGAAGACCGTCCACGAAGGCTGTGATAGGGCCGCCTACTACGAGCAGGGCGACTTCGCGCTCGACTACAACTCGCCCAAGTGCCAGGTCAAGATCGGCTGCTGGGGACCCGTGGTCAACTGCAACGTGACCAAGAGGGGCTGGATGGACGGGGTCGGCGGATGCCCGAACGTTGGCGGCATCTGCATCGGCTGCACGATGCCTGGCTTCCCGGACAAGTTCATGCCGTTCATGGACGAGCCGCCAGGCTCCACGTTCTCTACGAACCTGGTCAAGGTCTACGGCGCCATGATCCGGAGGCTCAGGAGCATAACCAACGAGACGGTCAACAAGGAACCCAAGTGGCGCCACAACAAGACGGAGCTCACCACCGGCTACGACCCGCGCTGGCGGGCGTAGAGAGGGGAGGATAAGTGGCTATCCGAGAGGAAGTTCCGGCAGAATCCAGGAACCTGGTGGAGATGTCATGGGACCCGATCACGCGCATCGTCGGGAACCTCGGGATCTATACCAAGATAGACTTCGAGAACCGGGAGGTGGTCGAGTGCAAGAGCACTTCTTCCATCTTCCGCGGCTACAGCGTCTTCATGAAGGGCAAGGACCCGCGCGACGCGCACTTCATCACCAGCCGCATCTGCGGCATCTGCGGTGACAACCACGCCGTCTGCTCGGTCTACGCCCAGAACATGGCCTACGGGATAAGGATGCCCCCGCTGGCCGAGTGGATCTATAACCTGGGCGAGGCCGCAGAGTACATCTTCGACCACACCATCTTCCAGGACAACCTGGTGTTCGTGGACTTCTGCGAGCAGATGGTCGGGAGCACCAACCCGAGCCTCCTGGAGCGGGCAGAGCAGACGGATGCTCCCAACGCCAACATCCACGGCTACCGCACCATCGCCGACATCATGCGGGCCTTCAACCCCTTCACGGGCGAGATGTACAAAGAGGCCCTGAACATGAGCCGGATCACCCGCGAGATGTTCTGCCTGATGGAGGGCCGGCACGTACACCCCTCGACGCTCTACCCCGGCGGCACGGGAACCGTGGCGACGCCCCAGATCTTCACCGACTACCTCAGCAGGCTGATGAGGTGCATTGACTTCATCAAGAAGGCCGTGGTTATGAACGACGACGTCTTCAACTTCTTCTACGAGGCGCTGCCCGGCTATGAGGAGGTCGGCCGCAGGCGCGTCCTGCTCGGCTGCTGGAGCGCGTTCCAGAACCCGGACGCCTGCGACTACAAGTACGAGAACATGGCCGACTGGGGACGGGCCGCCTACGTCACGCCCGGCATCATCGTGGACGGCGAGCTCGTCACCACGAGCCTGGTGGACATAAACCTCGGCATCCGCATCCTGCTCGGCTCCTCTTACTACGAGGACTGGGAGAACGAGGAGACCTTCGTATCCCGTGACCCGCTGGGCAACCCGGTGGACAAGCGGCACCCGTGGAACCAGACGACGCTCCCCAAGCCCCAGAAACGGGACCTGGAAGGCGGGAACTACAGCTGGGTCATGAGCCCGCGCTGGTACGACCAGCGCACGGGGGACCACCTGGCGCTAGATACGGGCGGCGGTGCGATAGCCAGGCTCTGGGCCACGGCGCTCGCTGGTCTCGTGGACGTCGGCTACGTCAAGGCCACGGGCCACAGCGTCGAGATCAACCTTCCCAAGACGGCGGCCACGCCCGAGATGCAGTTAGAGTGGAACATCCCCGAGTGGTCCAACGCCATCGAGCGGGACCGGGCCCGGATCTACTTCATAGCCTACGCGGCTGCGATGGCGTTCTTCTTCCTGGACAAGGCCCTCGAGCTGTTGCGCGAGGGAGAGACCAAGGTATTCCAGGAGTTCGAGGTGCCAGAAGAGGCCATAGGCTGCGGCTTCCACGAGGCGGTGCGCGGGGTCCTCTCGCACCACCTGGTTATCCGGGACGGCAAGATCGCCAACTACCACCCCTACCCGCCCACCCCGTGGAACGGGTCGCCCACCGACTCCTACGGCACCCCCGGACCCTACGAGGACGCGGTCATGGGCTCTCCGATCTTCGAGGAGAACGGCCCCGAAGAGTTCAAGGGCATCGACATAATGCGGGCCGTGCGCAGCTTCGACCCGTGCCTGCCCTGCGGGGTGCACATGTACTCGGGCAAGGGCAAGATACTGGAGGTGCGGCACTCCCCCACGCTGGGGTTGGGCGTAGAGTAGAGACCGCAAGCTCCAGGCGGATGTGAAGTCAGGCGGGCCCCGAGCTCGGGGCCCGCTTTCCGAAGGAAGGTCGAAATGCTTCTGGACGACCAGGGATTACAAGAGCGAGCCGCCAGGATGGAGACGCTGCTTGGGGAGATCGAAACGCTCGCGGACCCGAACGCCAGGGCCAAGGCTGCTGAAGTGGTACAGGTCCTACTGGAGCTCTACGGCGAGGGTCTGGCGCGAGTGATGGAGGTGATCGCCGAAGGGGAGGAGCGCGAGAGGATCTTCGATGCCCTCGCCGGGGACGAGCTGGTCTCGCACCTGCTGCTCCTGCACGGGCTGCACCCGCAGGACTTGGAGACGCGGGTCGTCCGGGCCCTCGAAGAGGTGCGTCCCTACCTGCAGTCCCACGGTGGGAACGTGGAGCTGCTGGGGATAGAAGGAGGCGTGGCGCGCGTAAGGATGCAGGGAAGCTGCGACGGCTGTCCGTCCTCCGCCGTGACGCTCAAGCTGGCGATAGAGGAAGCCGTCCAGAAAGCCGCCCCTGACCTGGAGGGGATCGAGGCCGAGGGCGTGACGGAGCCCCAACCGGCCCCTACCCTCGTAGCAGGACCCACGCTGCGCAGGAAAAAGAAGCGGCAGGAGGAGAACGGAGCCTCCTGGACCGTCGTCGGCGGGCTGCCCCAGCTCTCCGGGGGCGGGACGCTACTGAAGGAGATCTCCGGCGAACCGGTGCTCTTCGCGAAGCTGGAAGACGACTTCTACGCCTACCGGCACGCCTGCCCCGGCTGCGGAGAATCGCTGGAGGAAGGCGGCCTGAACGGGGCCGAGCTTAGCTGTCCGGGCTGCGAGCGCCGCTACGACGTGCGCCGGGCAGGGAGGTGTCTGGATGACCCGCAGCTGCACCTGGATCCCATACCGCTGCTCGTGAACGAGGAAGTCGTCGAGGAGAGACAGGGCCGCGGGCGGCGAAGCATGGTGAAGATCGCTCTCCCGAGCGTGGTGGGCTGAAGGGCACATGGTCGATCGAGGCGCCGGGAAGGCTTTCTCCGCTTTCTCCTCGCTGCGGCGGTTCGCCGAAGAAGAGTCCGAGAAGGCGGCAAAGGCGGCGGCGGAGGCCGCTCTGGAGCACTGCGACCTGTGCGGCGAGCCGATACCGCCAGAACACCGTCATCTCCTGGAAGTCTCCACGCGAGAGATGATGTGCGCCTGCCGGCCGTGCTCCATCCTCTTCGACAGGGAAGCGGCGAGCGAAGGTCGTTACCGGCTCGTACCGGACCGCCGTCTGTTCCTCGAGGACTTCGAGATGAGCGACGCGCAGTGGGAAAGCCTGCGGATCCCGGTGGACATGGCGTTCTTCTTCTACAGCACGCCCGCCGAGAGGGTCGTGGCGTTCTATCCGAGCCCGATGGGACCGACGGAGTCGCTCCTGAAGCTGAGCGCCTGGGAGGAGCTGGAGAGGCGCAACCCGGTCCTGGGAGCGATGGACCGGGACGTGGAGGCGCTCCTGGTAAACCGCGTGCGGGGGGCGCGGGAGCACTTCCTGGTTTCCATAGACGAGTGCTACAGCCTCGTGGGGCTCATCCGGACCCGCTGGAGAGGCTTGAGCGGCGGCCGGGAAGTCTGGGAGGAGATAGGGCGATTCTTCGAGGAGCTACGGGAGCGCTCCAAGAGCGCCGGAAGGGGAGTCTAAGGACTCATCCGGCGAGTAGAATAGGCTACCAGGAAAGGGGCAGCAGATGGCGGACATAAGGGTAGGGAAGCCGGACACGACGCCGGATGCACCCGCGCACACGCCGGGGGTAAGCCAGGGCAACGAGCCCGGTGGCATCGAGAATGATCCCGGCCTCTACGAGACGGGCGAGACGGGGGCGGGGCGTCCTACCGCCAAGTCCACGGCCCGGAAATCCACGGGCATCAACCCCGAGGCCAGGAACCCCATAGACCCGAACAGCCCTAGCCTGCCGCCGGCTTGAAAGTGCGGGGCAGCTCGGGCATGGGGAGTCTGGTGGCAGATGGGAGCCAGTCAGAACTCGACAGGGCTGCTTACAGGCTGGCGAAGGACTTTCTCAAAGATTCCCTCTTGCGATCAGGGATAGAGGAGGATGCGTCCGACCTGATCGAAGGATACCTGCACATCTCCACAGCAAATCGTCCTGAAACCATAAGCGGGCTCTACTACCGGTTACTGGAATCGGGACAAAGCGCCGAGAGGAAGGCAAAGGTGATCGGCGGCGCTATCGGTGGTGTGCGCAAACTCAAGCCGGTTCTGTGCGAATTCGAGCCGACGCAAGTGCTCGAGAAGTACACCTCCGAGCGCGAAGTGTTCGAGGCCATCATGGTCCAGCTCGAGCCCAGGGGCAACATCAACCAGACTTCCAAAGGCCTCTGGCCGATCTACTGCCGAACCATCCTCTCAGGTGCCAGGTTTCTATCCCGGTTTGGATCAGCGAAGGATTTCTATAACTGGGTAGAATTCTTTGACGAAGACGAGCGCGCTCGACCAGCTCTTCCGATGCTCGTGGCACAGGAGATTTACGGAATCGGTTTCGCTCTGGCCTGTGACTTCCTGATGGAACTTGGTTACGAAAACTTCTCCAAGCCAGACGTGCACGTCAAGGCCATCTTCCCGGCGCTCGGGCTTTGCCCTCTCGGGACCAGCGACTATGAAGTGTTCAAGGCAGTAGCCAGGGTAGCGCGGAACGTCGGCGTCACTCCCTACAATGTTGACAAGCTGTTCTGGCTGATCGGCAGCGGGTACTTCTATAACGACGAGCATATAGGGAAGAAGGGTAGAATCGGCAGCCGCAAAGAGGCATTTATTGCTCTGGTCCAGCCGGCGTTGGAGGAAAAGCGAGCTGAGGAAGCACGACTCTATGCCTGACCTGAACTTCGAGGTGGTTGACGCCGAGGTACTGTCCTTCGCCGCTGTCCCGAGCCTTCTGTTCAAGCTGCGTATCGAGAACGGGGGAGAAGAACCCATCCGCTCCGTCGCTTTGAACACCCAGATCCGGATCGCCGCGACGCAGCGGCACTACGACGCGGCGGAGCAGGAGAAGTTGCTGGAGTTATTCGGCGAGCCGCACAGGTGGGGAGAGACGCTGCGGAGCCTGCTCTGGACCCACACCGTCTTGCAGGTCCAGCCGTTCTCGGGGAGCACGGTCGTCGACATGCCCGTTGGGTGCACCTACGACCTCGAGGTCGTCGCGGCCAAGTACTTCAATGCGCTGGATGACGGTGAAGTCCCGCTGGAGTTCCTGTTCAGCGGCACGGTCTTCTATGCCGGGGAAGGCGTAGGGTTGCAGGTAGCCCGTATCTCCTGGGAGAAAGAAGCGGAGTTCAGGCTGCCGGTCCGGTTGTGGAAAGAGATGATGGACCACTACTTCCCCAACAGCGCCTGGATCCGGCTCCGCAGAGACGCCTTCGACCGGCTCTACGACTACAAGGTGCGCATGGGGTTCCCGACCTGGGAATCCGCCGTGGAGGCGCTGCTGCGCGCCAGCGAGCACGAGGTGGAGCGCTAGGTGGACGCGGCGAAGAAGATCGCCGAAGCGGTGCTCTACGAAGGCTACATACTATGGCCCTACCGCAGATCGACTCTAAAAAACCAGCAGCGCTGGACGTTCGGAGGGGTGTACCCGCGCGCCTACAGCGAGGCGCGCGGCCAGGACGACCCCTGGATCATGCAGACCCAGTGCCTGGTGGCCGGGGACGGAGGGTCCACCATCGAGGTCAACGTCCGTTTCCTGCACGTCACAGAGCGGAAGGTCGGCCGTCGTAGAGACGATACATGCATCGTCTCCACAACCGGCAACGTCTCTACGTTGGAATTCGTCGAGGAGCTGCGAGTCGGAGACGACCTCTATCTGCCTTGGGACGAGGCGACCGAGCGGGAGGTCGCGCTCGGACGGTTCAGGCTCTCCGAACTGGAGAGCCCGAGGGAGGTAGAGATAGATATCCCCTGTGGGATTAGCGAGGAAGCGCTGGTGGGGCCAGCCGGAGAAGTCGTGGGGGCTCTGGTGCGCAGCTGGCGCGCGCTGCGCGGAACGGTGGAGGTCTGGGCCGAGTCCCTGCGGGAGGGGCTCTTCGGGGTGACGGTCAGGATCACCAACACCACTGCGTGGGAGGGAGAAGACAGGGAGAGCACGCTCGAGCAGACCTTCGTCTCGACCCACACGGCGCTGGAGGTGGAAGGAGGAGAGTTCGTCTCGCTGACGGACCCCCCGGAGGAGTTACGAGAGATAGCGGAAGGGTGCGAGAACCTGAAGACGTGGCCTGTGCTGGTTGGAGAGGAGGGACAGCGGAACATGCTGCTCTCCTCCCCCATCATCCTCTCCGACTATCCCCAGATCGCCCCCGAGAGCCCCGGCGACCTGTTCGACGGAGGGGAGATCGATCAACTCCTCATCCTGAATATCATGAGCCTCACGGATGAGGAGAAGGAGGAGATGCGCGCCTCCGACCCGCGGGCACGGAAGATACTGGAGCGATGCGAGTCTCTCTCGCCGGAGGAGCTCATGAACCTGCACGGTGCCATCCGGGAGTTCAGGATGCTGAGGGAGTAGGGTGGACTTCTTCAAGGAACAGGAGGGTAGGCCAGAGCTTCGGAGCCTGGACGTGGAGGGCGTCGAGATCCGGAAGGGTAGCCGGGTCATGCTCTGGCCGCGCGCCGGCGGGGATATCATGGACATCGCGCTCGCTGGAAAGGTCGCGTACGTCGAGGGCATAGAGCAAGATTACGAGGACCGGGTCTACATCGCGGTGACGCTCGAGGAAGACCCCGGCAGGGACCTGGGAGGGGACCGCATCCTCGGGCACCGGTTCTTCTTCTCCCCCGAAGAGGTAGTGCCGCTGGACTCGGAGGCTGCCCGTAGTGAGTAAGCGCATCCTGGTCGCCGGCATAGGCAACGTGTTCCTGGGCGACGACGGTTTCGGGGTCGAGGTCGTGAAGCGGCTCGCGGAGCGCGAGCTACCGGACGACGTCGAGGTGGCGGACTTCGGCATCAGGGGGATGGATCTCATCTACGCGCTACACGACGATTACGAGGTCGTCATCTTCGTAGACGCCACCCCGCGCGGCGAGGAGCCGGGCACGGTCTACCTCCTCGAGCCACAGATCGAGGACGACGGAGAGGTGGTGCTCGACACCCACGGGATGGACCCCGTCAAGGTGATCAAATTCGCCCGCACGCTCGGCCCTTCGCCGGCTCGCACCCTGGTGGTTGGGTGCGAGCCACAGGCAGTCATCAGCGGGGACGACTACGAAGAGATGCTGATGGAGCTGAGCGAGCCCGTGCAGGCGGCCGTTGAGGAAGCCGCGAAGCTGGTGGAGTCGCTGGTAGGGCAGATCTCTAAGGAGGTGAAGTCGTGAAGAAGCTGCTGTTCTTGTTGGCGCTGGGAGCTGGTGCTGCGGTGATCGCGCAGTGGCCGGAGATCCAGACGGTACATGAAGATAAGGAACATGTAGGGTTTTGGAGTACGCACGCTTGCAGAGGCCTGCCTCATGAGAGCGCCTGCCCAGGAGCGCCGCGAGATCTCCGTCCGCGGCATCGTGCAGGGTGTGGGGTTCCGGCCCTTTATCTACTCCCTGGCCCGGCGTCACGGGCTTGCCGGGCTGGTGCGCAATGACGCCGAAGGGGTCCACATCGAGGCGGAGGGCGCTCCGGAGGACCTGGATCGCTTCCTGCTCGGGATAACGCAAGAAGCGCCGTCTCTGGCCGTGGTCGAGGCGATAGCCTGGCGGCCGCTTGCGGTACTCGAAGAGAGGGCGTTCCGTATCGAGGAGAGCCGGGAGGGAGCCAGGCGGCGCGCCCTGGTCTCACCCGACGTCGCCGCCTGCGGGGAGTGCCTGGCGGAGATCTTCGACCTAGCGGACCGGCGCTACCGGTACCCATTCACCAACTGCACCAACTGCGGGCCGCGGTTCACCATAACCCGCTCGGTGCCCTATGACCGGGCCACGACCACCATGTCCGGCTTCGAGATGTGCCGCCGGTGCCGGCAGGAGTACGATGACCCTTCGGACCGCCGCTTCCACGCCCAGCCCAACGCCTGCCCCGTCTGCGGTCCGCAGGTGAGGTTGCTGGACAGGTTCGGCCACGAGCTGCGAAGCAAGCCGGAAGACCCCATCCTGCGGGCGGCGCGGATGCTGCGCGGACGGGCAATACTCGCGATCAAGGGACTTGGCGGCTACCATCTGGCCTGCGATCCCTTCGACGAGCGAGCGGTGAGGACGCTTCGGGGACGCAAGGTGCGCCAGGACAAGCCCTTCGCGCTGATGGCCCGGGATGCGGAACAGGTAAGGGAGCTCTGCAAGGTAAACCCGGAGGAAGAGTCGCTCCTCACCTCCCCGGCCCGCCCCATAGTGCTCCTGGAACGGCTCGATAGCTGCGAGGTGGCAGAGCAGGTGGCGCCGCGCCAGAACACTCTAGGCGTCATGCTCGCCTACACCCCGCTGCACCACCTGCTTCTGGGCGACGCGGGCATCCCGCTGGTCATGACTAGCGGCAACAACTCCGACGAGCCCATAGCCTACAGGGACGAGGAGGCCCTGGAGCAGCTGGGGGAGATCGCCGACTACTTTCTCGTCCACGACCGGCCCATCCACATGCGCTGCGACGATTCCGTGGTACGGGTTGTGGACGGGAACGTCTACCAGATACGGCGCTCCCGAGGCTACGCCCCAGCCCCGCTAGGGGTCGCCGAGGTCTTCGGGCGGCACACCGTAGCCTGCGGGGGCGAGCTCAAGAACACGTTCTGCGTGGCGAAGGACCGCCACGTCTTCCTCAGCCACCACATCGGGGACCTGGAGAACTACGAGACCCTGAGATCGTTCCGGGAAGGCGTCGAGCACTACTGCCGGCTCTTCGACGTGCAACCGCAGCTCGTAGCCTACGACCTGCACCCCGAGTACCTCTCGACCAAGTACGCCCGTGAGCTGGAGGAGTCGGGGCTCCCCGCGGTCGGCGTCCAGCACCACCACGCCCACACAGCGAGCTGCCTGGCGGACAACGAGCGCCCCGACGCAGAAAGGGTCATCGGGGTGGCGCTGGACGGGACAGGATACGGGACCGACGGGGCCGTCTGGGGCGGAGAGTTCCTGGAGGGGAGCGTAGCGGAGGGGTTCGCGCGGCGGGCGCACCTCGAGTACGCTCCCATGCCCGGCGGGGTGGCCGCCATCCGCCAGCCTTGGAGGATGGCCCTGGCGTACCTGATCGCGCTCCACGGCGAGGAGGAGACGTCGAAGCTGCCGCTGGCGATGGTGCGGCAGACGGGGCAGCGGAACGTGCGGCTCGTCGCCCGGCTCGTGGAGCACGGGCTGAACACCCCGCCGACCTCCAGCGCGGGCCGGCTCTTTGACGCCGTGGCAGCCCTGGCCGGTGTGCCGGGAACCCTGCGGACCACCTACGAGGGACAGGCCGCCATAGAGCTGGAGCTCGCCGCGCACGGTCCTGTGAACGGAGGATACCCATTCCGGTTGCGGCCGGAGGGAGACGGCTGGGTGGTGGAGACCCGGGGAATCATCGGCGGGGTGGTGGACGACCTCCTGGCGGGACGCGAGATCCGGGAAATATCTTCCAGGTTCCACCGCACGATGGCCGAGGTAGTCGCCGCGGGGTGCGAGGAGATCCGGGACGCCGGAGGGGTGAGCAGCGTCGCGCTCTCCGGGGGCACTTTCCAGAATTTGTTGCTCATGGAGCAGGTGGTAGAGTTACTGGCAGGGAAAGGCTTTGCGGTCTACCGGCACCGGCGAGTGCCAACCAACGACGGCGGGATCTCTTTGGGACAGGCGGTGTTAGCGGACAGAGGCGCTTAAGGAGGCACGAATGTGTTTGGGTATACCGGGCCGGATAGTTGAGATCCTCGACGAGGACCTGATGCTCGCCAAGGCTAGCGTAGGCGGGGTCAAGAGGAACATAAACATCGGGCTCGTACACAACGAGGACGAGAAGGTAGAGGTCGGGGACTGGGTCCTGATCCATGTGGGCTTCGCGATGTCCAGGCTCAACGAAGCCGAGGCGCACTCCACCCTGCAGGCCCTCGAGGAGATAGGCGAGGCCTACGAGCAGGAGCTGGAGGAGCTCAAAGCCTCCCAGATAGAGTGACCATGAGCGAGATAGACCTAATTCTGCCAGGCTCCTGCACCCTCGACCACGACGGGTGCGTCGTCTGCTCCGACGCCGGTATCCCCGTGCGGGTGATCTCCATAGAAGGCGACGACGCCCTCTGCGAGGACAGGGCGGGCAACCGGGCAGAGATCGCCGTGGAGCTGGTGACCCCGGTCGAGATCGGGGAGGTCCTGCTAACCCACGGTGGTGTAGCTATCGGCAAGGTAGAACCTGAGCCTGATGGCTGAGCGACCGGAGGGAGTGACATGAAGTACGTAGACGAATTCAGGAACGCCGAGATCGCGCGGGCGGTGGCGGCGGAGATCGCCTCGGTCACCGACCCGGACCGGCACTACAAGCTCATGGAGGTCTGCGGGGGACACACCCACACCATCTACCGCCACGGCATCAAAGACCTCTTGCCGGACCAGGTAGAGCTGGTACACGGGCCGGGCTGCCCCGTCTGCGTGCTGCCCATGGGCCGCGTAGACGAGGGCATAACCATCGCCGAGCGGCCCGAGGTCATCTTCACCTGCTTCGGCGACATGATGCGCGTACCCGGCTCCAAAGGGAACCTGCTGGAGGTGAAAGCTCAAGGCGCGGACATCCGGATGGTCTACTCACCCCTGGACGCCCTGCGCATCGCGCGTGAGAACCCGGACCGCGAGGTAGTCTTCTACGCCATAGGCTTCGAGACCACGGCGCCATCCACCGCGCTAACCCTGCAGCGGGCCAGGAAGGAGGGCCTTGGGAACTTCTCCGTCTTCTGCAACCACGTCACCATCGTGCCGCCGGTGCGGGCGCTCCTCGACTCGCCGGATCTTCGTCTCGACGCCTTCATAGGGCCGGGGCACGTCTCGACGGTGATCGGGTGTCGCCCCTACGAGTTCATGCCGAAAGACTACGGCAAGCCGGTCGCGGTGGCAGGCTTCGAGCCGCTAGACATCCTGCAGTCCGTCCTGATGCTCATGCGCCAGCTCGACGAGGGCCGCTGCGAGGTCGAGAACCAGTACGGCCGGGTCGTCCTCTGGGAGGGGAACCTCGCCGCCCTCAAGAGCATGGCAGAAGTCTTCGAACTTCGTCCGTACTTCGAGTGGCGGGGCCTCGGCTTCATCGCCCAGTCCGCGCTCAAGCTCTCTCCAGCTTACGCGGATTTCGACGCCGAGCTGCGCTACTCCACGCCTGGCGTGCGGGTGGCTGACCCCAAGGCCTGCCAGTGCGGCGAGGTCTTGAAGGGCGTGCTCAAGCCCCACGAGTGCAGGGTCTTCGGCACGGCCTGCACGCCGGACCATCCTCTAGGCGCCTTGATGGTCTCCTCCGAAGGCGCTTGCGCCGCCTACTACAACTTCGGCCGCAAGTCCTTCGAGAAGGTCGAGATAGGCTCCAAGAAATGAGCGAACAACGAGAGCGCCGCGTCCTCGACGCGCTCGAACAGAACCGCAGCCGGCCGCCGAAGTTCACGGCCCCGCGCATAGACATGAGCCACGGGGCGGGAGGCAAAGCTACCCACAAGCTCATAGAGGGCCTCCTGTTGCCGGCGCTGAACAACCCCGCTCTCGCGCCGCTCTCCGACGCGGCGTTGCTGTCGTTCGGAGAAATCCAACTCGCCATGACCACCGACTCCTTCGTGGTGCGTCCGCTTGTCTTCCCCGGTGGGTCCATCGGGGAGCTAGCGGTCAACGGGACTGTCAACGACCTGGCGGTGTCGGGAGCAACACCGATAGGGCTCTCCGCGGCCCTCATCGTCGAGGAGGGTCTCGAGACCGGGGTGCTCGCCCACGAGGTGGAGGCGATGGCGAAAGCCGCCGTGCGCGCCGGGGTATCCATCGCCACGGGAGACACCAAGGTAGTCGAGCGCGGGAAGGCCGACGGACTCTACGTCATAACCACCGGTGTAGGAGCCGCGGACCCGGAGCTCTCCCTCTCGCCAGCCTCTGTGCGGCCGGGAGACAGGATCCTCTGTTCCGGCACTTTAGGCGACCATGGGGCGGCCATCCTGATCGCCCGCGGCGACCTGGAGCTCGAGGCAGACGTGCTCTCGGACACCCGGCCCCTGACCCCTCTTGTAGGGGCGCTCAAAGACGCGGCGGGACCGGGGCTCCGGTTCATGCGAGACCCCACGCGCGGCGGGGTGGGAACGGTTCTCAACGAGCTCGCCCGCGACTCGGGGTACGGGGTCGCGCTCTGGGAAGACAGGCTCCCGATCCGCGACGTCGTCAACGGGGCGTGCGAGATCCTCGGCATAGACCCGCTGTACGTAGCGAACGAAGGCAAGCTCCTCGCCGTCGTAGCACCTGAGCTGGCGGACGCCGCGCTCGAGGCTTTGCGCGGCGTCGAGGGTGGCGAGGAGGCCGAGATCATCGGCGAGGTGCGCGAGGAGCCCGCGCGCATGGTCATAATGCACACAGGGTTCGGCGGCACCCGCATGATAGACATGCTCGTCGGCGACCCGCTGCCCAGAATCTGTTGAGGACAACCGGAGGATCAAAGCGGTGAAGTTCCTGGTGATGTTGGAGCTGGAGCTCGAACGGCTGCTGGCAATGGCACCCGTCTACAACTTCGCCCGTTACGATGTCTATCCCCTGGCCGGGATGGAGACTCCTGCAGACGTCCTGCGCGAACAGGAAGAGAGATGACGGTCGACACAAACGTCCTCGCCGTCCGGAGCAGGGAGGAGTTGCTCCGCCGCAACGAGATCTTCGACGCCTTCTTCAAGTCCGAAGCCCCGCGACTCGCCGAAGCCTGCCACGAGATGTCCCGCCGTTTCCTCGCCGGAGGACGTCTTCTGGCTTTCGGCAATGGCTCGGCCGCGACAGACGCCCAGCACGTCTCCGTCGAGTTCGTGCACCCTGTTATCGTCGGCAAACGAGCGCTGCCGGCGCTGGACCTGGGTCCAGAGTTCGAGAGGCGGCTGCCGGTGATCCTGCACCCGCAGGACATGGTGATGGGCTTTGCCTTTCCTGAGAGGGATGAGGCGGTGGAGCGCGCGCTCGGCGCGGCTCGGGAGCGTGGGGCTCTCACCTTCGCGCTGGCGGGAGAGGTTGGCGATTATCCCTTCGATCTCCCGGACGAGGACCCCTTCGTGTGCCAGGAGGTCTTCGAGGTTCTCTACCACATGCTCTGGGAGACGGTGCACGTGTTCTTCGAGCACCGCGAGCAGGGGCACGACGTGGGAGCGTCAGCCTTCCTCTACCCGTTCCTGGGAAGCGAGGAGCAGAAGCTCGAAGGGGTCGTGAAAGAGGTGCAGGGCTCGATGCTGCAGAAGATGGAGGAGGTCAACGGCATGCGCGCCGCCGTCGCAGAGACGGAGGCGGGAGCTATCTCGGAGATCTCTGCCGCCGTCGCTGGGCGGCTTGCATCGGGGGGCAAGATCATCGCCTTCGGCAACGGCGGCTCGGCCACCGACGCGAACGACCTGGTCGCCGACTGCGTGACCCCGCCGCCCGGCTTCGGAACCGTCCCTGCCGTCTCGCTCGCAGCGGAGCCCGCTAACATCACCGCCATAGCAAACGATGTGGGCGTCGAGGCGATCTTCCTGCGCCAGCTCATCGCCCACGCGGTGCCGGAGGACGTGGCCATAGGTATCTCAACCAGCGGGGGCTCACCCAACATCCTCGCCGCACTCGCCGAGGCCCGCAAACGGGGCCTGCTCACAGTGGGCATCGTTGGCTACGACGGGGGGAGGGTCGTCAGTGAGCGGCTCGCAGACCACGCGGTGGTGGTGCGCTCGGACTACATCCCGCGCATCCAGGAGGTACAGGCCTCCGTCTACCACGTGCTGCGCGGTCTCATAGAGACGTTGACGGAGCAGAGAGGTTAGCGCGTGCACGAGCTCGCCATAGCCGAGTCGGTAGTCAGGATCGCCGAGCGCCACGCCGACGGACGCCGGGTCACGAAGGTGTACCTGAAGGTCGGCCACCTGCGACAGGTCGTCCCCTCGGCCCTCGCCTTCGGCTTCGAGCTGGTGGCACAGGAAACCTCGGTCGAAGGCGCGGAGCTGGTGCTGGAGGAGGTCCCGGCAACTGGAAAGTGCCGCGCCTGCGGATCGGAGAGTCGCCTGGAGAGCTTCCCCCTGCAATGCAAAGCGTGCGGAGGCTTCGACCTGGAGATCGTCGCGGGAGAAGAGCTGTACGTAGAGTCGCTGGAGATAGAAGATCAGACAGAGACCCAGAGACTGATACCTGATGCCTGAAACCGCCGACCGAAGGGAGGCCCACCCATGCACCGCACGGCCGTAAAGAAAGTGGTCTTCGAGGGAGTCCTCGACGCAAACGACGCGCTCGCCCAGGCCAACAGGGAGAAGTTCGACCAGACCGGCACGTACGTCATAAACATGATGAGCTCCCCTGGGGCGGGAAAGACGGCCTTGCTGGAGCATACGCTGGATCGCATGCGCGGCAAGCTGCGCCTCGGCGTCCTCGAGGGCGACGTGCAGACGACGCTCGACGCCGACAGGCTGGCTCGCTTCCACGTCCCGCTGGTGCAGGTGAACACGGACCCCGGCTTCGGCGGCGAGTGCCACCTTGACGCGAACATGGTGCGCTCGGGGCTCGCCGAGCTTCCGCTGGACGAGATGGACGTCCTCATCATAGAGAACGTCGGGAACCTGGTGTGTCCGGCGGAGTTCAAGGTCGGGGAGGACGCGAGGGTGATGGTCTACTCGATCACCGAGGGTGAAGAGAAGCCTCTCAAGTACCCCCTGATGTTCCGCTCGGCCGATCTGGTGCTGGTGAACAAGATGGACCTCCTGGAGCACCTCGACTTCGACCTGGAGCAGTTCCTCGGCAACCTGGACGCGGTCAACCCCGGCGTCGAACGCGTACTCACGAGCGCCCGCACGGGTAGGGGCGTGGACGAGTGGTGCTCCTGGCTGGAGCGACACGGGGCTCCCTCTTAGTTGACACCAGCACGCCACGGTCCCTATTGTTGCGAGAAGCTGGAGGCGAGGACCCCGAGAGGAGGAGTAGCGCGTGGCCGCCATAGATCCCTGGCTCGAGGGGTTCCTGCAAGGCTCCGCGGGGATGGGCGTCGTCCTGCTGGTCAGCCTGCTTTTGGGGCTGAGGCACGCCAGCGACCCTGACCACCTGGCCGCCGTCACCACCCTCATAGCAGCCGAGGAGCCGGAGGCGGTCAGGAAGGCCACCTTCATGGGCCTCAGCTGGGGCCTCGGCCACGGGACCACTTTAGTCCTCCTGGGTCTGCCGCTCGTGCTGCTTGGCCAGTACCTTCCGGAGGAGATCCAGAAGTCCGCCGAGGTGGCCATAGGGGTCATCATCGTGGCGCTCGCGGTCCGACTGCTCGTGAGGTGGCGCCGCGGCGTCTTCCACGCCCACCCCCACACCCACGAGAGCGGCGACACACACCGCCACCTCCACTCGCACGCGGAGGATTCCGTGCACGAGCACGCCCACGACATGGCCCTTCGTACGCCGCTCTCGGCGTACGGCGTGGGGCTCGTGCACGGCGTCGGAGGCTCCGGAGGGCTCACGCTGCTGCTGCTCTCGACCATACCAGGCCCCTCGGAGGCGGTCGTGGCGCTACTCATCTTCGCAGCTGGTACCGCCGTCTCGATGGCCCTGCTCTCGACCGTCTTCGGGCACGCCATAGCCTCTGGCCCGGTCGCCAGGAACTTCGAGCGCATCGCTCCGGTGCTCGGGGTGTTGGCCGCCGCCTTCGGGGTCTGGTACGCCCTCGGCGCCCTGGGTATCCTTGCCTACCCGTTCGGGTAGGGGCGGTTTGCGAAACCGCCCCTACGCCAATCGTCCCTGCGCAATGATTACCTGGCGCGTTCGGCCTGACGCGAGATCTCCGCGGCGTGCCGCCTCAAGGCCTCCCGCAACTCGGGCGGCCCCTTCACCAGGAACGGGAAGCTGATCCCCGATAGCACGCGCGCCATCCAGCCGAGGTCGGAGGTGGATGAGCGCATGAGCACGCCGCCTTCCGCCTCTTCGAGGAACACTCCTATCGCCGGCACCTGCTCGCGCGCCTCTTCGAGCGCCGCCTCCAGAAGCACCTCCACCGACCAGCGATCCTGGGGCATGGCGGCCAGGGCGGAGAGCACGCTTTCCGGCGCGTCGAAGCCGGGCGGGCGCTCGAACGTGGCCTCCAGCAACCTGGCCTCGATCACCCGGTCCAGCCTGAACAGCCGCGTCGCCTCCCGCAGGTGGTCGTGGCCCACCGCGTACCAGTAGCCCTCCTTTCGTAACACCGCATAGGGGTCGAACTCGCGCTCTGTCTCCTTCGAAGGTCCGGACCGGTAACGCATCCGTACCCGCCTCCGCCCCCGCGCAGCCTCGCTGAGGATGACGACGACCTCCCCCGCCGGGAGACGCGGAGGAACGACAGCCGCCGGAACAACCGTCTCCTCGAACGCCCGCAACCGCCCGCGCAACCCCTCCGGCATCACCCTTTCGAGCTTCGCGAGCGCCCCCTCCACCGCAGGAGCGACCCCCGAGAGACCAAGCCTGCGGGCCGAGAGCAGGCCCAGAGCCAGCGCCAGAGCCTCCTCGTCCGTGAACATCATCGGAGGAAGCCTGAACCCAGGCCTCAAAGCGTAGGAGCCGTACCTTCCCCGCTCCGACTCAACGGGCACGCCCATCTCCCTGAGCATCGCCACGTAGCGGCGCACGGTTCGCTCGCCGACCTCGAGCCGCCGCGCGAGCTCCGGCCCGTCCATCCTCCCGCGTGCCTGCAACAGCTCCAGCATCGAGAGCAACCTGGTCGTCGGGCGGTATCCGTACACCCTCCTCAACCTCCAAAAACCCGAGGGATCCAGAGCCAATCAGGAACAATTATGACCTGTTTGCCCGGTACTCTCACAAGGTAGACGAGAGAGGGAGAAGTGCGACGTGAACGAGTGGTGGTCCGTGGAGTATGTGCGGGAGAGGAACGCCCGCGCGCTGGAGGAGGCCGAGGAGCGGAGGCTGGCGCGGCTTATCAAAGGGACGGCTGAGAGGCCCTCGTTGCGGGCGCGGGCGGCGCGGCGGCTGTTCGGGTTCGCGGTGGCACTGGAACGCGAGGAGACGTGGCGCGCGGTGTGGGAGAGGCTTGAGGCGCCCAGGCATCCCTGATGGCCGGCAAGCTCGCGGTCCGAACAGTATAGCCTTCATCGACGTCCCGTCCGGCGCGGGCTCCCTCGCGGGGACGGATCCGTAACCTGACAGTGCCAGCCTCGCGCAAGAACCTCGCGCTGCTCGTGTTGTGTCTCGCCGAAGTCGGCTCTCTAGCTCTGCTCGCGCGCCGGAGGTGTGTGGTTCGGCGAGCGGAGGGTGAAGACGGTGATCTCGGGCCAGCCCAGGAGCGCGGTGGCCGCGGCCACCCTCCTCCGCTTCGAGTCACGACCGGCCACGACCTAGATCTTCTGTAAAGCGTCCCTGATGGGGGTGTTTCCGGCGAGGATCTCGAAGGTCTTGCGGTAGGTGTTCTCCATCTCGAGCGCCTCCGCGAAGGTGCGGGCGACGTCGTCGCGGCTGATCTCACCGCGCCTACCCAGGGACTCGGCAGCTTCGATCCTGCCTGTGCCCTCGTCGTTGGTTAGGCCACCGGGCCGGATGATGGTGTAGTCGAGCCCGCTCTCCTGCAGCCGCTCGTCGGCGCGGGCCTTGGCGCGCAGGTATGGCCGCATCGCCTCGGAGCCTCCCTCCGGGTCGCCGGCGCCCATCGAGCTGAGCATCAGGTAGCGGCGCGCGCCATGCTCCTCCGCCGCTAGGATGAGCTTCACGGCGCCCCCGTAGTCCATCGTCTCCTTGCGGGCGGCTCCGCTCCCAGGACCTGCCCCGGCGGCGAAGATCACCGCATCGCACCCCTCCACAGCCCGCCCGACGGCCCCCTCGACCCCTTCCTTTTCGAGGTCCACAAGCACGGGCTCCGCGCCGTCGGCCTGGACGTCGGGCATCTGCTCCTCCTTGCGGACCAGCCCCCGCACCTGGTGACCATCCTCCGCCAGCATCCTGACCAGCCGCCTCGCCGTCTTGCCGTGCGCCCCCGCAACGAGAACCTTCACAATCGGTCTCCCTTCCTCAATTCAGATCGTATGCCAGGTCTACTCCGATGTGGGACCAGAGCAGAGGTCCTACTATACCCACAAAGATCGCAACTTCACCCGCAAATGAAGCGAGAAGGGAGGTAGGATGGTGAGGGTCCACTGCCATCCGGACACCGACAGCATCGTTATCCACCTGAGAGACGGCGCCAAAGGAACCGTCGGCGAGATTCATTGCGCCTGTACGGCCGGGATTCCAGAAGACCCCGCTACAGTGACAGGGGATCTAGCGTGCCCTGGCGATCAGGCGCACGATGAGCGAGGCGACGAAGAACGCGGCGGCCCTGACCAGCCCCTGCAAAGCGGCCTCGGCCAGGTCGTCTTTGATGCCCCTGCGCTCCGGTATGTGCTCGTCGATGTACCTATCGACCGGGCGGGACAGGACCATGGCTATCCCTATCGCAAGCACGTTCAGGAGCCGCCTCTGCGTCTCTTCGCTCATCCGGTTTCCTCCTTTCGAGGGCTCGGCGAGCCCGCGCATCTCCCTTACCTTCTCGATGCCCTGCACGGTGATCTGGTACTCCCCCGGCGTGCCGGTCTCTCTTATGTACCTCCCATTGAGCAGGTACTTGACCGCTACGTCGCACTCGGGCGTCCCCGGCTCAATTCCCGCCGTCTTCGCCGCGCTCTCGCTCGGGGGCGAGTCTGGTGTCCCGATCGGGACGGGTTTGAGGGGATTGTGCCCCGAGAGGTCGTAGAACGCTCCCAGGAGGCGCCACGCGTCGTCCTCTACGCCGCTGGTCGTCATGCTCCCACCTCCTCTACTTCGCGAAAGGTCACAATGTGTACGCTTCAGATGTACCCTGCCGGCGGCACGCCGTAACCGCCAGCTGCTGAGGGCTTCCTGGAGGGTGGTAAGGTCGGTCCACCTCGTGCAAAATAGGCCAGGTCCGCCGGAGGCTTGATTTCAAGGTACACGCGGTTAACCCCGAGGGGGTGGTTCTTGCCCGGTCGAGGAGTGGTGAAGGAGTGGCGAGGGAGGGTCCGCGCGCGGACCCTCTTAGCGCTGGTCGGGATCGTGGTCGTCCTCATATCCGGGACCTCTGCTGGGAACGCGGCCGGAGCGCAGGAGAAGCAGGAGCGACCCGATCCCCCGAAGATAAACGCCGGGGCGTGGGTGCTCGAGGACACGGGGACGGGGCTCTACCTGGCAGGCAAGAACCCCGACAAGCGGCTGCCCATAGCCTCGACTACCAAGATCATGGTAGCCCTCATAGCCTTCGAGAGGGGTGTTGACCTCGACGAGGAGGTGACCATCTCCGATCAGGCAGAGCGCTTCGTGGGCTCCGTCTACAGCAACGTCGGGCTCATAAGCGGCGAGCGCCTGAGCGTCAGGGAGCTCCTCCTCGCTTCGCTTGTCCCCTCAGGCACCGACGCCGTCTACGCCCTGGCCGAGCACCTAGGTGGCGGAGGGGGCAAAGCAGGCGTTGAGAACTTCGTAGATGAGATGAACCTAAAGGCCAAGGAGATGGACCTTGAGAACACCCACTTCGAGGACCCTGCTGGCCTCGACTCGCCCGAGCACTACTCAAGCGCGCGCGATATGGCCGAGATCGCGCGTGCTGCGATGGCCTACCCGCAGTTCAGGGACATAGTAGCGACTGAGGAGGCTACGATCAGCACCCAGGATAGGCCCATAGAGCTCTTCACCACCAATAACTTGCTCTACACCTACGACCCTGCCACAGGAGTGAAGACCGGCACCTCCCCTGAGGCGGGCCCCTCACTGATCGCCTCGGCAAAGGAAGGAGATGAGTCCTACATAGCTGTCTTGCTCGACGCCAACGGCGAGAACTACCGCTTCAGCGCAGCCCAGAACTTACTTGACTATGGCTTTGCGGACTACGAGCGCGAAGCGCTAATAAGCGAGGGCCGGGTGTATGAGAAGGTGGGGCTCCCCTACCGCAGGGAGGAGACGGTTGGGCTGGTTGCAGCCGAAGAGGTGCCTGGCCTCGTCGGTCCAGGTCTCGAGGTCGAGCGCCGTACGACCACGGACGAGCCGCCGCCGGAAGCGCGAGCCGGTGAGGAGCTCGGCACCGTCGAGGTCCTGGTGGACGGCAAGAGCGTGGGGAGCGCGCCCCTCGTCACCGAGAAGGGCTACGAAGAGGCCTCTCTGTGGCAGAAGATCCGTTACTGGACCTCAGGCGCAGTGCAGAGCGTCTCCGGCTGGATCTCGGGTTTGTCTTCGTAGGCCGCCTCCCACGAATGGCGCTCGTGCGCCGGTCGTGCCGTGGGTGCTATAGTCGCGTGAGGGTGTTGAGGGTGGGCGAATGGAGGAGCGGCGATGGCAGAGGTGAGCGTCGGGGAGAAGATCCCATACTTCGAGATGCCGGATCAGCAGGGTTACCCCTGGAGCCTCTCGGGCGAGCTCGAGGTCGGGCCCGTGGTGCTTGTCTTCTACCGGGGCGACTGGTGCGCGTACTGCAACGGGCAGCTGGCGAGTTACGCCAGGCGGTTCGAGGAGTTCGAGGAGCGCTCGGCGCAGGTGGCCGGCGTTAGCGTCGATCCGCCTCAGAACAACGCGCGGATGGTCGGCAAGCTCCTGCTATCCTTTCCGCTCCTTAGCGACCCGCGCGGGGAGCTCATGAAGCGACTCGGCCTGTGGGACGCGCAGGATGGCGTGGCGGTCCCCTCCGTTATCGTCATCGACCGCTCCGGCGAGATCCGCTACCTCTACACGGGCAGCGACCTCGCCGACCGTCCGGACGAGGAAGAAGTCCTCGCGGCCCTGAGAGGCATCCCCGCCGGCATCGAGCGCATCACGGGAGAGCCAGAGATTGTGGTAACCGCTCGGGAGGCCCGCGAGGAGAGCGTCCGCCCGGACAAGCCGCAGATCACGCTCGACGAGCTCCTCACCTACTTCCGGGGCGCCTTCTCCGCCACCGTTGTACTGGCGGGCAGGTTCGGCGGGTGGGGCCGCTCGGGCCGAAAGGCCGGCGAAGCGACGAGCGACTACCAGACGCGGGTGCGCGCCTACCGCAAAGCGCTGCAGGAGACCGCGACGCTCCGGCGCGAGGAGGGCTGAGCGCCCGGATCAGAACACGCCGGCCGTCGCTATGCCGGCGATCAGGCACAGCACGGCCCCGACGAGCCCGCCGACGGCGACGTACAGGAGCCCCCGCGGCGGCGTCCCGGAGAAGCTCCCGTCCATCGCCACGAACATGCCGTAGAAGGACGCGAGCGCGGAGATCCCGAAGGCGGCCAGAGCCACGAGGGCCAGCGCGGGGTCGAGGTAGAGGTCCCTGTAGAGTACCAGCACCACAACCAGCACCAGGGTGCTCAGGGTGCTCAGGTGCTTGAAGTACTCGAAGTAGCCCCGCAGTGGCTCCCCGTCATGGTCGTTATCCACCATACAGCCTCCGCTACCCCGCCGTCCTCGAAAGGTCCCGTGCCCCCGTCACGATAGTTCCCACGGCGGGCATTGTCGCACGGGAGCGGGTTTCCCGCGTGGCCCGGGGGACGGTTGATGAATATAATCGCGCCCTGCATGCGTCCGGGAGAAGGTGGGGTGAAGAAGACTCTAACCAGGCGGCACTTCCTGAAGATCGCGGGCGCCGGGATGGCCGGCGCGGCTCTGACCGGCGGTGCGGGATGCGGCGGCGCGCCGGAGATGAACGTCGTCCTGATCATCATAGACAGCCTGAGGAAGGACCACGTCGGCGCCTACGGTAATAGTTGGATAAAGACACCGAGCCTGGACGCATTCGCCAGGGAGAGCTTGCGCTTCACCAGAGCCTACCCCGAGTCGCTGCCCACCATCTGCGCGCGGCGCGCGATCCACACGGGGTTCAGGACCTTCCCGTATAAAGACAGGCCCTCGGAGCAGCGGCACGCGCCGGTCTACGGGTGGCTCCCTATCCCGCGGGAGCAGGCCACGCTGGCCGAGACGCTCGAGGCCCGGGGCTATCAGACCATGCTCGTCACCGACACCTACCACCAGTTCCATCCCCCGATGGACTTCAACCGCGGCTTCGACACTTACCACTGGATCCGTGGCCAGGAGAAGGACCATTACAGGCCCATCCTACCCGCCTCAGACGAGGAGATTCAGGAACGCTACCTCCTGCACGGGGAGGCCCTCAAGGCACGCCAGTACCTGGCGAACACCAGGGGCAGAGAGACCGAGGAGGACTGGTTCGCCCCCAGGGTGTTCCTCCGGGCGACCGAGTTCCTGGAGGCGGCCAGCAAGCGGGAGCCGTTCTTCCTGGTAGTGGACAACTACGACCCGCACGAGCCCTGGGACCCGCCCGAGAAGTACACCTCCCTCTACGACGAGGGATACGACGGACCGGAGCCGTTCACCTCCATCTACGGTCGCGACGACTACCTGACAGAGCGGCAACTCCGGAGGATGCGCGCCCTCTACGCTGGCGAGGTCACTATGGTAGACCGCTGGCTCGGCCGCTTCCTGGACAGGATGGAAGAGCTCGACCTCTTCGAGAACACCCTGCTCATCCTCCTCTCCGACCACGGCCACGCCCTCGGCGAGCACGGCTACACAGGCAAGCCCCACTACGCCCTGTGGCCCGAGCTCACGGATATCGTGTTCATGATCCGGCACCCCGAAGGCAAGGGAGCGGGAGAGACCAGCGACCACTACGCCTCCACCCACGACGTGGCCCCAACCATCCTTGGCTTCCTCGGCGTGGAGCCGAGATCCCCGATGGAGGGCCAGGACCTCTCCGTGCTGCTCGAAGGCAGGAGACCTGAGCAGCGCCCCCACTTCACTTTGGGCTACAGCGAGTTCGTGTGGGCCAGGGACGAAGGATACGCCATGTTCGGCCGCAACGACGGGGAGGAGGCGAAGCTCTACGACCTCCTGGCCGACCCGAAAATGGACAGCGACGTGGCCGCGAAGCACCCTGATGTGGTCAGGCGGATGTTCGAGGAGTACGTTATCGGCGACGCGGGCGGCCCGCTACCCATCTACTGACGCGCGGCCGGGACGGAGGCTTCTTGCGGCTGTTTTTCGATGAGAGCATGGGGCGGGTCCGCGCGTTGTGGCGTCTGCTCCTCCAGTACCTGACCTACAGGGTCATCCTGCTCCCTCTCCTCGTCAACCTGCTCGTGGCCACGTGGCTCGTCCTCGGCGGCCAGAGGACTGCGGGCGGGCTCGCCGCGTCCGGCTCTCCGATGCTACCAGTTATCAGCGGGGTGGCCGGCCTGCTAGGCGCTCTCCTCAGCGTGTGGCTCGCGGGGCGCTTCCTCGACAGGCGGCCCTTCGCGGACTTCGGGTTTCACCTGAATGCCGGGTGGTGGCTTGACCTCTTTTTCGGATTGGCTCTGGGAGCGCTGCTCATGACCGCGGTCTTCCTCACCGAGCTGGTGCTAGGCTGGGTCAAGGTAACGGGCGCTTTCGAGTCGCTCGTGCCCGGCGCGCCCTTCTGGCTCGCCATACTGATTCCGGCCGCGCTCTTCCTGTGCGTCGGCTTCTACGAGGAGCTAATCTTCCGCGGTTATCAGCTGCGCAATGCCGCCGAAGGCCTGAACCTCCCCGGCGTGGGTCCCCGCAACGCCGTCCTGCTCGCCTGGGTGCTCTCCTCGGCCTTCTTCGGCTACCTCCACGCCACCAACCCCAACGCCACCCTCCTGAGCACCGTCAACGTCGCCGTTGCAGGGCTGATGCTCGGGGCCGGCTACGTGCTTACGGGAGAGCTCGCCATCCCCATCGGGCTGCACGTTACGTGGAACTTCTTCCAGGGCGCGGTCTTCGGCTTCCCCGTGAGCGGGTTGAAGGTGGGAGGAGCAACGTTTTTGAGCCTGGATCAGGGCGGCCCCGACCTCTGGACCGGAGGTCGCTTCGGGCCGGAAGGCGGCCTGCTCGCTCCCGTCGCCATGGTCGCCGGGGTCTTCCTAATAGCGCTCTGGGTGCGCCTGCGCCGCGGCCGGGTCGGCCTCCACACCCCCATAGCGGAGGGGCCGAGCCCGGACCGTTCGACGGGGAGTCCTCCGTGACGGGAGACGATTTATCTTCCCCCGCCGTCCGTCTCGGGCTGCGGGAGAACCTGGGGCAGTTCTCCTTGCTGGTGCTGGTAAACGCCTTCGTCGGCGGGATGGTCGGTCTGGAGCGCACCGTCGTGCCCCTCGTCGGCTCGCAGGAGTTCGGGCTCGTCCTGAAGACGGCAATCTTCTCCTTCATCATCTCCTTCGGGATCGTCAAGGCGTTCTCGAACCTGGTCTCCGGCGCCCTGGCCGACAGGATCGGCAGGAAGAAGGTGCTGGTCGCCGGATGGATCGTCGGGGTGCCTGTGCCGTTCATGATCATGCTCGCTCCGTCGTGGGGCTGGATCGTCGCCGCAAACGTCCTGCTCGGCGTGAACCAGGGCCTCGCGTGGTCGATGACCGTGCTGATGAAGATAGACCTGGTGGGACCCAGGGGGCGAGGACTCGCGGTGGGCCTCAACGAGTTCGCCGGCTACCTCGCGGTCGGCCTCACGGCGCTCGCGACCGGCTACCTCGCCTCGGTCTACGGTCTGAGGCCGGAGCCCTTCTACCTGGGGGTAGCCTACGTGGTCTTCGGGCTCCTGGTCTCGGTGTTCCTGGTCAGGGACACCGGTGAGTACGTCAGGCTGGAGATGCGTTCCCATCCCCCGGAGCCCGACCGGTTGACCTTCCGGGAGGTCTTCACCACAACCTCCCTCAAGGACCGCAACCTCTTCGCCTGCTCGCAGGCTGGCCTCGTCAACAACCTAAACGACGGCATGAGCTGGGGCGTATTCCCCCTCTTCTTCTCCACCTTCGGGCTCGGGGTGGGGCGCATCGGGATCCTGAAGGCCGTCTACCCTGCGGTATGGGGCATCCTGCAGATAGTAACCGGCCCCTTGAGCGACCGCCTGGGACGCAAGTGGCTCATAGTGGGCGGCATGTGGGTGCAGGCTGGCGGGATCTTCGTCACCGTGCTGGGCAGGAGCTTCGGGTGGTGGCTCTCCGGTAGCATCCTCCTTGGGCTTGGGACCGCGATGGTCTATCCCGCGCTCATCGCCGCCGTCTCGGACAACTCCCATCCCTCCTGGAGGGCGCGCTCCCTGAGCGTCTACCGGTTCTGGCGCGATCTGGGGTACGCGGTAGGGGCGCTCTCGGCCGGGATCATCGCCGACACGCTCGGCCTCACAGTAGCCATAGGCTCCGTGGGGCTGCTAACCTTCCTCTCGGGTGTTATCGTGGCTTTCGCCATGCGAGAGAAGCGCCAGCCGTGACCGACGGTCCCGTACGCTTCGCCACGTTCCTGGCTCCGAACATGATCGGCGTATACCGGTTCGTGGCCGACTACGTCGGGAGGGAGGTCGGTGTGCCCACGGAGCTGGCCGTCGGCTCCTCCTTCGATCAGTTCGCCGCCGGAGAGGCCGACGTCGGCTTTATCTGCGGCCTGCCCTACGTGCACCTCGCCCGCGAACCCTGTCCGCCGGTGGAGCTGCTTGCCGCGCCGCTCTTGCAAGGTGAACGCTACGAGGGCAGACCCATCTACTTCTCCGACGTCATCGTCCATGTAGACAGCCCCTACCAATCCTTCCCGGACCTGCGGGGCCGCTCGTGGGCCTTCAACGACCCTGACTCGCACTCGGGCTACAACGTGACCAGGCACCAGCTGGTGAGCACGGGCGAGACGCGCGGCTTCTTCGGGCGGGTGGTGGAAGCAGGCTCGCACCAGAGGTCGATTCGCATGGTCTGTAGCGGAGAGGTGGACGCGGCGGCTATCGACTCCCAGGTGCTGGCCGTCGAGCTGCGCGACCACCCCGAGCTCGGGGCGCAACTGCGGGTCATCGACGCTCTAGGTCCCGCGGGGATACAGCCCGTCGTGGCCGCGAGCAGCCTGCCGGACGAGCTCAAGGCGGCCATCAGAGCGGCGCTGCTGGCCATGGGCGACGACCCGGTGGCCAGGGCCAGGCTGGCACACGGCTTCATCGAACGTTTCGTGCCGGTCACCGATGAGGACTACGAGGACGTTCGGGCCATGCTGGTCGCGGCCGAAGAAGCGAGCTTTCTGACCCTGAAATAAGGCTGGGGCCTCAGGCCCGGTTCATCAGGGCCTTGTAGATCTGGTGCAGGTAATCGGAGACGGTGAGCATCGAGAAGATGGCGCCTACGAGGCGAGTCGTGGCCGGGAAGAGCACGAGGCCGTAGGCGAAGAAGGCGGAGATCCACATCCCAAGGCAGAAGCGGCAGGTGAGCAGCTCGCCGAGAGAGCGCTGCAGCCCCGTATCCCGCGGCTTCTCCTGCACGTTGGTGGGGCTCTTCACCTCCTCCAGCTCCGTAAACGGGGCTCTCAGGGGGGCGGTGACGGCGTCCCTGGTGACGATCCAGCTCAGCTTGTGTGTAGCGGCGCCGAAGAGAACGATGTCTTCTGGCTTTATCCGCTCGGGGATCTCCCGCCCCGAGACCCTCGCGAGCAGGAGGAAGAGAGCGAAGATCAGGTTGAAGACCCCCGTCAGCGCAGCGTAGGAAGCGAGCGGAACGTCTTCACCCTGTTCGTAGCTCTCGAAGATCCCCTGCCCTTGCTCGTCGCTCATGAGCCGCTCCTTTGCCAAGCTCGCCGCAGCGAAGGTCCTCCGAGGATATCCCCCACACGTCGCCGCCACTAAACCTTGTTTGAGTGGCGAACCTGATGGGCAAGAGACAGGCGGGACGCCCGGCCCAGCCTGCAGAGCTCGCTCCGGCCTTCGGCTTCCGCTTGTCAGCACGCTCGCCCTTTTAGGGCTTCGCTTCTCAGCACGGCGCTTCGCGCCTTCTCAGCACGCTCCGGCTAACGCCTCCGCTTGTCAGCACGCCTGCTTCGCAGGCTTGTCAGCCAGGATGGCGCACTTCGTCGCTCCGCAGCGCTAGACAGAGTTACTGCCACAAAGCCGCTTCCTAATACGTGATCCGGGCAAGAGCCCAACGGCAGAGAAAAGCTGAAATGCTGACAAGCGAGGGCCTTCTAAAGGCCCGAAGCGTGCTGACAAGGGCGCCGAAGGGCGCGTGCTGACAAGCGGAAGCCGAAGGCTGGAGCGTGCTGACAAGCCGACCGAAGGGAGGCGTGCTTACAAGCTGACAGCCACGGACCGATCCGTTAGGCTACGAGGCTAAGAGCGGTCGGGAGTATCTCTTGGGGATCATCGTCCAGAAATACGGCGGGAGCTCGGTGGCGACGGCGGAGCACATAAGGGCCGTCGCCGAGAGGGTAAAGCGGGTCCACGATTCGGGGCTCGGCCTCGTCGTGACCGTCTCGGCGATGGGGAAGCAGACGGACAGGCTGCTTGAGGCTCGCGGGCGAGGTCAGCCGGGACCCTTCGCCGCGCGAGATCGACCAGCTACTCTCGACGGGCGAGCTCCAGTCCGTCGCGCTCCTCGCGATGGCCCTGCACGACAGGGGCGTCGCCGCCACCTCTCTGACCGGCCCGCAGGCAGGGATGAAGATCACGGGGCGCTACGGCTCGGGGGTCATCTCGGGGATACAGCCCGACCGCCTGCGCGGGCTTGCTCGACGAGGGCCAGGTCGCCATCGTCGCCGGCTTCCAGGGGGTCAACGCCCTGGGGGACATCATGACGCTCGGGCGCGGCGGGTCGGATACGACGGCCGTGGCGCTCGCGGCGGCGCTGGGGCGGAGCGGTGCGAGATCTTCACCGACGTGGACGGCGTCTACACCGCCGACCCGCGCATAGTTCCCGGGGCGCGGCGCATACCCGTCATACTCTCCTCGGAGATGGCCGAGATGTCGTGGCGGGGCGCGAAGGTGATGCACCCGCGGGCCGTCGAGCTCGGGGCCTTGTACGGGGTCGAGATCCACGTCAAGAGCTCCTTCGAGGAAGGTCCTGGTACGATCATCACGGGAGGTAACGAGTTTGGAACACCTGGAAACCCGCGAGACGGTCGCCGGCATCGTCCACGATCTGGACGTCTCGCGCATCACCCTGACCGGCATAAAGACCGGCCCTGGCACGATGAGCCGCGTCTTCTCGCCGCTGGCCGAAGCGGGCATCTCCGTCGACGTCATCGTGGAGAGCGCGCCCAAAGAGAGGCGCCTCGGACGTGGCCTTCACCGTCCGGCGCGCGCGACTTCGCCGAGGCACTGAGGCTCGCGGGCGGGGTCGCCGACTCTCTGGATGGGCGGGTCGAGGGCGAGGAGGAGCTCGGCAAGGTCTCCGTCGTCGGGACGGGGATGCTCAACCGCCCGGGTTACGCTGCGAGGATGTTCGCGACGCTCGGGGAGGCGGGCATCCCCATAAGGCTCGTCTCCACCTCGGAGATACAGGTTACTTGCGTATTGCCGGCCGGACGGGTAGAAGAAGCGGTAAGGGTTTTGCACAGGGACTTCGAGCTGGAGGAGAGAGATGTTTAGCGGCGCTTTCACGGCCCTCGTCACGCCTTTCAGGAACGGGGAGGTGGACGTCGAGGCGCTGGAGGGGATGGTCGAGTTCCAGATCCAGCACGGCATCCACGGCCTCGTCCCCTGCGGGACCACAGGCGAGACCCCGGCCATGAGCGAGGAGGAGGACCGCGCTCGTCGTCGAGCACCGTGGTCAGGGTCGCGAACGGCCGGGTGCCCGTCGTCGCCGGCACGGGCTCCAACAGCACGGACATGGCGATCAAGTACACGAAGATGGCCCAGGAGGAGGGCGCCGACGGCTCGCTGCAGGTCGCCCCCTACTACAACAAGCCGACCCAGGAGGGGCTGTACAGGCACTTCGCCACGATAGCCGAGAGCACGGAGCTTCCCATCGTCCTCTACAACATCCCGGGCCGGACGGCCGTGACCATCTCCGCCGAGACCATGGCCCGCCTCGCCGAGATCCCCAACATCGTCGGGGTCAAGGAATCGACGCTCTCGATGAACATGGTGAGCGACGTAAAGAGCCTCTGCGGCGAGGAGTTCGCCGTCCTCTCCGGGGATGACCCGATGACGCTGCCCCTCGATGGCGCTCGGTGGACAAGGTGTGATCTCCGTCGCCTCCAACGTCGCCCCCGCGCGCGGTCTCCGACATGGTAAACGCCCTCTCGGAGGGCGACTGGGAGCGGGGCCGCGAGCTCCACTACGAGCTCCTGCCGCTCTTCCGCGCCCTCTTCGTCGAGACCAACCCCATCCCCGTCAAGACGGCGGCCTCGCATCCTCGGCCTCTGCTCGGACGAGATGCGGCTGCCCGATGATCCCACTGCAGGGCGAGAACCTCGACACCCTCAGGCGCACGATGGAGGAGTCGAACCACCTCCTCCCGACCCCCGAGGAAGTGTGACCCGGCGTAGCCGTAATCGGGGCGCGCGGGCCGCATGGGCCGCGAGGTGTGCCGCGCCGCCCTCGAAACGGAAGGGATCGAACTGGCCGGCGGCACCGTCGAGCCCGGCGCCCCCGAGCTCGGCTCCGACCTCGGCGAGCTGTGCGGGTCGGGGAAGATCAGGCGTCATCGCCACGGAAGACCCGCCGGAGTCGGCCGAAGTCCTGATCGAGTTCACGACGCCCGAGGCGACCGTCGAGCACCTCTCCTACGGCAGAACCGCACGTCATCGGGACGACGGGACTCTCAGAAGATCAGCTCGCGAGGGTCGAGGAGGCCGCGCAAGGATGTCCCCATAGTGCTCGCCCCGAACATGAGCGTCGGGGTGAACCTCTTGCGCGAGATGGTGCGCGAGCTCTCGGCGAAGCTCGGCGAAGGCTACGACATCGAGGTCGTGGAGGCGCACCACAGGAACAAGAAGGACGCGCCCTCGGGCACGGCCCTGTTCCTCGCGCGGGCCGCCGCCGAGGGAAGAGGGAAGGACCTGGACGAGGTCGCGGTCTACGGGCGGGAAGGTCTCGCGCCCAGGCGAGGAGGGTGAGATCGGCATCCACGCCCTGCGCGGCGGCGCGGTCGTCGGCGAGCACCGCGCTCATCTTCTACTCGGGCGGCGAAGAGGTCGAGGTCACCACCGCGCCCTCTCCCGCCGCACCTTCGCCGACGGCGCTCTGAGCGCCGCGCGCTTCGCCGCGGACGCGCAGCCGGGCCTGTACTCCATGGCCGACGTACTGGGTTAGGCGGGGCTCGTTCCGAGCGACCGCTAAAAAGCGCAGAGATCTCGACGAAGGGCGAGCAAGAGCCGTTCCTATGTGGTGACCGGAGGAGGTCGCAGCTGATCTTATCGAGATAAGATCAGCTGCGACCTCCGGCGGAATCTCCTTCGGCGGAGGTTCCTTCGCCCCAATCGGAGAGCAGGGACTCCACCCAGGCCTGGTCCACGCCCATCGTCCGCGAGATCTCCACCCCGGACATCCCGGAGCGCCGCAGGCGCTCGACCTCTTCCTCGAGGCAGACCTCTCCATCGTTCTCCGCCACCGACGTCCTCCTTCTACTCTGGCCATCCACTATGTTAGCGCGAAGGGGCAGCGCCCGCGCTACCGAACGCCGCCAGGGCGTGTACACTGGCCTTGGCCCCAGTACCAAGACGGCGCCCTGGAGCTGACCTGGGAGGCAGGGAAGGACCTAAGCGAGGTATGCGATTCACCAAAATGCACGGCGTCGGCAACGACTTCATAATCCTCGACGCTGAAGAGGTCAGCGGGCCACGATCTCCATGACCTCGCCCGCAGAGCGTGCGACCGGCACTTCGGCGTCGGGGCGGACGGGATACTGATCCCTGCTTCCTCCGAGATCGCCGACCTGAGGATGGTCTACCTGAACTCCGACGGTTCGCCATCTGAGATGTGCGGCAACGGCATCCGCTGCCTCGCCCGCTACGCGCAGGACCGGGGACTCGTCGAGGGGCAACGCCCTGACGGTGGAGACAGGAGCCGGTGTGAAGAAGGTGGTACTGCTCGGTGATGGCTCCTCCCGAGTCGACATGGGCCCGCCCGAGTTCGGCTCCGAGGTCGAGCTGCATGGCTTCCGTTTCCTGCGGGTCTCCATGGGCAACCCCCACGCCGTAGCTCTCCTCGAGAGCGAAGAAGAGGTGGAGGCCCTGGATCTCGGATCGGCCGGGCCACCGGTCGAGAGAGATCCCCTCTTCCCCGAGAGGACGAACGTCGAGTTCGTCTGCGCCCGGGGAGAGCAGGAGGTCAGGATGAGGATCTGGGAGCGCGGCGCCGGGGAGACGCTCGCCTCGGGGTCGGGATCGTGCGCGGCGGCGGTCGCGGCGGTCCGTCTCGGGCTCGCCGAGAGCCCTGTGCGCGTGCTGCTTGGACGGCGGCGTCGTCGAGATAGAGTGGGCCGGGGAAGGGGAACCCGTCTATATTACGGGTCCTGCCGAGTACGTATGCGAAGGGGAGTTGATCTAGCGCAGCTCTACAAGGCCGTGGCGGGCGGCGAAGAGGAGCGCCTGCAGCCGCGAGTGCACCCCGAGCTTGTTCAGGATGTTCATCATGTGGGTGCGCTCGGTGTCAACGCTCATGTGCAGCTGCTCGGCGATCTGCTTGTTGGAGAGGCCCTCGGAGAGGGCGAGGCAGGACCTCCCGTTCGCGGCGGGTGATCTGCTCGATGCTCGCCCGGGCTTCACGCTCCTCCTCGCGGCTCTGGCCGGCCAGGCGCAGGAGCTCGACCAGCTCCTCCTGGGAGATCAGGGTTTCGCCCTCGGCGAGGCGCCGCGTGGCGTCCAGGATCTCGTCCACTTCGGCCGACTTGTGCAGGACGCCGGCCGCCCCGGCCTCGACGGCCCTGGCGTGCTCGGCCCTGTCGAGGCTCGCCGTCAGGACCAGCGCCGCGAAGTCGCGGGTTGGCCTCGCGCAGCTCCTCGATCAGCTCGATTCCCTCCCCGTCGGGGAGGGAGAGGTCTATGACGCCGAGGTCGGCCTCGCGAGTCGGCCATCACCCGGCGAGCCTCGGCGAGAGTCCCGGCCTGCGCCACCACCTCGAAGTCGGGCTCCTGGTCGAAGACGAGCGCAAGCGTCTGTCGGAACGAAGCGTGGTCCTCGACGAGCAAGAGACGCTGCATTTCCTCCCCTTCGCGGGCCTGCATCTCGGACTCCACGTGCAGATAGGAATATACCAGCTTCGGCTGCGGAGGTGCGATACCACCTCATTTCCGCGCGTTCGAGTACTCGGAGTCCTCGCCAGTCAGGGCGGCCAGCGGCACCCGGAGGAGCACCCGCGTCCCCGCGCCCTGCTCTCCCTCCACCTCCAGCTTCCCCCCGAGCGCTAGTGCCCGCTCGCGCATCCCCGTGAGCCCCATCCCGTGCGAGGTCCCCGGCTCGAGACCCCTGCCGTCGTCCTCGACCTCCACCAGCGACCTCGCCGCCGGCCGTCCCGAGGGTCACCCTGGCGCGGCGAGCCCCCGAGTGGCGCCTGACGTTGGCCAGCGCCTCCTGGACGACGCGCGCGACCTCGAGACCCGCCGGCCCCGAGAGTCGACGCCGGGAACCCCTCGTCGACGACCAGCTCGAACTCGCGCTCCGGGGCCGATCTGGCGGTTCAGCTCCACGATGGAGGCGAGCGTGCGGACGAGCGGCTGCTCCTGGGCGCTCTCGAGCCGCAGCTCGTAGATCGCGTCGCGCAGGCCCCCCACCGCCCTCTTGAGCGCCTCTATCTGCCTCTCCGTCTCCTCGCCGCGGCCGGGTTCGTCGGAGGGCATCCTCCGGAGGACCTGCATGGACTGCAGGGCGTAGGTGAGGTCCTGCAGGACCACGTCGTGCAGCTCGCGCGCTATGCGGCGGCGCTCGGCCTCCCGGATCTCGCGCAGCGCCCCTCGGCCTGCTTGCGCTCGGTTATATCCTCCACCGTACCCTCGTAGCCGACCATCTCACCTTCGACGTCGCGGACGGCGCGCGCGCTGACCGAGACCCACACCACGCCCCCGTCCTTGCGGCGCGCCTGGATCTCGAACCCGCAGACGAAGACCGTCGCGCAGCGTCAGGCGCCTGATCTCCGCCCGTTGCTCGGGGTCCACGTAGAGCTGGTCCGCGATGCTCGAGACGTTCTCGAGCAGATCCTCGGGCGAGTCGTAGCCGAACATGCGCGCCAGCGCGGGGTTCGCCGTCACGAAGCGTCCCTCGACCGTGGTCTGGAAGATCCCCTCGACGGCGTTCTCGAAGATGCCCCGGTACTTCTCCTCGGCCAGCCGCCGCTCCTCCTCCGCCCTTCGGCGTTCCCTGCGGCTCTCCGCCTCCCTGAGCTCCCGCTCTATGGCGGTGTTTAGCCTGGCGAGGTTGTCCTTCATTAGGTAGTCGTGCGCTCCGGCCTTCATCGCCGCAACCGCGACGTCCTCACCTATGTGGCCGCTGACGATGATGAACGGCAGGTCTGCGAAGCCCTTGCTCCTGAGCAGTTCGAGCGCTGCCGACGAGCTGAAAGCCGGCATGGAGTGGTCCGCGATCACGAGGTCCCACTCCCGCTCGTCGAGAGCGGCTTCCATGGCCTCCGCCGTGTCGACCCGCTCGCTGAGCGGTTCGTAGCCGCCACGCCCCAGCTCCCGCAAGAGGAGCAGGGCGTCGTCTTCGTAGTCCTCGACGAGCAACACTCTTAGCGTCACGCCCATCAGGCGCCGACCTCGCCCCGGCCCCGCGTCGCTGACATGAGTCGCATCCTCTCCATCAAGTAGTGCATTCCATTCTATTGTGGCTCCGGCCCAGTGGCAATAAGAAGGCTTCGGGCCACAGGCATCGGGTATCAGGGGCTGTGGAGTGGAGAGGGTCTCGTTCGCCTTCGAAAGCTCCCCAATACGCGACGCATGCGCTACCGAGACCCAAAACCTGTAACCTGATGCCTGTGGCCTACAAACCTGAAAAAAACTTTCAAAAAATCACTCATTTGAGTGATGTGCGTTGGTTTGCGAGGGTGCATAATCGCAGCAAGAAGAACGAGGCGGTGCCACATACCTTCCCCCCTCCTTGGTGGGCCGGCTCGATCTCACATTAGCGGGTCGGCGCCCCATCTCCCCCCTCCTGGAAGCCGGCCCGTTTCTCTTTTGCAGTATTTCAGCACACCGCCTCCCCCGGTCGGCCGCTTCTCAGCTATGATGGCGCACTTCGTCGCTTTGCAGCGTCAGACAAAGCTACTGTCCGAAAGTCGTCTCGTAACACGAAACCGGCGTTAGCCGGAGCGTGCTGAATCGAAAAATCACTCATTTGAGTGATGCCCGCCAGGTCCGGGCGGGGCTAAGATATCAATGCTCGGTGCTGCGGGCATTAGAGCCGGGACGAAAGGAGAGAGATGCAAGAAGAACGCAACTCCGGAGCCCCAACGGAGCCGACCGAACCGATGAGCGCACAAGATGAGAGGACGTGGTCCGTCATCGCGCACCTGAGCGTGCTCGCTGCGCTCGTGGGGTTGATGCCTTTCGGGGCGCTCCTGGTCTGGCTGCTCTACAAGGACCGCTCCTCGCGGGTACGCTTCCACGCCGCCCAGGCGTTCTGGTACCAGGTCGCCTGGATCGTTATCTTCCTCGTCTACGCGCTGGTGACGGTAGTCCTGTCCGTGGTAACGCTCGGCGTAGCTGCCATAGTGCTGGTACCGCTCGCGTTCCTGCTCGCCCTGGTGCCCCTGGCGCACGGGTGCTACGCGGCCTACAAGGTAAACCAGGGCGAAGAGTACCGCTATCCCTTTATCGCCGACAGGGTAGACGGCGGTGCCAGGAGGGTTTTCTGAGAGACGCGGCAGTATGAGGGACAAGGTCATACTCCTGGTCGAGGACAACCCCGACGATGAGCTCCTGACGTTGCGGGCGCTCAGGAAGAACAACGTCCTCAACAAGGTTGTGGTGGCCCGCGACGGCGTCGAGGCGCTGGACTACCTGTTCGGAACAGGCGGGCACTCCGGTAGGGACACCGCCATCATGCCGCAGCTGATCCTGCTCGACCTAAAGCTGCCCAAGATAGACGGCCTGGAGGTATTGAAGCGCCTGAGGGCCGACGAAAGGACGCGGCTCTTGCCCGTGGTCATCCTGACCTCCTCGAGGGAGGAGCAGGACATGCTCAACGGCTACGGCCTCGGCGCCAACAGCTACGTCCGCAAGCCGGTCAACTTCGAGCAGTTCGTCCAGGCCATCGAGCAGCTCAAGCTCTACTGGTTGATCCTGAACGAGGCGCCGCCCGCGGCGGTGTAAGCCTCGTGAAGTCCGGGCTCGATGCGCTGGAGCGTTTGCGCGGCTCCGTGCATGAGGGGCTCGGCCGGACCGCCGTGGCCTACGTGGTGCTGGGCGCGGCGCTTGTGCTCACCGGGCTCGCCTTCCTGTACGTCAGGCACAACGTCGAGGAGCGCGAGCACGAGCGGTTCGAGGAGATCACGGTCTCCACCGAGCGGGCCGTGGACCGCCGCATGCAGACCTACATAGACGCTATGCTCGACGGGCGGGGCCTCTTCGCCGCGAGCGAGTCCGTCACGCGCGGGGAGTGGGAGGACTATGTGGCGGGCAGCGACCTGGAACGCCGCTACCCCGGCATACAGGCGATCGCCTACGCCGAGCGCGTGCCCCTCGAGGGTAGGGAGGCCCACGAGCGGCGCGTCCGCGCGCAGGGCTTTGCTTCCTATGCCCTGCGGCCCGCCGGAGAGCGCTACGAGTACTTCCCGCTCGTCTACGTCGCGCCCTCGAATCCGGACAACCGGTCGCTGTTAGGCTACGACTTCTACTCTGGCCGGGTTAACCGTGACGCCATGGAGCAGGCCCGCGACACGGGGCTACCCCGCGCCTCGGGCAAGGTCGAGCTCGAGGGGGCGGGCACGACAGGCTTTCTCGTCTACACCCCCATCTACCGCGAAGGCGTGCCGCAGGCAACCACGGACGAGCGCCGCGAAGCGTTGCAGGGGTTCATCGTCAGCGTGTTCCGCACCGACGACCTGCTCGAGGGCATCTTCGGCGCGCCGAAGGCAGACACGCAGGTCGACCTCGAGGTGTTCGACGGGGCGGAGTTCACCAGGGAGGGCTTGCTGCACGACGACGACGGGGTCCTGCACGCCGCGGACCCCTCCTACTCGGCGCACTTCGCCGAGATCGACACCATGGAGGTGGCAGGCAGGATCTGGAGCCTCTACTTCAGCACGCTCCCGAGCTTCGAGCCCGGCTGGCAGAACAACCTCCCCCTCTTCGTGCTGCTCAGCGGGCTGGCGATCAGCCTGATGCTCTTCGGCGTGACCTGGATGCTCGCGCACAGCCGCATCCAGGCGGAGCACGTCGGCCTCCAGCTCGAGGCCGCCAATAGACAGCTCGAGAACACCAACCGCGACCTGGAGGAGACCAACAGGGAGCTTGAAGGGGCCAACAGTGAGCTCGAGGCCTTCTCCTATTCGGTCTCCCACGACCTGAGGGCGCCCTTGAGGAGCATCGAGGGCTTCGCCCAGATCCTCCTCGAAGACCACGCTCAGGGGCTCGACGAAGAGGCCCGGGGCTACCTTGGGAGGGTGCGGGCCGCAAGCAGGCGCATGGCCCTCCTCATAGACGACCTGCTCGACCTCTCCAGGGTGACGCGCAGCCCCCTCACCAGGCAGATGGTGGACCTGAGCGCGCTGGCCCGTGAGATAGCCGCAGAGATCGAGAAGTCCCAGCCCGACCGGAGGGTGAGGTTCGTGATCGCCGACGGCCTCGCCGTCCGCGGCGACACCCGCCTCTTGCGGGTACTGCTGGAGAACCTGCTCGGCAACGCCTTCAAGTTCACCCAGAAGGAGAGCGAGGCCACCATAGAGTTCGGCGCCGTCACCCGAGACGGAGGGGTTGCCTACTACGTGCGGGACAACGGGGTCGGCTTCGACGAGGCCTACGCGACCAAGCTCTTCGGGGCGTTCCAGAGGCTGCACGGCTCCGAGGACTTCGAGGGGACGGGCATAGGGCTGGCCACTGTACAGCGCATCGTGCAACGTCACGGGGGGAAGGCGTGGGCCGAGGGTGCGGTCGGAAAGGGAGCCTCCTTCTTCTTCACGCTCAGGCAATGAAGAGTATTGGGAACAGGCGCCTCCTGAGCCGCCGGGACTTCCTGAGAGGGCTCGCCGGAGCGACGCTCCTCGGCGTCGCGGGGTGCGCGGGCGAGGAGAGCGAGGGCCTCGCCAGGATCGTCTTCTCCCACGGGGAGGACTCCGAGATCCTGAGGGATGAGATCCGCAGGTTCAACGAGCACAACAGGGGCGCCATAGAGGTGGCGCTTCGCCTGGCGCCGGCGGATTCGAGCCAGTACTTCGAGAAGCTCCGCATCGAGTTCCAGGCCGGCCAAGCCGACGCCGACGTCATAAGCGGCGACGTCATCTGGCCGGCCCAGTTCGCCGCCAACGGCTGGATCTCCGACCTCTCCGGCCTCTTCACGGCTGACCTCCGCGAGCCCTACCTCCCTGCCACGATAGACTCGAACACCTACGAGGGCGCCCTCTACGGCGTGCCGTGGTTCACAGACGCCGGAATGCTCTACTACCGCAAGGATCTCCTGGAGCAGGCCGGCTTCTCCGAGCCGCCGACGACGTGGGCAGAGATGGAGGAGATGGTGGAGAAGGTCAGGCGGGAGACGGGCACGAAGTACGGCTTCGTCTTCCAGGGCGCAGATTACGAGGGCGGCGTCGTCAACGGCCTGGAGTTTATCTGGAACTCCGGCGGGAGTGTGCTCGATACACACGACCCCAACGAAGTGACCGTCGCCACGCCGGAGGCCGTCGCGGGGCTCGAGACCGCGCGCGGCATGGTAGCGGACGGGGTGGCGCCGGGGGCGGTCCCCAGCTTCAAGGAGTACGAGTCCTACACGGTCTTCCTGAACGGCGACGCTCTCTTCATGCGCAACTGGCCCTACGTGTACGCGCGCGCGGCGGACCCTTCGCTCTCGCGTGTGGAGCAGGGACGCATCGGGGTAGCGCAGCTCCCTGTCGCGCGGCCCGGGAGCACCTCCCACAGCGGCCTCGGCGGATGGAACCTCATGATCAACGCCGCCTCCGAGAAGACGGAGGCCGCCTGGGCCTTTATCCGCTACCTGAGCGCTCCCGAACAGCAGAAAGAGCGGGCCTTGAGAGGCGGCTACCTGCCCACGCGCGAGGACTGCTACGAGGACAGGGAGATCCTCTCCGAGGTGCCGGTCATCACTCTTGGCAGAGACGCCATCCGTAACGTCCGCTCGCGCCCTGTTTCGCCCCTCTACCGCGACATGTCCCTCGCGATGGCCGGGCGGTTCCACGCCTCGCTCTCCGGGACCGTCGCTCCAGAGCGCGCCGCGGCCCTGCTCGAGGAAGACCTCGAAAGGATACTGAGGTGATCCCGACAAGTAGTCGGAAGAGGCCGCGCCCCAGAAAACAACAAGCTGAAATGCTGACAAGCGAGGGCCCCTGGGCCCGAAGCGTGCTGACAAGGCGCCGAACGGCGCCGTGCTGAGAAGCGGAGGCGAAGCCGGAGCGTGCTGAGAAGGCGCGAAGCGCCGTGCTGAGAAGCGAAGCCCTAAAAGGGGCGTAGCGTGCTGCTCAGCGGATCTCGACGACACCGTGGCGCACGCCGAAGACGAGCGCCTGCAGCCGCGAGTGCACCCCGATCTTGTTGAAGATACTCACCACGTGGTTGCGCACCGTGCCGATGCCGACGTGGAGACGCTCCGAAATCTCCTTGTCGCTCAGGCCGGCGGCTAGCGCCTCGAGCACCTCCAGCTCGCGGGGCGTGAGGCTCTCGATGGCGCGCCGGGCCTCGTAGTTCTGCTCCCTGCGGCGGCCGGCGAGCTGGAGCAGCTCGATCACCTCGTTGGTCGAGAGCAACGGCTCGCCCGAGACGAGCCGCCGTGCCGCGTCGACGACCTCCTTGATGCGCACCGACTTGTGGAGCACGCCGGCCGCGCCCGCCTCGACCGCCTTCGCGTAAGCCTCACGGTCAGCCGACGCCGTCAAGACCAGCACAGCGCCGTGCGGGTTGGCGGCGCGCAGGTCGCCTATCAGCTGCGTCCCGTCCCCGTCGGGGAGGTCAAGGTCAACGACCGCGAGGTCGATACCCTCGAGCATGTCCTTCGCCTCGGCGAGAGACCCGGCCTCAGCGATCACCTCGAACTCCGGTTCGCGGTTGAACATGAAGGCGAGCGGCTCGCGGAAGGTAGCATGGTCGTCTACGAGCAGGACGAAGTTCACCGGCCCGCCCCCAACTCGAAGCCGAATACCGAGCCCCCGCCCGGCTCGGAACCCAGCGTCAGCTCGCTCCCGTGGGCCTGCAAGATGCGCCGGGATAAGTAGAGACCCAGTCCCGTACCGGCAACCTTCCTGCCGCCCATGTCCCGTCCCTGGCCGAACTTCTCGAAGATGCGGGCCGTGTCGTCGGGGTGTATGCCCGGCCCACGGTCGGCCACCTCGATGCGCACGCGCCCCGGCGTTGCGCCAGGCGCCGTGCGGAGCTCGATCGGCGTGCCGTCGGGCGAGTACTTGGCGGCGTTGGACAGCAGGTTCCTGAGCACCTGCCTGATCCGGTGCGGGTCCGCCAGCACCCACCCATCCGTGGCGCCCTGCGTGACGAGCCGGTGGTCTCCGTGGAGCGTCTCCACGAAGGCCGCCGCGTCTCTCAAGAGCCCGTCGAGAGCCACCTGCTGGAGCTTGATAGCGAAGTCCTCCGTTTCGACGGCAGCGGCCGACCTCACGTCTGAGACCAGTGCCTCGAGCAGGTCGGTCTCGGCCTGGACCCTGTCGAGCGCCCGCGAGTGCTCGTCGATGTCCAGTTCGCCCGTCGCCAGCATGTCAGCGTAGCCGCGGATCACCGCGAGCGGCGTGTCTAGCTCGTGGGCCACCATCGCCGTGAAGTCGGCCTTGAGGACCGCAAGCTCCTCGAGGCGCCGATTGGCCTCCTTCATATCCTCCTCCGCCTTCTTGCGCTCGGTTATGTTCTGGTACTGGCTTACGAAGTAGGCCGGATCTCCCCGTGAGTCTCGCACCAGAGAGACGCTCGATAGAGCCCACACGATGTTCCCGTCGGCACGGATGTAGCGCTTCTCCAGAAGGTCCCTTTCTACGGTGCCTTCAAGTAATGCTTGCGTGCGGGCGATACTGGCCTCGAGGTCGTCCGGGTGGGTGATCTCGAATGTCCTCCTGGAGAGCAGCTCCTCCTGGGAGTAGCCAAGCATGTCGCAGAACGCCTGGTTCACCTGGCGGTAGTGGTTATCGAGGCTGACGAGGGCCATGCCGATGGGAGCGTTCTCGAAGGTGCTGCGGAAGCGTCCTGCGCTCTCCTTCAGCTCCTCCTCTGCCCGCTTGCGATCCGTTATGTCTATGGAGACGCCGGTCACGCCGGTGACCTCGCCGGTATTCGCCCGCACCGGCGAATACCACATCTCGAACGTCCGCGAGTTCACCTCTCTTACCGCGCTGAGCGTCTCGCCTGCCAGGGCGCGTTCCACATCCTCCAGTATCCCCGGTACACCGCCGAACACCTCCGAGATCGAACGTCCAACGACCTCGCTCGGCTCGAGCCCCAGAGCGCCCATTCCCTTTCCCTCGGAGAGGGAGATCACGCCCGCGAAGTCGATGGCGAAGAGTACGACGGGCACGTTCGAGATGACCGTGCGCAGCCTGAGCTCGCTCTCTTTGCGCGCCTCCTCCGAGCGCTTGCGCTTGGTGATGTCGTACTGGAACCCCAGCCAGTAGCTCGGGTTCCCCTCTTCATCCCGGACCAGCACGGCTTCGTCCCTGACCCACACCACCCGACCGTCCCTGGCGAACTGCCGGAACTCCATCCTGAAGGGCTCGCCGGTCTCGTCGGTGCGGGCGTCCTCGGCCAACACCCGCTCGCGGTCTGCGGGGTGCATGATCTTTATCCACTCATCCGGGTCCGAGAGCCACTCCTCCGGCTTGTAGCCGAGCAGCGCCTCGATCTGCGGGCTTACGTAGGAGGACTGGCTACTGTGGTCTACGGCCTTGATGTAGGTTATCGCCGGGATCTCCTCAACCAGCGTGCGGTACCTCTCCTCGGCCTCCCTGAACCTCATCTCAGCCCGCTTGAGCTCCGTGACGTCGTAGACGATCCCCTCGATAGCCTCGACGTTGTCCTCCTGATCGTAGACCCCCTGACCATACTCCTCGACGTGCCTCAGCGTGCCGTCCCTGTTGCGGATCGCGTACCGGATCTTGAAGCGCTCGCGCCTTTGGAGAGCTGTCTGCACCTCGTCCCAGACCCTCTGCCTGTCTTCCTCCACGATGAGATCGCCAAAGCGCATCGTGCCGCCCACCAGTAGCTCCTCGGGCGCGTAGCCGGTGAGCTCTAGGGCGTAGGCGCTGGCGAACTCGTTAGGCCAGCCTGGCTCGTTGAGGCAACGGTATACGAAGGCTCGGGTGCTGGAGAGCAGATCGGCATAGCGGCGCTCGCTCTCTTTGAGCGCCGCTTCCGTCCACTCGCGCTCGGTGACGTCGCGCGAGTTGAGCACGACCGCGTCCACACCGGGGTCGTCGAGCCGGTTGGTGCCCGTGGTCTCTATGTACCGCCAGGAGCCGTCCCGGTGCCGCACTCGCACCCCGATCGACGAGGTGGCGCCCGGGTTCTGCAGGTCCCTGGCGAAGAGGCGCCGGGCGCGCGCCACGTCGTCCGGGTGAACCAGCTCGAAGGTATTGCTGCCCACTCTCTCCTCTGGCCTGTACCCGAGCACCCGTTCGATGGCCGGGCTCACGTAGCGCACCGTGCCGTCGGCCCCCACCAGAGTGATGATGTCCGATGAGTTCTGGACCAGGGAGCGGAAACGCTGCTCGCTCTCCTTGAGCGCCTCTTCGGCCTGTTTCCTGTCGGTAACGTCGGTCAGGACGCCCTGCCAGCACAAGGGCCGACCATCCTCGTCGCTCACGAGCGTGGCCTCGTCCCTGACCCACACCATGCGGCCGTCCCTGGTCAACAGGCGGTACTCCGCGCTGAACTGCTCGCCGGTCTCGTCGGTGCGGGCGTCCTCGGCCAACACCCGCTCGCGGTCGTCAGGGTGGATCAGCCTTACCCACAGGCCGGGGTCGGATGCGAACTCCTCAAGCGCGTATCCGAGCATCCGCTCCGCCTGCGGGCTCAGGTACAGAGAGGCGAAGTGATGCCCGGCCTTCGGCTCATGCGTGTAGGTGACCGCCGGGATCTGCTCGACCAGCGCGCGGTAACCCGCCTGACCGAGCCGCCCCTCGACCTCCTTGTCACCGGTGACGTCCCTCACCGCTACCAGATGGACTACACGCCCCCCGTACGATGAAGGCCGGGACCTGATCTCAACGTTCAGCGGCGTGCCGTCCCGCTTCAAAGCCACGACCTCGTATGTCTCCCCGAATCCCGCCGAGAGACTTTTCTCAACAAGGCCGCGGAACTCGGGGATCACGAACTCCCCCAGGGTCCTGCCCACGACCTCCGGCCGCTCATACCCGAAAATCGAGGCGAAGACCTCGTTCGCCTCCGAGATCCTGCCCCCCTCTTCCACCACGGCGACGCCCTCGAAGACGACGCCGGCCAGAGCGCGAAGCACTCCCACGTCCGTCTCGGATGCTTCCCCGGCTCGCCCGGGGTCCTCATGCCTGCGCCAGAAGAGTAGCGTTTCTCTGATCGCGGTCCTCCTCACGGCGTCCGATTCCCTACCTTCGATCCCGCGAACCCCGCGAGTAGCTATTACCGTTGCGCCGCCGGTCATCGCTTCATCCGCTAGCCGGTACGAATGCGCAATACCTTCGGATCAATTGTAATCGTATTCAGGTGCCCAGGCCAACACCAGCAGGATAGTGCCGCCACGGGAGGACCCTTCCCGCCGTGTTGTGCGCCCGACCCAGGCGGTCCGCTTCCTGTTCGCGGGGCGCGCTTCTAGAGCACGACGGCGGTGTAGATCGGCCGGATAGAGGAAAGCGCAGGGTTGGTGGCACGGAACGCGGGCGGGACGAGCGCTGCTGGAGGAGGGCTAGCCTCCTGAGAGCTCCGCCTGGAGCTCGTCCACGAACTGCCGAGCAGTGCGCCCGCTCCTGCCGGCGTGCCAGCGGTCCCAGAGGACAGCCCTCTCCTTCAGCTCCTCGTCGGGCATCTCTATCCCGCGCCGGCGGGCGAGGCCGGCCACGATCTCGAGGTACTGTCTCTGGTCCGGGGTGGGGAAGGTTACGCGCAGTCCGAATCGCGCCGAGAGGGAGAGCTTCTCCTGCATGGTGTCGCGGACATGGACGTCGTCGCCGGCTCCGCCCTCATCCCGCTCGGAGAAGCGCTCGCGGATCAGGTTCCGGCGATTGGAGGTGGCGTAGACCCTGACGTTCCCGGGCGGCTCCTCGACGCTGCCCTCGAGCAACGCCTTGAGGGCCTTGTACTCGACCTCGTTCTCCTCGAACGACAGATCGTCAACGAAGATGACGAAGCGCGGCGCGCGAGCGCGCAGGGTTTCGAGCACCCGCGGCAGCGCTCCCAGATCCTCCTTCGCCACCTCGACGAGCCGCAACCCCCTGTCGGCGTACTCGTTCATGACGGCCTTGACGGTGGAAGACTTCCCCGTCCCCGGCATGCCGTAGAGGAGCGCATGATGCGCCGGGAGGCCAGCGAGGAAGCGCTCGGTGTTCGTGAGCAGCGGCTCCCGTACCCGCTCGTACCCGACGAGGTCGGCGAGGCGCACGGGGTCGGGCTCGTCCACGGCCCTGAGGCCGTCCTCGCCCCAGCGGAACGCTCCGTGACGCCCGAAAGAACCCGCGCCGTGGCGGGAGAAGTGATCCGCGAGCAGCCCCGCGCACCTCCCCCAGTCCTCCGCCGCCTCGAGCTTGCGAGCCAGCGCGTGGCGCGGAGACGAGCTGTCTCCGCGCTCGGGGTCCGTCCACGGAACCCACACGCCCTCCAGCCCCGGCACGGCGTCCTCGACCACGTCCAGCAAGGGCTCGGCCTCCAGATCGAAGAGCCGCCGGAGCGTGCGGAGGTCCCGGCTAGTCTGCTCCACGAGCGCGGGGCTTGCCTCCCCCCTCTCGGCAGCGAGAGAGAAAGCGTTCTCGTCGTCCAGCAGACGGCCCACGAGGTGGGACCTCCAGGCGTCGGGCAGAAGTCGCTCCCGCTCAAGCGCAAGCTCCTCCCACAGCCGCCCGAAGGTCCCGGCCACCGCGGTTGGGTCCGGGCTGCGCGCCGCGAGGAGCTCCAGCAACGCCAGAAAGTCCTTCGAGACGGGCGACGCGAGGACCCCGCGCAGCACCGCCATCCCGCGGGCGCGCAGCAGCAGCCGGCTCATCTCCTCACGCTCCATACAGACCGGAACTGTAGCAACAAAGGCTTCAGGCTACAGGAATCAGAAAAACCTCTAACAAGATACCTGGCACCTACGTCACCTACGTATATATGTCGCGCCGCTGGAAGGCCAGCACGTGCCGAAGATCGGGGCTGCTAGTGGGTGGAGAGGTAGCCTTCGAGCGGTCAGCCGCCGAAGAGGCGCGCCCAGAAGCCGCGGCTCTTGAGGGTTTTCAGCTCGGCTTCCAGGCGGACGCGGTCTTCGACGAGGCTGGATTTCTCTTCGACCAGCTCGAGGCGCTCCTGGATCAGGCGCTCCCGCTCGGACTCGAGCTTGGCCTTCTCTTCCTCGAGGGTGGAGATGGTCCTCTCCTGCAACTCGCGCTGGAACTCGACGAGGTTAAGGCGTTCTATCTCGGACCAGAGGCGGTCTATCTCCATGCGAGCCGCGTCGCGCTCTTTGCGGATCTCCTCCATGTGGCGGCTCCGCTCCTCGAGACGCGTCTTGTAGTCCTGGCCCTGTTGCAGGAGCCGCTCGTAGCGCTCCAGCGGTACGGCCGGGAGCCTGGAGGGACCGGGCTCGTCCCCGATCACCTCCCCCTCGAAGATCTCTTCGGCCCCGAGCTCGCGGGAGAGATCCACGACCTCGGAGAGCCTGAAGCTGTAGGCGCCGTCCTCGCCGCGCTCGCCCTCGAGGCGCCCCTCTTCCGCGAGGCGCCGGACCGTCTCCTCGGGGACGTCCAGGACTTTGGCCGCCCCAACCAGCCCGATGCGCTCCTCACCCTCCATGCCTGAATATTAGCTTTAGCTGGTCAGCTTGTCAGCACTTCAGCACGCCTGCTTCGCAGGCTTCTCAGCACGCTCCAGCCTTCGGCTTCCGCTTCTCAGCACGCTTCGGGCCTTTAAAAAGGCCCTCGCTTGTCAGCATTTCAGCTTCTCTCGGTACTGAGCCTAGCTGACAAGCCGCCTGGCGAAGCCAAGGCGGCGTGCTGAGAGCGGGCCGCAAGGCCGATGTGTGCTGACAAGGCGCGAAGCGCCGTGCTGACAAGCGAGGGCGAAGCCGGAGCGTGCTGGCTTGATTGCCCTTCGGCAATCAAGCCATAAACACCTCTCCGCCGCTGACCTTGATGGGTATTTTCGGCAGGGGCCGCGGGGCGGGGCCGGCCACGACCTCCGCGCCGTTGGCAGGGTCGAAGACAGAGCCGTGGCAGGGGCACGCGAGCTGCCCGTTCTGGTAGGCTACGGTGCAGCCCTGGTGCGTGCAGACCGCCGAGTAGGCCACGAAGTCCCCGCTGTCAAGGTGCACGAGCACCGCAGGGCTCCCCGAATCCTTGAACTGGAGGGCAGAATCCGGGGCCACCTCTGACGTCTCGGCTATCGCCTTTCCGCCTGGAGCCTTGGGCTTCTTCGAACCGCCGCCAGCGGCCTGCTCGTCGCCGCCGCCGGCATTACCGCCGTATCCGCCACCGTCATTCCCGCCGTTTCCACCGCCGCCAGAGCCGTTACCGGACCCACCGCCACCTCCGGATTCGGTACCGCCGCCACCGCAGGCGGCGAGCACGGAGGCGCTGGCGGCGCCCACGCCCAGCGCGGTCCCGAGCCGTATGAACCTTCCGCGCGAGATCTTTTCTTTCACTACGCTCCCTTCGTCGGCTACGACACAGCTTAATACGCACGCGGCGAGGCCGTGGTTCTCCATCCCTCCGTCGAGGGCGCGCGTATACGTAGAATATAGATCTCTGGAAGCTCGGAGAGGAGCCTGGCGGTGAACAGCATGGTGTGGGTACGCGTACTTGTCGGGGCCATCTGGCTCAACGGCGCCATAGAGAAGCTGCTGAACCCGGAGTTCCCGCAGCAGTTCGCGGCCAGCCTCCAGGCCGGGGGCTTCGTCTCGCAGGCGCCTCCCTTCTTCCAGGAGTTCATGCGGAGCAACGTCATCCCGAACGCCGAGCTATTCGCGCAGCTGATGCGCGCCGGGGAGCTGGCGCTGGGGGTGGCCCTGATCCTGGGCCTCCTCACCAACCTCGCCGCGTTAGGCAGCATTGGCTTGAGCATCGTAATCATCCTCTCCCAGGGCGGCGTGAGGCTGGGCACGGGCCTCGGGGCGCCCGAACTCCTCACCATCAACGTGGTAGTGGCTTTGCTCTCGGTCGTGATCCTGCTCAGCGCGGCCGCCAAAGACCTCTCCCTGGACGCGCTGCTGGCGCGACGTAGCGCGTGGCTCTCACCACTGCTGCTCAACCGTCGCCAGGTCTAGTCCTGCAGGCGCTCGAGAGTGAGCGGTCTCGGCGGGCGCGAAGCGTCACCTTTTCGCCCCGGAGCACGCTCCTACAAAAACGCCGGAACCAGCTCGCCCTTCACCAGATCGGCGTGGCCCTCGCGCTCGCGCACGACGGCCCAGCTGTCTCCCTTGACCATAACCTCGGCGGGGCGGGGGCGGGAGTTGTAGTTGGAGGCCATCGAGAAACCGTAGGCGCCGGCGTCCATGACGGCGAGCACGTCGCCCTCGGCGGCGTCGGGCAGCTCGCGGTCGCGGGCGAGGTAGTCGCCGCGACTCGCACACGGGCCGACGAGGTCGGCGTTCGCGACGGAGCCGTCCTCGTTTACCGCGAGGACCTCGTGGTGGGCGTCGTAGAGGCTCGGGACGCAGGAGGTCGTTCATCCCGGCGTCGGCGACGATGAAGTCTCTTCTCGCCGCTCTTCTTGCGGTAGATGACGCGGGTCAGGAGGACGCCGGCGCCGCCGGCGATGTAGCGGCCCATCTCGCACAGGATCTTCGTCCCCGTCGCCTCGAGCGTGGGCCGGATGGCGTCGACGAGCTCTTTCGGGGTCGGGGTCTCTTCGTCCTTGTAGGGGATGCCGAGGCCGCCGCCGATGTTGAAGTAGCTGATGTCGAAGCCGCGGGCCTTGAGCTCGTCGACCAGGCTGGCGCGAGCGTTCGACGGACTCGGTGTAGGGGGCGAGCTTGGTGATCTGGGATCCTATGTGCTGGTGGACCCCGATGAGGTCAACGCACCGGTAGTTCCCTACCCTCTCGGCGAGCGCGAGCGCCTCGTCCACGGGGATGCCGAACTTGTCGCGGCCCCTCCCCGTGGCGACGTGCTCGTGGGTCCCGGCGTCGACGTCGGGGTTGACGCGCAAGCGCCACGCGGGCCCGCTTGCCGAAGCGGGCGCAGATGCGGTCGAGGTGCTCCAGCTCCGAGGCCGACTCGACGTTGAAGAGCAATATGCGCTCCCCAAGGCCCGACATGAGCTCTCTCTCGGTCTTCCCGACCCCGGCGAAGACGACCTTCTTCGGGTCGAACCCGGCCCGCATCGCCCTGTAGAGCTCACCGCCGGAGACGATGTCGGCCCCCGCCCCGAAGGACGCGAGGGCCCGCAAGACGGCGAGGTTCCCGTTCGCCTTGACCGCGTAGCAGACCAGGTGATCCAGGCCCGAAAACGCCTCGTCCAGCTCCCTGTACGCCCTCTCCAGGGCGGCGTGGCTGTAGACGTAGATCGGCGTCCCCGCCGCCCTCGGCTATCTCGGAGAGCGGCACGTCCTCGCAACGGAGTCCGCCCCCCTCGTAGTGAAAGTCGTCCAAAACGTCTACCTCCTTTCCCCGCTTCGTAGCCGGTAGGACGTGCTATATTTCTGGCTCTGCAAGCGAGCGTAGGGGGAATATACTCCGTGCCGAACCCCCGCGCGACAAGACCATGAAGGGCACGGAGCAGACTCGGCCGCACTCCCTCCCGCCCCTCCTGCTGAACCCCAGCCTCGCGCAGCGGGGCGCCTACCCCCTGCTGCGCCTCGACGAACGCCGGCGGGAGGTTGGAGAGAGGGGCATCGAGCTCTTCGACTTCGGCACCGGCGACCCGCGCGAGCCGACGGACCCGAAGATCCGACGGGCCCTCATAGAGGGCGTTCCCGAGGTGAGCAGGTACCCGAGCACACAGGCAAGAGGAGCTTGCGCGAGGCGTTCTGCGGCTGGATGGAGCGGCGCCACGGCGTCGCGCTCGACCCCGAGAGCGAGGTCCTGCCGGCGACGGGCTCGAAGGAGGCGATCTTCCACGCTCCTCTGGCCTTCCTGCACCCCTCGCACGAGCGGCGCGGCGTCGCCTACGGTACGCCCGGCTACCCCGTCTACGAGCGGGGCACCCTGCTTCGCCGGCGGGGAAGCCGTGCCCGTCGAGTTGAAAGTTGGAGGACGGTTTCTTGCTCAGCGTGGAAGAGCTGGACCCGCAGAACATCAGCGGATACTCTGGATCAACTACCCCCACAACCCGACGGGCGCGACGGCGACTTACGAGTACCTGGAGAAGGTGGCCGAGTTCTGCCGCGAGCACGACATCCTTCTCTTCTCCGACGAGTGCTACAACGACCTCTACTCCGGCGAGCCTCCGCCCTCCATCCTGGAGATAACCCGGAGCGCACGCTCGCCTTCTGCTCCCTCTCCAAGCGCAGCGGCATGACGGGCTACCGCTCGGCGATGATGGCCGGGGACGCGGAGCTCATCGCCGCGCTCAAGAAACTACGCCCCTCCATCGGCGTCGCCACCCAATCCTTCGTGCAGGACGCCGCGACCGCCGCCTGGAACGACGACGCCCACGTCGAAAAGCGACGGCGCAGATATTCGGCGAGAAGCGGGAGCTCTTCAAGGATTCTTCGAGCGGGCGGGGCTCGACTACATGCGCACCGACGCGAGCATCTACCTGTGGGTCGCGGTACCCGACGGGGGACGACGAGGCGTACGCCCTGCGCCTGATGGAGGAGGGCATCGTCGTGGCGCCGGGCAGTTCGTTCGGGCCGGGCGGCGAGGGCTACGTCAGGGTCGCGCTCGTCCCACGGCTGGAGGAGTGCCGGAAGGCGATAGAGAGCTGGGAGGGTCTGATCCGCCGGGACTTCTCAGCTTAACGCCAGCGCCGCGAAACCGAGCACCATAACAGTGGCGGCGACGAGACGCCGGCGGACGTCCCCTTCCGCGAGCAGGCGCGCGCCCATCGCGGCCCCGATGAGGATGCTGATCTCCCTTGCCGGAGCCACGTAGCTTACAGGCGTGAAGACGAGCGCCGTAAGGACCAGGATATACGAGAGCGGGCTGAGCACCGCGACGCCTAGCGCCTCGATCTTGTGTTCTCGCCAGATCGCCAGCACCTTCCCGCGACGGCGCACGGCCAGGGGGGTGAGCAACCCCGTGGTGACCAGGGTCGTGACCCAGCTCTGCAAGAGAGGCGGGATCAGCAGCGCGCTCACGGCGTGCTTGTCCCAGATAGTGTAGGCAGCGATAAACACTCCTGTCAGGAGGCCGTAAACTACGCTCTTTCCCCAACCGGCCTTCCTTGCGTTCCCCGGCTCCACGGTCAGCATGAAGACGCCGACCGTGATCAGAGCGATGCCAAGCAGGGCGACTGTCCCGGGCCGCTCGCCGAGCAGGACGATAGCGGCGGCTGTCGCGAGCAGGGGTCCCGTGCCCCGCGCGAGGGGATAGACGAGCGAGAGGTCCCCGATCGCGTATCCTCGCTGCAAGAAGACGAAGTACCCCAGGTGCAGCACGCCGCTCCCGAACATGAAGACGAGCGCCTCGGGTCCGAAATAGGGCCTCTCGAGGAGAACCACGACGACCGCGAGCGGCGCGTATATCAGCATCGCGAGAAAGCCGAAGAGCCAGACGAAGACCGCGCCCCCGTCTCCGGCGCGCTTGGCGAGTAGGTTCCAGGTCGCGTGAAAGGTTGCCGCCGCCAGCACCAGGACCAGCGCGAACACGGTCATAAGGTCGCGCTCCTCTCCAGATCTCGAGCCGGGGTAGTATATCGGGGATAACGCCCGGCCTCCTGCTAAACTGGCTGGCGTGATGAGAGAGAAGATCGAAGCTGCGTTCGAGGACAGGGCGCTGCTCGAAGACGAAGAGTACAGCGCCGCGGTCTTCGACGCGATAGCCGCGCTGGACCGGGGCGAGCTGCGGGTGGCGCAGAGAGAGGGCGGCGAGTGGCGCTCGAACGCCTGGGTGATGAAGGCGATCACGCTGTACTTCGTCGTCGCCAGAGATGCAGACCATAACGGTGGGGCCGTTCGAGTACCACGACAAGATCCCTACCAAGAAGAACCTGGCCGAAGCGGGCGTGCGCGTCGTACCCCCCGGGACCGTGCGCTACGGAGCGTTCGTCGAGCCGGGCGTAGTCGTGATGCCAGGGTACGTGAACATCGGAGCCTATGTAGGGAGAGGGACGATGGTGGACACCTGGGCGACGGTCGGCTCCGGAGCCCAGATCGGGCGTAACGTGCACCTGGCTGGGGGCGTCGGCATCGGCGGCGTGCTCGAGCCGCCGGGGGCGATGCCCGTCGTGATCGAAGACGGCGCCTTCGTCGGCTCGCGCTGCGTCGTCGTCGAAGGCGTGCGCGTCGAGGAGGAGGCGGTCCTCGGGGCGAACGTGGTGCTCACGGGCTCGACCCAGATCATCGACGTCACGGGCCCAGAAGAAGCCGTCCACCGCGGCCGCGTCCCGGCCCGCTCCGTCGTCGTCGCCGGCACACGAACCAAGGAATTTCCGGCCGGCTCCTACCAGCTCCAGACGCCCTCATCATCGGCAAGCGGCGGGAATCCACCGACCAGAAGACCTCCCTGAACGAGGCCCTCCGGGAGTTCGGGGTTAGCGTTTGAGGGAGCGGCTGCTCGAGGACCTGCTCTGGTTCCTCGAGCGCCCGAGCGTCACGGGCGAAGAGAAGCCTCTCTGCGACGACCTGGAGGCGCGCGTGTCGCGGTTGGCAGGCTGGGAGACGCAGCGCGTCGCGAACAACCTCGTCGTCCACAGGGCGGAGCCCGACGGTTCGAGAACTCGTCTCGTCTTCGCCGGCCACCTCGATACTGTGCCGGAGCCAGAGGGCGGTCTGCCGGTGCGCGTCGAGGACGGGAGGGTCTACGGCCGTGGCGCCTCGGACATGAAGGCCGGAGACGCCGTGATGCTCGCGCTGGTAGAGGACTTCTCGTGGGAAGACTGCCTGGGCCGAGCCCCTCTTCGTCTTCTACGAGCGGGAGGAAGGGCCCTACTCGGAGAACGGCCTCGAGCTCGTCTTCGCGGAGATTCCAGATGTACTCGACGCGGAGCTCGCGCTGGTACTGGAGCCGACGGCGGTGGCGCTCGAGGTCGGGTGCGTCGGCACGGCGCAGGTCGAGGTTACCTTCAAAGGCAAATCCGCCCACTCCGCCCGGCCGTGGCAGGGGAAGAACGCCATGACGGCGGCCGGCTACTTTCTGGCGGAGATGCACGAAAGGCAGGTGGAGGAGGTCGTCGTGGAGGGACTGACCTTCTACGAGGTGCTCATGCCGACGCTCGCGCGAGGCGGGCGGGCCAAGAACGTCGTCCCAGACTAGTTCTGGATCAACGTCAACTACCGCTTCCCGCCAGGCAAAGGGATCGGCGACGTGCGTAGCGTCTTCGAGGGGTTGCTCGGAGGAGATGCCCGCTACGAGATCGTGGACTTCGCACCGAGTGGACCCGTCGAGCTGGACAACCCGCTGCTGCAACGGCTCATCGAGGCGGGCCTGGAGGTGCGCCCCAAGCAGGCGTGGACGGACGTGGCCCGCTTCTCGCAGCGGGGGGTGGCGGCGGCGAACTTCGGGCCTGGCCTGCCGTCGCAGGCGCACCAGGAGTCCGAATACGCGGAGATTCCGCTGCTCGAGAGGTGCTACGAGCGCCTGGCCTCTTTCCTGATGCATGACTAGGGACCGAAGAGCCAGCGGGGAAGGTGGCAAAAGGAGGGTGGATGCAGCGAGCAGGTATCGGGAGGCGTCGCGGGGCGTAGCTCAGCCACAAGGAGTGCCCGAGGGTCAGTCGGGCAGGGCCGGGCCTTCGGGACCTGCGTCGGGGCTCGTCCTGATGCGGGCCCGGAAGAAGTCGAAGAAGACGCGCACTACGGCGAGGGTCGGGACGGCGAAGATCACGCCCGCCAGCCCTGCGAGCTGTCCGCCGCCGATCACTGCCAGTAGCACGAGGATCGGGTGCACGTGCAGGACCTGGCCCTGGATGCGCGGTGTGAGGAAGTTGCCCTCGAGCTGCTGGATCAGGATATATGCGACCACGGCGAGCACGCCGGTCGTCGGCGACTGGAAGAAGGCGAGCACGACCGCCGGTATCGCCCCGAGGAAGGCCCCGAGGTAGGGAATTATCGCCGTGATGGAGATCCACACGCCGAGCAACAGGGCGAAGGGCACGTCGAGGATCCAGAGCGCCACGCCGGCAAGCACGCCCTGGACGGCGGCCACGAAGAGGAGACCGCCGAGGTAGCGCGAGAGCGAGTACCCGAAGGCGTCCCACAGGTCCCTGGCGTCCTGCCTGTAGCGTTTCGGGGCCGCCTTGAGGTAGGCCGCCTTGACCTTGCGGATGTCCACCAGCAGGTACGCCGCCACGAAGAGCACCGCGAAGAGGATTATGCCGAAGTTGAATATCTGGGGGATAAAGACGATCAGGTCCCTGAGCAGGTTTTCGGTGAGGTTCTGGGCGCGGTCGAAGAGGTCGGTGACCAGCTCCCTGCCGAACGCCTCGGGGTCTGAGCCGGGTAGCAGCTCGCGTCTGTCGAGGAACGCTATGGCGTCGATGAGGAGCCTGTTGGCGCTGTTCGCGATGTCCGGCGTCCGGACTATAAGGCGGCTCATCTGCTGCACGAGCAGCGGCACCAGATACCCGAGCGCGAGCCCCACCATCCCAAGGAGGCCGAGGAAGGTCAGGAGTATCGCAGGGCCGCGCGGCATGACGTGCGAGAGGGCACGCACCGGGAAAGACAGCACCACAGCGAGGGCCGTGCCCCCGAGCGCGACGACGAGGATGCTGGGGGCAGCGTACAGGACGTAGGCGAGCGCCGCGACCCCGACCACCGAGATGACAAGGGCGACGCGCGGCGAGACGAAGATCGGCGTGGGGGTACTCGTCCGCCTCCCCATACCCCGCCGGCCGGTCTTATCGGCCCGGACGGACCATCTGTCTAGCTTCATCGCCCCTAGCCCTCTCGATGCGTGACCTGACCATATTCTACGCCGAAGGCTTCCGGGACGGCGCAGGCTGCTCGGTGAGCGGCTTCTACGCGCCGATCAGGTGCGCGCCGCCGCTGCTGCGTGCTAGCTCGAGCGTCCGCTCATCGAGGGGGACGCGGGCGGCGCCGTATCGGAGCGCCGCTTCCTGCGCGAAGGCGCCGACGACCTCATCGAACCCTGCTTCGCAGCCGGCGGCGCGCAGGCTGCCGACGCTCTCCCTCCTGAACGGCAGGCGCATGGCGCCGTAGACCCGCTCGAGGACCCGCGCCAGCTCCTCCTCCCCCTCGACGAGCACGATGCCGCCGACGCTCGTCGCCCGGCGCGTTACCCGCTGCGCGATACCGACGACTTTCATTCCGCTCTCCCAATCCCCCACCCTGATGCTGTGGTCCCCGGGACAGAACTCGTCCCGCACCTCCCCCACGGCTCGGCCCGCACCCCGAGGCGCGAGAAGGCCCCGAGCGCCAGAGCGGCAGCCTCATCGTAGCGGTCCCTGATGCCGCGGTGAGCCTCCGCTCCGTCGGAAGGACGGATGATCGAGAACCCGAACGTGCCATAGTGGGCCGCGGTCGCTCCACCGCCCGCTCCCCGCACCAGCACGGGGTAACCCTCCTCGCGCGAGGCGCGGACGGCATCCGAGAACCCGGGCCGGAACGTGTCACGCCGCGTAACCCCGAGGTGGCGGATGGACGGCGTGATCGAGACGGTCGGCCCCCGCTCGCCCGAGGCTACCTGATCGAAGACGGTCCTCACGTAACCGTAGGCAGTTGCGACCCCTTCGATGCGGCCCGGCAGCAGGAGCTCCATGGAACCTTCCGGGCTCACGCGTCCCCGCGATGCTTCGCGGCACCGTTCTTGCCGCGCCGGAGGTGCCAGGAAGAGCGCCGCCGCCAGTAACACGCCAAGCACGGCGAGCAGCGCCGGGTCGGGGATCCTCTGGGCGACGCCGTCGGCCCACTGCTGGGCGGCGAAGGCGAGGTCGGTGGCGCCGTTCGACTCGTAGAGGCCAGAGAGAGCGCTCGTGCCCTGGTACGCTATGAACAGCGTCCCGAGCAGGATGAACATGGCGCCGGAGACCAGGTTCGTCGAGTGCAGCCGCAGCCTGCCGACGGAGATCTCCCGCCCCCGTAACCAGCGGCTGTTCCTCGGATCCAGGCGATCCCAGAACAGGGCCAGGAGGAAGAGCGGGGTGGCCATCCCCGCGGCGTATACGGCGAGCAGGAGCGCGCCTCGCGCCGCCCCACCCGAAGCGGCTGCCACGGTCAGCACCGCGCCCAGTATTGGACCGGAGCAGAAACCCGCGAAGCCGTAGACGGCGCCAAGGGCGAAGACGGCGCCCGCGGAGTCACCCCTGACGCGGGAGCGCAGGCGGGCTAAAGGGCCGGCGGTGAAGCCGCGCCCCAGCAGTTGCAGGAATCCGAAGCCGATTAGCAGGACGCCTGAGATCGTGATCAAAGCCGACCTGTGGCCGTAGAAGAGCGTGCTCACCGCGGAGATGCCCATCCCGAGCGGCACGAGCGTCGCTGCGAGCCCCAGGTAGAAGAGGCCGTCTTACCGACCAGCTCTCCTCCGCCGGAGAAGGCGTAGGCGAAGAAGGCCGGCAGGAGCAGGGCGCTGCAAGGGCTCAGGAGCGAGAGCACCCCGCCGAAGAACGCCGCGAGAAGGGAGACCTCGACCAACTCAGGACCCCTGTCCGGTCTCTCTCTTTGCCCGCTCTATGGCGTCCTCGAAGACCTCGAGAGGCTGGCCCCCCGCCAGCACCTCGCCGTTAATGACGAACGTCGGGGTGCCCGAGATGCCGCGTTGTTGACCTTCTCGGAAGTCCTCGGCGATTACCTCCCCGTACTCGCCAGAGGCGAGGTCAGACTCGAACCCCTTCTCGTCGAGGCCAGCCTCTCGCGCAAGCGCGACGAGCTTCTCGTCGGGGAAGCCGCCCAGCTGGCTGTGGTAGAGCAGGTCGTGATACTCCCAGAACTTCCCCTGCGCCTGCGCGGCTCTGGCGGCCACGGCCGCGTTCACAGAGTCCTTCCCGAGGTAAGGGAAGTCACGCCACTCGATCCTGAGCGTCCCGCTCTCGACATACTCCTGTACGAGTTCCGGTTCGACCTCACGGGCGAACTTGCCACAGTACGGTCACTGGAAGTCCCCGTACTCGACCATCACTACCGGGGCGCCAGGGTCCCCCAGAGCCGGATGCCCAAGCTCAGCGTCCCCCTGGCTCGCCTCCTCGCGACCGGGTTTCGACGTCTGCTCCCCGGAGGGCCGGGGGCTCTGCGCCGCGCAGCCGGAGAGTAGCGAGGCTGCCACGACCGCCGCGGCCAGTGGCAGCCAGCACAGGAGAAACGGCCAGACCCGCTTTGCGCCCCCCACGATATTCCCGTTCGTCTCTGGCAACGAGAACCTCCCCTGCGCCGCGTCAGGTATCGGTAAGTTAATACGCGCACTACGTGCCCCCAGGATCAGAGCGCCCCCTTTATACCCGAAGGTCGGCGTAGCGTCAGAGCCAGCCGAGGCGTTTGAAGCGGCGGTAGAGGATCAGGGAGATTGTCAGCATGATGACCAGCGAAAAGGGATACCCGAGCAGCCAGTGCAGCTCCGGCATGAAATCGAAGTTCATCCCGTAGATCCCCGTTATGAGGGTCGGTACGATGAGGATGGCGGCCCAGGCGCTGATCTTCTTTACCTGGTCGTTCTGGTTGACGCTCACGAGGGTTAGGTTCACGCTCAGGATGTTCTGCAGAGTCTGCCGAAAGGCGTCGGACTCGTCTGTAACGCGCAGCAAACGGTCCCTGAGGCTGCGCAGGTACCTTTGCACCTCCATGTCGAAGTCGTCCGACTCTTCCTCGATGAGACGCCCCAGCGTCCCGGCCAGGGGCTGCGTGGCCTGGTGGAATCTGGTCACCTCGCGGGAGAGCTCGTAGATACGCCTCGAGACGTTGGGATCGGTCTGGAAGACCTGGACCTCGATCTCGTCGATGTCGTTCGCGAGGCCGTTAACTACAGGGACATAGTCTTCCACGATGCGGTTCATGATCGCGTAGAGGACCGCGTAGGGCCCCCTGCGGAGCAGTTCCGGCCTGCTCTCGAGCCGCCGGCGCACCTCGACCAGCTCGTTCGTCTTGCCGTGACGGACCGTGACGACAAAGTTAGATCCCACGAAGGCGTGAACCTCGCCGAACTCGACCGTCTCGGTCTCGTCGACGTAGCGGGCGGTCTTGATCGCGACGAAGAGCGTATCGCCGTAGCGCTCGGCCTTGGGCCGCACATGGGCCCGCAGGCTGTCCCTCACTGCCAGCTCGTGCAGCCCGAACTCTCCGGCGACGGTGCCGAGCTCCTCCCTGGTCGGCTCGTAGAGACCTATCCAGGCGAAGCCAGACTTCTTGCGAGCGGTCTCCTGGATCTGCTCGAGCGAAGGTGATTCCTCCCTTTGGCCGTTCACGTAGATGGCGCTGTCCACGATCATGGTCAAATGATATGACCGCGCACTCGCTACGACAAACGGAGAACGCTAGCGCCTGCGTCCGAACAGGAAGTACGAGACGGGGCCGACGAAGTTGACGAACGCCACAACGGCCCACAGCCGCTTGTCGCCTCGGATCTCCTGCGCAGGACGCCGGTAGATGTCGGCGAGCGCCGCGGCCAGCAACCCGAGCTGGACCACCCCCGAGAGCACGACAGCCTTCCTCTGCGTGGAGCTTAGATCGCCCCACCTCTTGTTCGGCACGGCAGCCTCCTCTCTACCCGGTCTTCTCGACCACTAGCACGGCCGCTCCCTGTATCATACCGCCGCGCAACGCGGCGAGGGCCTCGTTCGCGCCTTCGAGTGGAAAAGGCGTCACCTCCGTGCGGACGGGCACTTGCGGGGCGAGGGCCAGGAACTCCTCGCCGTCTGCGCGGGTAAGGTTCGCTACCGAGCGCACGCTGCGCTCTCCCCAGAGGATCTCGTACGGGAACGAGGGTATGTCGCTCATATGTATGCCGGCACACACCACCACACCCCCCTTCGCTACAGCCCGCAGCGCGACCGGAACCAGCGCCCCAACCGGCGCGAAGATGATCGCCGCGTCGAGCTCCTCCGGCGGAAGCTCGGACGAGCCTCCAGCCCAGGCGGCGCCCAGCCCACGCGCGAAGCTCTGGCGCTCCTCGTCGCCATCCCTGGTAAACGCAAAGACCTTCCGGCCCTGATGCAGAGCCACCTGGATGATTATGTGGGCGGAGTCGCCGAAGCCGTAGAGGCCGAGGCGTTCGGCTTCGCCGGTCATCCTGAGGGAGCGATAGCCTATCAGGCCCGCGCACAGCAGCGGAGCGGCCTGGAGGTCAGGGTACTCTTCGGGGAGCTGGAAGCAGAACCGGTGGTCGGCTACCGTATGCTCCGCGTAGCCGCCGTCTATCTGGTAGCCGGTGAATCGGGCGTCGTCGCAGAGGTTCTCCCGCCCGGTGCGGCAGTACCGGCAGGTGCCGTCCGTGTGGCCGAGCCACGGGACGCCGACCCGGTCACCCGGCGCGAAGCGTTCGACGCGGCCACCGGCCTCTTCGACAGTACCGACGATCTGGTGGCCGGGGATCAGGGGCAGCTTCGGATCGGGGAGCTCGCCGTCCACCACGTGCAGGTCGGTCCGGCACACCGCGCAGGCGTGGACCCGGATCACGACCTCCTCCGGCCCCACCTCCGGCCGGGGCACCTCGGCGGCGCGCAGCGGCTCGCCAGGGGTTTCCAGTAGCATCGCACGCACTATCCACCCTCCAGTCCCGAGAGGACGTGCAGGGTCCAGGTGCGGATGACCTGCGCGAAGGTCCGCCGCTCGCCGGCGTCGACGCGGCACTCCTCGCGCAGGACGGCCAGAGAAGCCAGGGTCGTAGGGCTGGCTTCCAGAATCCTCGCGCACTCGGCGAGGTCGAGCCGCGCCACGTAATCCGCAAGCTGGCGCTCGCCCCGGGAGCTTTCGTGCGCCTCCCTGAGGTGCCGGCCGATCAGGTCGCCGTCCTCTCTTTCCATGATCCCTTCCCTTCTCTGGTACTCTGAGACAAGTTTACCCCCGGGCGGTGACGCGCCGGTAGGCCGGCGGCCATGCATGCTACAATGCGCGCCGTTTGCGCGGATGCACCGAGCTTGTAGAGAGCACAAGGAGATTTCTATTCTATGGAACGACAGAGAGTTCTCGTAACCGGGGGCGCCGGTTTTTTGGGGATCAACCTGATCCGGCACCTCATGAGGCGCGGCTACGCCCTGACCTCCCTCGACGTTGAGGAGTTCGACTACCCGGAGAGGGACCGCGTCGAGGTGATCAAAGGTGACATCCGCGAATAAATCCCTCCTGGATAAGGCGATAGAGGGTGCCGACTACGTCGTCCACACCGCCGCGGCCCTCCCCCTCTACTCCCCCGAGGACATCTACACGACGGACGTCGAAGGGACGCGCAACGTGCTCGACGCGGCTCTTCGTCACGGGGTGAAGCGCTTCGTGCACGTCTCCTCTACGGCGGTCTACGGGATACCGGACCACCATCCGCTGTACGAGACTGACAGGCTGGAAGGCGTGGGTCCGTACGGGCAGGCCAAGATCCAGGCCGAGATGATCTGCCTCGAGTACCGGGCCAGAGGTCTCACGGTCCCCATCATCCGCCCCAAGTCCTTCGTCGGCCCAGAGCGCCTCGGCGTCTTCGCGCTCCTCTACGACTGGGCGTACACCGGGCACAACTTCCCCATGATCGGGAGCGGCGACAACCGCTACCAGCTCCTCGACGTCGAGGACCTCTGCGACGCCATCTCCCTGTGTCTCACGCTCCCGGAGGACCGGGTCAACGACACCTTCAACATCGGGGCGAAGGAGTTCACCACGATGAAGGAGGACTACCAGAGCCGTCCTCGACTACGCCGGGCACGGCAAGAAGGTCGTCGGCTTCCCCGCGGCGCCCGCGATCTGGGGCCTCAGGGTCCTCGACAGACTTCGTCTCTCGCCGCTTTACAAGTGGGTGTACGAGACCGCCTCCAGGGACTCCTTCGTCTCCATAGAGAAGGCAGAGAGGGAGCTTGGCTACGCGCCGAAGTTACTCGAACAAGGAGGCGCTCTTGAGGAACTTCCGGTGGTACCTGGAGAACCGCGACAGGTTCGAGGACTCCTCCGGCGTCTCCCACCGGGTGCCCTGGAAGCAGGGTGCAATCGGGCTTCTCAAGCGCTTTTTCTGATTTCTGTGGGGTAGAGCGGAGCCACTTCGCCCTTTTCAAGCTACTTTTTGGCGAATCGGATCCGAAAGTGATCCAAGTTTACGATTGGTAGCGTATGATGGAAAAGGCGGGTCGGCGGAGCTATATTTTAATCGCTCTTCAGCTGCTTTCACGTCACAAAGCAAGCCGACCCGCCTTTTTCCTGGTGTAGGATCCCGATCCAACACTGCTACGATCTGGAGAACAACGAACGCCGCGGTTCATGGGAGAGAGAACCTGTCCAGATCCTTCGGGCAAAAATAGAGGGACGGGAACACTCGCCCCGCAGGGCAGGTCCAGGAAGATTGGGCCGACATCAAGGAAAAGGATTAGTCATCGGATCGTTATCCGGCCGCTCGGATCGGTCGAGAAGTGCCTGGGTACGCGGCGTGCCGAGAAGCAGGGGCCGCACGCCGATGCGTGCTGAAAAGCGCTTCAGAGAGGAGGCTTCAACAATCGGGCGGCTGCTCGATCGACCATCCAGGTGAGGTCTCCACCCTCCGGGCGAACGTGCTTCGCCGGGTACGCGCGCGGGTCGGCGTCGCCCTCCAGGACCTCCTTCAGGGCCTCGGCTTTGCTCTCCCCCGCGACCAGGAAGGTGACCGCCCTCGATGCGTTCAGTACCGGGATGGTGAGGGTCAGCCGCGCGGTCCCGAGCTTGAGCACCGGGTTGGCGACGACCCACCTGTAGGTAACGTCGAGAGCCGCAGTCTCCGGGAACAGGCTCAAGGTGTGGCCGTCTTCCCCCAGGCCGCACAGGATGAGGTCGAACCTCGGGACGTCGACCTGTCCGAAGAACGAGCGCAGTTCCTCCTCGTAGGCCGCGGCGGCCTCATCGGGGGGCAGCTCGCCGCGCATCCTGTGGACGCTCCCGACCGGGACGCGCGAGAGGAGGGTCTCGTAGGCCATTCGGTAGTTCAAGTCCTCGTGGCCGGGGGGGACGGTCCGCTCGTCCCCGAAGAAGACGTGGACCCTGCTCCAGTCGAGTTCGTTGGCGTAGTCCCTGGCCAGCACCTCGTAGGTGGCATTCGGGGTCGAGCCGCCGGCGAGCGCGACGGCGAAACGGCCCCGTTCGTCTATGGCCTCCTTGGCCCTGGTGGCGAAGTCGCGGGCGGCGGCCTCGGCGAGCTCCTCCGGCGTCTCGTAGACGAGGAGGTTCACGGTTCCAGTATCTCGACGGCGGCGCGTAGAGCGTTTTCGTAGATCCCGTCGCGCCCGCGGTAGCTGAGCTCTTCCCCAAGCAAGACGCCGAGGTCGAAACGACCCAGGTGGACGGTGCGCTCGGCGAGCACCTCGCCGTCCCTCGTGACGACGGTGCGGGCCTCGGAGAGGTCCCTCGAGCGGGCGACCTCGAAGCCGTAATCGTCCGAGTACAGCCGCACCTGGCGGAAGGGGGCGTCGGGCGAAGCGGGAGACATCTCGGCTGTGATCTCACCGGAGGGGCCGGAGAACCTGACCTCGCGGCTGTTCTCGGTGCGGGTCGATCCCTCGAGGCTCCAGCCCAGAAAGGAGGCGAGCCAGCCCACGAAAAGGAGGGCCCTGCACTCCCCGTCGGGGGCGTGCAGGATCTCGATCCCCCTCAGTCTCTCCAGCTCTCCGGCCCGCTCGGGGCGGTCGAAGAGCTGCGCGACGAGGGAACGCCACGGCGTGAGCTGGACCCACTGCAGGTCACCTACGGCGGGTGTCTCAGGGTCGTCGAGCAACTCGGCTATCTCCCTCAAGGAGAGCTCGCAGTCGTCCGCCGCTGCGGAGTCCAGGATGATCCTGTCCGCCAGAGTCACCATCCCGGCGAACTCCGGCGAAGAGGGCGAGAAAGGACCCGGGTACCAGAGGAAGACGCGGAGGTCAGGGATAAGGAGCGGCCCGGCGAGGCTCTCCAGGTGCTCCGCGGGCGGACCTTCGGCGTGGATCGTTATCTGCTCGGCGCAGACGTGGGTGCTGCTCTCGCCGCGGACGCTGCAGAAGGTGGAGAGCTGGAACTCCAGGTTCTTCTCCGCTTCTTCGGGGTCGGAGATCAGGACTATCGCCCTGGAGGGGTAGCGGCCCGCTATGTCGGAGACCGACCGCGTCACGCTCTGGGCCGAGTCCTCGTCGGTCACCACGATCAGGTTCAACACGCTGGCCCTGAGGGCTAGAGTGCCGTCTTCGTTCATGCGGAGCCGGGCGAGCTCGTGTTCTATCTCCTCGACGCTCATGCGCCCCCCGTCCGGCGAGCTGCGCGTCTCCCCGATCACGGCCGCCGCCACTTCCGCCCGTCGCGCTCGAGGAGCTCGTCTGCCTCTTCCGGTCCCCAGGTCCCTGCCGGGTAGGTCGGGATCTCTTTGCTCTGGGACCAGGCCCGCATCACGGGCTCGAGGATGGCCCACGCGTCCTCGGCCTCGTCCGCCCTGATAAAGAGGGTCGGGTCGCCGAGCATCAGGTCGAGGAGCAAGCGCTGGTAGGCGTCAGGCGCTTCCTCGAGGAAAGCCGTGCCGTAGAGGAGGTCCATGTTGACCGAGCTGATCTCGAACCCCGAGCCCGGGACCTTCGCGCCGATCTTCAAGGAGATCCCCTCCTCCGGCTGGATGCGGATTACAAGGACGTTGGGCTCGAGGCCCTGCGTCTCGCCGCGGCTGAAGGGCGTGTGAGGCGTAGGCCTGAACTGGATGGCGATCTCGGTCACTTTCTTGGGTAACCTCTTGCCGGCCCGGATGTAGATCGGCGTCCCCGCCCACCTCCAGTTGTCCACGAAGAGCTTCAAGGCGACGTAGGTCTCCGTGCGGGAATCGGGAGCCACGTTTGCCTCCTCGCGGTAGCCGGGGGCCTCCTCGCCAAAGATCCAACCGCGCGTGTACTGCCCGCGTACGGCGTAGTAATCCACCTCGTCCTCCGGGATGGGCCTGACAGCCTTGAGGACCTTCACCTTCTCTTCGCGCACCGACTCGGCGTCGAAGGTCACCGGCGGCTCCATCGCCGTCAGGCACAGGACCTGCATCACGTGGTTCTGGACGATGTCCCGCAGAGCGCCGGCTTCCTCATAGAAAGCGCCGCGCGTTCCGACTCCGATGTCCTCGGCGACCGTGATCTGGACGTGGTCAACGTAGTGCTGGTTCCAGATGGGCTCGAAGATGACGTTGGCGAACCGCAAGGCCAGGATGTTCTGAACGGTGTCCTTGCCGAGGTAGTGGTCTATGCGGTAGATCTGGTGTTCCTCGAAGTAACGCCGGATCTCTTGGTTCAACTCCCTGGCGCTCATCAAGTCTCGCCCGAACGGCTTCTCGACCACGAGCCGGGCGTAGCCGCCGTTCTCCCCCCTGTTCATACCCGCCTCCCCGAGCCTCTCTACGATCGTCGGGAAGAGCGAGGGGGCAGAGGAGAGGTAGTAGATGCGGTTCCCCTCGGTCCCACGCTCCTCGTCGAGCTGCTTCAAGAAGCTCTTGAGCTCCTCGTAGGTCTCGGGCTTCTTCGAGTCGCCGGGGAGGTAGAAGATCCCTCTGGAGAACGACTCCCAGACGTCCTCCGAGACCCGGCCCGGGCGCTGCTCCTTCAGGGCATCGTGCAATTGCGCGCGGAACTTCTCGTGGCTCATCTCGGTGCGGGAGATACCGACGACGGCGAACTCCATCGGCAGCCGCCTCTGGGCGGCCAGGTCGTAGAGGGCGGGGATCAGCTTCCTGCGCGTCAGGTCGCCCGACGCGCCGAAGATGACCATTACCGCCGGCTCGGGGACCCGCGGCAGCCGCTGATCGTCCCGAAGAACGTTCTGTAGTACCTGCGTCTCGGCCACGGCCGATCTCCTACTTCTCGCTCTCCGTGGCCGCCTCCTTGATCGCGTGCCCGCCGAACTGGCCGCGCAGCGCCGCGAGGACTTTGAGGGAAAACGCATCTTCCTGGCGCGAGGCAATGCGGGCGAAGAGCGAGGCCGCGATCACGTTCGCCGCCACGTCTTCATCTATGGCCTCCATTACAGTCCAGCGCCCCTCGCCGGAGTCCTCGACGTAGCCACTGACTCTCTCCAGGTTGGCGTCCTTCTCGAAAGCCCTCTCGGCGAGCTCGAGCAGCCAGCTCCGCACCACGCTCCCCCGGTTCCAGAGGCTGCAGATGGCGCGCAGGTCGTAGTCGTAGCGGGACTTCTTGAGGATCTCGAAGCCTTCGGCGTAGGCCTGCATCATCCCGTACTCGACGCCGTTGTGGACCATCTTGGCGAAGTGCCCGGCTCCGGCGTCCCCGAGGTAGGCGTAGCCGTCCGGGGGCGCGAGCGTCTTGAAGACCGGCTCGGCGTACTCGAAGGCGTCGGCGTCGCCCCCGACCATTGTGCAGTAGCCGACCTCGTAGCCCCAGATCCCCCCCGAGACGCCCGCGTCCAGCCACTTTAGACCCGCACTCCTGACCTTCTCGGCCCGCCGGATGGAGTCCTTGTAGTACGAGTTGGCCCCGTCGATGACGATGTCGCCCTCGTCGGCCAGCTCGATGAACCGATCTATCATCTGGTCGGTCACGTCACCCGCCGGTAGCATGGACCACAGCACCCTCGGGGGGTTGAGCTTCTCGACCATCTCCTCCACGCTGTAGGCGCTCTCGGCTCCCTGCTCGACCGCGTCGTCCACCTTGCCCGGCGAGCGGTTGCCGGCTACGACACGGTGCTCGCCCCTGTCCACGAGCCGGCGCGCCATGTTGAAGCCCATCCGACCCAGGCCCCAGATACCGATGTCCATTCTCGCTCCCTTCGGTCGCTTGGGCTCCAGGCATCAGGAAATACCTGGAGCCCGAAGCCTAACTTACTAGTTGCTTGCTCTTGCGTTCTATCTCCTCGAGTAGCTCGTGGAAGGGGTCGGCGAACTTCTGGATGCCCTCCTGCTCCAGGGTGTCCGTCACGTCTTCGTAGTCCAGGCCCGCTTCGCGGAGACGCTCGAGAAGCTCCTTGGCCTCCTCGACGCCTTCCTCCAGGGTGGGCCGGATGTTTCCGTGGTCCTTGACCGCTTCTATGGTCTGCTTTGGCATGGTGTTCACCGTCTGGGGCCCGATGAGGTTGTCCACGTAGAGGGTGTCGGGGTAGTCGGGGTTCTTGGTCGAGGTCGAGGCCCACAAGAGACGCTGCCTGTTGGCGCCTCTTTCCTCCAGGGACCGCCACCGGGAGCCGCCGAAGACTTGCTTGTAGATCTGATAGGCAATCTTGGCGTTGGCTATGGCGAGCCTGCCCTTGAGATCGTCAGCCCCGAGCTCCTCCAATCGCTTGTCCGCCTCCGAGTCTATCCTGGAGACGAAGAAGCTCGCCACCGAGCGCACATCCGAGGGGTCTCCCCCGCCCTCGACGAGCCTCTTGACGCCCCGGATGTAGGCACGGACCACCTCGCGGTAGCGCTCCAGGGAGAAGATGAGGGTGACGTTTATGGACTTGCCGCGGGAGATCATCTCCTCTATGGCCACCAGCCCCTGCAACGTGGCCGGTATCTTGACGAAGAGGTTGGGCCTGTCGATCATGTCGTGCAGCCTCGCGGCCTCTTCGATCGTAGCCTCCGTGTCGTAGGCGATGTCCGGCTGGACCTCGAGGGAGACGTAGCCGTCCTCGCCGCCCGTCTTCTCGTAGACCGGCATGAATATGTCGCAGGCGTCCCTGATATCGGTCCGGGCTATGCCCCAGAAGATTTCCTTGGGGTCATCCTCCTTCCGGGCGAGCTCCTGGAGCTGCTCGTCGTAGAGCTCGCTCCCTGCTATGGCCTTCTGGAAGATGGCGGGGTTGGAGGTCGCGCCAAGGATCCCATCCTCTATCAGCCGCTCGAGCCCGCCGTTCTTTATGTCGTCGCGGGAGATCTCGTCCACCCAGGGCGACTGCCCCAGCTCGTGCATCTTTCGCAAACGCTCGTTCACGGGTACCTCCTTGTGCGGCCGAGAGCCAGCCTTTCCCGTCAGTCTACACCCGACCCGCGCGGCGGAACGGAGAAACTCCCGGAACTCTCCACAGCCGCCCGTCGCACCGTCCGATGCGAGGGGACTTACCACTTTGAGTCATGGATCAAACCCCGAGCACGCAAAGAGCCGGGGCTAGAGATCTAGCCCCGGCTCCTCGAAGAGAAAAAGATGCTACTCGACTCTACACCGGGCTCAGAGGATGTCCCGAACTATCCGCGGTCTTGTGTCAAAATGAGCAAATGGTATATCTTCGAAGTCTTCTTCGTTGATATCCACCTCGTCGCGTTGTCCTCCCGTCTTGCCACCGCGTTGGTCCCCTCCGCCGGCGGTGCGCCGCCGGATCGTCGCCTCCTGGGCGTCCCAGGAACTGGACGGTGTCCGCGACGACGTCCACCTTGCTCCGCTTGGAGCCGTCCTGCGCTTCCCAGGTGCGGTACTGGAGGCGGCCCTCGACGAGAACGGGGTCGCCCTTCTTCTTGTAGTTGGCGATGGTCTCCCCGAGCTCGCGCCAGGCGCTGATGTCGAAGAAGTCAACCTCCTCGTTCCTGGAGCGCACCCTGTTGACCGCGAGCCCGAACGAGCATACCGGTACTCCGTCGTTGGTGAACCTGAGCTCGGGGTCTCTCGTGAGATTTCCGGCCAGTATGACGCGGTTGAAGCTGACCATTCGGTCCTCCTGTTCTCGGCCCTTTTGGGCTAACTCTACAGCAATATCTTCGGTCCTCAAGTGGCTGGACTTTAACCTCCCAGCCCCGAGAGGGCGACCAGGCCGAAACCCGCGAGGACGGCACCCGAGAGCATGTTGACCCACCGCAGGGCGCCGGCCGGGAGCTTCGCTCGCAACAGGCTCGTCGCCCCGCTCAACACGAACCACCACGACGTCGAGCCGAGGAACACGCCAGGGACCAGCAGCAGCGCGGTGGAACTCCCGTCCGCGCTCCCGGCTCCGAGGCCGGCGAAGATCGCCGCGAAAGAAAGGATAGTCGACGGGTTCGCGAGCGTCAGCGCCAACGTCGAGGCGTAGGCTCCAGGAAGACCGCCCCGCCCGGTGGCGACCGGCCGTTCGGCCGGCCGGGACAGAAAGGTCTTCACGCCCAGGAACACGAGAAATACGCCGCCGCCGAGACGGAGCCACGCCTCGGCGTCCACAAGCAAGCCGGTAACGAACGTCAGCCCGAGCGCGGCGACGGAGCCGTAGGCCGCGTCTGCCGTGGCGGCCCCGAGGCCCGACACGAAACCCGAGGCGCGCCCATACGCCAGCGTGCGACGGATGCACAATACCCCTATGGGTCCGACCGGCGCGGCGACCGCGAGGCCGATCACCACGCCTTCGAGGAACAAGCTCATCTCTAGACTCCTCCAGGCCCCGGCGCGTATCCGGGGCTACACGGTTCGACGGAGAGGCTGTATGAGCGCGAGACGCGCCCGCCGGCGCTAGAGGCCGGCTGTCTGGCGCTGTCGGACCTGGGATAGAGCGGCGTGAACCGCTGGCCGGTGAATCGGGCTGAAAGTAGTCTCCCTCACAGCTTAACTCTACCGCACGCGCGAGGGCCCGGGCAAGGTTCGGAGAAGTATGATCCTCGATATTCACGGCCTGCTCGCTCAAAATTCATCGCGAATTCATCGGAGGATGCTTACCTGAGGACGACAGGGGCGCCGGTAACCGGCGCGGTTTGCCAACAAGAGAAAGGACGCTCATGGCCAGGAAAGCATTCTGTGTAGGGATCAACGATTATCCCGGGGACGGGAACGACCTCAATGGTTGTGTCAACGACGCCAACGACTGGGCGAGCCTGCTCGTCGAGTACTTCGACTTTCCAAGGTCGGAGGTCAGGGTCATCACCGACTCGGAGGCGACCAAGCAGAACATGCTCGGCGGCATCAAGAACCTGCTGGCCGGCGCCCAGGCTGGCGACGTGCTCGTCTTCACGAACTCCTCCCACGGCTCCTACGTACCCGACAGGAGCGGCGACGAGCCCAAGTACGACGAGATCATCTGCCCGTACGACATCATGCAAAGCGTCTTGACGGACGACGAGCTGCGGGAGCTGTTCGCCGATCTGCCGGACGGTGTCAGCCTCACCGTGATCTCCGACTCGTGCTTCTCGGGGACGGTTACGCGCGCCGCTCCTTTTCGCTCCGTGCCCGACGACCGGCGCGTGCGCTTTCTAAACCCGAGAGTACGCGGTGACAAGGAGCTCACGCCCGAGGAGCTGAACAGGGCCAGGTCGAACAGGCCCGAGAGGTACCCCCAGTCTGGCATGAAGGAGATCCTGCTCAGCGGCGCGAGCGACCGGCAGTACGCCACGGATGCCGTCATAGACGGCAGCTACCACGGGGCGATGACGTACTTCGCGATCCAGGTCATCCGCGAGGCGAACTACCGGATCACCTACCAGGAGCTGGTCGAGCGCCTGCGCGACCTCATCGCCGCGGACTACTCGCAGGACCCGCAGCTCGAAGGCAAGGACGAGAACAAACAGAAGCAGATCTTCTCGTGAGTCTCTTCCCAACATAAGCTCTGCAGGAGATACACGCATGTTTGACGAGCGAGCCTACATCGCGCGCCTGGAGTCGGCCGACCCGCAGGAGCTGGCGGGCATGCTGGCGCGTCCTACCGCCGAGCAGGAGAAGACGTTACGCGTCTACCTCGGGGATGAACGTTACCAGCGCATGCACGACCTGGCCTTGAGGCGCAGTTACACGCGGCGGGTGTCTGACGTGCCGCTGGGAAACGTGGTCGTAATACCCGGGATCATGGGCAGCGAACTGGCCGCCGTGGACCGCGAAGGCGCCCAGGACCACATCTGGGTGCAGGTGTACCGGCTCATCACGGGCCGGCTCGACCGGCTGCGCCTGAACGCCGCGGGCCTTGCGGAGTACAACCCGGACTACGACGTGCGAGCCACCGGCATACTGAAAAGGTACTACGGCGAGTTGCTGCTATCCCTCTCGGAGAACTGGAGGGTCAGGGCCTTCTGGTTCGACTGGCGTAAAGACCTCAACGTCTCGGCCGACGAGTTGCGGGCGAGGCTCAGCGGCTGGTTCCCCGAGGACACGCCGGTACACATCGTCGCCCACTCCATGGGCGGGCTCGTGGCGCGCACCTTCATCAAGAACCATCCTGATCGCTGGAAGAAGATGATGAGCGGCGACGGCAGGGCCGGGGGGCGTTTGATCATGCTCGGCACCCCCAACCACGGGTCGTTCGCGATCCCGCAGGCGATAACCGGTGTAGCGACCATGGTGAGGCGCCTGGCCCTGCTCGACGTCACCCACAACATCACCGAGCTCCTCCAGGTACTCAACTCCTTCGTGGGCTCCTACCAGATGCTCCCCTCGCCCCTCCGTGACGCAAAGATGGACCGGCTCTACGACGCCGGGACCTACGGCGGCCTTGGAGTCTCCCAGAGCCGCCTGGACAACGCGAGGAAGCACCACGAAGCGCTGCAAGACGTGGTGGACCCCGAGCGAATGCTCTACGTGGCCGGCCGCGACAAGGCCACCTTCAGCGACATCAACGACTTCGACCATCTCGACAGGCTCGAGGCGTACGACGTGACGGCGAGGGGCGACGGTACCGTTCCCCACGAGCTCGGACTGCTGGACGACGTCGAGACCTACTACGTCGAGGAGGAACACGGCAACCTCACGTCGAACGCGAGGATCCTATCGGCCCTGGACGAACTGCTCCCTACGGGCGAAACCTCCCAGCTCGACCGGCAGCCCGTCGCCCGGAGAATGGGAAGGGAAGACGGGGCCACAGAAGAAGAGATGCGCGAGCGCCTGATCGCCGCCCACGCGGCCGAGGAGGACGAGTTGAAGGCGCTCGTTCTGCGCAACAGCGTCAGAAGCGCCGACCAGAAAGCGGACGCCTACGTGAGCACCGACGAGCGGCAGATGGAGGAGATTCTCACGCGCGACTTTCTGCCGCACGCCGTTCACGAAAGGACCGAAGAGGCCAGTGAGGCGCCGTTCGGCACGCCCTCCATCGAGATAGGGCTGGTGTGCGGGGAGATCCAGGACCTCCGTTACGGGAGCGTAAAGAGCAGTGCCGGCGATCCCGTCGACGCGATCTCGGTCGGTCATTACATCAACGTAAGGCCCCAGGAGGCCGAGCTGGCGCTGGACAGGGCCATCAGCCGGTCGCTTCGCGGTCGAGTGAGAGAGTCCGAGGACGGCGACGACCTGCCGGAGTCCGACCTGCTCCTGACGCAGTACTTCGAGAGGGGCATCATCCGCGGCCGCTTGGGAGCACCTTTCTTCCTGCCCGACCCGCGCTCCGGCAGGACCGCCCGGGTGATCGCGATAGCCGGCATGGGGCTACCCGGCGGCTTCGGCGTGCCCGAGCTCACCGTGCTGGCGCGCGAGCTCTGCTGGTCGCTCGGCAGGATGGAGAAACGGCATCTGGCCACCGTCCTGATCGGCTCCGGCAAGGGCAATATTCCGACGCGCGATGCGGTCTCGGCCTGGATGCGCGGCATAAAGAACGCGGTCACGGGCTCCTTCGAGGACGAGGGCCGCCGGCTCGTCCGCGTCACCTTCGTGGAGAGAGATCCCGAGACGGTCGAGGAGATCGCTGACGCGATCCGCGAGGAGAAAGCCAGCCTCGAAGAACGGAACCGGCTGAAGGTCGATTTCCGCGCACCGAGCAAGAATCAGGGAAAGAGCCGGACCGAAACCCGAAACGGAGATGACGAGCCCACAGAACGCCAGCCCACGCGCATCACGTTGAGGCTCGAGGGGAACGTCTACAGCTTCGGCGCGATCACCGAGAACGCCTCCGTTCCGGAGCGCGAGATCCCGCTCGACCCCGCTCTCGTCAGGGAGGCAAATGACGAGCTCGCCGCCGAATCGGACCTGCACACGCAGTCCGAGCGAGGCAGCTTCCTGCAGAAGCTTCTCGTACCCGCCGAGTTGCGCGCGCAGTTCTCCACCGACGCCCCGCTGGTCATGATGCTCGACTCGACGATGGCCCGCATCCACTGGGAGATGGTCGCTCAGCCGGATCTCACCCCTCGAGAAAACGGCTCGTCAAGCGGCAAGCGCTCGGAGTTCGACCCTGACCGGTTCCTCGGCACCGGACGCGGATTCACGCGGCAGCTGCGAACCACGTTCGCCCCGCCGCCGGAGCCGCCCCCGCCTCCGCGGCGCATCATGCGCGTGCTCGTGGTCGCGGACCCGGCCGAAGACGCACACCTGCCGGGCGCGGAAGAAGAGGGCGTCGAAGTCGCTGACCTGTTCGAAAGCTTCAACGTCGTCTACGAGAAGTTGAGCTCCAACCGCATCGAAGTGGTGCGGCTCTTCGGGCCGTACGCGGCGACCCGCACGAACGTCCTCAGACACCTGATGCTCCACTCCTACGACGTGCTCCACTTCGCCGGCCACTGCACGTACGATGAAAACCCCGCGGCTTCGGGCTGGGTCTTCTCCAGAGGCCAGCTAATCTCCCCCAATGAGCTCAGCCGGATCGACCGCATCCCGAAGTTCGTCTTCTCAAACGCCTGCGAGTCCGGTATCACGCCAGACAGGTCCGAGAGACGCTCCGTCGAGCTGGCGCCGAGCTTCGCCGAACGGTTCTTCGAGCGCGGCATAACCAACTTCGTCTGTACCGCATGGCCTGTGGACGACCTGGCAGCCCGCACGTTCGCCCTGAACCTCTACTCCAACCTGCTCGGCCTGCGCAGGATAGACGATCGTGAGAACCGCTACGATGATACCGATCCCCGGCCCATGTACGCAGCCATGCGGGAAGCCCGGCACGCCATAGCCGAGTTCCCCGGCGGCACCCGCACGTGGGGCGCATACCAGCACTACGGCAGCCCCTACTTCCGGTTCTTCGACCCCGAGACGATGGAGCGAGAGAAGGCGAGAGCCAGAGAGAGGTGAGTTCAGCACGTCGCCCTGGCTTCGCCAGGCGGCTTGTCAGCACGCTCCGGCCTTCAAGGCCTCCGCTTGTCAGCGTCAGCTAGGGTGAGCTTTTTGTATTCTTTGGCGCGTGCTCTCACGACTTCTAGCCAGTATCAATTGTTTGGAGAATCGGTGTAGAAGGCTGCCTCAGGCTTCGTGACAGCTACGTCGACCTTCTCTTCCTTTATGGTCACGATAACGTCCCCGTGCTCGTCGTTGCGGAATATCCTGGCGCCACTGCGCTGGAGGCGGTCGAGGGTCTCCGGAGTGGGGTGGCCGTAGGGGTTGTCCGCGCCGCACTGGATGACGGCTATCCTGGGCGGAAAGCGGCTGAGGAAGAGCGGGGTCGAGGAGGTGCTCGAGCCGTGGTGGGTAGCTTTTAGTACCGTTAGCGGACCGGTGTACGGACCGCTCGCCATGTACTCTTCCTCCCTTCCCTCCGCATCACCAGCCAACAGCACACGAGCCATGCCGTAGGTGAGCAAAATCGCAACCGAGTTGTCGTTGGTCTCGCTAAAGAGCTCGCCTGGCGGTGGGCCGATCACGTCGGCTTGCACCCCACCCCAGTCCATCCGGCGTCCGGCGCGTACCACCTCCAGAGCGGCCCCTTCGTAGCGCACCCCTCGCAAGAAGGTGTTGTAGGTGAGCGTCCCCTTCGGGTCGCCTGAGACGTAGACGGTATCGACCTCGAAGGCGTCGAAGACATCCACGAAGCCGCCGATGTGGTCGGCGTCGGGGTTGCTCACCACGATACCGTCTAGATCCTCCACCCCCCTGCTCCTCAAGAAGTCAACCACGTTGGGCCCCTCCTCAGCCCTGCCTGCGTCTATGAGGTACTCTTCGCCGCCAGCCTGCACGAGCACCCCGTCACCCTGCCCAACGTCTATGAAGCTCACAGAGAGCGATCCCGAGGGGGGAGGAGAGGCTCCGCCGAGGGAGGGCCCTTCGGGCACGAGGGCGCAGGCTGAGCAGAGGAGGGACAGGCCCAGCAGGAGGAGCGACGCGAGGAGGTGCGCGCGGGATGCACTAGTGCTGCGAATGGCCGCTCCTCCTGTTGGGAGAGAGGATGGTTTGTTACGAGGTCGTATATTACGATGTCCCGAACCTCGAGCATAAGTTCTTTATCCGAGCTTTTGGGGTTTGGCTTTAGTGTGAGGCAAGAGATTGACCTACTACCTGCTCCCTCGGTCAGCCGGGCACGGAACCATGGCTCAGAGTGTGTAGTTTTCTGAACGTTGATGACCGCAAGAGGGCAGAAGGCAAGAGGCACACTCAAGCTCTCATCGCCCTGGCGCGTCGGAGGGTCAACGTACTTTGGGGGATGAATGCGTGACGGAACCACGTTCGAGACCAGATCTGTGGCTTGGCATTTTTATAGAGATTCTTCTATCTCGACTTTAGCCATTTTTGAGCAAAAGCGATAGATATGCCCCTCACCCCAATGTACCTGAAGTGATTATCGAGGTGCCTAGCCTCCTACCGGCCATGATCGATAGGGTTTCTCTGACCCCTTCTCACCCCACTTTTCTCAGAAACGCGCCTTCCAACAGAGCTGCAGGTTCTTGTTATAGGGGGACTTTTTGCGGGTCGATCTCCCAAGGCGACCCGTATAAAGTCCCACTGGCTTTAGTAGAGCGCCTAAGCGAGGCGGATTGCTACCCGGCCAAATGGCTAAAGTCGACCTTCTATGAGGTTGGTGAATAGGACCTCTCCTCTACATACTTTCTACCCACTGCGCGCGCCACTCGGGCGTTTCGAAGGGCTCGCCGAAGTACGCCCTAGCCTTCTTGATCTTGCCCTCCTCAAAGTCGACTATGTCGCAGACATTCATGCGATTGCCATCGTAGTCAAGGACCATCTCGATGACGGCCAGGTCCCCGTTTACCCTGTAGCTGTAGTCGATCAGGTTGGTATGCTCGGATAGTTCTCATAGACGGTTCGCGCGTTGTCCTTGCCGCGAATCCTCTCGCCTGACTGAGGGTACTCCTCGACAACGCCGTCGTGCACCAAATCGGCGATAGCATCCGTGTCACTTGCGCTGCCAAAAATATGTGATCCAGACCCGCCCAGCTGTCTACCAATCGGTTTCGGAATATAAATCGTCGGAAGTAAGTATGCAGGATGCTGAATAGGAATGCCGTTTGAGGCTAGAAACGTGCAACTCCCGATCCACATAACTGCCTGAGCTCACATTCCACGCTGTCTCGAGCAGTGGCGCCCAGGAAATACGTTTCGAGCGAGCGCTCACACGGTAGGGTTCCTTGAAAGCAGCGGGCACACGTGAAGGTCATCGAGGTGCGCAGAAATCGGGTTCCCGGAAGTTCGGGCTAACCTTGTTACACTCCACGTCACTTAAACGCTTGGTGTGAATTATGGTCAAATTGAGCGGAAGGTGCCCACGGTTTAGAGTCGGCTTGCTACCCGATCCCGAAGGGAAAGGAACCGGACTCTCATGGTCGACGTGGACACCTTCCTCACCACACTTTACGTTATGATCGACGACTTCTGCCAGTCCCACCCGCCAAAAAGGCGGCCCGGCCCTAAGGCATCCCTCTCCGAGAGCGAGGTGGTAACCTTGGCCATCTTCGCCCGGTGGGACCGCTTCGGAAGTGAACGGGACTTCTACCGCTATGCAAGGAGCTGTCTGCGGGAGGCCTTCCCTACCTTGCCGGATCGCTCGCAATTCAACCGGCTGGTGCGTTCGCACATAGGGCTCATCGAGGACCTCATCTCGCACCTGGTGACGCTTTTGGGAGTAAGAGAGCGTCCTTACGAAGCTCTCGATAGCTCGGCGATGCCCGTCAGGGATGCCAAGCGAAGGGGTGCGGGATGGCTGGCGGGCTACGCCGACGTCGGGTGGTCCAACAGTTTGGGATGGTACGAGGGCTTTCGCCTGCTCGCCGCCGTCGATCCGACGGGAGTGATGACGGGTTTCGGCTTTTCCTCCGCCTCCACCGCCGATCAGCGGGTGGCCGAGACCTTCTTCGCCGTGAGGGCTCGGCCGAACCCCAGGATAGGGAGCGCGGGTTCGGCGGCTTTGGGGCCGTACGTGGTCGACAAGGGCTTCGAGGGCGCAGAAAACCACCGGCGGTGGCTTGATAACTATGGAGCGCGGCTCATCTGCCCGCCCAAACGCAACGCCCGCGAGGTATGGCCCAAGCGCTTGAGGCGCTGGGTGGCCGGCATCCGTCAGATCGTGGAGACGGTCTACGATAAGCTCTTCAACGCTTTCGGTCTGTGGCGGGAGCGGCCCCACGAGCTGAGTGGGTTGCGAGCGCGTTTGGCGGCGAGGATAGCTTTGCACAACTTCTCGATCTGGCTCAATGAGCAACTCGGACGCCCCCGGTTGGCCTTCGCCGACTTGCTCGGGTGGTGATCTCAACTCACACCAAGCGTTTTAGTGCTGCTCATTCTTGTCTTAGCAACGTGCACTTTTGACTACTTGAAGGACAGTCGTCATTCGCTTTGTCTTACGCCTTGATCCACGTTTAGCTATGAATACACCTATACACCTCAGAGAGCTATAGCAAGCGGAACTCGGGATTTAACACCTTTCTTCCTCAGTTCCCGCTAGAGAAGCAAAGGGGAGATGGATGCAGCATCCAGTACGCTTAAACGCTTGGTGTGAAATGTGAGCTCACCATCCCACCAAATCTGCAAAGTTCAGCCGAGGTCGGCCGAGTTGGTCGTTGAGCCAGATACAGAAGTTATGCAAGGCGACCTTCGCGGCCAATCGCGCACGCAAACCCTCGAGCTCATGGGGCCGTTCCCGCCGAGGCCGAAGGTGTTGAAGAGCTTGTCATAGACCGTCTCGACGATCTGACGGATACCGGCAAGCCAGCTCCTCAGGCGCTTGGACCAGGGCTTCTTGGAGTTGCGCTTGGGCGGACGGATCACCTCCGCCCCGTAGTGATCGACCAGCGCCGATGGTTTTCATCGCCCTCAAAGCCCTTGTCGGCCACATAGGTCCCGAGAGGGCCGGCCCACGCTGTGCCTGGGGTTCGGATTGGCGCTCAGGGTGAAAAACGTCTCTGCCAGCGGTTGGTCGGCGCTGGAGGCGGCACCAAAGCAAAAGCCCGTGATCACTCCGGAGGGCTCAACGGCGGTCAAAAGGGAGAAGCCTTCGTACCAGCCCAGGCTGTTGGACCAGCCGATATCGGCATATCCGGCAAGCCAGCCATTCCCACGACGCTTCGCATCCCGGACGGGCATCGCCGAGGCGTCCAGGGCCTGATAGGGGAATTGGCGCCCTCCACGATCTGTCCCAGATGCAAGGCTATCTCCTCGATGGTGTCCGCATGGAAGCGCACCAGCCGGTTAAACTGAGAGCGGTCGGGCAGGGTGGGGAACGCACCTCGCAGATGGCTCTGGGCGTAGCGGTAGAAGTCCCTCTCGCTGGCGAATCTCGACCATCGGGCGAAGACGGAGAGCGTGAGACCTCGCTCTCGGAAAGGGAGGCCTCGGGGCCTGGTCGTCGCTGTTGAGGGCGGTGGGACTGGCAGAAGTCGTCGACCATAACGTAGAGTGTAGTGAGGAAGGTGTCCACATCGAGCACGGGTCGGTTCCTTTCCCTACGGGATCGGGTGGCAAGCCGACTCTAAGGCGTGGGCACCTTCCGCTCAAATCTTCACCGCCTAACTCACACCAAGCGTTTAAGCACTTCGCAGCTGCTAAGAGTGTGGATTGCGCTAGCGGGAGCGATCGCGGCCGTTATCCTCGTGACACTCCTACGTCCCCACGAGGCAAACGCTACGCCCACGCTGCCATCGGGGTTCCAGCAGACGATCGTCTTCGCGGCCTCCACGAGCCCCACCAACGTAGAGTTCTCCAAGGACGGTAGGGTCTTCGTGGCCGAAAAGAGCGGCCTCATCAAGGTCTTCGACAACCTCTCTGACACCACACCCACTATCTTCGCCGACCTTCGCACCAAGGTCTACAACGGCTGGGATAGGGGCCTGCTCGGCCTCGCCCTAGATCCCAACTTCCCCACCAACCCCTACGTCTACGTCCTCTACACCTACGACGCCCCCATCGGAGGGACGGCGCCCAAGTGGGGCACACCCGGAGCCACCTCCGATCACCTGCCCTACCCCGCCTGGGGCCACCGCTGACGGCTGCGTGGTCAGTGGTCGGCTCTCTCGGTTGCAGGCTGCTCCCACCACCAACAAGATGACGGGCAGGGAGAAGGTGTTGATCGAGGACTGGTGCCAGCAGTATTCCTCCCACTCCATAGGCAACCTAGCCTTTGGCTCCGACGGGGCACTATACGTCAGCGGAGGCGATGGGGCCAGCTTCGCCTTCGCCGACTATGGGCAGAAAGGCTCTCCGCTAAATCCGTGCGGGGACCCGCCCGGCGGGGTCGGAGCAACGCATACTCCGCCGACGGCAGAGGGAGGGGCGCTGCGCAGCCAGGACCTGCGGACTAGCGGCGACCCTGTTAGCCTCGACGGCGCGATCCTGCGGGTGGACCCTGCAACGGGTAACGCGCTGCCTGACAACCCGCTTCATCGCAGCAACCTCCCCAACACTCGGCGCATCATCGCCTACGGGCTGCGCAACCCCTTCCGCTTCACGATAAGGCCGGGCACGAACGAGATTTGGGTTGGCGACGTGGGATAGACAATTGGGAGGAGATAGATCGCATCACCAACCCCACCGACTCGACCGTCGAGAACTTTGGCTGGCCGTGCTACGAGGGGAAAGGCAGGCAGGCGGGCTACGACGCGCTGGACCTGAACATCTGCGAGAACCTGTACGGCACGGCCGGCGCTGTCACAAGCCGTCCCTATTACGCCTATAACCACGCGCAAGGTAGTCTCGGGGGAGGCTGCGCGACCGGCAGCTCCTCGATCCCGGCCTGGCATTCTACAAGACGGCGGCCCCTACCCGGACGCATACGACGGGGCCCTGTTCTTCGCCGACTTCTCGCGCAACTGCATCTGGGCTATGCAGAAGGGCACAAACGGATTGCCGGACCCCGCCAAGCTCGAGACCTTCGTGGCGGGCGCGGCGACCCCCGTCGACCTGCAGATCGGCCCCAACGGCGACCTCTTCTACGTGGACCTGCAACGGCGGAACGATCCGCCGCATAAAATTCACTGGCAGAAATTAACCTCCTGTTGAGGCTGCAAAGGCGAGTCCGCTCTTCTCGCTTACCCCGATGGCGTGCCTCCCTTCCCACTCTCTCATCTTATCCTCAGGTCTTATTCCTGGTCTTATTCCCCTGAGTGACGCTCCGACTTGTTTAACTCTTGGTCAGGAGCTCGGTGGTCTGCAGCCGCTAAGCTTCTAGGGCGCCGGTTATACAGGGATCGCTCGCCAACGTCCTGCCGCCCGTGTAAGGAGGGTTGGCTCTTTCTAGGCCTGCGACCCACCGTAGAGAACGGCGAACGGGGTGACTCAACAGAGGCGTGGGGATCTCACCCAAAGTCGGATTGTCCTCCGTCCGCTAGAGATTGCAGTGGTCTCGAGCGCAAAGGAGGTCGGGAGGGATGGAGATAGTGATCGGTGTAGATCCCCATAAGGCGACCAACGTCGTCGCGTGCGATCGATGAGCAAGGAGAATTGGTTGGGCCGTCAGCCTTCCCGGCCAACCGCAAAGGGCTACGGACTCTGCAGCGCTCTAAGCAAAGCGCTTCCGAAGCGTCGTTGGGCTGTGGAGGG